>NZ_JAAZQI010000021.1:0-99151 GCF_012275345.1 Rhizobium sp. SG570 | reverse complement strand
ACGCGCTATGACAGGTGCCCAATGGCTTTTCTTTCCGCCATCTCTCTCGCTGCAACCGTTATCTTCTGGCTCTGATCAACGAGTCCTGACCCTAGTCAGAATGCGCGTTCGCCACCATCAGCAATTTTGTTGGTAAGATCACAGGTCAAATGCCGTCCAAGGACATACCGCGGAAGCTTAGCGGCCGCCCGATCTCAGGGGCGACATCTGAATATTCTTGCTTTTGGTATCTTATTTGTTTCCCTTCCCCATAAGGGAACAAGTCGGGACAAAGATCCCGCCAATAACTGGGCTTATTATGACCGGGACCGTCTACGATTTGACGTTCGAAGAGACAAGCCTCTTCGCCGATATTGTCAGCAGGCTAACCAGCCCTGGATCGGTTGAGATCAGGGAAACGATTTTTCCCGACATACTGCGCCTGATGCGGTCGGAGGTCCTGGCTTCCTTCATATGGAACCCGAAGTCAAACTCCTATAATGATCCCTTTGTCATCAATCAGTCCCACGACAATATTAAGGCATATCGCAGCTGGTATCAGTATCGCGATCCGATGACCCGCCAGTTGCGCAGCCTCTGGCGCCCAGCATATGTGGATGAGGTCATTTGCAGATCGGATTTGCGTAAGACCGAGTTCTTCAACGACTTCCTGATGAAGGACGGCTTGGACCACGGAATCAATTTGTTCCTCAAGGCCGGTGGTCGGGAACTCGCGGATCTGCGCATCTGGCGAACCAAACGCCAGCCGGATTTCGCCGATCGGGAAATCGGCCTTCTAAAAGTGCTCTCGCCACTGCTCACACGCGCACTCTCGGCATCGCCGGACATAACACTGTCCGTGCTCACCGAACGCGAGCGCGACGTTGCACTCCTCGTCTCTCGCGGCTGCTCCGATAAGGATATCGGGCGCGTTCTCAATATCGGCTTTGCGACCGTGCGTACGCACTTAAGTCGTTGTCTTGAGAAGATTGGCTGCTCAAACAGAGCGGAGCTGGCAGCCTACGTCACAAGGCTCTCCCAATAATCTGAAATGTCGTACGAACAATCGTTGGCTGCCCATCAGACCCCGCCGCTCGCAGCAAGCTTCACTATGAAGCCAATATTGCCAAATTTCATTTGGACCTTGCATCCAGAGCGCGCGCGATAAGTTTTCGACGACGACGACTTCATAGATCCGCGGCGGCAAAACGAGTTGAGTTTATGAGTAGGACTCGGGAAAAGCAGTGTGCCGACGGCGGAAAATAATCCACTACTCTTGAAGGGAATGGAACCGGAGACCCGTCGTTCGGCGTCCGCCGCCGCCGAGGATTTGAAGGTAGGTACGTCTATCCTGGGATTTAACGTTTAAACGTCAGGCCTCACCGCCGGGAAAGCCTGAACCTTGATCACCGCTGGCTGACCCGGCGCGACGAAGCCGATGTCCTGGTTCGGCAGATAAGCCTCGATCTCCAGCACTGCATTCTCCGGCACGATCCGCATCAGCTCCGAGCCCGCCATCACAACCTGGCCAACGGTCGTAATGGCAGATGTCTGCACCGTCCCGTTGATGGGCTTTTGATCGTCATGGCGTCCAGCTTCTTCTGTGCCCGAATGAGCTGCTGCTCCTGTTCGTCGATCTTCCGCTCCGCCTCCGTCTGCTTTTCGACATTCTCCGCAATGAAGGTCTTGATCGCCTTCTCGCCTTCGCTCGTCGCAACCGCAAGGGCAGCAGCCGCGTCATCGGCCTGACCGATCTGCTCGGCGAGATCCGCCTCTGCGGGCTGCTTGGCTTCCATCGCATCGATGGCGCCGACGCGCAGGACGGCGCTCGATTCCATCAGCTGGGATCGCATCGCCACGCGATCATCCATCGTCGCGATCAGGTTTTTCCGGGCGGCGACCATGCGATTAGCGGTGCGAGTTGCTGTTCTCTTTGCGAGGAAAGATTGGCAAGCGACGAGGCCAGTTGTTCCAGCGATGACTGGAACTGCGCTTCCTCCCGTGTTCTGATAGACAGAGGGATATCCTTGTCGAAAGCAAGAGGCGTCGAGATCGTCCACGAACTCGTCCAGAGGCCGCCACGCTGCCACGCCGCGACTTGCGCGCTCGCGGCGGTTCGCCGGATGACTTCGGCTCGCAGAGACCTCAGGCTCGCAAGCAGCGCATCGACTTCTGCCCTGGTCTCCGTCGGATCCAGTTCAACGACGACATCGCCGGCCTTGACCTTCGATCCGTTGGCGTCGGGGATCGCGGCGGTCTTGCCCGTTTCCAGCAACTGAATGACTTCACCCGCCCTGTGGGCTGCAGCTTGCCCTGGGCGGTCGCGACGATATCGAACCTCTCCTCAATCTGCCGCTCAGCTATTTCGAGACGAGAGCGACGGGACAGAGTTGGAAACGATCCGCAGCTTCCTGACCGGCCAAGGGCTGTTCTCCGGCCTCGACCTCATCTTCGCCATCGTCTTCATCGCAGTGCTGTTTGCTATCGTCGAAGCTTGCCTGGATCGTCGTTGCCTCGATCCCTGTCTATATCGCGATCGGCGTTCTGATCCGGCCGCTCTTGAAGGACCGCATCGACGAGAAGTTCGAACGCGGTGCCTATAGCCAGCAGATGCTGGTCGAAACGGTCGTCGGCATCCAGACGATGAAGGCGGCCGCCGTCGAGCCGGTCGTGGCCGCGCAATGGGAGGAGCGGCTCGCCGATATGTCCAGGCCTCCTTTGCCGCGACCATGCTCGCCGCCAAGGGCCAGAACGCCATCCAGTATGTCAACAAGATCACCTCGGCGGCACTTCGCGTCCTTGGCGCGCAGGCCGTCATCGATGGCGAGCTGACGGTCAGTGCGTCGCCTTCAACATGATCGCCGGCCAAGTTTCTCAGTCGATCCTGAGGCTGTCGCAGCTCTGGCAGGATGTCCAACAGGTGCAGGTCTCGATCAACCGGCTGTCCGATATTTTGAATGCACCGGCCGAACCGCGTCCTGCGGTCGCAATCAGCCTGCCGAAGCCAAGAGGGGCCATCGCCTTCAAGGGCGTGAACTTCCGCTCTACGCCCGAGGGTCAGGCTGGTCGACTCATATTCCTTTCAGGAACTAAATTGCATGACTATTAATCGCTTTTCTTGAACTTGCTTAAGCCATAGCTTTTTGAGACATCGACAGCCAGGGCAAACACAATGTCTCTTCAAATATCAAATCGCGCGATTGCGCTGAAGCCTTCGGCCAGTATCGCGGCCAAAAAGATGGTCTCGGATCTGCAGGCACAAGGACACAAGATCGTTGACCTGACGATCGGTGAGCCGGATATCCCAACTCCTACTCATATTGTGGAGGCTGCAGTTGCTGCGATGAAAGCAGGGGACACACACTATACCTCATCTGCCGGGACGCCAGCTCTCCGCGCCGCTATTGCCACTCATATCAGCCGCGAAAAAGGGTTACCGGCCAAGCCCGAGAACATTGCTGTTGGCTGCGGCGCCAAACAATTAATTTTCGAAGTCTTTTCGGCGACGCTCAACGAAGGTGACGAAGTGATAGTGCCGGCTCCCTACTGGGTATCCTACCCCGACTTAGCGACTCTGCACGGTGGCAAGCCTGTGGTCGTAATTTGTGGCGAAGAGGTAGATTTCAAACTAACGCCACAGGCGCTTGAAGCGGCGATTAGCGAAAAGACCCGATGGCTCGTTCTCAACACGCCGAACAATCCGTCCGGCGCCATATATTCCCGTGACGAGCTTTCGGCTTTGGGCGAGGTGCTGCAGCGCCATCCCTCTGTCTGGGTGATGACGGACGAAATTTACGAGTATCTTTCCTATCACGATGAACGCGCGCCGAGTCTCATTGAAATCGTGCCGTCACTGTTTGATCGAGCAATCATCATCAACGGTATGTCCAAGGCCTACGCCATGACCGGATGGCGCATCGGCTACGCGGCAGGCCCGAAGGCACTGATCGAGGTGGTCGTAAAAATGTTAAGCCAGAGCACGACGTGCGCAAGCTCGATCAGTCAGGCCGCCGCTGTCGCGGCGCTGAAAGGCAATCAGGCTTGCGTGCGTGAGGCGACCGCAATGTATCGTAACCGTCGTGACCGAATGGTCGAGATCCTGTCGGATGCGCCGGGCCTTTCGCCCCGCGCGCCTTCGGGAGCTTTCTATCTTTTTATCTCTGTCGCCAACTTGATTGGCAGGAGCACGCCTGCCGGTAAGGAATTGCGCACCGATCTTGATGTCTCCCTCTACCTTCTGGAGCAGGCCAAGGTGGCCGTTCTGGACGGGTCAGCCTACGGCGTTTCCCCCTATCTTCGGCTTTCCTTCGCAGCCTCCATGCAAGTCGTCGAGTCCGGAAGTCAGGCTATTGTGGCAGCGGTCAAGGCTCTTCGCTGAGCAGCATCGTGTCGTACTCAATCCAGAAAGAATTTCAATGATCGGAAACCGGATACTCCCAAGCGCGCCGCGGGCAGATGCCGAGCTCATCTCAGCCTATGCCAAGTCCTCGACTGCAATTATAAGCGACAACCTTGCTCGACTTCCGGGCGCCATCGGTGTTCGACCTTTCCATAAGGTCAATGGCACAATGGCCGGAACTGCTTTGACGGTTCGTGTAGCCGCAGGCGACAACCTTTTGATCCACAAGGCGCTCGATCTTGTTCGTCCTGGCGATGTCGTCGTCGTAGACGGTGACGGCGAAACCAACCGTGCTCTGATCGGCGAGATCATGGCAACGATTGCGCAAACACGGGGCGCGGCCGGCATGGTGATAGACGGCGCGATCCGCGATGCCGGAGCTT
Source organism: Rhizobium sp. SG570 (assembly GCF_012275345.1). Taxonomy (NCBI): domain Bacteria; kingdom Pseudomonadati; phylum Pseudomonadota; class Alphaproteobacteria; order Hyphomicrobiales; family Rhizobiaceae; genus Rhizobium; species Rhizobium sp. SG570. The sequence continues at coordinate 94,390 of NZ_JAAZQI010000021.1, read as the reverse complement.
TGGCGAAATCGGAATTTCCGGTGTTTGCCCGCGCCGCCATCCATCGTGGACCCTACAAAAACGGCCCAGGCGAGATCAACGTACCAGTTGCGATCGGCGGCTTTGTGATCGAACCGGGAGATATCGTCGTGGGAGACGAGGACGGCATTGTTGCCTTTCCGCAGGCCGTTGCTGTCGAACTTCTGAAGGCTGTCCATGCGCAGGAGCAAAAAGAAGAAGACATCCTGCGCAGCATTCGCCAAGGAACTTACACCGGCGCTTACGGAACGCCAGCATCACCTTGATTTTTGACGATTGACGGATTTTGCTGATACGTGAAGGTGTGTACGATCTTTATCTAACTGGATTGGAACGCAGCCCGCGTGATTACCTTCAAACAGCTTGAAGCAATTTACTGGATAGCCGATCTCGGGAGCTTCGCAGCAGCGGCCGCGAAGCTCAATACGACGCAATCCGCCGTCTCGAAGAGGGTTCAGGAACTCGAGCAACAGTTCAACGTCGAGATTTTCGACCGTACCAAGCGTACCGCCAGATTGACGGAAAAGGGCGCCGAAGTACTCGATTACGCCAAGCGTCTCCTGGAAGAGCGCGATCAATTCGTCGAACGGGTCAGTTCCAGTCAGGTCCTCCTGAGGCGTTTCCGCATTGGCGTCACCGAGCTCACGGCAATGACATGGCTTCCCGGCCTTGTTGGTATGATCAAGACCGAATACCCGCGCGTCAGCATCGAGCCTGAAGTCGAGCTCAGTGCCACGCTGTTCGATCGGTTGATGGACGACACGATCGATATGATTGTCATTCCCGACGTCTTCAACGATTCTCGCTGCGTCACCGTGCCTCTCAAGGCGGTCGAAAACGCATGGATGGCCGCACCAAGCCTCTATAAGGGGGAAGAAGAGCTTTCGATGACTGAGCTGGTTAATTTTACCATGCTTGTCCAAGGCAGTAGATCAGGTACCGGACTTGTGTATGGCCGTTGGCTGTCGAGCCATGAGGTCGCGCCCTCGAAGACCATTCACTGTGAAAGTCTCGTGGCACAGATTGGCTTCACCGTGTCAGGCCTTGGGGTGAGTTACCTGCCGGTACCAGTCACGGCAAAGCTTGTCAAAGACGGCCGCTTGCGACGCCTGCCGATGAAGACCCGGCTGCCGCACGTGCGGTATGCCGTGCTATATCGAACAGACCGTAGCTCGGACTTCAAGAAATCAGTTGCCGGTTTTGCCGAGCAATGCTGCAATTTCGAAACCTTCTTCCTGCCCGCATAGTCAAAGCCGGGACAGGGAGACGATCTCGGCACCCGCTTCCAGAACGGCTGAACGTATGGTTTCGCCAAGCTGTACGGCGCCCGGCGTATCGCTGTGGACGAGGATCGACTGGACAGACATCTCGATCTCCTGCCCATCCACGGTCACCACCGTCCCATCCTGTAACAGGCGGATGATCCGCTCGCGGATCTTCACCGGGTCTTTTACGATCGAGCCCTGCTTCCCACGAGAGACAAGCAGGCCCCGCTCGTCATAGGCCCGGTCGGCCAAGAACGAATTTACAACGTTCAATCCGTGGTTTCGGGCTGCCTTTTCCGCTTCCGTATTCGGCAAGGCCACGAAAATGAGGTCGCGATTGAAGGTCCGGACGGCTTTGAGCAACGCATCTGCGACATCGGCATCCACGAAGGAAAGATTGCCGAGCGCACCGTGGAAATTGGCGTGGGTAAGCCGATGCCCGGCGGCATCCGCGACGGCTGTCAACGCGCCGAGCTGATAGAGCGTCATCAATTCAAGCTCGCGCGGCGAGAACGCCATGTTTCGGCGGCCGAAGCCCTGCCGATCGGGATAGCCGACGTGCGCGCCGACATCGACATTGTTCTTTAGCGCCAACTGCACGGTGCGATCCATGACCACCGGATCGCCAGCGTGATAGCCACAAGCCACATTGGCGGAGGACACCAGAGACAGAATGCTCTCGTCGTCGGCAGCGCTGTAGATGCCGAAACCTTCACCGAGGTCGGAATTGATATCGATCTTCATCGCGCACTACCTTGTTGTGGAGTGATCTGAAAAACCACGTCGCCATAACCGACCAGTGCCTTCTCGCGGTATCCGCAGCTTTTTAGAGTTCCGCGCCGTGGGGCACGAACGGCCTTCATAACTGGTCCGAGGCGCACAAAGGCCAGAATTTGCCCCTCATTCACCACCGTTCCATCGCCTATCAACAGGTTTTCCGGCTGGTGAAATTCGCCGAAACTCGGAGCTCGGACTGCTTCCGGGCGGGGCTGCTCGGGTTGAGCCTCGATAGCGGAAGCGGCTCTGAACTTGCTGCGGCCAAGCTTGAGCTTCAGCAATATCCTCGCCTCACCATCGCACCACTCCAGCTCGGAGACGCCGTGTTCTGACGCATAGCGAGCAAGTGAAACAAGCTCGGCCTTATGAAGCAACTTCAATTCCTTGCCATTAGCCATTACAATGCCTTCCTGCTCTTGCCGATTTGTGAAAACACCGCCGACATGCACGCATTCCGGTCGTAAAGTGCCCCGATTGCCTCTTGGCGGGAGACCTCGACAAAGCGCAGCCTGCCGCCCAGCCTTGCCTGGCCCAAGCGCCAGAGATCAGCCGTAATCACAACGCCGAGCTTCGGGTATCCGCCGCAGGTATTGGCATCACTGAGCTGGATGACGGGTTGGCCCGACGGTGGCACCTGGATCGTACCAGGCATGATGCCGTGTGAGCGCAGTTCCAGCTTGGCTTTCAGGTCCAGGACCGGTCCAGCCAGACGATAACCGATACGGTTGCTATCCGGTTGGATGGTCCAGGCCTCGTCTTTAAACATATCGAGCGCCGTGTCCTCGAAGGAGGAGTATTCGGCCGCAGCGAGAAAGCGCACGGAAACTTCGTCAGGATAGCCGGCCTGGTAGAAGGATGAGAGCGCGCGCGGATCGAGGCCGAAATCCGAAGCCATCGGCAAGGTAGCCGGCGTCGTGAGCGGTAGCCGGTCTCCAGCTTGAAGGGCACGTCCGCCAAGACCACCAAATCCCCCCTTCATGTCAGTGCTGCGAGAGCCGAGAACCGGCTCCACGGCAAGTCCGCCGGCGATCGCGAGGTAGGTTCGCATGCCATGCCGCGGAGCGGTTGCCTTGAGGACCTGACCCGCCTTGGCGTGAGCAGACCAGAAGGGTGGAATTTCGACAGCGTCCAGCTTTACGGCACAATCGGCGCCGGCCAAAGCGAAGACGGTATCATGCTCGAAGCGGATTTCGAATGAGCCGATCGTGAATTCGATCGCAGCCGCTCCGTCGTCATTGTCGACCAGCCGATTGGCGATGATAAGCGCGAGCGGATCCATGGCGCCACAAAAGCCGACGCCGATATCATAATAACCATGGCGACCAAGGTCCTGGACCGTCGCCAGCGGGCCGGGTGTGACGATCTCGATCATGGTTTCAAACTCTCAATGCAAAAGCGGATGACGTCACCCGGTGCCAGAAGCGCCGGGGACGAAGCGGCAGGATCGAAAAATCTCAGATCCGTCTTGCCGATTATGTGCCAGCCGGAAGGCGACGTCTTGGAAATGACCCCCGCCTGCGCGCCGCCGATCACGACTGACCCTGCTTCCACCCGCGTCCGCGGCATTTTGCGGCGCGGCACGGCAAGTGACAGATCAAGGCCCGCCAAATAGCCGAAACCCGGTTGGCTGCCGAGGTTGAATACCGTGTAGCGGCCTTCGCTGTGCCGGCGGACATAGTCCTCCGGCGAAAGTCCGACGACCTCGGCAACATGGCCAAGGTCGATCCCATGCTCTCCGCCGTAATACACCGGCACCTCGATCTCCCGACCAGCGACGCTATACACACGAAGCCCGTTCCAGCAGGTCTCGATATCCTTCAACGCCTCAGCCTCACCGATAGCGGCTGGATCGATCATGACGAGCAGGTTGTTCATGCCGGGCACGACTTCCCGCACGAAAGCGCGGCCCTTCAGTTGCTCGGCAAGCGCCCAGAACCGTTCCTGCAGTTTGAGATCGATCGCTGCGTGTCCAGTGTCGCAGAGAATGGCCTGCTCGCCCATCCAGCTCAGCTTGAGGGGCTCAATCGTCATGGCGGCGCGTCTCCAGCCAATGTTCGAGGTGATGGATACCGAGATTGCCGGCGACGAAATCCGGGTTGGCCATGATATCACGATGCAGCGGGATGTTGCACGTGATGCCGTCAAGAACGGCCTCCCCGAGTGCTGCCTTCATGCGCGCAATCGCCTCGTCACGACTTTCACCATGGGCAATGATCTTTCCGATCATGCTGTCGTAATGCGGCGGCACGACGTAACCGCTTTCCACATGGGTATCCACACGGATGCCTGGCCCGCCTGGCGCATGCCAGCGCTGGATACGGCCGGGACTGGGGCGGAAAGTGTAGGGATCTTCCGCATTGATCCTGCATTCGATCGCATGTCCCTGCCGAGCGATGTCCTTTTGTTCGAAGCCGAGGCGCTCGCCGCCGGCGATACGGATTTGCCAGGCGACGATATCGATGCCCGTGACGGCTTCCGTTACCGGATGCTCCACCTGAACGCGGGTGTTCATCTCGATGAAGTAGAAAGCTCCGTTTTCGTAAAGAAACTCAAAGGTCCCTGCCCCGGAGTAGCCGATGCTACGGCAGGCGGCTGCGCAGCGCTCGCCGACTTCGGCGATCAAATTGCGCGAAATGCCCGGTGCGGGAGCTTCTTCGACGACCTTCTGGTGACGGCGCTGTAATGAGCAATCGCGCTCGCCAAGCCAGACAGCATTGCCGTGATTGTCCGCCAGCACCTGAATTTCCACATGGCGCGGGGCTTGGAGAAATTTCTCCATGTAGACGGCGGGATTGCCGAATGCGCGTCCCGCTTCTTCTCGCGTGGTGACGATGGCTTCAGCGAGTTCGTTGGCGGATCGGACGATCCGCATACCGCGTCCACCACCGCCACCAGCTGCCTTGATTATAACCGGATACCCGATCTCATCTGCTATGTGAGCACAACGGATCATATCGTCCGGCAGTGCTTCGTCGCCGCCGGGGACGCAAGGAACACCAGCCGCCTTCATCGCCCGCTTGGCCGCGATCTTATCGCCCATGGTTTCGATCGAGGCAGCTTTGGGGCCGATGAAGGCCAGACCAGCCTCCTCCACGGCTTTCGAAAAGGCCGCGTTCTCCGAAAGGAACCCATAGCCGGGATGGACAGCATCTGCCCCAATGAGTTCGGCGGCCTGTAGTATTTTCGCGATGTTGAGATAGCTATCCCTTGCCGGCGCCGGGCCGATGCAGAGGCTCAGACTCGCGCTCTTCGCGTAAGGCGCATCTCGATCCGCATCGGAAAAAATCTGGACGGACTCGATGCCCAGAACCCGGCATGCGCGTTGAATGCGAACGGCAATCTCACCTCGGTTCGCGATAAGAACCCTCTTCAGCATTAGCCTTATTCCCTAACCGGAAGAACGGTCACGATGCGATTTCAAACAATGCGGCGCCAGCTTCAACCGAGACACCATTTTCCACAAGGACAGCGGAAACGTCGCCGTCTTCAGTCGCCTTCACGGGCGTCAACATCTTCATTGCCTCAATCAACGCCAATGTCTGACCTTGGGTAACCTTGGCACCCGCCTCCACGAATGGCGGCTCGCCGGGGCTTGCAGAGCGATAGAATACGCCAGGCAACGGCGCTTCCACCATGTTATTGTTGCTGCGAGAAGGGGTGTTGGGCGGAACAGATTCTACCTCTTGCGCGGCCGCGGTCGTGTAACTCTCTGCCGACGCGTATCCGTTTGTATTGGAAGCTGCCTGCTTCACAATCCTCAGGCGAACGTTTCCCTCGCTGTATTCCAATTCGGAAACGGCAGCTTCGTCCAACGCCTTGATAAGGGCTCTAATCTGTTCAACGTTCATTTCATCACCTGTCAAAAAGGCGCCGCGTGCATAACGACGCCTTCATTTAAATATCTGTCAGATGGCTTTACGGTGGGCAGCGGGCGCCGTTGACGAACCATCCAGCGTATCGGCCTCAATTTCTTCGAGGCTTTTACGGTTGGTTTCCACGGCAAGCGTTGCGATCATTACGGCTTGGACGACAAGCAGCACCGCCACCGTGCCAACGACTGCCAACAGACCACCAGACTGGACGAGATAGACCGACACAAAGGGAATGCCGATCGAGGTCAGGCGGCCCGCGATGACTGCCCAGCTGGTCAGGCGCATGCGCACTTCTGTCGGGAATAGTTCCGGCAGATATCCAGCCTGGATGACAGAGACGAGGAAGTACACCAAGCCGAACATCAGGAAGCCGAGTGCGGTAGCGATCTCCTGCGATTGTACCAGGGCGAAGCATGGACCGATGATGGCACCAAGAACCGAAGCTCCGATGATCGCGGGCTTGCGACCAATGCGGTCCGTCAAGAAATAGGCGGCAAGCGCACCGGCAGGACCGCCAAAGGTCATGAGAACGGACTGACCGAGCGACTTGTTGATCGGAATGCCTTGCTTGGCAAGGAAGGTGGGAAGAAGAGCGATGAAGCCATAGATGGCAGCGCTCTGTACGATTTGCGTCACGGCGCCAATCGCTAGCGGCTTGTGGAAACGGGCTGCGAGAGGATTGATCTTACCGAGGGAGGCTGCTTCCTGGGAAGGAGCGATAGGGGCAAGTTTTCCGACACTTGTTTCGGATTCGATCTTGGTGACGATCGCATCGGCTTCCGCCTGCTTGCCGTTCCGTTCCAACCAACGTGGAGACTCGGGAATATTCTTGCGGGCAATGAAGACGATGAGCCCACCTACGCCGGCGATGATGAACATCGCCCGCCAGCCAAGTGATGGGATGACGATCCAGCTTGTCAGCGTCGCAGCAAAGAGGCCGAATTGAGCGATGCAGGAGAGCAATGCAGCCCAGCGACCGCGATGGCTTGGCGGTACAAATTCGCTCAACAGTCCATAACCGATAACAAGCTCTGCACCCAGACCGATACCGGTCACGAAGCGCGCTCCGATAAGCCATTCCATCGTCGGCATGAATGCGCAGGCGATCGACGACAGACCAAAAACCAGAAGATTGAACTGGTAGGTAAACTTGCGACCGTAACGGTCACCGAGGATGCCGGCCATGACAGAGCCTAAGAGCATGCCGAATGCGGTGGCCGAAAGAAATGCGGCGTTCTTGTCGACCGTCGACCATCCATCCTGAACGAGGGCGCCGAGGACGGAGTTCGCGAGATAGATGTCGAAGGCATCGAAAAAGAGGCCGGCTCCGACGAGCATCAGAATTCTTTTATGGAAGGGCAGAATTGGCAGCCTATCCAGACGCTGTGAGACTGTGGCGGTTTGCATCGGTTTGTTCCCCGTCTATAATTATGGGGAAAGAATGACAAAACCCAATCGCAAGAAAAAGCGATATTAACGCATCTCGGATTATCGCTTTTAGGAATGTGAGGGACATTCTTCGAGTTGGCGATGAAATTGTGCTACACGAATGTCTAGCGCTAGATAGCCAGAAATTGTTTGACGGCGTTTCTCTCGATAGCTTGAACTTGCGCACCTTGATCGCCGCCGCCGGTCAAGGCAGCCTGCACAGCTGCAGGACGTGTTCTGGGTGAGCGCAGTCGATGGTCAGCCAGTCGATCTCCAATCTGGAGGAACAGTTAGGCGTGCCATTGTTTGAGCGTGTCGGTCGCTTCCCGCAGTTGACACCCCAGGGTGCCAACCTGCTCAAAGATGCCCGGCAGCTGGTCGACGACGCCGATCGATCGGAGGCGAAGGCCAGGAGCTTTTTCCGCCGGGCTTGAGCCCGAGCTTTCCATCGTCATCGACGTCATGCTCCCGCAAGGCTACCTCACCGATGCCCTCGCCGGTTTCAAACAATGATTCAGATCGACACCGCTGCGCTTGCATATAGAAGCTCTTGGTGCAGTTGCGCAGATGGTGCTTGATGGCCGACACGCACTCGGCATAAGCGGAATACTCCCGGTCGTCCCGCCAAGCGTGGCCGCTGAGCGCCTGTTCAGTTTCAGCAAGAGAATGGGTGACGATCGTGGCATCCGGCTCGCCGTTGGCCTCGTCTGGCATTCGGACATCTTTTGCCGCGCGGCGCACTGGGTTCCGTCCCTCCCCTGCCGCCAGGACCTGGCCAAGGAGAAGTTCGTGCACATCGGCGGAGATGACACCGGCACGATCCACCGCGCTGACGATAGCAGTTGCCCGAGATTACCGGCAGCGAGGTTCGCAAATGCGCCGTTCTAAGCTTGCCGACGAACGTTACGCAACCCACGAAGGCTCGGCGCAGGGCACCGGCCGGTCCGTATGCAACTGGACCTCGAACTCTGCCTCGGTCTTGCTTCTGATTTCCGCAAGGGTGACCCCTTCGGCAATCTCGACGAGCGCCATCTTGGGCGGCCCCCTCCTCGCGACTTCGAAAACGGCGAGGTCAGTGATGACGAGATCGATAACCCGGTGGCCGGTCAACGGAAGAGTGCATTCCTTGAGAAGCTTAGACTTTCCCTTGGCTTCATGTTCCATGACGACGACAACACGCTTGACCCCAGCAACCAGGTCCATGGCTCCGCCCATACCTTTCACCATTTTGCCCGGAATCATCCAATTGGCGAGATCGCCACTTTGAGACACTTGCATCGCACCCAGAATCGAAAGGTCAATATGTCCACCTCTGATCATGGCGAAGCTATCCGCTGAGGAAAAAAAGCTTGTCTTTGGCAGAGCCGTAATGGTTTGCTTGCCGGCATTGATGAGGTCTGCATCTTCCTCTCCCTCAAAAGGAAAAGGCCCCATCCCCAGCATGCCGTTTTCGCTCTGGAGGGTGACCTCCAGTCCGTCGGGAATGAAGTTGGCCACCAATGTGGGAATGCCGATGCCAAGGTTAGCATAGAAGCCATCTTGCAATTCTTTCGCGGCCCGCGCCGCCATCTGTTCACGTGTCCAGGGCATGTCAACCGATCTCCATCTCGCGGGAACGCACCGTGCGCTGCTCGATCCGCTTCTCCAAATCCATCACATGAACGATCTTGTTCACGAAAATACCCGAGGTATGGACAGCGTCTGGGTCCAAGCTGCCGTCGGGCACCAGAAGTTCCACCTCTGCAACTGTCATGCGGGCCGCAGTCGCCATCATCGGATTGAAGTTGCGGGCTGTCTTGCGGTAAATCAAATTGCCTTCGTGATCCGACTTCCATGCGTGGATCAGGGCGACGTCAGCCACAAGCCCGGTCTCCAGAATGTAATCGTCATCGCCAAAACGTCGGCACTCCTTCCCCTCCGCGACAAGGGTGCCTACACCTGTTTTCGTATAGAAAGCCGGGATCCCCGCACCGCCAGCGCGGATTCTTTCGGCAAGGGTTCCTTGGGGATTGAACTCGATCTCAAGTTCGCCAGCCAGATACTGCTGGGCAAAGAGCTTGTTCTCGCCAACGTAGGAGGAGATCATCTTCCGTACCTGTCGCGTTTCAAGGAGGGTACCCAAACCGTAACCGTCGACCCCGGCATTATTCGAAATGACCGTGAGGTTCCTGGCGCCGGACAGGCGGACAGCCTCAATGAGTGTGACGGGTATGCCGCATAACCCAAAGCCCCCGGACATTATTGTCATTCCGTCGTGTAGCTTGCCGGCCAGAGCTTCTGTCGCATTGACGCACGTCTTCTTCATTTTTCCTCCGTAAGATCGCGCTCCAATGGGACGTTCCCAAAAGACAGGATCTGGCTGCGATGCTTTAACGTCGATCATCAGCTTCCATTTTCTGTCAACATTGCCACCGCCCGGCACCATCCGGCCGAGCCGCCACGAATCTTGACCGGCAGGCACGAGATTGTGAAGCCGCGCGCCGGCAGTTGATCGAGACAAGTTAGCTTTTCCATATGCAGAAAGACGCCGTCTCGCCCTGCCTTGTGGCCTTCCCAGATCAGACCGGCGTTTCCGGTGGCAGCGAAGCGCTTGGCGGTGATGGGAAACGGTGCATCCCAGGACCACGCGTCGGTGCCGGTGATATGCACGCCTTGCGACAAAAGCCAGAGGGTCGCTTCACGGCCGATGCCGCAGCCCCGGCCGATATAATCCGGCCGCCCGTAGGCTGCGCCGGCGGAGGTGTTGACGAGGACGATGTCAGAGGCTTTTAGGGGAGCGCCAGTTGCTTCGACGGCGGCGCGGATTTCGTCGGCGGTGGCGACATGACCATCCGGCAGATGACGAAGATCGAGCTTGACGCCGGGGCGGATGCACCAATCCAGCGGAACTTCGTCGATCGTCCAGGCGCGCTCGCCACCATTCATGGTCGAGGCGAAGTGCCAGGGCGCGTCGAGATGCGTGCCTGCATGCGCCGTCAGCGTCAGTTGCTCCACCGCCCAACCTTCCGCTCCCGGCAAGTCTGCCCGGTCAAGGCCCGGAAAGAAGCGCATCACCTCTTCTGTGCCGGCCTGATGATCGGAATAGACAATTTTTGGTCCGAGCCCGGGCGGATCGGCGGGCGTCTCGTTGTCGATGGCGACGGACAGATCGACGATTTTCATGGTTAGTCTCCAGATATGGCCGCGCGGGCCAGCGATTGAAGATCGGCGTCTCCGGCAATGCCGAGGCTGCGCGCCAGCGAAGCGTCGATATCAGGCATCGCCCCGAACAGACGGGTCAGCCGTGTGTCGTCGCCCCATTGGATCGACGCCGGTCGTCCCTCGACAGCTTCGATGGCCTGAACCATTTCCGCCATCGAAGCGCAGAGCGCCGGGGGCAACAGCACGGTCGGCGCATCGGATTGAAGGTGGGAGGCTTGCAGAAGCGCTTCCACCGCGGCAGCGCGGGACATCCACCAGCACCGCGCCAACGCCGGAACCGGGCTTGAGAAATTCTCGCCTGCACTGATTTTGTGAAAAATCTGGCTCATGAAGGCGGAGCCATGTCCGCTTTCGGCCCGTGGGCGCGCCACAAGCCCCGGAAAGCGTAGGCTGATTGCCGATAGCTCTCCCCGACGGGCGAGGTCGGTTAGAAGGATCTCGGTCATCAGCTTATGGGCACCATAGGACAACCCCGGCGAGGTCGGCGTCGCCTCCGATATGACCTCCGCAGCGACATCGCCGTAGACGGCGATCGAGGAGGCGAAAACGAAGCGCGCCCCGCGCCGGCTCGCTGCCGTTCGCCATGCGAGATCCAAGGGCGCGACCAAATTGATCTTGTGACCACGCGCCTGCTCGGCCTCCGCCTGGCTGCCTGGCATACTGGCGAGATGATAGACAATATCAAAGCCGGGTTCGAACAGGGTGTCGAGAAAATCCGATTGCGTCAGATCGCCGGGCATCAAATCGGCGCCCGCGATCTGGGCGGACTTGCCGACGAATCGGCGGTCCGTCAGCGTTAACCGGCTCAGGCCCGCAGCCGTATTGGCAAGCCGCCGGGCGAGACCGGAGCCCAGAAAGCCATCCGCGCCAGTGACGAGAACGCGCATCAGGCCTTCACCACCCGCTGATCGATGATGCCGAACGGGGTCGATCCATCGGGAAGCCGCGCCTCCATCCGGACCCGGTCGTCCCAGGTGAGGAATGGCGTGACGGACGCGCCCTGATCGAGGAGCTCGATCACCCGGATTTCCGAAATGCATGAGGAGCCGGCACCGCGATCCGCGTTCGAGACGGTGCCTGATCCGAGGATAGTGCCGGCAGTCAGCTTTCGGGTACGGGCGCAATGGGCAATGATGTCGCTGAAGGAAAAATGCATCTCCGCGCCGTTCGCACGTCCGACCTCGCGCCCGTTAATCGCCACATGGAGCGGCATTTTCACCCGCGCGTCTTCCCAGAAGGGTGCGATTTCGTCGAGTGTGATCGCGAGTGGAGCGAAAGCCGTGGAGGGCTTGGCCTGCAGCCAGCCGAAACCGGCGCGCATCTCACGTGGACCAAGTTTGCGCAACGACCAGTCATTGATCTGCACCAGAAGCCGGATATGCGAGACGGCCTGTTCGGCACTTGCCCCCATAGGAACGTCAGATACGATCACCCCGAATTCGCCCTCCATGTCGATCGACAGGCTGTCGTCAGCAAACTCGACGTCATCGACGGGGCCGCGCAGATCATCGCTCGCCCCCTGATAGACCAAGGGAATGGTCTCGAAATCCGGATTCACCGGATTGTCGAAAGCCTTGTCCATCAACCGGCCGTGGTTGAGAAAGGCGGAGGCGTCGAGCCATTGCGGCGCACGCGGCAAGGGCGCCATGCAACGCTCCAGTTCAAAACGCGTGGCGAAGGCTTCCTCGCGGGCATTCAAGCGCTCGTCAAGCGCCTTGAGGCGTGGTGCAACTGCGTCCCAGTTTTCGACCGCTTCCAGCATCGTCGAAGCTATTCCGACCGCTGGCGCGGCCACCGCCAGGTCTTTCGAGACCACCCATAGCTGGCCGTCACGGCTGCCGTCTTTATAGGTCGCGAGTTTCATTTCAACCTCCGAAAGATGTTTTGTTCCGATCAGTAACCGGGACCGGAAAGCGTCTCGGCGATCGCAGGCTCGTAGATGCCATCGATCAAAACGAACAACATGCGGCACATCCGACCGGAGCGATTGGCCCAGGCATGGTTCGTGCCGCGCTGGATGACAACCGAACCTGGCTTCAGAAGCGCCTCGCCCTTGTCGAGCACCAGCGTCATTTCACCTTCGATCACCACGCCGTAGTCGATCGATTGGGTCCGGTGCATTAGCGGATGGGGGGATTGTTCAGTTACGGTCGATGCGGCTTCATCGCCGATTTCCGAGAATGCCGCGCCCATTTTCGACGCACCATGGGCCAGAAATTCCTCAGTGTCGGGGGGAATATCGACGAAGCGAAAACGGGTGCCGCGGCTTGGGGGCGGCAGCACAAGCGGGCCGATGGTGGGATCCGCGCCATTTTCAACGAGAACCGGCGCACCTGACGTAGCCCACACCTCGTGAAACACCGTGCCGGGAATGGCGTCCAGCTCCACAACGGTCGGCAGTGGGCCGACATGGGCCACGAATGAACGGCCCGCGTTGTCATGGCCTGTCACCACCCGGGTGATCGCGGGAAACTCGGTCATGCGGTCCTCGCTTTGGTGAAGAAAACGATCGAAAGGATCGCGACGGCCACCCCCGCTGCCCCGAGTGCGCCGAAGCCGAAATTCTGGCCGAGAGCGCCGCCGACAATCGGGCCGAGCGCCGCGCCGATCATCAGCATCGCTGGCGTGGCCGCCACGGCCCTGCCCGTTCGATCGAGACGGGCGAGCAGACCGAAGGCGAAGGTGTGGGTGAAAATCTGGATCGCGACGAAGAAGGCGGCCACCGGCGCCCATAGCGCAAAGACCGTGGCGCTCGTTACAATCACCGCGAAGACAGCCTGCACCGCGGGGCCGATCTGGACCACGGTCTCGGCGACCAGTCGTCTCTGCAGGATCGCCGCCAGCGGCGAGGGAATCAGAAAATTGACAATGCCGAGGGCGATCAGCACACCCAACACGGCGTCAGCGGGAAAGCCCCGCAGCTTTCCAATCACTTCCACGAAAGAAAACACCATCGCCTGATTGAAGGTCATGATACTGATGCCGAAGACAGTGAACCAGATCGCGCGACCGAACGGCGCCGATGCATGCAACTCACCACGATCAGGATTCTCGAATAGGACGGCGCAGAACAGACAAGCTATGGCCATGAAGAGGCCGAAAGCCTGGAACAGAGCCTCGCGGCCAAAGGCGATCAACAGCTGCGGCAGTACGCCGAGCAGCACAATGCCAAGAAGACCGATTGCGATGCCGGCCACAGCAAAGAGACGATGAGGATTGTTAGATTTGCCGATCGCGCCGTGCACCATCGACAGCCCCGTGCCGACCGCCAGGCCCGCGACCAGATGGAGCGCAGCCAACTCCACCAAGCCGCTTTGCGTCGATGCGATGAAGAAGGCGAGCGCGGCGACGCCATAACCGACGGTAGCGGCCAGTTTTTGATTGATCCGATTGACGCGCGGCGCAACGAAGAGGCTCGCCGCCACCGCGCCCAAAAGAAATAAGGTCACGATGCCGCCTGCCTGTTGCGGACTGAATCCGAACCGCTCGACAAGCGCGCCGACCCAGACCGGCAAAGCAGTGAGATCGAGCATGCCCGCGCAGTGAGCCACCACCAGCGCTGCGGTTCCGCCCATGCCGTATTTTTGTTCCGTCATATATGATCCTCCCGAGCCGGAGCGACATCACGCGCCCGGCCCCTGGTTCCCCGGTGTCGTTTCGCCTGCTCAGATGACTTCGGCGAGCGTTTTCATAGAGGCGCCCATGATCGCCGCGTGCTCCTCGCGGCTACCGCCGTGGATCTCGATGTCGGCCAGACGCCCTGAATTCTCGACCACCATCCGACACCGCTCCCAGCGCCGGGCCTCGAAGGCCGCCAGCGCCTCATGCACGGTTGCGGCACTTCCTACTTCCTGCGCCAGCACCATGGCATCCTCGATGCCGATGCAAGCTCCTGCCGCCAAATGCGGCGTGGTCGCGTGTACGGCATCGCCAATGAGCGCGACGCGTCCTTTCCGCCATGGACGCGGCATCAGCATTTGTTCGAGCGGGCGATAAATGACGTGATTTTCCTCGGACAGTTGATCGGCGATGGTTTGGATGATCGGCGAGGGAAACTGCCTCAGAAGCGCGCGAAGCGTCTCCACAAACGTGTCCGGCGCCACAAAATCGTTGACTTCCTTGTCCTCGGTCAGGAAGAGGTAGGCCTTGTCGGTTGACACGCCGTTGATACCGACCTTGAGCTTCGAGCCAAGCCACATGGTGACCGTGGTGATCTCCGCGGACCGCGGCAGCACCGCGCGCCAGACAGACTGGCCAATAAAGCGCGGCTTAGGCGCTTCCGGAAACAGCGTAGCGCGAACGCGGGAATAAAGACCATCGGCGCCAATGGCGAGATCATAGTGCTCGGGAGAGCCGTCGCCGATGTCGACCCAAACGCCGTCTTCCCGATCCTCGATCGTCGAAAATGTCGCGCCAAGTCGGACTTTGACACCTGCCGCGACAACCTCTTCCTGCAGGATTTTGGCGAGCGCCGGACGCATGATCCCGCCTCCACCGGGGACGTCGGGACCGGCAACGCGCGGTGTCGGTAAAGTCACCAGAATGCGATCGTCGGGACCACGCATCTGGACGCCGTCAGAGGCAAATCCTTCCTCCATGAAGCGATCAAGAAGGCCGAGTTCCTTCAACACGCGCAATGTCGAGCCATGCAGGCTGATGCCCGCGCCATAGGATCGCCAGCCGGGATCGATCTCGAGAAGATCGACCTCGACGCCTTGGCGCGCTAGCCGCGCCGCTGCCGTCATTCCGGCGAAGCCGCCCCCGATGATCAAGGCTTTGTTGATGCCCGCATTCATAGTGCTTTCTCCTCCTCGGCCAGAGCGGCGAAAACCTCGCCCTCCTCGGTAACCGTCAACTCCACGCGCGTCAGCCCCTGCCCCAGGCAGGGACCTAAGACGCATTCTCCCGTTTCCATGTCGAACAGCGCCCCATGCGAATGGCAGGCGATATGCGTGCCGTCGCCATTCAGATAGGCGTTGGACCGCCAGGCCATCGGCGTGCCCTGCGGATAATGCGGGCAGGCGTCTAGCCAGGCGTGAAGTCGTCCCTCTTTGCGAAGAACAATGATCTTCCGGCGATATCCTCCCACCGGACCGAAGCCTCGCGCTTCACCCTCACCGATGTCCTCGGTGCGACAGAGACCCACCTGATGCGAGTCCAGCGCCGTCATCGGATCAGGCCTTCGCGCCGGGAGGCGGGCCTCCGGGCATCCATTTCTCGCGCATTTCGAACAGCACGATCTGCGATGCCTCCGCGCCCACCGGTGCTTCGCGCGCCACCCAATTGTCGTCGTGCTTGTCCATATCGGCGTCATATTCGACATGACAGCCGAGCGGACTGTTGAAATACCAGAACCAGTTCGAGCCGAACTTGTGGCGGCCCGGCCCCCAGAAGCTTTGATAGCCCTTTTTGACGAAGCGGGTACCGGCAACCATCAATTCGGTTGGCCCTCCCATATGGAAGGCAAGGTGTTCGCAGCCCTTCATGTATTCCGGTGTGCGGATGAAGAAGAGCGTATGATGATCGTCATTCGCTTTTGGCCGCAGGAAGGGGCCGGCGCCCTTCAGCGTGTCGGTAATCACAAAACCGAGCCGGTTACAGTAGAAGTCCGTTGCCACCTCGAGGTCGGGCACGAAGAGGACGACATGGCTGAGCGTCCGCGGCGCGGCGGGCATTTCTTCCCAAACGCCGATCTCGTTCGGCTTGCGTTGGGCGGGAGCGCCTGGCGCATTGATCTTCTCGGTCGGCATGTTAAGCTCGCGCCGGATCGTCACCTGAAATTTGAGCTCGAAGCCATGCGTGTCACGGGTCTCGATGGAACCGTCGGCAAGGCGGGTGACACGCCGGTCCTTGGAGAGCTCGGCTTCGATCACGTCAAGGTCATCAGCCGAACGCACGCCATAAACCTGCTGGCGCAGAAGATTGGCTGTCGGAAGCGACATGGGTAGCGACGGGTCGGATTTATGCCGGATGACGATTCCGGTTCCGTCGAGCGCGGCAAACAGGCCGCCAGTCTCATCGACATTGACGGGCTGCAGGCCGAAATCACGGAGGTAGTCTGTGGCGGCGGCGACGTTATCGACGCCGAACACGAGATAGTCGGGTCCGATGATGTTCATGATGATCCTCCCTTGGACCGGCGCCTCAGCGGCCGGCAAATAATCTGTATTCGCGGGCGATGAGATAGGCGGCGGAACGTCCACCATCTGTCTCGCCCGTTTCGAGCGCCTGGCGGCAATGATGCAGAAGTCGGGCAGCCTCCACTTCGTAGCGCGCCCAGAATTCGTCGACGACGGCAATCGGTCCTGGCGTGACGGCCGTGTTGCGACAGTAGCCGGAATAGGCGGCATCGCTCGAAGAGATACGATCAACAAGATCGACCGCCGCCGCGCCTGCGGGCCTGACGACAAACAATTTCAGATCGATCAATGCGGAAGCCGGCTCCCGCACTCGCTCTTCCGCGAAGGGCTGCCCGACAACATTGGCGTTGTCGACGAAGCGCGGTTCGTCGGGGCGTAGGCGCTCATTGTAGAACGGTGTTTCCCGAGACGCCTTCACCGATCCGATATCCTCGAACCAGAGCTGGGTCACGAAATCCAACCCCAAGCACAGAGCAACGGGGGCGGCGTCATCAGCGGCGAAGACCCCGTCCAGCCCATGATTTTGCGCATATTTGCGCGGCGCGTTTTGCGGATCGGCGGCGATGTAATCGAGCACGATCCGGCCATGGACATCCTTCATGTGATGGCGATGCTCTGCGAGGGTCTGACCGGGAGAACGGCGTCCGAACATCATAAGCTTGATCGTCATGCCGCGTCTCCTACCGCCGTGCGTCCGCCAAGAACCTCCGCCACCCAATCGGCGATATAGGCGCCTGCATTGGCGGAATTGTCGAAGCTTGAATGCTGAACACCGCCGGTGCGGGCGTCGAAGATCTTCAATTCGCGCTTCGGGCTGTTGACCAGTTGGTCATAGGTGGCCTGGGCCCAATGCAGCGGGATCTGGCTGTCCTTTTCGCCATGGGTGACGAGGAAGGGAACGTGAATCCGGTCGAGCACGCCGTCGAGATGGACATGTTCAGCGATACACATGAAGTCGTCCATGTCCTTGGCACCCCAGACCCAGCGGACATGCTCCCAGTAATGCGGCACCGGAAAATTGCCTTCCCGGGCGAGGCGCTTCTTCTGCACGTCACGCCAATCGTGGTTGGCGCCCCACACGACGCCACAGGCGAAACGGGGTTCAAAGGCCACGGCGCGGGGGCAGTAATAACCGCCGAGAGAGACGCCTTCCAAACCGATGCGCTTCGAATCGATCTCCGGCCGGGTTTCCAGCCAGTCCACCACACGGCTTGCCCAATGCTCGCTATCAAAACGGGCCGTGAGGCCCTCCAGCCGGAGTGCTTCGCCGGTTCCAGGCTGGTCGACCACCAGCGAGGCGACGCCGCGCTTGGCAAGCCATTGGGGAAGGCCGACGAGAAATTTCATTTCCTTGGTGCTGTCGAGCCCGTTGACCTGAACGAGCAAAGGCTGCGGCCCGCTGACGCCCTCGGCCGGCACATAGAGCGCCGAAAGATGCGTTCCTTCATAGGGAATCTCGACGCGACGACAGGAAGAGCCCGACAGTCGCAAACCTTTTTCGAACGTGTCGAGAAAGCGGCGGTAAAGCGCCAGACGCCCTTCCGATCCATGCGCCTGCAGCCGCTCGGCCGTCAGCAAATAGTTGGCGGCGCGGATGAGCTTGTCGCCGGCGGATATCTTTCGTCCCTTGGCTTCGTCTTCCTCGGCGAGTGAAATGAGCTTGTCGCCCATGCTTGCCCATGTCTGGCGAAAGGCCATGACGCCGGCCGCATCAGGGGCCTTCGCGGCCTCCTGGAGGGCGGCGCACATTTCCTCGATCTCCCCGATGCGGGCGCCCATCTCGATAGACAGATTGACCGACAGGTTCCAGACGTAATTAGTGGGGAAATATTTGAACACAATGCCTCCTCAATTCTCTCGCGTCGCCACGTCAACGCTTCAGGCGGAAATCGATGACGGCGCATGCGCTCGGCCGATCGATCACTCCTCCCGGCCCAAGATCTAACGAAAAGAAAAACGTTTATGAAATTGGTTGTTTCAATCCATGATATTGATAATCTGAATACATGGAGGAGCCATGCGTTTCAAAAATCTCGATCTCAACCTGCTGGTAGCGCTCGACACCCTGATCCGACTCCGTAATGTCAGCCGCGCGGCGGATGAAATGTTCATGACCCAATCAGCGATGAGCAATGCGCTCGGGCGTCTCAGGGAGTATTTCGACGACCCACTGCTGATCCAGGTCGGGCGTACGATGGAACTATCGCCGCTCGCCGCTTCTCTCGAACAACCTTTGCGCGACATCATCGTGCGTATCGACAGCGCCGTCGTCTCGACGCCATCCTTTAATCCCACGGATTCCCGCCGCGTGATCGGCATGGTGGTTTCTGACTACTCGCTGCACACGCTGATCCCGCGTTTTATGGCGGTCGTCGCTGCGGAGGCTCCCGGCCTGCAATTCGATTTCAAGCCGCAACAGAATTTTCCGCACCTGCTGTTGGAAAAGGGAGAAGCCGATCTTCTGATCGCACCGTCAGTGTTTTGCTCCACCCACCATCCCTCGGATGCGCTGTTCGCCGATAAAATCTGTTGCGTTACGGATTCCTCCAGCCGTTTTGCGACGGAGACGAGGATGACCCGTGAGCAGTTCGAAACCTCAGGTCATGTGGTGATGCGTCCGCCGAATGGCGGGGAAAGCTTTGCAGAGCGCGCATGCCGCGACGTTGGCTTGGCCATTCGAGTGGAGGTATCGACGTTTGCCTTTTCCACGCTTTCCGTGCTGGTCAGAGGAACCGATCGGCTCGCGCTGGTTCAACGAAGTCTCGCCAGAGAAATGATCAAGACTGGTGGCCTTACGATAGTTGATCCACCCGTGGACTTGCCGCTCCTCGAACAGTCGGTGCAATGGCACAGTTATCGCTCACGCGATCCGGCTTTGACCTGGGTGCGGGAAAAGCTGAAGGGTGCAGCATCCGCTCTCACGACTGAAGTCCTCAAACACGCGCTGTAATTCTCGCGCGGTGACGCGCTAGGACGGACATTGCACCAAGAGCGCGCCGTACCATCACTACGAATTATGATTTCGGATCAGGAAAATCACCTTTGCAAATAAACGGCGCCTGCCTAGGCTCAGCTAACTTCAATCGACACTTTGAACACGCCCGCCCTGCCAGAATTTCTGCTTGAGTGAGGAGGTAGGCGACATTTGTGGCGTTTGACTGCGTATCGCTCGGGGGGAGCCGAGCGAAAGCCAGACATAGGTGGAGGAGGCCACAATGGCTACGAAAGAAACTTGGTGCCCGCGCTTGGCGCTGCTCATCGCGCATGTTGCGGGGATGATTGATCTGGTGGCATTGCCGGTTTGGATCAGTACCTTGATCACGGAGTATCATTTTGATCCGCAACAAGCCGGAGCTTTGGTTACGCTTTTCCTGGTTGGAACTGTCGCTGCGAGCCTAATCTTTGCACCGCGGTTTAACGACTTCAATGGCAGGATGGTCGCCACACTATCTCTCGCCTTGGCAGCGATAGCCTGGGCCGCAGCAACGAAACAAACCCATTTCATTCCAATGGCCATTTGCCATGCAATGGCCGGATTCACTGCCGGAACGGCGCTTTCTTTTACTCATGGCACGATCGGGCGAAGCCTGAACCCTCACAGGCTGTTCGCGATGGCTGGCGGGGCGATCGGCGTATTCGGCACGATATTCCTCGGGACGGTTCCGAAGCTTGTTGCCACGCAGGGTCGGGAAATGGTGTTTTTCGTTTTCTGCGGTCTCATGATATTAGCGAGCGTGACATCGCTGCTCGCGTTTCCACAACTAGCCGCCGATCACGATCCCGCAGCGACTGCTGGCACACAAAAGCTCAGCCGGGCCGTTTGGGCCGGTATTTTCGGCGTCAGCCTGATGGCGGTCACCCAGTCGATGGTTTTCGGATTCTTTCAGGAGATAGGCGTCGGACACGGATTCTCCACAGATGCGATTGTCGGCGTGCTGATCGCTCTTGGGATCGTCAACCTGTTTCCTGGCCCTGTCGCCGGCCTCCTTGAAAAGATGCTGAATCCGGAGAAGGTGGTTCTTGCCGGACCGGTTGCACAGGCTATTCTCGCGCTCGTCATAACCTTGAGCTCTGCTTTCCTTCCTTACGCGATAGCAGGTCCTGTATTTGTGGCGACCATGGTTTTCACCCACACATTTGCATTCGGTCTTTTGTCTCGGCTGGACGCTAGCGGGCGGGCCGTTGCCGCGACGCCGGCGATGCTCATGACCGGCGCGGCCGTTGGCCCAATCCTTGGCGGAACTCTGATCCAGATATCGGGCTATACCTCGATCGGCTTCGCAGCCTGCGTATGCGCAACGCTTGCGGTTATATCTTTCTCCAAGGCGCGGTTGATCCACAATCCTGTTGTGGTCCCGGGCGAATAGTTATCAGTCATCATCGAACGTGCCATCCTAAGCGACCTCGCGGTCTTATCGGTGGCAAGGCCGGCTTTATTCGATGGGGATATAGCAGACTTCCCAGTCCGCGATCAGGCAGACACTTCGTTGAGCGTTCGCGCGTGCGCCTCCATTCGTTCAACAAGCCACTGAATTGCGGGATCGCCCCGGCTCGAAGCGCGCCATTGGACGCATTCTTCGAAGATTGGGAGGGCTGTGGGGATTTCGAATATTCTAAGCGGAAAATGCCTCGCATAATCACCGGCAAGCCGACGATGAAAAATTGCAACCCTTTGTGTCCCCATCAAATAGTGTGGCACCAGACTCCACGCTGGAACGATCACCTCTATCCTTCGAGGTGCAAAAGACCTTTCGAGAAATGTCGCGTCAGTGGTCGGCAGGCCGGAACCGCCCAGTCTAACAAGGACATGTCGCATCGCCAGGAAAGAGTCGATGTCCGCCACGTCATCCACGGCATGGTTGTTGGCGCAGGCGACCCCGACGAAATCATCCTTGAAGAGCGGCTTGAAAGGATGGTTTTGCGAGAGCGCCTGCTGGGGGCCGAGCAGCACGTCAATGCGCCCCGCGTCCAATGCGTCACCCGGGATATCGGCGTACTGGTGCAGATCGAAAGTCATCCCCGGCGCCTCAACTGCAAGCGCACGCAAAACATTCGCCAAAAAGATCGTAGCCGCATAGTCCGACACCATAACGGTGAAGCTCCGCCGCGCTTCCTCTGGCAAAAAACGCGTTTGTACGGCTAAACGCGAACGGACGGTTGCCAGTATTTCCTTGGCCGGAACGGAAAGCGTCGCGCCCAGAGGAGTTGGTATCATCTGCTTACCGTTTTGCGTTAGAAGATCGTCGTTAAAGTATTGCCGCAACCTGTTCAGCGCACCGCTCATGCCGGGTTGGCTGATATTCAACTTCTCGGCCGCGCGGGTGACGTTGCGTTCACTGAGTATTGCGTCGAGTGCGACGATCAGGTTGAGATCCAAGCCATTGAAATGCATTTCGCCCCCCCAAAAAAAGGCCGATAGCCCTTTTGCAACCGCGACCGCGGCGCCTCAGGCGCTTGGGCCATCAACCAATCGCGCCAGTTATGGAAATACATAAAGGAAATCACTTTTGCAAATGGTTCGCGCCCCGATACAATCTTCACAAGTAAAAATTTCATGACGTGAACCGGCTGAAACTCTTCGCGCCGGTCACACGTGCTCTGGGAGGAAATCTTGAATATATCAACGACATACGATGTCATCGCGATCGGTTCGGGACATAATGGACTGATCGCCGCCGGCTATCTTGCCAAAGCCGGCAAGAGCGTTCTCGTCATCGAGAGCCAACCCTGGCTCGGAGGCGGTGTTGTCACGCGCGAATTGACCGCGCCGGGTTTCTGGCACGATCAGCACAGCACCGCTCACATCTTTATCCAGGCCAATCCGGTCCTTGCGAAGGACGAACTCGGTTTGAAATCGCGTTACGGCCTTGAATATATCTACCCCGATCCGCCGCATATTTCAGTCTTCGAGGATGGTGAGACGCTGGCGCTTTATACCGACCGCTCAAAGAATTATAAGGCGATCGAATACTTCTCAAAAGCGGATGCGGAATCGTTTCTGAAGCTTGCTGAATTGGGCGACCGCATCCTGCCCATGCTTCTGTCTGGTCTCTATTCACCCCCGATACCCAACGGCGCCATGAGTGCAATGCTCGACCAGAGTCGAGAGGGCCGCGAAATTTTGATGATCATGCAGAAAAGTGCCCTCGACATCATCACGGAGTATTTCGAAAGCGACTATGTCCGGGTGCATTTTCTCAAACTGGTCACGGAAAACCTTCAACTCCCTGACGAGATGGGGACGGGAATCGGGCTGTTCATGTTCGTTGCCTTTCTCGAGCGTTACGGAATCGGTGTCGCCAAAGGCGGCAGCGGTGCGCTGACAGAGGCACTCGTTGCCCAGATTCGCGATCATGGCGGCACCATCCTCAAGGAAACCAGGGTCGAAAAGGTCCTGGTCAAGGGCGACCGTGCTGTTGGCGTACGGACCTCGAAGGGCGAATTTTTCGCAAAAGATTGCCTGATCGGCGCGCTCCACCCCCATCGTCTGCATTCTTATATCGACAACCTCGACCCCTACGTCGACAAGGCCGCGCGCAAAACCCGGCCGGCGGCATTTAGCGCGTTTGTCGTTCATGGCGCGCTCAAAGAGCCCGCGAAATTTTCCGCTGGCGACCATGTGAACGGTACGATTATCACGGAGTTGCTGCCGACGAGGCTTGAACAGTTGCGGCGGTCTTTTGATGAATTGCGCTATGGCGTGCTGCCTGAAAGGCCGCTTTTCGGCGCGAATTGCCCATCCAATGTCGATCCGTCGAGAGCCCCTGTGGGGAACGCGACATTTCTGATGTTCTCCTATGCGCCCTATGACCTCAGGGACGGCGGCGCGGCCAGGTGGGACGGCTACAAGGAAGACTATGCCGATTGGCTTTGTGACAAAGCGGGAAAATTCATCACCAATCTCGGCAGGGATAATTTCATCGCCCGTTCGGTCTACAGTCCGCTCGATTTGGAACGCGATTCAGAAAGTTTTCAAAAGGGCGATATTCACGGTATCGCGCCTTATTCCTACCAATTCGGCTCGCACCGACCGACGCCCGACCTTGGCAGCCTGACGGTTCCGGGCATCGAACGCCTGTTCCTCGTCGGTCCGTTCATGCATCCGGGGGGCGGCGTATTCGGCGCAGGCAGAGCCGCCGCGATGAAGGCGTTCGAGGCGATGGGACTCGATTTCGACAAGGTAAGCGCGGCATGAAAGTCTTCACTACAGACAAGATCGAACTCATGACGATCAGCTCGATTGAGGCGAAGGACGCCGACTTGCTGATCAAAGGCAAGATATTTGGCGCGATGCCCATGTCTGCCGTCATTACGCCTGAACAGGCGAGACTAGCTTTGCGGCTGCTGACGCCCAGATTGATCTGGTTCTTGTTGCGGCTGCCGTTCAAACGTACCCAGGGAGAGAAGAAATGAGCCTGTCGAGAACGATGCTGTCGGTCCGCTTTCACCAAACCGGAGGCCCCGAGGTTCTGCGCGTGGAAACCCTAGCCCGTCCCGAACCCAAAAAGGGTGAGGTGATTGTCCGGGTTCTCGCTGCAGGTGTCAATTTTGCCGATCTGGTCAGGCGGCGCGGCGGCCATTACCCGGTCCCTACTCCGCTGCCCTTCAATCCGGGCTGTGAATTTGCCGGAATCATCGAAGATTGCGGCGAAGGCGTGGACAGGTCGCGGATCGGTGAGTCGGTCATCGGTGCCAATATCGTGGGCGGTGCTTATGCGGATTACATCGCCGTCGAGGCCACGAATCTCATGCCGTGGTTCGAGGGTCTTTCACCCGAACAGGCGGCAATGCTTCCCATTCAGGGCCTGACGGCATATCTGGCTCTCACAGATGCAGGCATGTTGACGAAAAACGATACGGTCTTCGTGCAGGGCGCGACAGGCGGCGTCGGCTCCTTGATCGTACGGATTGCAAAGGCACTGGGCGCCAAACGCGTCATCGCCGGCGTCGGCCATGAAAGCAAGACCCGTCTGGCTCTAGCCGCCGGCGCAGAAGCGGTGGTCGATTATTCCCAGCCGGATTGGGTTGACGCCTTGCGCGCAGCCAGTGGTGGCCTTGGCGTCGATCTCGTCATGGACGCGACCTCGGGACGCGTTTTGGAAGGCGGGATCGATTGCCTGGTACCGAACGGTCGTGCCGTGGTCTACGGCCATGCCGCGACGACTTCCAATCCCGTCAATGTCACCAGATTGCTGGAGGGCAATCTCCGCGTCACGGGCTTCTTTCTCGGCTACTACCACGTGAAAAGACCAGACATCGTGGTTGCCGCATTAAAAAGCCTAGAAACTCTGGTCAAACGCGGCGAACTCGACCTTGTGCCGGCGAAAGTGCTGCCGTTCGCCAGGGCAGAAGAGGCTCATCGCCTGATGGAGGAGCGAAACAGCGAAGGCAAGATCATTCTGGTGCCGTCGAACCGTATGGAGGACCAAAATGGCTGACGATTTCGACGGCAAGGTGGTTGTTGTCACCGGCGCAACGTCAGGAATTGGTTTCGCCACCGCTCTCGCCTTTGCCGAGAAGGGGGCGCGGCTCATCCTGAGTGGACGCGCATCGCTAGACCCCATCGTCTCGCAATGCCGCACGCTGGGCGCGGAAGCTTTCGGCCTATCCGGCGATCTTGGCAACCCCGAACTGAGCCGAAAGATTATAGCGGAGGCGACCAGCCGGTTCGGGACTGTCGACATTCTGATCAACAACGCGGGTTTCGGGACTTCCGGCGGTGTCGAGACTGTGAAGGAAGAGCAGCTGCGTGCGGTCTGGGACGTGAACTTCCTGGGTGCCTTTCGCATGTCGCGCCTCGCCATCCCCATCATGCGCGAGCATGGCGGCGGCGCAATCCTCTTCACCACCGCGCTTGCCGGTATGTACGGCATGGCCAACGCGCTCGCCTATTCGACCAGCAAGGCCGCCGTCATCAATCTTTGCAAGGCGATGGCGATGGAGGTCAGTCGCGACGGCATCAACTGCAATTGCGTAAGCCCCGGCCCCGTCGACACGCCAATGCTGCAGGAAGCAATCGATGCCTACGGGCTTTCGCGCGAAGATTTCCAGGCGGTTTCGCCGACCGGCCGTATTGCCACGGCGCAAGATGTCGCCCACGCATTGTTGTTTCTGTCATCTGGCGCGGCCCGCTCGATCAACGGGCATGTTTTGGTTGTCGATAACGGCATGTATGCAGGCATGTTTACTCCAAGACCGACGTGAGGCGACGCGTTGAAACGCGCCAAACAATGAACTCATTAAATGGGAGTGTTCAAATGAGTGAGAAAATACAGTCCAACAAGGAAATCGCCTTGGATTTTCACCGCCGCGCCTTTGTTGAAAAGGATGCGGCTTCGGCCATCAGCGCACATGTCGGTTCGGCCTATACACAACACAATCCACAGGTGGCCGACGGTCCCGAAGGCTTTGTCGGCTTTGTCAATGGTTTTCACCAGCAGTTTCCGGATTTCAAAATCGAAATCAAACGTACGATTGCCGACGGCGATCTCGTTGCAATACATTT
Source organism: Rhizobium sp. SG570 (assembly GCF_012275345.1). NCBI lineage: Bacteria > Pseudomonadati > Pseudomonadota > Alphaproteobacteria > Hyphomicrobiales > Rhizobiaceae > Rhizobium > Rhizobium sp. SG570. The sequence continues at coordinate 68,184 of NZ_JAAZQI010000021.1, read as the reverse complement.
TTGCGCCTATTTGAATAAAGAGGACCGCGGAACTGCCGGCGTCGATATATTTCGCATTGAAAGCGGCAAGGTAGTTGAACACTGGGACATTCTTCAGCCGATCCCCGAGCAGGCGGCCAATTCCAACGGCATGTTTTAAGAAGGGCTTGATATGGCGGACGGCCTCCTGCGCGGCGGTGAAGTGCCATGATGCGGTTGTTAAGAGCCACAACGAGGAGAGCCGTCCGCCTCGTCAGGCCTCTTCTGCGCCTTCACATAAGCGGACATACTCCGGCGAAATCAGTAGCGCCTCGTCACCGCGGGAGGCGAAACGCTGGCTCAGGTGGTGAGCACCTCAGCGCGCCTGCATAGCAATGATGCAAGTTGGGATCTTGCTGACAATCTCAATAAGCGTCTGCCGCCGCATCGTTCGGCGGACAGCCACCGCACCTTTGTTGTCGACGCCAACAACGTTGCAGATGCCTATCATTGAAATCGTTATGGATCAGCTGCTGCTTCAACGATGAATCATCATACTCGACGCCCTTGGAATACCGCCATCCCATAATCATCGTTCCGGAGATGCAGCCCCCGGGAGGCGTTAAAGGCGCTGCTTATTGATAAAAGGCGCGATGTTATCCAATGACGAGACCTGAACGGGAGTAGGCACGTAGGAATGCATCGACAGCAGCGACCACAGCCTCCCTCGGCGCGAATTCCGCTTCGGCTCCATATTGCAGTGGCTCGACGATACCCGCCTCGAGCAGCCCCTTGAAATGAGCGGCGGCGATGCGGGGATCGGTGCTATTGATGATATTTCGCTCCTTCAAATGGCTCATATATGTGGTTAGATGTTCCCAACCCATTTTGGGGCCACGTACGTATAATTCGGGTCCAAGTTTGGAATTAGCCGCCTCCGCAACGGCAGTGCGAACAATCGCCAATATGTGGTCCGACGTCACCAATCGCAAATAGGCTTCACCGAAGCTTTCGAGAACACGGCGGAGATCGGGCTGCGACGGGTCGAGCATCGCCGTCAGCTGTCGGCCTTGCTCTTCCATCGCCCCCGTCATCGCCGCAGCAAACAATTCCTCCTTTGACTTGAAGTATCCGTAGAGCGTGGTCTTCGATCCGCCGACCCTCGCGGAGATCATGGCAATGCTCGCGCGCTCATATCCCACCTCGCGAAACACCTGCGTCGCGGTTTCGAGAATCGCCTGGCGACGGGCATCGGTTCTGACACGCATTTCGACCTCCCCTTCCGATCGTCTTTTACGGACCGACTTGTAGTGTTTTCGATTGACAACGCAACTCGGCAACATTAAATAAACCGTACAGTACAGTTTTAAAAAGTATAACGTGGATTTCTGCCTTCGCTTAGACGGTCTCAAATGGCTCCAGGCGCGCAGATAAATCATCAGATGAAAAGCCGAAATATAATAAGGCAGCCGAAGGAATGGCAGCGACATCGGGTGGTCGTCGTAGGCGGCGGTGTTGCTGGCCTGGCGATTGCCTCCACGCTCGGACGCCGGTGGAAGCATCGCGAGCCCATGTTCTCCTTCTCACCGTCCATGACGCTGATCGACGCCGACTCCGCGCATGTCTGGAAGCCGATGCTTCACACCATCGCGGCGGGAACGTGTGATGTCTCGCAGCAACAGACCACCTATCTGGCCCAGGCGCGCGATGCCGGTTTCATCTACGAACCCGGCGAGCTATGCGGACTGGACCGGGCCGTTCGCGAAGTGGCAATCGCTCCCTTGTACGAGCGCGACGGGCGTCTTCTCGTGCCCGCGCGCCACGTGAAATACGATACGCTGATCCTGGCCGTTGGTAGCCGCACCAATGATTATGCAACGCCCGGCGTGAACGAACATTGCCTCACGATCGATTCCCGCCGGCAGGCGGAGGCATTTAATCGCGAGGTCCGGGATCGTATGCTCCAATGCGTTAAGCTTGGGCAAGAGTTATCGATTGCCATTGTTGGCGGTGGTGCAACCGGTGTGGAGCTTGCTGCCGAATTGGTGCAGCTCATCGAGGCCTCCTCCGCCTATGGAGCGCGACAACTAGCCGGGACCATCGCCATCACCCTAATCGAAAGCGGTCCACGGCTGCTTTCCGCCTTTCCGAAGGATATTTCCTCCGCTACCCAGGTACGTCTCGGCGCCATGGGTATACGCGTGATTACAAATGCACGCGTTAACGGGGCCCACGCGGATGGGTTCACCCTCGATGACGGCCGGAGAATTCCTGCGTCGCTAAAGGTCTGGGCCGCAGGCGTCAAGGCGCCGGATTTCCTCACTCGCCTCGACGGGCTTGAGACCAATGGAAGCAATCAACTGCTGATTCTGCCTTCACTGTGCACGACCCTCGACCCCAATATCTATGCCGTCGGCGATTGCGCGAGCTTGACCCCGCCCGGCGCCTCTCGTCCGCTGCCGCCGACGGCTCAGGTTGCACATCAGCAAGCGCAGCACTTGATTCGCCATCTGAAGAAGGACATCGTCGACAGTATTCCGATTCCCGACTTCATTTGTCGGGACTTCGGCTCCCTCGTCTCGCTTAGGAACTACAACGCCTACGGATCTCTCGGCCAGCTCGGGCTTTTCAAAGGCGGGACCATTCACGGGCGCCTCGCTCGGCTCAGCCATAGCCTGCTCTATCGCAGCCACCAGTCGTCACTTCACGGCTTCTACCGCGGCGGCCTCCTCTGGCTGGTCGACCGGCTGAGCGCGCGCCTGCGACCCTCTATCCGCCTGGACTGAAACAACGGAAATTCGAACTGAGGACTGCCATGCGTAATGTCTCGTGCTATCTCCTGGCCTTTACTTTCCTGTCCTTCGCCACCTCCGCATCCGCCCAGATGCCGGGCGCCGGAGGGCCTCCACCCGTCGGCGTCGTGACGGTCGCCGAGACGGCGATCAACGAAACCACGGAATTCAACGGCCGAATCGAAGCGACCGACAAGGTCAACATCGTCGCGCGCGTCTCGGCCTTTCTGGAAGAGCAGCTATTCACCGAAGGCGCCGATGTGAAGAAAGGAGACCTTCTCTTCCGGCTGGAGCGGCCGCCTTACGAGGCTGACCTAGAGGCCAAGGCGGCCTCGGTCGCCGAAGCGCAGGCGACACTCGAAAACGCCAATATCGCCTTTGATCGTGCCGACCAGATGCACAAATCCGGCTCGGGCTCGCAAAGCACGCTGGATAACGCGCTTGCCACGCAACGGACCTCGGCCGCGCAGCTTCGTTCCGCCCAGGCGGCGTTGCGGTCGTCGCAGATCAATTTGGACTATACTGAGATCCGCTCGCCGATCGATGGTCGGATCGGTCGCGCAGCGGTGACTGTTGGCAACGTCGTTTCCGCTTCGTCGGGGACGCTCGTCACCGTCGTCAGCCAGGACCCGATGTATGTTACCTTCCCGGTGCCAACACGCAAACTCATCGAATTCCAGCAGAAGCGCACGAGCGGAGGAAGCGAAGGTTTGCGGCTGCGGCTTCGCCTGCCCGACGGCCGCATTTACGATCAGACCGGTATACTCGATTTCCTCGATGTCAGCGTTGCCTCGGACACCGATTCCATCACCGTGCGCGGCGCCATTGCTAACCCGGTCATTCACAATGGCCAGCGCGAACTGTTCAACGACGAATTCGTCCGCGTCATCGTGGAGGCTGTAACGCCGCAAAAGGTTCTTGCGATCCCGCGCGCCGCGGTCCTGACCGATCAGCAGGGCGACTATGTCTATACTGTAGGCGCCGACAATGTGGTCGAGATTCGCCGGATAAAGCTAGGGCAATCGACCGCCGAAACCGCGACAGTCCTCGATGGTCTCGCAGTCGGCGACAAGGTAGTCGCCGAAGGCGTCCAGCGCGTTCGTCCCAACGCGCCGGTGACACCGCAGCTTCTGACGACTCAACTCGCCACGAAGGGCTGATCCGATGATCTCCAATCTTTTCATCGACCGGCCGCGTCTGGCAATCGTCATTGCCATCGTCATCTCGCTCGCCGGCGCGCTGGCGCTGACGAGCCTTCCGGTGTCGCAGCTTCCCGACATCGTGCCGCCGCAGGTCTCGGTGACCGCGACCTATCCGGGCGCCTCGGCCGAAGTCCTCGAAACGACCGTCGCTCAACCGATCGAATCAAAGGTCATCGGCGTCGACAAGGCGCTCTACATGAAGAGCACCAGCGGCAATGATGGCAGCTACACTCTGACGGTTAGCTTTGCGCTCGGCAGCGACCCGGACATCGATACGGTCAACGTCAACAACCGCGTGCAGACCGCGCTTTCGCAATTGCCGACGGAAGTCCAGACCCTCGGCGTTACCGTGCAGAAGAAGTCGTCTTCCATCCTGCAGTTCGTCACTCTCAGCAGTCCGGACAGTCGCTTCGACCCTCTATTCATGACGAACTACGCGACGATCAATGTCCTCGACGAATTGTCGCGCATTCCAGGTGTCGGCTCCGCCTCGCTCTTTGGCCAGATGAACTATTCCATGCGCATCTGGTTCGACATCGAGCGCTTGTCGAGCCTCGGCATGGTGCCCTCGGACGTGATCAACGCTATTAATGCGCAGAATGTTCAGGCTCCTGTAGGCCGCATCGGCGCGCGGCCCGTGCCCGATGATCAGCAGTTCCAGTTCAACGTGCAGACCCAGGGTCGCCTGGCCACGCCGGAGGAATTCGGAAACATCATCCTGCGCGCCAATTCGGATGGATCGGTCCTAAAGGTGAAGGATGTCGCCAGGGTCGAACTCGGAGCCCAGAGCGAGGACTCGCTGAACAGATTCAATGGCAATCCGTCCGTCGCCATCGGCGTCTATCTGTCTCCGGGCGCCAATGCGCTGAAGACGGCGGCGGCCGTTAACCAGAAGCTGGAAACCCTGCAATCGCGCATGCCGGAGGGTTTGAAGGCCCAAGTCATGTATGATTCCACCGATTTCGTCTACGACACGATTGAAGCAGTGGTCCATACGCTGATCGAAGCCTTCGTGCTCGTCGCCATCGTCGTCTTCATCTTTCTCGGCAACATACGCGCGACACTCATACCGATCATCGCCGTCCCGGTTTCCGTCATCGGCACTTTCGCCGTGCTGCTCGTGTTAGGCTACTCCGCCAATACCGTCTCCCTTCTCGCCCTAGTGCTCGCCATCGGCATCGTGGTCGATGACGCGATCGTCGTGGTGGAGAATGTCGAGCGCGTACTGGAAGAGGAGCCAGAGCTATCGCCAGCCGCCGCCACCAAGAAGGCGATGGTGCAGGTGACCGCCCCGATCATCGCCATCACGCTCGTGCTGCTGTCGGTCTTCGTTCCGATCGGCTTCATTCCGGGCATCTCCGGCGAGTTGTTCCGGCAGTTCGCCGTTACCATCAGCGTGGCGATGCTCATCTCGGCGCTGAACGCCTTGACGCTCTCGCCGGCCCTCTGCGCCGTCTTCCTGCGCCATGGCGGCGAAAAGCGTGGCGTCATGGGCTGGATCAGCCGCCGCATCGACGGCATACGCGACGGATATGGTTGGATCGTGCACAAGACCTTGCGGCTTTCGATCCTTTCGCTCGCCATTATTGGGCTTTGCGCCTTCGGTGTGTTAGGCCTCTCAAAGATCACGCCGAGCGGTTTTCTGCCGGAAGAGGATCAGGGTGCTTTCTTCATCAACGTGCAGCTTCCGGAGGGCGCTTCCGTCGCCCGCACCAGCGACACGGTGCGGGAGGTCGAAAAGCTGCTGCGCGGCCTACCGCAGGTGACCGACGTCACCTCGGTCATCGGCTACTCTCTTCTCGACAGCTATTCGGCGAGCAACAACGCCTTCATAATCGTACAGCTGAAGCCGTTCGCGGACCGCAAGGCCGCCACCGATAAGGTCCAGGTCATGATCGGCAAGGTCTTCGGCGGCGCGCAGGAGATCCGCTCCGCGATGATCTTGCCCTTCAACCTGCCGCCGGTCATCGGCCTCTCCACCAGCGGCGGGTTCGAGGTCATGGTCGAATCCCTCGAGGGCGCAGACCCCGCAACCATGGGCAGCGTCGCCAACGGCATTGTCGGGGCCGCAAATCAGGACCCGGCGCTGAGCCGCGTTTTCACCACCTATGCTGCCAATGCGCCATCGCTCTATCTCGATATCGATCGGGAAAAGGCGCAGGCGCTGGGCATCAGCATCAAAGACATCTTCTCCGCGCTGCAGTCGACGCTCGGTGGCTCCTATGTCAACAACTTCAATCTGTTCGGCCGCACCTGGCAGGTGAAGGTTCAGGGCGACGTCGACAATCGCCGAGACATTCCGGCGCTGTGGGACATCTATGTCCGCAGTTCGTCGGGCGCCATGGTGCCTCTGCAGTCCATTGCGGAACTCAAGACTATCGTCGGCCCCTCCGTGATCACGCGCTATAACAATTATCGCGCGGTTACCATCAACGGCTCGCCGGCGCCCGGCGTCTCCTCGGGAACGGCAATGGACGCATTCCAGACCTTGGCCGGCAAGGCGTTGCCCGCCGGTTATGCGCTCGAATGGACCGGCACATCCTATCAGGAGCGCCAGGCGGGCGGGCAGACGACCCTCATTCTCGGCCTCGCACTGCTCTTTGCCTATCTCTTCCTGGTCGCGCTCTATGAGAGCTGGACGATTCCGATCCCCGTGCTGCTCTCGGTGATCGTCGGTGTCTCCGGCGCCTTTATCGCGGTCGTCGGCTGGGGGCTGACCCTCGACCTCTATGGCCAGATCGGCCTTGTCGTCCTCATTGCACTGGCGGCGAAGAACGGCATCCTGATCGTTGAGTTCGCCAAGGAACAGCGCGAACATGGCGTCAGCATTCGCGATGCGGCCGAAAATGCCGCGAAGCTCCGCTTTCGCGCCGTGATGATGACTTCGATTGCTTTCATTCTCGGTCTGGTACCGCTGGTCTGGGCGAATGGCGCCTCGATGCTGGCTCGTCAGAACGTCAGTTCGCCGGTCTTCATGGGCATGCTGGCCTCCAGCACGCTGGGGATCATCGTCATCCCCATGCTCTACGCCACCTTCCAGACCGCGCGGGAGAAACTGAAGGCGGCTTTCGCGCGGAAGAACCCTTCCCAAGCTCCCTCAAGCAACCCCCGTTGAGGGAGAAGGATGTCCGGCCCCCATCGCCCTATTGGACATCCTCCAAGACGCGCGCATGCCTCCGCGCGTGTCTTGGACCTGCTATATGTCTTGCAAGCGATTGTTCAGAGGCGTCGCCGCAGGGTTTCCGGACGTTTTCGAGGGCCGTATGATTGGCGCCGCCTCTGCGCCCTTGGTGTCATATTGACCGATCTGGCCGTTCTCACTATTGCGAAAGTCTTGCTCGGCGCAAGGCTCTTGGGTTACTGGCCCGGAACAAACGCGATCCTTGGTGGTCTTCTGTTATCGATCATCATCATCAGATTAGGCAGCCCGCGCCTCTATCACGATTGGATCGCGATGAGCCTATTGCAGGTCGGGCTGGGGTTTCTGCTCGTAAACGATCCCTTGCTGACGACAGTCTGGTCGTTTGACCTGTTTTGTCTCCTGCTGGCGATAGTAGCAACTCTGATGACGTGGATCGGCAAGACGATGGATATTAATGGTGGCGTTTGGCTTGCGGCAGGCGGCCTGACAAATTTCAATTGCATTGCCTGGGCGATCGTCGGTCGTTATGCGGCCCCGCACGTCAAGCCCGACATTGTTCTCGCGGCCTCCATGCTTTTCCTTGGCTTATCGATCATCGGTTTGGGATTTTCATCGCGAAAGCATCCGTGAACGCGGGAATCTGCAGTCCAATTGTCCAATGGTGTTGCGGAGTTCGCCGTGCGACAGTCAACCCATCACAGGAGACGCTGTGAAAAATCCTCCCATTGAGTCCTCGCCTGCCAGAAACCGTCTCAAGCGTGGCCGTCCTCCCATCGATGCGGCTGTTCGCCGTGACGCAATCGTTCTCTGTGCCGAGGAGGCATTCATGGAGCAAGGTTATTCTCAAACCAGCATGGATGAGGTGGCCACGAGGGCAAGAATATCGAAGCGAACCATCTACAAGTATTTCCCGAACAAGCGGGAGCTGTTTCGAGCGGTGATCGCCGAGCATCGAATTCGAATAATCAATGTTTCGCGGATTGAGAGAGACGAAAGCCCGCTGAACGAAACGCTCTACAAAATCTTCCTCGCCGATCAATCATCAGGAAAACCCACGCGGCGCCTGGATATCTTTCGACTCGCCTTTAATGAAGCCGCTTACAATCCGGAAGTCCAGGACATCATGTTGGAAGTCGGTCGACGGCCGGCGGTGCTGTCCCTTGCGGAATGGTTTGAATCACAAGGCCTATTCAAAGGGTGCGATCAGGAGCAGTTGGCGTCAATTCTGCTGGATATGGTCCTCGCGTTTGTAACCCGAAAGGATGTCTTTGAAATGAGCTCCGAGGCCTATGTTTCGCATGTCAAACAGCGTGTGGACGTTTTTCTTGATGGCGTATTCAGCAAGGGGCGCTCTGATTGACTCCTCCATCGACTTACCTGAGCCGAGGTTCTCGGCCTTTTGGAAACGCTTCCCATAAAGCATGTTTCATAAATGATATCAATGTATCACACCAATTCTCTAACTGATCTTCCCAATATCGATTGAAAGCAGATTGCGCGTGAACTGAATCGTTCTTTGCGATCTTATATACATCGAGGCGACATTGCTTCGATCATCAATCCGCGCAGTGTGCGCCACTCCGGCGAGAGCCGGCGTCGCCGCTGCCTGTCGATCTGGAGGTTAATATAGTGACAATCAAAAGCCTGCTTCTCAGCTCCGCAGCCGCGCTCGTGGCAGTTTCGGGCGCGCATGCAGCCGACGCCATCGCTGCTCAGCCTGAGCCGCTTGAATACATTCGCATTTGCGACGCCTATGGCACCGGCTACTTCTTCATACCCGGCACCGAAACTTGCCTCAAGGTCGGCGGCATGGTTCGTACCGAAGGTGAATGGTACGATGCCTATGATCCGAAGCATGTTACCGGCACGCTGTGGCATACCCGTTCCGAGTTGCATCTCGACACGGCGACGGACACCGAATACGGCCCACTGAAGACCAACATGGTTCTTCGTTGGGACTGGAACGATGGCAACTCGACCACTGCGAAGCTCCTCTGGGCGAACATCAGCCTTGGCGGTTTCCTGGTCGGTAAGGCCGACTCACAGTTTTCGTCCTTCCTCGGCTATGCTGGCGACGTTATTCAGGACGATGTGGTTTCCTACGGCCCCGGTCCGACGAACACCGAACTCAACCAGTTGACCTACACCTATGATGCTGGCAACGGCTTCCAGGCCATGGTCTCGCTGGAAGACTCCGTCTCAGGCAACGACACGTATTACGATGAAGATTTCGTTCAGAGTAACGGCCGCAGTTGGCGCACTGGCGAGGCAGATCACTATGCTCCGGACGTTGTCGCTGGTGCCCTTTACAAGTTAGGCAACTGGCAGGTGGGCCTGGTCGGGGGTTATGATTCCATCGTCGAGCAAGGTGCGATCAAAGCTCGCGTAGATGCTACGTTCGGTCCTGTGGCGCTATTCCTGATGGGCGGCTGGAACACCGACGGCGATAAGCTGAACAAATATGCTTCCGGCTATGTCACCGACGGCGCGTGCCCGGCCAACAAGGAAGAGCTTTGCGGCTGGGGCGACTGGGCTGTCTGGGGTGGAGGCTCCTACCAGATCAATGAGAAGTTGAAGGCTAATCTTCAGCTCGCCTACACCGACTCGAAGATTTTTGCCGCCGCCGCGAACGTCAAGTTCAATCCGGTGAAGGATCTGACGATCGAGCCGGAAGTTGAATACACCAACTGGGATTCGACCAACGAAGATCAGTGGGCTGGCATCCTCCGCTTCCAGCGCAGTTTCTAGTTGAAAGTTACCCGGCTCGTGTCGGGTAAAGGAAGCCTGACGTTTTCCAATCCGCCAGGCTTCTTACATTGATCGGTTGACCTCCGATCAAACCGGAAGGATCCGGTTTTCCCTACCGGATCCTTCTTGTTTTCAAGCTAATCGTTCAGAATGATGGATGACGAGCTCGACTTCGACGCATCCCATCCATTTCGGGAAGCACGAAGTTCTGGCTGGCTGTTAGTTTCCAGAACTGAACTAACCATGGAGTGATGATGCGGACGCCTCCATGCCAGAGACAGCGACTGTGTTATTGGCTGGTTGCGGCCTTAAAACTGGGAGTGTCCGCAAATGCAGATTACGAAGATAGGGCTCGACCTGGTGAAGAACATTTTTCAGGTCCGCTGCACAGAAGCTAAAGGCAACGGTTTGGTCCGGCGCAGCCTACGTCGCTAGGCCGTTATCAACTTCTTTGGGAAACTCGCCCTTGCCTTGTCTGCATTGAAGCCGGTGGGCGCGAGAGATTAGAGTGGGCACACACCGTTCGTCTGATACCTCCCGCCTATGTGAGGCCATATTCTTGAATAGCTATCCGCTGGGGCAACCAACTTGCGCAGGCGAAGGCCGTTTTGCGAATATTGTTGGCAGTGACTCGTAAATCGAAAGCACTTATTTACCATTGCAACAGTTTTATGACAGTTACGGCGCGACAATCCTTTTCATCGATACTCGCCCAATACTCACTTGACGCATTGCATGACGCTTGGCGCCATTTTTCATTTCTGCGGTCCTATGAAGGCAACTTGCGGATCATTTTGAGCGATCAGAAATGTTTTCAGCTATTTCATCCCGCATCGGCGCAAAGCTCGCAGCTCTCTCTGTCATCGGCATCCTGATGGTCGCAATCATGCTTTTGATCGTGCTCTATGGCGGTCAGGTGATTGGTGACCGCTCGAACCTGCTCAAAAACGAGTTGATTGTTTCTCGCGACATCATCGACGCGAAAGCATCTCTGCGCGGAATGCAGATTGGCGTTCGCGATTTGAGACTGGCAGCCTCCCCGGAAGAGGTGGCCAAAGCAGTCGATTACCTATCCGCGCGCCATCATTCGGTGATCTCATTTCTGGATGAGGCAAACAACGGGCTGAAGTCGCACGCCGACCGGGATCGGGTACAAGGCCTCAAGACTCTGAGCGAAAACTATTTCGCCATGGCAACCGATCTGGTCGATGTTTTGAAGGCGACGCTGCCGAGTAAAGATAGCTCCGCCGCTGCCCAAGCAAAATCAGCGGAGCTTCAGGCAAAGCTTCTGATGATATCCGACCAGGCCGCAAAGCTGTTCGACGACGGGGTCAGCGCTGCGAAGAAAGCAGCCGACCAAGCGGAGGAAGACGCAAATTCGGCTGCAAGTCTGGTCCTGCTGCTCAATCTTGGCACCGGCCTCCTGGCGATTATGACATTGATCGTCTCGGCCATCTACGGATCCAAAGCGATTGTCCGCCCGATCACCGGTTTGACCAACAGCATGGATAAACTTGCGCATGGAAATCTGGATGCCCTGGTACCCCACATCAGTCGTCACGACGAGATCGGCGCAATGGCGCGCGCGGTCGAGGTCTTCAAACAAAATGGCATCAAAGTTCGCGATCTGAACGCTCAGGAAGCCGCCTTGCAGGCCAAAAGTGCGGACCTCCAGACGAATATAGCTACCGTCGTTTCCGCGGCGGTTGCCGGAAACTTCACGCAGCGCATCACGAAGGCTTACGACAACCCCGATCTCGATCGCTTCGCGGCCAGCGTCAACGAATTGGTGGCCTCCGTTGACAGCAGTATTGCAGAAACCCGCCGCGTTGTTGCTGCCCTTGCCGATGGTGATCTGACCGAAGCAATGCAGGGAGAGTTCCAGGGCGCCTTTGGCGAGTTAAAGGACAACGTCAATGCGACGATGGCGAACTTGAGCTCCGTCCTGGGCGAAGTATCTGCCGCGGTCGATACCATCAACAGCAATGCTGGCGAGATGCGGATTGCCTCGGGCAGCCTGTCGAAGCGCACCGAACAACAGGCGGCCTCGCTCGAAGAAACGTCCTCAGCCCTCGAAGAAATCACCGTGGCTGTGAAGAACTCCACGGCGCGGGCGCTTGAAGCCAGCCATATGGTCGATGAAGCGCGCAAGAGTACCGAACAGTCAAGTTCGGTGGTAAGGGAAGCCGTCGCGGCCATGGGCAGGATCGAGCAAGCTTCCGGTGAGATCGGTCAAATCATCAATGTGATCGATGAAATCGCCTTCCAAACGAATTTGCTCGCGCTGAATGCGGGCGTTGAAGCCGCCCGCGCGGGAGATGCCGGCAAGGGTTTTGCCGTGGTCGCCCAAGAGGTACGCGAGCTGGCACAGCGATCGGCAAATGCCGCCAAGGATATCAAGACACTGATCAATCGCTCCAGCGACGAGGTTAGTGCCGGCGTAAAGCTGGTCACGGCGACCGGGTCTGCTCTGGCGGACATCGAAAGTCATGTCGTCAAGGTAAACGAGCATGTGCACTCCATCTCGACGGCGGCAAGGGAACAGTCAACCGGCCTTTCGGAAGTCAGCACCGCCGTGAACCAAATGGATCAGGCGACACAGCAGAACGCTGCCATGGTGGAGGAATCGACCGCGGCGACAAGTGGTCTGGCCGATCAAGTGACGACGCTTCGCGAACTGATCTCTCGGTTCAAGCTGGAACCGGTGGCAGCGCCACGTCTGGTTGCCACGACCACAAAGCCTGTTGCATCGCCGGCACGGGCACTCGGTCGCAAGCTTGCCGATACATTCGCCACCAACGGATCGGCCGCACGCAAGGCGGACTGGGAAGAGTTTTGATGCGCGACCGATTGCCTTATTCAAGTCTCGCTAGTCCAATCTCGGGCCGGCTTCTCCGCCAGGTACATGGCAACGAGCTTCGAAACTTAATGCTTCCAAGGTCATCACGAATATCCGGAAGACGGGTCCTGCCCGAGGAGCGTCCTGAAACCCCGCGATATGCAATCGCACGCACTCTCGCTTGCCGGCTAAAGCTGGCAGGCATGGAGCGGCCCATCCAGTTCCCCAGCGCGCCGAAACACGATGATCTCGCGTCCGAGACCTCCGAGCCACCCTACCCCCGGACCACGTTTTCGGCGACGGCGTGGCAACGGTGGGATCCGTAATCGTCTCCCTTGAGCAACGCTGCCTGATCATACATGGAGCTCCCTCAAGGACATAGACATTCGCTCCGCATCGGCGAGATAACCTTTCTCCACCATGGATTGAAGCAGGCCCGTGCGGTCGAAGATCTGGTCCCGTAACCAGGCGAATGGCCCCGGCGCCTTGTGGAAAAGGTTGCCTAGCTTGCGGGCGAATTCGACCTGATGGTTGCAATAGGCGAGGCGCTCCGCCTCAAACTTCGCGATTGACCGATCCACGACGGCTCTGTCGGACAGATCGCTTGTGCCGATCGCCCGGGCGAGAAAGTATCCGTCTTCGATGGCCATGCCCATGCCGTAGGCTGCATAGGGTGAAACGGGATGCACCGCGTCACCGAGACAGACGACGCGACCCTTCGACCATTTCGCGAGCGACGGGCGGTTGTAGACTTCCCATCGGAATATCTGCTTGGAAAAATCCGTCCGGTCTGCAAAAAGGTTCATCGGGTGGGCAAACGGTGCCAGCAGAGCGCGGACATGACGTTCCGGGTCGGCGGGCGGTGTCGCAGCTTCCGAGGACTTCTCGACGATCCACCATTCGAAACCTGGCTTACCTTCATGCTTCATGGGGAAATAGCTCGCCTGCACGTTTCGGCCATGATGCAGGGCACCGATGTCCTTCGGCAATTCGAGAATGTCCTCACACCAGGCGAGCCAGACCCGCAGGCCTACATGAAACAAGCCGAGGTCGCCAAGCGCCTGTTGCGACACTCGTGAGCGAATGCCATCAGCGCCGATCAGCAGATCGACGGTAACCTCTTCACCATTTTCGAACTTGACGATGATCTCGTCGCCGCGTTCCTCATAGGCGATGAACTTGTGGCCCGGTGTGACGACATCCTGATCCAGAATGTGGAGGGCCTCGATCATCTTCGCGTAGGCTGAGGAACGTAGGATGCCGTAATGCCAGCCTTCGATACCCATGGCTTGCTCGACGGATTTGTTGAACGGCAGGTCGACGCGGACCTCGCCCTTGGGATTGCGGAACTGGACGCGCGTCTTAAGGCCAAAGTTATTGACCACGTCAATGCCGTAGTAACGCAGCACCGCAAGAACGGGAACTGAAAGCAGCACAGCGCCGCCTAGCGGTCTCGGCTCCGGATTCTGCTCATAAAGCCGGACCTCGTAGTTTGCCTTTCTAAGGGCTATCGCGGCCGAAACCCCTCCAGGTCCGGCACCGACGATCGCAACCCTCTTCCCGACGTGCCCTCTCATGCTTACTCCTCCCGAATTTGTGCTAATGCCAGTCTAACTTGGACCGACCCTGCTTCGGCCTTTGGCGCCACGAGGTCCGCCGGTTGCCTATTCTCGCGCATTTCGACCGGCACGACCTGCGAAGCTGCCGGCCCAATGGGCGCCTCGCGCGCCTCCCAGTTGTCGTCGTGTTTGTCTATGCCGGCGTTGTATTCGAAGTGACGGCCGAGCGGAATGTTGAGATACCAGAAGCGGTCGGAACCGAATATATGGCAGCCAGAGCTGCATGTAGGCAGCAGGGCCGATCGAGGGGAGCGCCGCCGCCATTCTGATCGCAAGGGATCGACAGGTCGACGGAGAGATTGCAGACATAGTTGGCGGGAAAATATTTGAACATCATGCCTCCACGTGTCAGCGAGCTCACTGCTTTCGCAAGCCGACTGACCTCCTTCCGATCAGAGATCTAAAGGAAATCGAGGCGTTCACAAAATTGCTTATATTAATTTCTCATATTAACATCGTGAATACCCAGGAAATTTCAGTGGCATTGGAACGCCTTGTGGCCATAACAACCTGGCGGAACCGCGGGCGGCACTGATCGTCTCGCTCGCCGGCTCCTATGACATGATCAACGCACCGGCGACCGCTTGGGCCAAGAACGTCATGCCGCGCGTTGCAGCGCTGCTCGACGTCGCGCAGGTCTCGGAAATCATTGAAGTGGTTTCCGCCGACACGTTCAAGCGCACGATCTATGCCGTGGATGCCATCCAGACCGTTCGGTCGACCGACGCCAAGAAGGTCATCATTTCCGGCGGCCGTGCACTCGGCTCCGCCGACAAGTTCAAAGAAGTCATCCTGCCGGTCGGCGACAAGCTCGGTGCTGCCGTCGGCGCCGCCCGCGCTGCGGTCGATGCAGGTTATGCCGCGAACGACTGGCAGGTCGGCCAAACCGGCAAGGTTGTCGCCCCGCAGCTTTACATCGCGGCCGGCATTTCCGGAGCGATCCAGCATCTCGCTGGCATGACGAATTCCAAGGTCATCGGCGCGATCAACAAGGACGATGAAGCCCCGATCTTCCAAGTCGCCGATTACTGCATCGTCGGCGACCTCTTCGAAATCGTGCCGCAGCTGGAAAAGATGGTTTAATGCTCACAGACTTGCCGCCCGTTGCGCTGTGAACGTTGCAAGTATTTAAGTAAGGGATCGAACATGGATGTCCACGTCGCCGTTGCCGTTCAGGCAGGAAAACCGCTCGAGGTCATGACTGTTCAGCTCGAAGGCCGGCGAAGTGCTGATCGAGGTCAAGGCGACCGGCATCTGCCGCACCGATGATTTCGCGCTATCCGGCGCCGATCCGGAAGGCCTGTTTCCGGCGTTCTCGGCCACGAAGGTGCCGGCATCGTCGTCAATGTCGGCCCTGGTGTAACGTCCGTGAAGAAGGGTGACCATGTCATTCCGCTCTACAAGCCGGAATGCCGCGAGTGCTATTACTGCACCTCGCGAAAGACCAATCTCTGCACATCGATCCGCGCGACCCAGGGCCAGAGCGTGATGCCGGATGGTACCTCGCGCTTCTCGATCGGCAAGGACAAGATCCACCACTATATGGGCTGCTCGACCTTCTCCAACTTCACGGTCCTGCCGGAGATCGTCGTCGCCAAGGTCAATCCTGACGCGCCCTTCGACAAGATCTACTACATCGGCTGCGGTGTGACGACCGGTATCGGCGGCATCATCAACACGGCCCGGGTCGAGATGGGTGCAACCGCCATCGGGTGGTGTCGCCTTAACGAACTGGTGTGGATTGGAAGGATAGTCTATCGGCATGACTGGAGAGGTGTCCGCCCACTACAAACGCCACTGCTTTCCGGCCGAGATCATCGCGCACGCGGTGTGGCTCTATTATCGATTTCCGCTGAGCCTGCATGACGTGGAGGACCTGCTTGCCGAGCGTGGCATGACGTCTCGTTTCAGACGGTCGCAGAATGAACAACGAAATTTGGCCCGAAATTCGCCTATCAACTCCGACGGCGATCTTGTCACTTTGCCGATAAGTGGCACCATCGATGAGATGGTCTGGCGATCAAGGCAGGGAAGTATGGCTGTGGCGCGCCGTCGATGCCAGCGGCTACGTTCTCGAAGCTCTGCTGCAAAGCCACAGGAACAAGGGTGCGGCTTTTCGGCTGATGCTTAAGCTCCTCAAAGATCAGGGTACCGCCCCGCGCGTCATGGTGACCGACAAGCTGCGCTCTTACACCGCCGCCAAAGCTGAATTGATGCCGGGTGTCGAGCATCGCTCGCACAAGCGCCTGAACAACTGCGCAGAAAATTCTCATCTGCCGCTGCGACGATAGAGGCGGATGATGCGCTTCAAATCGGCGCGGTAATGTCAACGTTTCGTCTCGGTTCACGGCCAGGTCACCAACCTTTTTCATCTCCATCGGAAACATCTCATCGCCAACTCCGCACCCAGGCCGTAACCGTCTGGCGTGAAATTGCATTCTCGACCGACGCCTGAAAGGCCGATTGTACCACCCTTCAGATCCTGACTTCCATTAAGGCGGCGCCATCCGTTAGAGACTATGCCGCCCTGCCCGTACGGGTCCGGCCCCGATCGAAACCCGGTACAGCACAAATGGCCGCTTCCGCTGATCGATCCCGCCGTGAAAGAGCGGGCCGCGGTCATGTTGAGACGATGTTATGTAGAGCTTGTCGTCCGGTCCGATTGCCATCGTGTCAGGCCAGATGAACATGTTACTGGTGACGAAAGGCTGGAAGTCGCCTTCGGGATCTTTGCGCAAAATTGCGTTGTGCTCCATGTCCATCGCGTAGATGCGGCCACGTGCGTCGATAGCGAGATGTCCGGCAATGGTCATGTCACACAGTTCGCGTACCTGTTTTACCAGGTCCTCTTCGGTGATCGATGGATCTGCTGCGGCACGCGTTGGCAACGAATAAAGACGACGTCCCGTGAAGGCGTTGAAATACAGCGTCTGACTGTCGAGACTGAGCTCGACGCCATTGAGCCCCACCGCGAAGGGATGAGCCTCTCCGTTTTTTGGGCGAACCATAAGTGGCGCGCCTTCGACGATAGGCGCTTGACCCGAGCCTGGCCCCACCACACCACTGCCGCTGAGACGGCGCATGGCTGTTCCGGAGCCGAGATCAAAGACGATCAAGGCTTCGGCACCAGGCGCGCTGTCGGTGACAAAGGCCGTGCCGGCGGCCGATCTGCTGAAATCCAGGCGAAAGTCTTTCAATGCGCTTTTGGTCACGAGAACGTTTGCTGGAATAGTGTATGCTCGCATAACCTTATTGGTGGTGAGATCGACGACCACGAGCTTAGGAGCTCCGGTTACGGGCGTTCCTCCCACCTGCATGACGCCAGTATCGAGCATCCAGAGCCGATTGGCTCCGTCGACGACCAGCGACTGAACGGAGAACAGGGTACTGGTCGGGTCGTTCGACTTCGGTGTGTTGGACTCCGTGGTTGGAAAAGCCGTCGTTTTCCCTTTTTTGACTTCACCAACGGTGAAGTCGACAGTTCCAGTGTGACGGGGGAAGGTCACGAAGACGCGTCCTTCGTCCGTCACCGCGATCCCCGCCGGCTGATCATTCACAAAATCCGTGACGTGCTCGATTTTGGGCTCCTCGGCCGAGACGCCCATCGGCAAGGTAAGCAGTATGATGCTCGCGAATGCGAGATCAGACCATCGAAAGAATTGGCGTGACATGGATTGCGGCGCTCCGTTTGCGACTGTCATTTGCAACTTCATGGATAGGAAAAGGCTTGGTTGGCGTTCGTTTGCGCCGCACCACCGTTAAGCGGGCCTCCGGCTGGAACGTAGATCAGATCGCCAATTGCCACGGCGCCAGTTCCGTGGCGACCGACTGGCATGGGCGTCAGTTCGCTCCAGCGCTCCGTGGTGGGATCAAACATCTCGGTATTGTTAAACACGCCACCAAATCGTTCGCCGCCGAAGACGAAGATTTTGTCCTGCAGAACTGCGGCCTGGGTGCCGCTCCGCGCGACAGGCATAAGAGGAAGCGCAACCCAACGGGCGTTCTTGTCTTTAAGATCGAGCATAAAAACGGTCTGCGCGTTCTGCGAGAAGTTCTCCATGCGGCCGCCGATCGCATAGAGCTTGCCATGTAACGCGATCAAACTGAAATGCTCGCGCGGAAACGGCAGCGGTGCTGATTCGGTCCACGTGTTTATCTTGGGATCGTAGATGTAGTGCACGGCGATGGTGTGGCGGTTATCGTTCGTGGTGCCGGTCGCCCCGCCAATTGCATGGATCACCCCGTCAACGGCGACCGCGGCCATCGAACCGAGTGGCTGCGGGAGCGGTGCGATGGACGTCCAACTATTGGCTGTTGGATCGTATGCCGAAACATCGGCAATTGCATTGAAGTTTTGTTGGCTGAAGCCGCCGATCGCGTAGAGCTTGCCGTTCAGGCCGACAGCGGCGATGTGATTGGCGCCACGTGGCAATTGGGCACGTTCTCGCCAAGTATCACTGGCGGGATCGTATTCCTCGTTCAACGTCTGGGCGACGTCACCGTCCGCATAACCGCCAAGCACATACATTTTGCCGCCGACCTCGCCCACGGCAACTTCGCTGCGCGAATGAATCAGGCCTGCCTTCGTGATCCAAGCGCCCATATTCGGGCCTGCGGAGTACGGATCGCTGGGCGAGATGTTACCGGTCCAGCCAGTGATCGGCGACCCAGGATGAGGTCGACCATCGAGGGCCATGCCACCTGTCCCCTTACTTTGGGCGAATACCTGCTGCTCAGGCAAAGCGAAACCGAGGACACAAAGCGCCGAAGCGACGTAAAGAAAAGCACGCGGTGTCATTCGAACTCCTTCAGGAAGTCATAGATGCTGCATCGCAAATTCATCGGCCTCCGAAGTCCCCATGCAATCAACAGACTGCTTGGTTCGAAGAGACCGATATTCGTGACCCTGACAGACGGGTTGCACCTGCGCCTTGGTCGGGATTTTCAGAAGTCTGAAATGCGGCCTCTCGAATGCGCACGTCCATTATCTAACCCCGCGAAACCGCTTGCCTTTGCTAAACAATGAGACTGTCGAAAGCTTTCAGGACGGTGACATCAAACAATTGTGAGCGCCGCGAGCGGCACATCGTGTACTATAGCGGCATGAAACCCACCGCTTTATCCTCCTCGAACGACCTGTCGCGCGACGACGAAGGCGTCGATTTCGGTCGCTATCGCATCTTTCCGCGCCTGCGCCTGATCCTGCGCGACGGACTTAAGGTCGACATCGGCACGCGCGCGTTCGATGTTCTCTGGGTTCTCGTCCAAGCGGGCGGTGAACTCGTTTCGAAAGATCAGCTCATCGACACCGTTTGGTCGGGCGTTGTCGTAGAAGAGAACAACCTCCAGGCCCAGATGTCTGCCATTCGGCGGGCGCTTGGTTCGGATCGTGGCATGATTCGGACCGAGTTCGGTCTCGGCTATCGGTTGGCCGCTAACGGTCAAGACCTGTCCAGCTCCAAAGCCGAACTTCCGGAAGATCGGCGATCGCATGTGCGCGGTCTTCCTGTTCCGCTGACGTCGCTACTAGGACGTGCAGCGGATCTGCGCGACATTGAGCAAATGTTCGATAGAGGCCGTATTGTCACGATTGCCGGCACCGGCGGTGTCGGAAAAACGCGCGTTGCGCTGGAACTCGGCCGGCGGATGGGACTCCAGTTCAAAGACGGCGTCTGTCTTGCCGAGATGGCCAAAATCTCGGAAGACGAGCTGGTGAGCCCGACCCTCGCAGGCGCTCTGCAGATGTCTTCGTCTGATATCGAGCGTGCGGATCGGATCGAGACAAATCTCTCCACCCAACAATTCCTGCTGATCGTTGACAATTGTGAGCATCTGGCCGGGCTGCTCGCGCGCCACGTCGAAATGATTCTGAGACATGGGCCCTTCGTGAAGGTTCTGATCACAAGTCAGGAGCCCCTTGGGTTGGAGGGCGAGCAAGTCTATCGCCTGGCGCCGCTCGCCGTGCCGCCGGCAGGCACGCACGATCTCGATGCCGCAATATCCTACCCAGCTTTCGAACTATTCGCGGAGCGCTCCGCCGCAATTGCGCAAACGCGCGAGCTCAATGTCGAGGCTGCGAGCAGCATATGCCAACGGCTTGATGGGCTGCCCCTTGCATTGGAACTTGCGGCCGCTCGGGTTGCGACCCTCGGCGTTAGCGGCGTGCTGGCCGGTCTCGACGACCGTTTCAATCTTTTGACGGCTGGGCGCCGGACCGCCTTATCCAGGCATCGCACACTCCGGGCAACGGTGGATTGGAGCTACCATTTGCTGAGCGAGGGCGAACAGCGGCTGCTTCGTCGCCTAGCGCTTTTCGCGTCAAGTTTTGATGCGCAGGCGGCACGAGCGGTTGCAACGCCGGAGGATGACGATCCCTGGCTCAGTCTTGATCTGCTAGGAAGCCTGGTTGAAAAGTCGCTGCTTCTCCTGGATCTCAATCGGCCGGTCCCACGCTATCGTTTTCTGGAAAACATTCGCTTCTACGCGCTGGAGAAGCTCGCGGAGAGTGGCGATGTTGATATCACGGCCGAACGGCACGCGCGCTATTTTCTTGAGATGGCCCGGCGCGCTTCGAACGACTGGAAAACCCTCCCCACGCAGGAATGGCGAGCGACCTATGCGGATGTGATCGACGATCTGCGGGCTGCCTTGGACTGGTCCTTTTCCCCGAACGGAGACCTGGCAACCGGGATGAGTACGCTGGCGAACGCAACGCCTTTTTGGATCCAGCTGTCCCTGCACGACGAATGCCGCCGGCGCATTACCCTGGCCCTTGCCCATCGCTCCGAGACACTCGATAAGGAACACGAGATGTTGCTGCTGGCAGCGCTCGGAACGGCGCTCAGTTGGGCCATTGGGCCAGTCCCCGAAACCGGCGCGGCTTGGCACAAGGCTTTGACATTCGCCCAGGAATTGAATGCCAGCGAGATCGCACTGCAGGCACGTTACGGTCTTTGGCTTTACAACTTGAGATGTGGGCATTACGAGGCGGCGCTCGAACACGCAGAAGAACTGCTGCTGCGGTCCTCGTTGTTGCAAGATCTCGAAGCACGTGCCGTTGGCCAGCGGATTTCAGGCGTCGCTGAGCATTTCTTGGGTAACCATGATCGAGCGCGCGAACTTATCGACAGCAGTCTCCGGTGGTTCGACGCAAACCGCCCTCAGCAGGCGTTTCGGTTTGGGCTCGACCAGCGGCTAGCGGCTCTCGCTTTTCTGTCGCGCGTGCTGTGGATCCAAGGCTTCGCTGACGAAGCCAAGGCGATGAGCCGAACGGCGGTGAGCGAAGCGCACCAGCTCGACCACGCCAACACACTCTGTTGCGCGTTGGCGGAAGGCTGGTGCACCGTCAGTGCGCTTGACGGCGACTTTAGTGCTGTCGGGAGCGAAGTCAAATGTCTGCAGTACATTGCGCGCGAACACGGGCTTGGTTTTTGGAACACCTATGGTGATCTATTCGAGCTATGGGCTCAGATCTCCGGCGAAGGATGCGTCCCTGCCTCGCGCCTGGCGGCAGCCCTGGCTACGATCGAACGCCTGGGTTTCGATCCGGAATACTCGGTATTGCTTAGCGATATTGTGCTCGCCGCTCACCGGGAAAAGCTCGATCTCCGTGCATTTTCTTCGGTCACCGCACATTTCAGCTCTCCATACCGTGAGACCATGAACTGGGGTGAGCCTGAATTCCAACGCATTAGTGCGCATTTGCAGGCATCAAACGACGTCGCGCTGATATGCCTCAGGCGCGCCCTCGCCATCAGCCGCCAACAAAAGGCGAAAGCCTGGACGTTGCGGATCGCGGCCGAACTCGCCGAACTTCTCGCCGATCGAGGGCAGCAAAAGGAAGCAAGAACGGCGCTGGCGGCGGTTCTTGACGATCGGCCTCTCACGAGCGCGGCGCGGGACCTGGCGGCTGCAAACCTTGTTGCAGCGCGCTTGGGACTGACCTCCCTAAGGGCGGCTCCTAGCCAAGATGGCATCTGACGATGAGGTAGCGACCTCATTGCTGTTGCAATTCTTCAGAGGTCTGAAATTCGTTCGCAAAGAACGGCATCAGTGACACTGACAATCTTGGGCTCCGCTGAGTCATGTTATCCCCGGCAATGGAAAGAACAAGCGTTGGCTCATGCGTCTTCGTGCCGAAACAGTCTTCAGTGGCACGCGTCACACGCAGTACCCATGGCAGTGTATGGAGCTCCCGATGCATACAACAGGTGATTTCCCGGAAGATGGACGCGGAGGCGACGGCGGTGGCCTTGCGCGCCGCTCAATCCTGCAGGGCTTGGCCGGCGCAGCGTTACTTGGCGCTTCCTGCTCGCGGGTCATGGCTGCCCCGCCGGGTATCAACACCGATAGCGATCCTTTGGCTGGTTGGCAGGGGCTGCCAAACGCCGCTCACTATCCCGATCCGCGCGTAAGGGCCCTCGCCTATGCAATCCTTGCGCCCAATGTCCAAAATCTTCAACCTTGGATGGCGCGCCTGGTTGGCGGCGATTCGCTTCTGGTCTTTGCGGACCTTTCGCGGCGCCTTCCCGTCAGCGATCCGCCCGATCGGCAGCTCACGGTTTCATTTGGCACGTTTACCGAGTTGATGTGCGTCGGAGCCAGCGTCGATGGCTACCGTCTCGAGATAAAGCCATTCCCCAATGGGGCGGGTACCGCCATGCTCGACACGCGTCCCATCGTTGCGATCCGATTTGTCAGGGACGCGACGGTGCAACCCGATCCTCTCGTCGAGCATGTGTTGACGAGATCGACAAACCGGCTCCCTTTCGACCCAACTGTCAGAGTGACAGCCGAGCAAATCGATAAGCTCCGCGCTCAAGCTATTCGTTCCGGATTGCTACAAGGAACGGCTGACCCAGCTTTCGCCAAACGTATAAGGGACATTGCGCGCAAAGCGTTTCTTCTGGAGATGTCTACTGCGGGCGTACGTCGCGAGCTCGTCAACTTGACACGTATTGGTAAGGCCGAGCTCAGTTCTTATCGATGGGGTCCAGCGCTTCTGGGACCGGCTGTCGAGGCTGCTATCGCCGACGGCTCGATGACCAGAGCATCGCTCGATGACGTGACCAGCGCGCGTTATCGCGCCGGCGTCGAGTCCTATCTAGGGGCTGTTGACACCGGTCAAGCCTATTTTTGGATAGCTACAGCCAACAATAAACGCGAGTCCATGTTTGAAGCCGGTCGAGAATGGGCTCGTCTTCATCTTGGAGCGACATCGATCGGCCTCAAGCTTCAGCCACACAGCCAGGCTCTGCACGATTATCCAGCAATTGCTGAACTAAAGACCCAGCTTCACGATCTGCTCGGCGTCAGTTCTCCGGCACGTATCCAAATGCTGGGACGGATTGGTGCGGCGGCCGTCGCCCCTCACTCTCCGCGCGAAGCCATCTCCTGGCGCTTGCTCGCGTGAACCCGCTTCGTCGAAACCGATATTTCTGGAGCTCTTGAGGTGAAATTTTCTAAGAGAAAAGCAGTCCGTGAGCCGTCGAGACACCGCCCAACCACAGGCGCATCATGCCCTGTCCAATCAAAAACAAAGCTAGCCAAGCTTTATTGAAACAGGATTAATGCCCCTAAAAATATACGGGATGTCACGATCAGCCCCGTTAGCGTTGTCTATCGAACTGTACGTCAGCCTAGAGCCACGCGGCTGTTCTTTCAAAACCGTGCGGATCGCGACAATTGGAGCTCCATCGGTGTTCTTCCGCGATATCTCTTCATCGTTGTTGATAGGTGGCTCTGATCCGAAAAGGCGGTCATAAGAGCAATTTCCGCAATGGCGATTCCGCCTTCGACGAGCAGCTGTTCGGCCATGTCCAGACGCAGATTTATCAGGTAGCGGTGCGGAGGCATCCCGAATGTCCTCGCGAAGCTGAGGATGAAATGGTTCGGCGAAACGCCGGCGACCGTTGCAAGTTCCGCGACCTGTATTTTTTCGGTAAAATGTTCGCGAAGATATTCCCTTACCCGTCGAGCGCTTTTGGCGGAAAGCCCGCCTTTTGGCGGCGGAACCTGTTTCATGCGGCCTGTATCGATGCGAAGCAGATGAATACTGGATGGCATCCCCAGAGAATCGAGATCGATGTCTTCATGTCGTTTTGCTGCAGACAACAAAAACCCACGTGTAAACCTTCCTCGCTTAATAATGGATACATTGTGTCCATTATCATGGACGGTCAAGCACAATTGCATCAGTCAGCATCGGCTTTGGTGGGTATCATTTCGCAGATATAAACGCCTGCGATGCCTGACGCGTGAAACGATGCTCCAGCTTGGCCTCGTCGGCCGCGTTCGAGGCGACCGGATCCGGCTGATCTTCTTCATACGCGCTCTTGCAGCGAAATCTCTGGCACTTTGTCGTTGGCCGGCGACAAATGGCCCGCGTCGATGGCATTTCTTACGGGGGTCCCCGTCGTTTCAGCGAGTTGCGCCGCCTCCTCAGTGGGGATCACGCAGGGCATGTCGACGCTTAAGCGGCAGTTGGAGCGAAAGGCTTTGCTGATCTTCCCCGCCCGGCCACGCCTCCAAAAAAGACGTGGAGAGCCGCAAGAGTGGGACAAAACGCAATTCTTCCGTCAAACCCTCCGCGCCACTGAAAGGAAAGCAAGCGCGCTGCCTCGCAAGGAGCGGCGGATTGCGTGTAGCGCCTGGTCGAACAACTCGGTTCTCCTGTGACGCTCCATCTAATTGTGAGAATGCCGAAGCCACAATTCTCACAATGCCACGCCCGAACTAAACTGCCACTTTCTCACAATTAAGTGCAAATCGACAGCCGGCATCGTCCGGCTGATATCACGATCACCTCATGGCCAGATGGTCAGCTTGGCCGGTTCAGACCAGGTACAGCGCCGCTGCCTTTTAACAGTTCGAGCGCTCGGCACGACAGCTTGTCCTAGACTACGCCTCGCTGTAACCCGGCGCGTATCGAGTCGGGCTGATCTTTGCCTCTGAAGCGCCAGAATCAATAGCGGCCTGCATAACGGCCGAGGCCACTTCGCTAAGCAAGCGCGGATCGAAAGGGGATGGGATAATGTAGTCTCGGCCAAAAGCGAGGTCATCCCTGCCGTGGATTCGCTTGACGCAGTCTGGTACGTCAGTCCTGGCGAGATGAGCGAGAGCCGTCGCACAGGCAATCTTCATCTCGTCGTTGATTTGCTTTGCTTTTGCATCGAGCGCTCCCCGGAAGATATACGGAAAGCAGAGAACGTTGTTGACTTGGTTCGGATAGTCGGATCGGCCGGTTGCAATGATCACATCGCTGCGGACCTCAAGAGCTTCCTCCGGACTTATTTCGGGGTCAGGATTAGCCATGGCGAAGATGATGGGATCGTCCGCCATGCTGCGAACCATTTGTTTTGTTAGGGTGCCTTTGACCGATACCCCGATGAACACGTCGGCACCGACCATCGCGTCCGCCAATGACCTTGCAGTGGTCTCGACTGCAAGTTCGGATTTCCAGCGGTTCATCCCGTTTTCGCGGCCCAGCCAAACTGTTCCCTGTGAATCGCACAGGGTAGTGTTTTCGGGGCGGGCACCCATGGCCCGCAGTAGCTTCAGGCAAGCTATTCCCGCGGCACCGGCACCATTCATTACGATCTTGGCACTAGCGAGAGGTTTGCCAACGAGATGCAGCGCGTTGATCAACCCGGCTGCGCAGATGACGGCGGTGCCATGCTGGTCATCGTGAAAGACAGGGATATCCATCAGCCGCTTCAACTGTTCCTCGATAAGGAAGCACTCAGGAGCCTTGATATCCTCAAGATTGATTCCGCCGAAGGTCGGCTGCATCAATCGGACGGCTTGGACAAACTCGTCGACCTCCTCCGAATCCAACTCGATGTCGACCGCATCGATATCGGCAAAAAGCTTGAACAGTGCGGCCTTGCCCTCCATAACCGGTTTGGATGCGAGCGCGCCAAGATTGCCGAGCCCGAGAATTGCAGTGCCATTCGATATCACCGCGACCATGTTTCCCTTCACTGTGTACTCGTAGACGGCCTCAGGGCGCTTTGCGATAGCATACACCGGGTGGGCCACGCCGGGGCTATAGGCGAGTGACAGATCGCGCGGTGTGTCCAGTGGCTTTGACGCGGTGATCTGATATTTTCCGGGTCTGGGCTCGTTGTGATAGGCAAGCGCCTCCTCAGCGGTGACATTGATTTTGGTCATCGCGAACTCCAATTTGATATTCGTTTGCGAAAGACCTCGCTGTGCTTCGCCTCTGTTGGCTGGGCACAGCGAGTGTGGGGTTATCCGATGGAATGGATCGTTCGAGCCCGAACAAAGCCGACGATCCGGTGCGATTACATGAAGCGGTCGGCGCCGCCGGACGCTTCGATCGTATCACCCGTCACGAAACCATTGCGGTTTGAGGCCAGAAAGGCGGCGATGGCGGCGATTTCTCGTGCCGAGCCGGCGCGGCCGACCGGAGTGCATTCGGCGGAGATGCGGGCGACGACTTCATCATCCGACAGATCCTTGAACTCCGCGCGAGCGCGCCGAACCGCTGGCACCATGTTGTTTGCCCAATTGTCCGTTGCGACAGCTCCGATTCCGATCGCATTCACCAGGATGCCATCCTTCGCCACCTCAAGGGCAAGCGACTTCGTCAGGTTGTTGATTGCCGCGCTGAGAACGTGGGAGACCAACAGTTTGGGGTTCGGGTAGATACCACCGATCGAGGACATGTTCACGATACGACCCCATCTTGTTTTCTGCATATGCGGGATGGCAGCCCTGCAGAGTCGCCGCATCGAGGTCAGCTTCACACCCGTCATTTCCTCCCAATCCTGCTCGGTAGAGGTCAAAAGACCGCCGGCATGGGCGCGGCCTGCGTTGTTGACCAGGATGTCGAGTTCGCCGAATGCACCAACAGCCTGATCGATGATGAGCTGAGCCGCTTCCGGCCTGGAGACGTCCACAGCCAGAGCAATCACATTTTTCTCATGGCCAGGCGCACCCGAAATCAACCTGGTTGCCGCCTGATTGAGACGTCCCTCGTCTCTGGCCACGATGAGCACACGTGCTCCGTTGGCCAGCAATTCTTCAGCCACCGCAAAGCCGATCCCAGCACTTGCGCCAGTGACAACCGCGACCTTGCCTTGGATTTCGAGGTTCATTTCTATCTCCTTATCTGAAGTTGTTTGTTAGTTGGGAAGGGGCTTGCCGCGCGTTTCGGGCAGGAACCACAGCGCGAGGATGGCGACGAAGTAGAGAAGGGTCATCGACAGAACCGTCATGTGATAGCCGCCCACCGTCGAAAACAGGAAAGCCGTCAGGATCGGAAGCGGAAACGAAACAATTCGGGCAAGATTGAAGACCACGCCCGAAGCCGTCGAGCGAACTCGTGTTTTGAAGAGTTCCGGTAGGTAGATCGGCATCCAGGAAAATGTCCCTAGCGTAAAGACGCCAAGAATGAATACAGAGACCAGCGACCATGTCAGCGTCTCGGGCGTGTATGCTTGCATCACACCGGAGCAGATCGCACCCATGAACATGAGAAGCATATAAGGTTTGCGGCCGATGCGTTCAGCAATAAACCCGCCACTCACGTAGCCGACGATCGAACCACCATTGTATATGAGAGCGCTCATCGACGCCCATGTGCTTACCGTTAGCCCTTGCTTGGCGGCTATCGACCCGATGTAGGGCCCAATGAGAGCAGAGGTCCCATAAAATACCGACACGGTAACCGCTGCCATCACCAGGGTGGCAAAGGCATTGCCAAGGGCTTCCCGATCACTGAACAGATTTGCCAGACCGGATTTGCCCTTCGCCGCTGTACGGTCGTTCGACCCCGATTGCTTGACCGCTTCCAACCAAAGTTTTGACTCCGGGACCTCTCTGCGAATGTACATCAGGACTAACGCGGGCAGCACACCGATGACGAACATCACGCGCCAGGCCTCTGGTCCCCAAAGTGGCTGCAGCCACAGCCACAGTCCGGCAGCAAGAAAGAATCCGAACCCATACCCGGATTGCATTACCCCAAGCGCCTTTGCTCGAGATTTGTCGGGCCATGTTTCTGCCACCAGGGCAGTTCCTGTGCTCCATTCGGAGCCAAGAAACATTCCCGTGAGAAAGCGCAGGACGATCAGGACAGTCCATGACGGGCTGAATGCTGTCAGCGCCGTCAACGCGCAATAGCCGGCAATTGAGATCATCAGCATCTTTTTCCGTCCGATATGATCCGCCAATATGCTGCCGATCGTCCCCCCAATGGCCCAACCCATGAGGGTGGCGCCGATGGCGATCCCCACCGCCATTCTGATTTCGTCCGGTGTCGGGTTGCCCAGCAGCAGCATTGCCGCGACGCCACCAACCAAAATCAGGGTGCTTGTTTCAAAACCGTCGAACATCCAGCCGATAAAACTGCTAAAGAGCGCTCGACGCTGAACAGTCCCTATGGCTTGAACTTGTCCGTCGCTCATTTCCATCCTCCATCATGAGCTTGTCGAAAACGGAATTCCTCCGGAGCACGTCCTCGGGGGACTGCTTCGTTCCGTCTATTCCTCATTGTTTCGGCTGCAGGAGCCGGACTGCTATTCCGGCGATCCCGTTCGCATTCGACGGTTAAAAACCGGCAGGGTCAGGCCGAACACCTCGAAACGGGACAGGATAAGCAGCAGAAAGCCGGACGCGCCCTCGCGGTTCAGTCGCCCGACATCCCCAGACAGTAATGCGGCTCGCTCATCTTCCGAAAACGGCATCGACATGACTGCCGACTCAGGCGATCTCTGCACGAGTTTGCGGAAGTCCTTGTCATGGAGCATACGCCGGCAAAGGGTGTGAATGAGATAGATATTCATTGAGCCCTGCCCCTGACGTCCCACGCCGCGAACGCGTTGCCGAGATGTGGCTGATCAATCAGGATTGCTGGAGCCTCCGGTCCGACCAGGGCCAGCGCCACGATCCAATTGAGAAGTTCGCCCGCGACATTGCCGGCTTTCAGCATCCGCGATTCCGTTGCCTGGGAAACAACATCGTCGAAGCGCGCATTTTTAATTTCTTGCAGGATCCAGGCCGCCCATGAAGGGTCGGGGACACCGAAAGTTTTGCCGACCTCCGCCCTCGGCCCGCCAATTTCCAGGCTGAGGGAGCCGCTTGCTACGACTGCGACACGTGCGCCGCTGTCCCACGTTCGGATTGCCAATGCCAGTGCACGGCCCAAAGCGAAACATCGTGAGGCAGCGGGCAATGGCGGCACGACGCAGTTTATGAAGATCGGGACGATCGGCAGGAGCATATCGGGTGTCATAAAATGCAAAGGGACAAGCGCGCCATGATCGATCTCGAAATCGACCGTAGATGCAAAATCGAAACCGGCTCCGATCAGTGACGAGAAGAGATGTTTTGCTGCTGCCGTCTCCACCTTGACCTTGTACCACGGCATTCCCGGTGTCTGGTCGTTCGGTCCTGCCGTCTCTTCAGCGGTGCCGATGGCGAATGTTGGCCAATTGTCAAAGAAGAACGTGTTGAAGTGGTCGTTGTTGACGGTCACGACGACGTCCGGGTTCGCGGCTTCGAAATGCCGCCGGATTTCGGCAAAGTATCGCGCTGCCTCCGATTGTTCTCCGTTGATTTGCGCATCAACGACGAAGCTTGGCGTGTGTGGCACAGCATATACGGCGACAAGTTCAGCCACTGCCATCTTCCCCCTGTCTTGTGCTCGAGCGGCAACTGAACGCCGTTCGCTGATGGAGGGACGTTATCGTGGGCCTCAATCAGCGACTATGATGACGATTTTCAGGTGTCTGAAAATTCCAAATATCGATTGCTCGCCACGCGGCCAGGAAGTGGCGACTTCGCGAGAACTGCAGCGCGCCATCCAGGTCGTTATAGTTCGGGACTAAGGGCTCGCGCCGTTACAGGCTCGGAGCTATGGTCAAAGATCATCCCAACGTGCTTGCTTGGGCGAGCAAACGAGCGGCATCAACGTGCCTGCCCCTCGAGGAAGCAGAAAAGCTCTGGAGCAGTTCAATCAGCGCTCGTTGGGCATTCCGGGAAGTCTCGGCAGAGGTTTCGCGCGACACAAGGTCGACGGCAATCTTGAGGGCCCACGACAACGCATTTTGCGCGCGGGCATCTGCAAGCACATTCCAAAGATCAAAACCGACCGCAGAAAGCGGCGGATCCAGTTGCAATGCTACCCGATGGAACTCGACATCTGCCCAACTTGGCTCCGCGTCACACCCTCCCATAAGAGCCTCCGATATCGGATGGAGCGCATAGTGATCCCACCCTTTTCTGCGGGCCGCGAGGAGAATGTCGCTGAAGAGGTTCGAGTATTTCGGATGAAACCCGGCGCTCGTGACTGCGTCCACGACAGCAGCGATGTCGCTGGCGGCGACCAACCGGCCGCTCTCTATAGCCGCCCAAAGGTCGAAAAGGCTGGCGTAAGTGTCCCAAAATCCCAGTCCGTGCTGACGGGCGACCTGCTTCAATATCGATGTCGCGCGGCAAACGGCGCCGGTATCACCCTCAAACGCTTCGACGGTACATTCGCCCTCAGCCAACGCGCAGCACAATGTATTCGCATGATCTAACTGTGTCGCCTCTGAAACAGCTGCTTGCGCGAGACGTTTGGCGTCATCGACATCTCCCAAAACCCATAACGTCCGCGCAAGGAACGATTTTGCCGCAACGCTTTGGTCCAGCCCAAACCTGAACGCCTGTGGCGGTCGGTTGACCTGAAACCATCGAAGGCTGCGCTCCAGGAAATCACGCGCGCGATCATGGCTACCCGAAAAGTGGTGTGACACTCCCGCAATGCGCTGTGCAACGGCCGCGGCCTCGAAATCATCGACTTCGGTTGCGCGCCGCAGCATCTCCTGTGAATGTTCCAGCGATGCTTTAAACCGACCGGCTCTCAGGTTGAATAGCCAAAGTCCATACTGCGCTTGCAGTTCGATCTCGGCCGCTTCATGCGACTGGGCAAGCCGAAGCGCCTTTTCCCAAGCTTTCTCCGTCTCAGGGACTGGGCCAACGGCCCAACTCAGGGCAGTTCCCAATGCGGCCTGCAGCGCCATTTCCTCCCCCGGAGACAATTTTTCGCCGAACCGTTCCAAAGCCTCGGAAATACGTCGGCGACATTCGTCATGAAGCGATAGCTGAACCCAGTAGGGTGTTGCACATGCCAAAATGCTGGTGCCAGCTTGCACCTCGCTGTTGGAAAACGACCAGTCCAGTGCGCCGCGGATATCGTCGATGGCGCCAGCATGCGTCAAATGCCATTCATCTGTCGAAAGCGTCTTCCAATCCTCGTTCGCACGGCGAGCAGCGGTCAGGATGTAGGTCGCATATCGCTTCATGATCGCCGCAAGTTCCGCATCATCCGCGAGCTTCTCCAATGCGTAGAACCGGATTGACTCGAGAAAGCGATAACGTGGCCGGTTCCGACTCAGATCAAGTATCAATAAGGATTTGCTTACCAATCTACCCAGTATGTCGACTGCATACCATTGATCCTTTGCTTCCGGCGCCACCACCGCATGGACAGCGTCAACGTCGAATGCGGACGAGAATACCGAGATGCGCCGGAGCATCAGTTGCTCTTCGGCATCGAGTAAGTGATAACTCCAGTCCACCGTTGCTCTGAGCGTTCGATGCTTGGCAAGGGCTGTCTTGCGTCCCGCCGTCAACAGATTGAAGCGGTCGTTCAAGACGGCGAGAACTCCACTAAGACCAAGCGTGGCGACACGGGCCGCAGCGAGCTCGAGAGCCAGCGGCAGGCCGTCTAAGCGGTGACAAATCGCGTTTGCCATTTCCACATCGACTTCAAAATTCTGCACGTTTGCGGAGGCACGTTCGACCAGGAGCTCAAAAGCTGGGTACTGCAATGCCGATCTTAGATCTTTTACGTTGGTGGGCGGTATCGCGAGTGGACCGAGCCGATAGACTTGCTCGCCGTCAATGCCCAACGGTTCCTGGCTTGTCGCCAAAACTTTGATGGTTTGCGAATTTTGCAGCAGCAGCTCGATTGCTGCAGCGATCTGGTCGGACAAATGCTCGCAATTGTCAACGACAAGGATGCTGTGTCTTGTCGCGGAACCGCCAAAAGCCTGCCGAATATACCTCGCGTCCAGAGAGGGAACTTGCAATGCATTGGCGAGTGTCGGCTCAACCAAGTCACCTTCCGCGACCTTGGCCATTTCCGCGAAACGCACGTCATGCACCTGCTGCTCGGCCAAGCGCTGGGCAAATTCCAAAACCGATCTGGTCTTTCCCACTCCGCCAGTGCCCACGATTGTTAAAAGACGACCCTTGTCGAACAGGCTGCGGATCTCGGAGAGTTCGGAGTCTCTCCCAAGCAGCCGTGTCAGCGCGGTCGGTAGCAGCGGCATCCCAATCCTGTCGGTGACCGCGTCTGAGACAGGCTGCCTGCTTTCTTTTTTCACGAGGCGATAACCGAGGCCCAGTTCAGTCCTGATCATGTCGCGATCGGCTCCGAACGCGCGCCGGATCGCCGACATCTGCGCTTGCAGGTTATTTTCTTCTACAGCGACGCCCGACCAGACGACGTCCAGCAAATGTTCCTTCGTGACGACGTTGCCGTCCGCTTTTACCAGGAGCCATAAGACATCGATTGCCCGAGGCCCGATTTCGAGCTTGACGCCGTCACGGACAAGAATTCGCAGTCGAGGAAAAATCCGGTAGCGTCCAAAACTAATGCCCTCATCGTCTCGGTTGATTTCCAGCGGGCTTGAGGGGGTCTGTGGTGCCATAAATTGGCGCTCCTTCGCCGGCTGTCATTAGATAGCTTCCATCGCGTCTCCTCGCAATGCGCATTTGACATATTGGTCGAACGATCACGACGGAAGCCTGGTAGAGCGGCTGCGCCTCAAAGGCATCCAATGCCGCGAGATTGCCGAACTCACCGCAGACAACGCGAACCATCCCGACGTCCTGAAGCCGGGGATGCTGTCAAACTTGCCTGTCTGAACATCACCGCCCTTTCTCTCAGCAAGGCATTGTTGTGGCGCACCCCAAAGTCCGGTCGGGCGATCGGATCGATAGCCTGTCCTGCGTTGGAGAAGAAGCCGCCACACGTTGGCGGCCGATCTTCCCGGCTTCATCAACAGCCATCTCTTCGGGTTTCAGCAAGGGCAGGGAGATGAGAGAGCTCACCCCTGCTGAGGCGAAGTGCCTGGCCCAATACCGAAATCGTCGAGGCAGAAGGTGATGCCGCCCGCCCTTGCTCAAGCTTTACATACCATTCGACGCTGATTCCGGCCAGTTGCGCCGCCTCGTCACGACGAAGTCCTGGCCCTCGTGCGCCGCAGGCTGTAGAGCCCAACGTCGTCAGACGCAGCTTGGGCCGCCCCCACTGGAGACACTCACGCATTAAGGGCCGCGCATCCGTTTCGGGTTAATGAAGCAAACCAGCACCGCCGCGCCGGCCGCGGTCATCGTGACCGTTATGCCGCCGGCCGTCTGCCACCCGACAAGCGGGACCAGAGCGCCGAATGCCGGACCAGAGAGAAATCCCGCAAAATAGAACACGGGCAGGATGATCGACGTTGCCGCACTGATATGGTGGGATTGCACACTTTTCTGCATAACCGCCAGAAACCGTGGATACAGAAAGCCGCTAAGCAGCACGCCGAATATGAACGATGTCGCCATCTGTCCGTACAGCGATATTACATGAAAGAACATGACGTAGCTGTTAAGGGACATCAACGCGAGACCCACTATAAGGCCCCACCTCTTAACCTTGTCGCCGAGCCACCCTCCAAAAAACGCAGTGAGAGCGCCGATCCCAAACATGCTGAAAGCTAACCCGGCGTCGGCGACGCTATAGGCAAGCGCCGATTTAAGATAAAGCGAATACAAAGCCATATATGCCAGGAATGAAAATCCTGTCAGAAAGAACGCGACGGTACATACCGCCGAATTCAGATTGATAAGCGTAGTCGGGCAGCGCAGGTCCCCCGCTTCGTCATCCCGCCGGATTTCCTGATCGATCGCCGCGGCAAACCAGCTCGGAACGAAAAGATATACGGAAATGGCCGATACCATGCCCGCGATTCCGAAAAGGTAGAACGGGGACCTCCAGGAGCCGAGCAGTTGAAACATTTGGCTCGCAATCAGCGGCGCGAGAAAAGTCCCAAGGCCGAAGAAGGCATTGTTGATCCCGAAAAACGTTCCGCGACGCTTGCCGAAGTAAGCTCCGATCATGGAAAAGATCGCTGTGATGTGCAGCGCCTCGCCCGCGCCCGTCATCGCTCTGTAGAACGCCAGCTCAGTGTAGCTGCTCGCGAGCGGTATGGCGAACGTGAATGCCGAATACGCAAGCAGGCCGCCGACCAACACATGCTTTCGGCCGAAGCGCCCGATGAACCAGCCGCTCAGCGCCCCAAACAAAGCTATGTTGAGGGTGAATATGTTTGACAGAAAGCCCCCCTGCGCTGGGGTGATACCCAGCTCCGAGCTTATGGGGCTCAGAAGGGCCGGAAACGCAGATCGGTCGAGCCCGTTGAACGAGTAGGACAGACCCAGAATCAGGACGATGATCGCAACCGTATACGCTCTTTCACCATGCGACGACGGCATCCGTCGCGCCGGCAGATCAGCTTTTCCAAGCACTTCTGTCATATCTTCCTCCCTCGATTAGTTTGCTCTTGTCTCTGACGCGGGCTGCCTTTCGGCAGGCTCAGACCTCCTGGCCGGCAATGCCGGACCTAAACCTCCCCGAGCTTCGCCAAGGCGACGTCTCCTTCGTCAACCCCGAGCGAATACAGCTTTATTCCGGTCCTCGTTTTATAAACTATCGAATCGCGCAACCAAGCTTCTGACATCGCTCGGGTTGGTCGCGTGCAACGGCGGCATGACCGCAGCCAATGCGGATAAGCCACGCGCGTGAGCCATCAGCGCCTTGACAGCGGGCACGAGCGGCAGCCCGTCGAAAAGCTTTCGAATAGAAACGGCGGTGCCAAGCGCTGTCTGGTCTCCCTCCTTGAGGGCTTGCGCGCACAGCCTCGAGGTCAGATTGGCGGTCGCGGAAATGCATCCGGCCCACAGGCCGGATCGGGCCTCCATCAGTGTGGCTTCATTCGACGGGAACACATCGAAGTTTCGAAACCGTTCGGCGAGACCTCGAGCGTAGTCGAGGTCGCCCGACGAATCCTTCAATCCAGCAATTCGACCAGGGTACTTATCCATAAGAGTAGCGATCCACTCCGCCTCGTATTTGACGCCCGAGAGCGCGGGAAAGTTATAGAGATAAATTCTGATCGGATTGTCCCGCGTTGCTTCGACTATACGACTGAAGAAGGCGACGATCCCTGCCTGGTCGATCCCCTTGTAGTAAAACGGCGGCAGGATAAGCGCGCCTGCAAAGCCCAGTTCAGCTGCCTGCCGTGTAAGTGCGACAGCGTCATCGACCGCCGCGGCGCCGGTTCCGACCATGAGGCGATGACGGGGAAGCCGAGAGGCCGCGGCTTGCATCAGGCGCGCGCGCTGTGCAGCCGAGAATGACGTCGCTTCCCCCGTTGTGCCGAGTATGTTCAGACCGTCGCAGCCTTCATTCAGCAAATGACCCGCGAGATCGAGAAAGGCTTCGCTATCCGGCTCCAGATCCTGCGTAATCGGCGTGGGTATAGCGGCGATGATGCCCTTGAGCGAACTGATTGAATGTGACGTCACGCGATGACCCCTGTGGTGCGAGAAAGCGGCCCGACTGAAGCCGATTGTGCGAGCCGAACGTCATCTGGGACCGGCAGAGGCGGATTCGCCCCGCCTTTGAACTCTACGGTCGTGAAGAGAAGGTCGCTTGTTCCGATATTTTCGACGCTATGAACGAAGTGTTCATCTTTGCCGAAGGTGAAATGCTTGGTTTCACCTTTATAATGCTCCACATCCACGACGCGGCCATCATCGTAGTAGCCGCGGGCACGGCCGGCGACGTGCGCGGTCCAGAAGTAATCGAGTTGATGTCGGTGGAACGCGCAGCGCTTGCCCGCAGGGATATGCAGATGCCAGACGCGCACACGATCCGTTTCTGATACCAGCACACTGCCGACGCAGGCGTTCAAAATATTGTCGTCAAATTCACGCTGCAGGTCTTGCGGCCAATGCGAGCGCGGGTTTGAGTCGACGGACTGGGGTTTCGTGGCTGTGCCCATAAGTGTTCTCCTCTTCGTGCGGTTTTTACTCGGCCGCTAGCCGACTTTCGGATTCGGAATGAATTTGAACGACCACCTTGATCGCGTCGTCGACGCGCTCGCGCGCATGTCGCAAGGCTTCCGGGAGTTCAGAAAAGCCGAAAGTATGCGTATGGATTGTCGTGGCGTCGAACCGCTTTGCCGCCATCAGTGCCATGGCGCGATGCGTGGCGGATCGCCCCTCTCCCCGTATCCCATAGACGTAGACGTTGTTCTTTACGAGATAGCCGAGATCGACGGCGATCGGTTCATGCGGGAATGCAGCGAAGCAGATTTTTCCGCCGCGATTGACCATGCGGACCGCCATATCGACAGACTCTTGACTGCCGGCGCAATCGAGCACGTAGTCTACCCCACCATCGGCGGTGAGATCTCTCACCCGCGCAACTGCATCTTCGTGCCTGGCGTTGACGGTCACGTTCGCGCCGAGCCGCCGGCCTTTTTCCAAGCGGTTGTCTCGCGTTCCGACTAGGATCACAGGTTCGGCGCCGAGGGCCTTCGCGACAGCCGCGCCTAGCAAACCGATCGGTCCGGGCCCGATGACGACGACGCTCTCGCCAGCCACGAGGCCGCCGAGCTCGGTGAGCGCGTACATTGACGTCCCAGCCGTGACCACCAGCGTCGCCTCAGCGTCCGTCATGCCGTCAGGAACGCGCACCAGCGTATTGACATTGTTCACCGCGTATTCTGCGAACCCGCCATCCGTTGTGAAACCGTTCGCTCGATGGCCCTTGTTTACGTCGCCGAAGTTGTTCCCGTAATTGAGACACGAGGTGTACATGCCCTGGCGGCATCGTTTGCATTGGCCGCAGCCCGCGTGAATCTCCACGGAGACGCGTTCGCCGACTTTGAACTCATCGACACCAGGGCCGAGCGCGGCCACTGTTCCCATGTATTCATGACCAGGCGTGAAGTTCTTGTTGAACGGCTCTCCGCCCCCGATCCTGGCCGGAGTGCCGTATTGAATAATTTCGAGATCGGTTGCGCAGATCGCGACGGCATCGACCCGCACCAGCACTTCGGCCTTTCCCGGCGCTGGCACGGCTTTCGTGGTCTGGCGAAGCTCGCCCGGGCCGCCTAGCACCCAGGCCCGCATCACCTCTGGAATGTCGTCGCTGACGGGGCCGGTGGGCTTTTCGAGGTCTTGCATCCGAGGCGCTCCCTTGCTGTCCGCTTCAACCAATCCGGCACATTTATGATTATTGGTTGTACTTGGTCAACCATACATAATCTTACTGATGTGTGTCAACCAATATTCGCGCAACCCTACATATTGGTTGACCAATCAGGCGCCATGTCATATGCCCCCCTGCATGCAAAAGGATGATGCATCGACGTGACAGACCAACTGAGACAATGGCTCGAAACAGCCCAAATCCGGCCGGACGGCCGCCTGCCGCCCGAACGGGAGCTTGCCGTGACCCTTGGCCTTTCGCGAGCCGAATTGCGCAAGGGTCTCGCCTTGCTGGAAGCCGAAGGACTGCTATGGCGCCGTGTCGGCAAGGGCACGTTCGTGTCAGCGCCGGCCGAGCGTCGTCGCCCGGATGCCTCGGCAATGGCGGAGCGCGTCAGCCCGCCGGAAGCTATGCAGGTCAGGCGCGTTCTTGAGCCCGAGATCGCCGCGCTTGCGGCACGGACGGCCACCGGCCTACAGATCGCACGCATGAAGGCTCTATGCGCGGAGATGCGAAAGGCCCCGGCTTGGCCCGACTATCAGCGGCTGGACTGCGAGTTTCATGCCTCAATCGCCGCGGCGGCGGGCAACAATCTTCTCGCTGAGATCTTCGATATCGTCAACGAGGTACGTCGAAGGGTGGTTTGGGGCGGTCTGGACAAGCGCAGCTACGGCCCCCCGGCCGACTATCATTCCTTTGACGAGCATGAAGCGATTGTTGCCGCGATAGAAAGCAGGGACCGGGCCGGAGCGGCCGAGGCGATGCGAAATCACCTTGTCGCGACCGAGCTCGATCTCATGGGGAAATGAACTTACGAAGCCGCCGGGACGTGTTGATGAAGTGGTGACGTTCTCAGAGCTTGAGTGGGTAGGTAGCGTCTTAGGCGATGAGACCGCCGCCGTTAACTGTTACAGTAATGCCGGCGCCGGCGGCATTGGTGGCGACGACCAGGATCGATGCGCCCACACCTTCTTCTCAACTGTCTGAATCGCAGCCAGCGTCGCGCTCTAGCTCAACCAATGGGTCCCGAGCCTAGTCGACGGCGCTGTGCGAAACTCGTTCAGCTGCGGTCCTACGCAGAACCTCGCGAAGCCAAAGGGCTGCGCGTACGCGCGTCAGCGCGCACTTCCAGGTCTGGGTGAGGCTACTTGATTGGTCCGGCCATGCTTCGGATTGTAGATTCGTGCATCGGCCCAGCGCTTCGAATCTCCGGCAGGTCCGGTGAGGATCGGCAGGCCTTTCAGCTTTCACTGACGCATACTCTGATCTCGGTTTCGGATATCAAGCACGTCGGGACCGGCGACGATGCGGGGGCCGAACACCAGTCGCCCGCACGGGCCGGCACCGCAGAATTCGATCGTCACCTCCACGCCGATCATGGGCGCCATGGTCCGATCGGGCCTCGCGTCCGCGGTGACGGCGATCCTAAGGAGGCGACAATCGAGAGTTTTCATTATGTCCACTCCTACAAATCGGCCACCGGCTCACTCGACTGCTGCCCCGTCGGTTGACATCACACAATTTCGGATACATTGTTACCGATATGATCGATTGGAGCAAAGCCTCGGCAGACTCATGTTTCGTCCAGCTCGGCGGAGTCCGGGTGCATTTCAAACGCGCGGGTTCCGGACCGGCGATTCTGCTGCTCCATGGTAGCGGTTCATCTATGGAGGGTTTCGAGCGTGTAGCCGCTCTGCTATCGCGCTCGTACACGGTGGTCCGACCCGACTTTCCCGGGTTCGGCCTGACAGGCCCGCGGTCGGATCGCGATTACCGGATCGAGACCTATGTCGCGACGATGGCTGCATTCATGGCAGCGCTCAATATCGAAAGGTACAGCGTTGCCGGCAATTCGCTGGGCGGCAACATCGCGTGGAACCTTGCCCTGAGGCACCCAGAACGGCTTGACGCTCTTGTCCTGATCAACGCCACCGGCTATCCCGAGAAATCCCTGCCCGCCGGATTGCGCCTGGCGCGCAATCCACTGCTGCGGCCCTTGCTGCGACACTGGCTGCCACGCAAGGCGACCCTGGCCAATCTACGATCCATTGTCGGCCAAAGATCGACGATCGTCGATGACGCGATGGTCGATCGCGTACACGGCCTGATGTCGCTGCCTGGCAACCGCTCGGCCTTCGTGGATCTCGCCAATACCAATCAGGCGGATCGCAGCGCGGAGATCCCGCGCATCGTGGCGCCTACTCTGGTGCTGCGCAGCGCCGGCATCGACGGCCAATATTTCGCGCGCGATATTTCGGCGGCGCAGGAGCGGATCCACCCGGTGGCCGGACACCTTCTTCCCGAGGAGGACCCGGTCTGGGTCGCGAACGCCATCGCAGATTTCCTGAACGCGCTTCGTGACAGCTTGCGACCGACCAGGACGACCCTATGAAATATTTCGTGGCAAGGGGCGAGGATCGACAGCTCGATGCAACGGCACGCGCAGGCCTTCGCGGCAACTTCATCGAATTGCCCGATGGCGTCACCCACTACGAACTCTCCGGGCCACTGAGCGGGGACGTCGTGATCCTGGCCGGCGGCCTCACCATCCCGCTGTTCTATTGGGACCACTTCGTCCCCGAGTTGCACGCCGCCGGCTTTCGGACACTAGCCTACAGCGGCTACGCGCGCGGCTATTCCGAGCGGCTGCGCAAACCCTATGACGACGCCTTGTTCGTGCGTCAGATCACCGAACTCGTTCGCGCCCTCGCCCTTGGCGGCCGTCACCACATCATCGGCTCATCCATGGGCGCATTGGTGGCGATGGGCTACCTCGTCGAACACCCAGCTTCGGTCGCCACGTTGACGGTGGCAGGCCCCGCCGGGCTCGGCAACATGCCTGCCGCGTTGCGCCTGCTGCAATCCGCCGAACCACTCGCGCGCTTCGTCGCACGCCGGTTCGGGCGCC
Source organism: Rhizobium sp. SG570 (assembly GCF_012275345.1). NCBI lineage: Bacteria > Pseudomonadati > Pseudomonadota > Alphaproteobacteria > Hyphomicrobiales > Rhizobiaceae > Rhizobium > Rhizobium sp. SG570. Next base: position 27,635 of record NZ_JAAZQI010000021.1, on the reverse strand, counting down.
AGTGGCTCGACAATCATCAAGCGCACAATCTCGGCGATCGCACGCACGCGGCGGATCTCTCGGCCATGATCAATGATGCCTATCGCTATGAGGGTTCGCTTCATGCGCTCTTCGACACGCTGTTGCATTTCGGCCTGTTTGGCCGGGCTGAACTCTACCGGCGTGTCGGCGATCTCGCCTTGCCAAAATTGTTGATCTGGGGGCGCGACGATCAGGTCACGCCGATCGACAAGCTCGACGCCGCCCGTGCCTTGCTGCGACCGGAACGCTGCCATGTCCTCGCATGCGGGCACATGACGCCGTTTGAGCGCCCAAGCGAGGTTGCCGAGCTTTTCACTTCCTTCGTCAACGCCCACAGGGGGCCTTCATGAGCACCAAAATCATCGACGTACTCATCGTCGGCGCGGGGCCCACCGGCACGACGCTGGCGATCGACCTCGCCCGCCGCGGGCTCGACATCCGCATCATCGACAAGGCAATCACGAGCTTTCCGGGTTCGCGCGCCAAGGGCCTGCAGCCCCGGACGCTGGAAGTGCTGCAGGACTTGGGCGCGATTGACGAGGTCATGGCGGGCGGTAGTGATTATCCCTTGCTCGGGTTTCATCTGGGACCGCTGACGATCCCATGGCGGATGATCGCCAGAAAGCCGCGCCAGCCAGACATCCCGTTTCCGAGCACCTGGTTGATACCGCAGTTCCGGACCGACGCCGCGCTGCACGCGCGCCTGGCGGCCTTCGGCCACAGTGTCGAATTCGGCAGCGAACTCACCGGCCTTGCCCAGGACGCGCGGAGCGCGACCGCGCGCGTCTCGGCCCTCGGCGAAACGCGCGAGATCGCCGCCCGCTATATCGTCGGCGCTGATGGCGGCGGCAGCGCCGTGCGCCAGAATCTGGGTTTAGGGTTCGAGGGATCGACGCACGAAGACGACCGGATGATCATCGTCGACGCGGTGACGAGCGGACTGCCGCGCAACCGCTGGCATATCTGGCCAGGCCGGGCGGGACGGTTCATCGGTGCCTGTCCGCTCCCGCATGGCGAACTTTTCCAGTGGATGATCCGGCTGCCACCCGATGAAAAGCCGGAACTCGACCTTGCGGCGATCAACCGGCGCGTTCAGGCGCGGATTGGCACGCCGCGCGTCGTGCTGCATGACATCCAGTGGAAATCGGTGTTCCGGCCCAACATTCGCCTCGCCGAGCATTATCGCCGCGGCCGCGTATTCCTTGCCGGAGATGCTGCCCATGTGCACCCGCCGGCCGGCGCTCAAGGGCTCAATACCGGGATTCAGGATGCCTACAATCTCGGCTGGAAGCTCGGCCAAGTGCTGGCTGGTGCCGACGAAGGACTGCTCGACAGCTACGAGCAGGAGCGCCGGCCGATCGCGGCGGCAGCGCTGTCGCTATCGACCAAGAAATACGAGGGTATCGCCAAACTCGATCCGTCGAGCGTGCGGCGCGGCAAGGATGAGCGCCAGCTCGCGCTGAGTTATCGCGATGGTCCCCTCGCGCAGGATCCCGCGGCGAGGACCGCGCGCCTCCAGGCGGGCGATCGTGCGCCGGATGCCGAACTGGTCACGCCAGATGGACGCCCCTCCCGTCTGCACGAAGCCTTTGTTGGTCCGCACTTCACGGCGATCGCCTATGGCGATAACGCCGCCATTGCGCTCGAAGACCTTGTTTGGCCCGTAGTGGGCGCGGGGTTGCAGCGCATCCTCGTCGAGGTCTCCCATCCCCGGTATGCGCAGGAGAGCTTCACCGATCCCGCCAGGACGTTCCGCCTGGCTTATGGCGTGGCCGAGGATACCGTGTTCCTCATCCGACCCGACGGCTATGTCAGCCAGATCGCTCCCCCAGCGGCGCGAACCAGGCTGCAAGCGGCAGTCGCCTTGCTGACACCTTCGAGCCGATCGTTCGCCTCCGATCCCACGGGCTATGCCGGGCGGGCGCCATGACTCGCATTTTGCTCCACGGCGGAACAGTCATCACCATGGCCATGGACCGGCCCGATGCCGAGCGGCTGGACATTCTAGTGGAGAATGGACGCATCGCGGCCATGGCCGAGAATCTGGAAGAGACGGACGCGGAGACCATCGATTTCTCCGGGCGTATCCTCATGCCCGGCCTGGTCAACGCGCATCTGCACAGTTGGCAGGCCGCCTTGCGGTGTATCGGCAGCGACTGGACCCTGCTCGAGTACCTCGCCAAGACGCATGGCGGCCTTGCCTCGCATTACCAGCCCGAAGACATGCATATCGCCGCTCTGGCGTGCGCGCTCAACCAGATCAACTGCGGAACCACGACGCTCGGTGACTGGTCGCATAATGCGCGAACCCCAGAGCATGCCGATGCAACCCTCCAGGGCCTCGCCGAATCCGGCATTCGCGCCGTCTTTTTTCACGGAATGTCGCACAGGCTTCGCGAGCAGGCGCATCCCGCGGCAGAGATCGATCGCCTGCTGGCAGGCCCTATCGCGCGTCACGATCTGCTGGACCTCGGCATGGCCATTCCGGGACCGCAACTGTCGAGCGCAAAGATCGCGATCGCCGATTTCCTGACCGCGCGGGATCGCGACCTACTCGTCTCCATGCACCAAAGCGGCGGTCGGCCGGGCCCGTCCTGGGAAGCGGTGCGGGATGCGGGCCTGATCGGGCCTCTAACCAACATTGTGCATGGCAATGACATTCCTGATGAATGGCTCAAGTCATTCGTCGATGCTGGCGCGACGTTCACGGTCACGCCCGAGAACGAACTCGGCCAGGGCCACGGCTTTCCCGTCACCGGGCGGCTAATGCGCCTTGGCGCAGCTCCCTCGCTTGGCACCGACATCGATACGGCCGTGTGCGGCGAGGTATTGATCGCGGCGCGGATAGCGATCGCTCAGCAGCGCGGCTACGATCACGAGCAGCAGCGGCGCTCGACCGGCCTGTTTTCTCCCACCCCAACAATCACCAGCAAGCAGGCATTGACGTGGTCGACGATCGAGGGCGCGCGCGCCCTCGGCCTCGCCGATCGCATCGGCCAGCTGGCGCCGGGCATGCTGGCAGATCTGATCGCCATCGACACCCGCGCTCTCAATCTTTGGCCTGCGCACGACCCGACCGCTGCCGCGCTGCAGGCGAGCATAGCGAATATCGAAGCGGTGATGATAGCGGGCCAATGGCGCAAGCGTGATCACGCGCTGGTCGACGTTGATCTCGGAACGGTACTGGACAGACTGTCCGAGTCCGGACAACGCCTGCTTGGCAAGATCGAGGCGAGCGGAATCCTGGGACGGATACGCGAACAGGTAATCTTGCGCGTTGTGCACAGGATGCTCAAGAAGCATAGTCGCATCTAGTGCCGACTCTTTCTTGATATCCGGAGTAAGGATCAAATTGCCTTCAGGCCGCCCCGCCATTCCGCTCGATCGCATATTGAGCGCAGCGCTAAGGATCGCAGACGAGGAGGGTACGCAAGCCCTCACGATGCGGCGCCTCGCCAGTGAACTCAATTCCAGTACAGCCATGCTCTACCGGCACTTTGAGAGCCGGGCGGATCTGGTCCTGCAGATCGTTGACTACGTGTTCAAGGAAGCGGAGCTTTCTAATTCGCCCTTGCCGCAAACGGACTGGCGGCAGGCATGCCGCTCGCTGGCGCGACGTATGTTCGCTGTTTTAGGCCAGCACCGCGGAGTGGCTCAGCTTCTGCTCGAGGCGACACCAAACGGACCCCATGCGATGGCTCTGCGTGAACGCGCCCTCGCCATGATGCTGGACAACGGGTTTGCGCCCCCGCTCGCAGCGCGCACCTATGCGACCCTCGCACGCTTTGTCCTCGGATTCGCAATCCAGATCGGTGAGCAGAGCGCCGCTGCCGGCGAGGACGCAGCACAATCCGCCGCCTTCCATCAGTTGGACCGGACCGCCTTCCCGGCCACTTTGGCCTTAGCGAATGAACTGCCGGTGCCACTCGAGGAGGAGTTCGCGTTCGGGCTGGACCTGATGATCGCCGGCCTAGACTTGCTGCGAGCGGACGGGCGCGAACGGTAGCCGGTGGAAATGAAGACCATCGGCGTCGCAAATCAGGTTCGAACGGTGCGCCGCATCTCCGAGCTCAGCCCAGGGTAAACGCCTCGTGGATCGACGACTGCATGCCGCCTCCGACCGCCGGCTCGCCACCGGCGACACGTATCCAGTCTCCCAGCGCAACGGCGCCGAGGCCATGCCGTGGCGTCATCATCGGCGCGTGGCTCTGCCACGTATCGCTCGTCGGATCGTAGCTCTCGAGCTGACCGAAGACTTTGTCATGCGGCTGCCAGTTCCGGTCGAAGTCACGCTGCTCGCCGCCCATCGCAAAGAAACGTCCACGATAGATGACGAGGCCGTGTCCGGATCGCCCGGTCGGGATCGGGGCGGCCGACGCCCAACTGTCCCTGTCTGGATAGTACACGTCGTGACGATCGGTGTTGTATTCGAAGGTGTTGAAGCGACCGCCGATCACATGGATCCGCCCGTCATGAGCGACCACGCCGGCGTGATCACGGGCGGCGGGAAGCGACTTGCGCGTCTCCCAACGGTCGGTGGCCTGATCATAGACCTCATGCCAGCCGATGCTCGCGCGACAGGCGGGCGATCGAGCGCCAGCTATCGGCCTTGAGATCGTAAACGAAGGCGTTGTCGTCGGGCGTCCGGTTCTGCTCCAGAAATCCACCCAACGCATAGAGACGGTCACCGTCGGCGACGACGGCGATGTGATTGGCGCCGCGCGGCAAAGGCGCAAGCATGCTCCACCGGTCCTCTTGCGGGTCGCAGACATGATGGTAGGCGCTAGCCGCCCACCACATGCATGCGCCCGTTGAGCGCCGTCGCCCAGGCCATTTCGGATCTGGGCAGCGGCAGCGCGGCCCGCGCCTCCCATCTTCCCTGAGGCCCCTTCGGCGCCGGGCTCTCCAATTGCCGCTGTCCGATCTGATGCGGCGCCAATTCCTCGACGGTGGTTCCGCGGAGCGTGGAGAACGGCGCCTTGTGGAAGTGGCCCTGCTGCGCTAGCGCGCGGCCGGCCAGCGCGCCCGTCACGATCGAGGCGGTAAATGCCTGGATGATTGTCCGTCGGGATAGGTTGGTCGTCATCTACATGTCCTGTTTTGATTTGGCGGACGCATTGCGAGCGCCATTCCGCACGGCCTCAAGCAGGCGCCAGTATGTCAGCGCGGGAAGCGCACGGGCCGCGACCCGTGCGTTTGAAGCGGCCCGGTTCGATGTTTACAGACACGCCTCCGGTCCCAGGCCTGCCGTTTAATGCTAGGCGAGTTGCCACGGCATTGGGGTCAGAACAAGGTGCGCCGGGAGACCGGCAAGGAGTAGATGGTGAAAGTCCATTGCAATGAAGGAGTAGCGACCCACATTGGCCCCGAGTCATGCGCGGTCGGTCGTGAGGCCGCCCGTGAAGCGTTGACAGGGGAGCGTGTAGGCCAGCCATTGAGCCACGAAATTGACGCTTCTCGGGTGCCGACGCTCATCTTGTGTGCGGAAGGCAACATGAACCGGCCCGACAGCGCGAGTGCCGGCTCAACCCGACGTGGTCTGAGACCCTGGCATGCACGGACGCTCCTTGCGCGGGAACCGGGAGGCCTCGGGATTGGCCAGAGTGGCGTGCCACGGCTGGTCCGCATCGGGAAGGCGAGGAGCCGAAGCCGATGATGAACGATCCTGAGGAGTCAGATCCTGCCATAGTAGCGAAGAACCCTACGAACAAAGCCGGCTTACCGGTGGCGGAGCAGGGGGAGCGAAGGGTAGGAACCGAGGGAAATGCGGATCAGCAAAGCACGCGCCGGGCACAGGACCGGGAAAGTGTGTCACATGCGCTGGACCGCATACGGCAGGCCGCAAGGCAAAGGAAGAAGGAGAAGTTCACCGCGCTCTTCCACCAGATCAATCCAGAGATGCTGAGGACGGCATTCTACGCACTCAAGCGTGACGCGGCCCCCGGCGTAGATGGGCAGACTCGGCGAACCTATGAAGCAGACCTCGATCAACGGATCGCGGACCTGCACGGTCGGGTTCAAGGGGGAACATATCGTGCCCTACCGTCACGGCGGACGTATATACCGAAGCCAGACGGACGGCAGCGGCCGCTCGCGATTGCCGCTCTTGAAGACAAGATCGTCCAGAGGGCGACGGCGGCGGTGCTGAACCAAATCTACGAGGAGGACTTCCTCGGGTTCAGCTATGGGTTTCGACCGGAGCGCGGCCAGCATGATGCGCTGGACGCCCTGTTTGTCGGGATCGAAACGCGGAAGGTGAGCTACATTCTAGACGCCGACATTGCGAGCTTTTTCGACGGGGTCAGCCAGGATTGGCTCATCCGTTTCGTGGAGCATCGCATCGGCGACAAGCGCATCCTCCGCCTGATCCGCAAATGGCTCAGGGCGGGTATCCTGGAAGAGGGGATCGTCACGGTTAGTGAAAGGGGAACCGGGCAGGGTTCAGTGATTTCGCCGCTGCTTGCCAATATTTACCTGCACTACGTATTCGATCTTTGGGCCGATCGTTGGCGACGACGCGAGGCCACCGGCGACATGATCATCGTGCGTTACGCGGACGATATCGTGGTTGGCTTCCAATACGAAGCCGATGCCCGGCGATTCTGGGACATGATGCGGGAACGGCTGCAGGAGTTTGCGTTGCAACTCCATCCGGACAAGACCCGACTGATCGAGTTTGGCCGCTATGCGGCCCAAGCCCGCCGCAGGAAGGGACTTGGCAAGCCGGAAACGTTCAACTTCCTTGTTTTCACCCACATTTGCGGGAGGACCCGGCAGGGCCGGTTCCAAATCCTTCGGAAAAGCCGGAGGGACCGCAGGGTGGCGAAACTGAAGGAAATCAAGAACGAGTTGCGACGGCGCATGCATTGGCCCATTCCCGAGCAGGGACGATGGCTAAAGCAGGTGCTTACCGGCTATTATGCGTATCACGCCGTACCGACCAACTTCCGGTCGCTCGGTGCCTTTCGCGACCACATCATCCGTCTCTGGGCCCAGACGCTTCGGCGTCGGAGTCAGAGGCATCGCTTGATCTGGGAACGAATGATACGGCTGGCCAATGACTGGCTCCCGAGACCGCGCATTCTTCACCCTTGGCCGCGAGTACGCTTTGCCGTCAAGCACCCGAGGTAGGAGCCGGATGCGGGAATTCCGCTCGTCCGGATCTGTGCGGGGGGTGCTCAGTAATGGGCATCCCTACCGCGATATTAGTGCGAAATCATACGTTTAGCCGAGAAAGTGATGCTTGAGATCGGTTTTCGTTCTAAAAATGGGTTCCTAAACAGTATTCCACCCTAAAACTTCCTATTCAGCACAGACGGCGACTGCTGAAAATATGGACAAATTCGCTTGGCGTACGATTTCGCACTAATCTTGTTCTGACCCCTACGAGAAACGTGAAATCAATCATGGATTGTATATATCATAATCGATCAACTGATCAGCGATGAGGAAGCATTTGCCAAAAGTGCTGCTCGTTTTCCTCGTAAACTTTGAAACTCGGTCGCCATTATCGAGTACCATTAGCTCAATGCCCGCTGGAGGGGATACCTTTAATGCTCTTGAATAGAACCAAAGATCCTGTCCCCGATTCCATGAATTTTTGTAATCATTTAGAGACCGAGAGATAAGCGCCCCCCCCCCTGAAACTCCTGAGAAACAAACGAGTGTTCGTCATCAGGGAACTTCTTAATCGAAACGACTTAATTGAATGGGCGATCACCGAAGGCTTCCGGGAGATCATACCGGCGACCGCGTTACATGTCACGATCGGAAAATTCCACGACCCGAACGTCGGGCGGCAGTTGGTTCCCGCCGCGAGCGATTTGACGGTCCGCGCGAGCCAACGAAGAGCTGTCCTGAACTTTGGAGGCATCGTCGTACTGGCCTTTAGTTCCGCCAAGCTTGTACGCCGTCATGCTGAGTTTCGCCGGGCGGGGATGACGTGGTTTTATCGAGACTACACACCCCACGTTTCATTTGCGCTCGACGGTCTGGATCTACGGGACATCCAGCCTTTTGACGGCCGCCTCCGTTTTGGACCGGAGATTTTCAAACCTGATCCGATCCTGGATTCATTGCCAACCTGTTGAAATGTTGTCTCCGGACCACACCCGGCGCCGTTTCGGGTTGCGCGCTCAACAGGAGCTTTTGCCCTCTGCGAGTATGAGGACTGATTTCGCGCCGGCCAAGGAGGGGATCGACGCGTTCACCGACCCGCGGTCAACCACGCGATGTCCGAAACGCGATCGCCTCGAAACCGGCCGCGCTCAGAGGATAGTTCTAAGCCTCATTGCGTTAGATGGTAGACTTCGGCGTTGTCCTGCCGCTCCCGGAGACCTTTATAGGAAGCATGCCGTAGCTTGCCGTCGTCGGTCCAGGCACGATATTCGATTTCGGCGATGAGCGTTGGCTGAACCCAAACGACGCCGCGCTGTTTCAAGGCAATCGGCGCCCGCGAGGTCTTGAGCTTATCCAGATCCCTGCGAAGCCTAGCCGCATCGCGCACGTTGAAGCCCGTTCCGACGTTGCCGACGTAAATGAGATCGTGACCTCGATAAGCGGCGAGAAACAAATTGCCGATGCCACCGCGCGCGACGGCGGACGGTTCATAGCCGACGATGAAAAAGCTGTCGCTCCGGACGCATTTCACCTTGATCCAATCGCCGGTGCGGCCGGAGCGATAAGGCTGCTCCCGGTTCTTCGCGATGATACCCTCGAGCCCGTGGGCGCATGCGGCAGTCAGCAGCTCGTCGCCGTCGGCTTCGACTTCCTCCGATAGCTTTATGATGCCTGCATGATCGGCAAGAAGGCCATCCAGGATCTGCCAACGTTCAGTGAGATCCAGCTTCGTAAGGTCGTGTCCATCGAAATACAGGAGATCGAAAGCATAGAAGATCGCCTCATTTGCCTGGCGGTGCCCTCCTCTTCCGCCAAGGGCACGCTGGAGAGCGCCAAAGTTCGATTTCCCCTTCTCGTCCAGAACGACAGCCTCGCCGTCGAGGATCATCGTCGTGCCGAATTCGGCTGCTTCCTTGGCGATCGTCGGAAAGCGATGGGTCCAATCGTGCCCTCCACGTGTGAGTATCCGGACACGGCCCGGTTCAACATGGACGGCGAGGCGATAGCCGTCCCATTTTATCTCATAGAGCCATTGCGATCCTTTGGGGACTTCGGATTTCAAAAGCGCTAGCGCCGGCTCGATCCGCTCCGGCATTGGATCGAGCGGCAACCGCGGCTGGTCCGGGTCGGGGGCTTTGCGCGGCTGGCTTCGCAGCGGTATTTCCGAAGAGGAGAGAAGTGGTTTTGATGACTTACGCGGGGACTTCGTCATGAAAAACACTGCAACAGAGAAAGCTTAAGGAGTCGAGTCTTTCCTCCCGGCAATCAATCCGGATTGCCTACTCCTCGCGCTACTGCCGCCAGTTCAACCAATTGCTTATCTTGATGCACGCCTTGTCGGTAGAGCTCTATGATGATGGCTGCCGCACGTTGCGCTTCCTCTGTATCCTTGCCAACCTTTAGCCTTGCCAAAATTCCGTCCAAGGCCCGTTGGCAGATTTCGAGATCATTCGAGGTCAATGGCTCATCATGCCTGCTGACAAACCGCTCGGTCATCGTCGTTTTCCTCCTTTCGCGTATCGACAATCTCGGACGCGAATAAAATAATTTCGGTCATATTTCGATTCAAGACTTTCGACCTCGGGCCGCCCGGCGGTTAGATTTCGATCAAACAGGAGGTGCTCTTGACTCTCTCTAAAATGAGAACATAATAAGAACAAATTGCCGGAGCGAAAACCGGCCGCGCAATTTCCATATCGATAAATCAGCAGTTTGACCCCCTATGATTTTAGGGGGCGGGAGACGTATTGCCTCATGACAGCCGCAGCCGCTCAAACAGATGAATCGCAATTCGATCAGGTCGCTTCCGTGCTCGAGCTCTTCGAAGGCAATGCTCATGCGGCAATCGGCGCTCTGCTCGCCGAGCTGCAGTTCGTTCGAGGACAGCTGGCACTTAGTGAAGCCGGAATGAGCGTCGGCTTTACGCGCGGGTGGGTTCCGAGTTTCGACAGCGGAGGAGGTAGCAATGTTTGAATATTCGAGAGATCCGCGGCCCAGAGATGGTGCCCTCACCATAAGCCAGGACGAAGCGCAGGCGCTCTATGATTTCGTCGGCTACTTGGGCCGGCACGCCTTCGATACGTTCAGAGACGACCGACCCGGCTTCCGTGGCAAGTCGCCAGACATGCTGCACCATCTCGGCAGGATGCGTGACCTGCTGGAAAACGTCATGGACTATCCGACGCTGGACGAGGAACTTTGCTGGGATGAGCCGAAGCCGCTCGCGACGGACGAGGTTCATGGCTTGCTACTGACGGAGGTCGGAAATCGGTCGGGCATCCGGTTTTTGAAGATTTCGGTTTACTGGAACGACGAACACCGAAGTTTTGGTACGCTCGGCCTTGCGGTCGATGACGAGACCGGCGAAACCTGCGGTCTGTTCCAAGTCGAGGATGTCGCCGGCCAACAGGTCAATTGCGGTCCCGGCTGGGTCCAGTCCGGTGCCGATCTCGACGAGACAATTCGCATGTTCATCAGAGCCTTTCCGATGCAGCAGCTGGATGTGCGCAACGAAGATTGCATCAACGAAATGCTCGCGGCGAAAGTCGCGTGATCCGGCAGCGATGCTGCATCGGCCAAGGTGCATGTCCGGTCGGCCTGCGGTAAACGATGTGGCAGGCGGCAAATCATCCTCTGCGCGAGCCCTCACGGATTATAGAAGTATCCCACCGCCGCCAGATATTGCGGATGGTCTTGCAATTCTGAGTCTTGCAACAAGACCAGGGCCTTGCCATTGATCGAATAGAAGTTGCCCTGACAAGAGAGCTCGCGCTCGACCCGTCTTCTTTGAAATAGGACCTCGGACTCACCAATGGCAATAGCTGAAGAGGATCTTCCTCACTTCGAGTATTTTCCCGACCCAATCGCAAACGGCTGCGTTGTGGCCATGCATGCGACATGCCCATGCTGCGGGAAAGACCGCGGCTTTATGTACCGCGGCCCAATATACTGCAAAGAGAACATTCCGCACGTATGCCCGTGGTGCATCCAAGGCGGCGAAGCCCAACGGAGATGGGATGCCTCTTTCAACGACGTCTTTTCCATACCGAAGGGCGTCCCGAAGCAGATAATTGACACGGTCTGCACCAGGACACCGGGCTTTGAAAGCTGGCAGGGCAATCATTGGCTTTTTTCCAAGACGGACGCCATGGTGTTCGTTGGCGAAATTGAGGGAGCCACTCTATTGGCTGAGGCGGACGACGCGAAAATAGCCGCCTGTCGGAGGGCGCTCGACGAATGGCACTTTCCTAAAGATTTCAACTTCGCCGAAATCACCCGAGGAGGCCAGCCGGCCGTTTATCTTTTCAGGGACAGGCAATCGGGTGAATACAGTGCCTATGCTGACATGACTTAAGGTGCTCAAGACTGCGGCAAGGCCGTCAGCATATCGCCCGGCTGAGGCCTCATTCCCCGAAAGGCGAACTCCTTCCCCCCTGCGCTTCTGGGTAAACAGTGATCCGGTCGCACCTCGACGAAGATGCTTTAGGCATTTGAAAGATTGACGTCATGAACGCACGGCGTGCTTCACGCTAATTGCGGCCATCAGAGCTAGTCAAGGAAAGGTGTTGTCACTGCTTGTCGACGAGAAGAGGGGCTGCCAATGGTTTGGGTTTGTTGCCCTTGTAGAACATCAGTCGCGCCAACTTGCAGTAGCTATCAAGATCGCTTTTGGCGTCCTTCTCAGCCCGCGCCATCTCAGGCTGGAAATTGGGATCGAGGGGCGGATAAACTCCGGTAGCGTATTCGTATCCCAACAAGAAATCGGCGTTTAACTCGAGTTTCCCGCAGTACATGCCTGCAACGACCGCGCCAGCGGAGTAGGACAGAAACCGTTCCCTATTCAATATTGGATGGGGCTGCGGTTCTTGGGCCCCTGCCATCGAACAACTGATCGACAATCCAGCGAAAACCAAAATTGCGCTTTTCAAACGACCTCTCCCACGGATTGTTTTGTTCTCACAATGTCTTGCAATAATTCGGTTAAATAGGTCTCAACCAATGCCGGAATGGCCACACTACCGACCTGCCGTTTACGACGCGCTACCAGTGTGCACTCTCGCTTTTTAGCCAAAGCTCAGATTGCTCAGGGAGGCATCATTACCGATGACCGCTTTGGCCCGACGGGAGCCTTTAAGCCAGTATCATCTTAAAGGTATTCCCACGGGAGGGGCAATCTGGCATGAAATCAATCGATCTCAAGACAAGAGCGAGCAAATGTCCGAAGGGGTACTAATCGACGAAGCGATGAGTTTGGGGCTTCAGGCCGAACTGCTAGGGATGCTCGATGGGAGCTCCCAGTATTTTGATGCTCGTTTCTTCGAGGACCTGGATCATCACTCCAGGCGATTGCGGTCGATGGCGCTCTTGCATCTGCAGTTCGCCGTTACCTTCAACTATACCGGTTCGGAGACGCGCCACATTACCATCGGAAAAATCATACATAGCACCTACCCTGACTACTTCGAAGCATGGAAACTTGCCGGGATTCCGGGGATGTCGTCATATCTGCTGAGGAAGATGCTCGCAGATTATCGATCACGCTCAGCACCGGGTTGTGACGGATGAGTGCGATGGCCTGCCCGGCTTGCACTTCGCTCATTTGCTCTAAGGGAGAGACAGATGCAGATCACGTTTGAGCGTGATAGCGTATGTGCTGGTGATGATGTTCTGGCGCCAAATGCTAGAGCTGTGACCTTTCCAGCAAGGCCTCGCATAACTGAAATCTTGCACGAAACCGGGCCAATCATCGACTATCTGCCTTGCGTGCAGGCATCTCGGACTCATTGGCTTGTATTGATCGACAAGGAATGTGTCGCAAAGATCAGTTTTACCTGTGAGCCGCGGCGGTCGCTTGCCATCACGATGCTTGTGTCTGATCGACACGTCGAAGCGGAACGGGTCTATTTTAGCGCCGCGGGACAAGAGCGCATTTAAGTGGGATTACTGTTGAATGTCGTCTTGGGCCAAGAGCAGCCCCTCCTACTGAAAATTCCGGCTCCTCACCTTCAACCTCTCAATAAGCCGATCCGGCTCATAAATCTCCCGCGCCTTCATTACCGACCGCTCCCGCGGATCCGGACTGCCAGGCGTCCCATGAGCGAACTCATCGCCGCGCCCGGTCGGTAGCCTGAAGGCCTCATCGCGATCGGCAAGGCCGGACAGATCGGATGTGAGATCAAAGAGCTGCTGGGCAACGAGATGCACGACCTCGCCTTCCCGCTGGATGCGGCCATTGATCGCCATCATCGAGGATCCGAGCACGATGCGCCGGCGCCGCTCGAAGAGGCTGGGCCAGACAACGACATTGGCCGGCCCGGTCTCATCCTCGACGGTGAGGAACATGACGCCCTTGGCCGAGCCCGGCTTCTGCCGCACGAGCACGAGGCCAGCCGTCATCAGCCAGCGCCCGTCACGGGCCGACATCGCCTCCTCGCAGGTGACGATGTCGCGGGCGGTGAGATCCCTGCGCAAGAAGGCGAGCGGATGCTGGCGTAGGGTGAGACCGGTATGGCTATAGTCCTGGATGACGTTATGGCCTTCCGTCATCTGGCGAAGGCTGACCTCTGGCTCCCGCTGCTCGGCGATCGTCTTCTGCTCGCGCTCGGCCGCCGCGGCAAACAGCGGCAAGGGTTCATCCCTCAGTGCCTTGATGGCCCAGAGCGCATCGCGGCGCTGCAGATTGAGCGACGGCAGAAAGGCGTCCGCCTCGGCAAGCTCGACCAGGGATGCGGCCGGCACGCCGGATCGCCGCCAGAGATCATCGACGCTGTCGAACGTCTGGTCAGCGCGGGCGGCAATGATGCGGGCCGCATCGATCTCAGCCAAACCATGGACCATGCGCATGCCGAGACGAACGGCATGGCGATCGCTGCCCTCGACCGGTTCCAGCGTGCAGTCCCAGCGTGAGCGATTGACGCAGACCGGCCGGACCTCGACACCATGCTTGCGGGCATCGCCGACGATCTGGGCCGGGGCGTAAAAGCCCATCGGCTGCGAGTTCAGAAGGCTCGCGCAGAAGGCGTCGGGATAGTGGCGTTTCACATAAGCTGAGGCATAGGCGATGAGCGCGAAACTTGCGGCATGGCTCTCGGGAAAGCCATAGGAGCCGAAGCCTTCGAGCTGCGAGAAGGTCTTTTCGGCGAATTCGGGCGTATAGCCGTTCCGGACCATGCCGGAGACGAGCTTGTCCTTGAACTTCGACACACCGCCGGTGAACTTGAAGGTCGCCATCGACTTGCGCAGCTGATCGGCCTCGCCGCCGGTAAAGCCGGCGCAGACCATCGCCACCTTCATGGCGCTCTCCTGAAAGAGCGGCACCCCGAGTGTCTTACCGAGAACGGCCTCCAATTCCGGTGTGGGATACTCGACCTTTTCCTTGCCCTCGCGGCGGCGCAGATAGGGATGGACCATGTCGCCCTGGATCGGGCCGGGCCGGACGATCGCCACCTGGATGACGAGATCATAGAAGGTCCGCGGCTTCATGCGCGGCAGCATCGACATCTGCGCCCGGCTTTCGATCTGGAAGGTGCCGAGCGTATCGGCCTTGCGGATCATCGCATAGGTCGCCGGATCCTCCTGGGGGATTTGAGCCAAATCGAGATCCAGATGCTTGTGGTTCTGGATCAAGGCAAAGGCCTTGCTCATGCAGGTGAGCATGCCGAGCGCCAGCACATCGACCTTCATGAATTTTAGCGCTTCGACGTCGTCCTTGTCCCATTCGATCACCTGCCGGTCAGCCATCGTCGCGGGCTCGATCGGCACGAGATCGTCGAGCCGGTCATGGGTCAGCACGAAGCCGCCGGGATGCTGGCCAAGATGGCGCGGCGCACCCATCAGCTGCTGTGCCAGTTTTAGGGTTAGAGCCAGCCTGCGATCATCCGGATTGAGGTTGAGCTCGCGCAGGCTACGTTCGGTCACCAACTCTTCGGACCACGACCACATGCCCGATGACAGCGACTTGATCACGTCCTCCGGCAAGCCCAGCGCCTTGCCGACATCACGGATCGCGCCCTTGGCACGGTAGCGCGTGACGGTCGCACAGAGTGCCGCCTTGTCATGACCATAGGTCCTGTAGATCCACTGGATCACCTCCTCGCGCCGCTCATGCTCGAAGTCGACATCGATGTCAGGTGGCTCGTCGCGCTCCTGGCTGACGAAGCGCTCGAACAGCAGATTGTTGGTCTCGGGATCGATGGAAGTGATGCCGAGGATATAGCAGACGGCGGAATTGGCCGCCGATCCCCGCCCCTGGCATAAGATGCCCTGGCTGCGGGCATAGCGGACGATGGAAAACACCGTCAGGAAATAGGGGGCGTAGCTCATGGTGCGGATGAGATCGAGCTCATGCCGGATCACTTTTAACACCGATGGCGGCAGACCCTCGGGATAGCGGTTCGGAATGCACTCCCAGACATAATGCTCGAGGGATTCCTGGGCGTTTTTGCCGGGAACGATCGCCTCCTCCGGATATTGATAGGTGAGCTCGTCCAGCGAGAACGTGCAGCGCTCGACGATCTCGAGCGTCCGGGCGAGCGCTTCGGGATAACGCGGAAAGAGCCGCTCCATTTCTTCCGGAGGTTTGAGATAGCGGTCGGCATGTCTTTCGCGCTCGAAGCCGATATCGTCGATGGTGGAGGTGTTGCGAATGCAGGTGACGATATCCTGCAGCTGCCGGCGCGACGGTTCATGGAAAAGGACGTCATTGGTGACGACCGTCTTCACCTTGAAGCGCGCCGCGAGATTGGAGAGCTCATGCAGTCGCAGCTGATCATTGGGCCGCCGGCGCAGGCAGAGCAACAGATAGGCACGATCGCCGAAGATCTCGGAAAGCTTCCGGAGCTGAAGGGCACAGGTCTCGTCGGCAAGATCGGGCACGAGAATGCCGATCAGGCCCTCGGCATAAAGAGCGACGTCCTCGAGATGCAGGATACAGTTCGCCTTGCCGCCCCTGCCCTTGCCCAGCGTCAGCAGCCGGGTCAGGCGGGAATAGGCGGCGCGATCCGTTGGATAGACGAGGATCGACATGCCGTCGGCAAGATCGAGACGGCAGCCGACGACGAGGCGCAGGCCGGTCGCCCGCGACGCCTCCAATGCCCGGACGATACCGGCGAGCGAATTGCGGTCGACGATCCCAAGTGCGCTGATGCCCAAATCCTTGGCCGTCCGGAACAGCTCGTCGACCGACGACGCGCCGCGCAGGAAGGAGAAATGGGTGGTGACCTGCAGCTCGGCGTAGCTCATGCGAAGATCCCGTGGCAAAACCAGCGATGCGAGCCCGTAGCGGCATCGACGCCATCGCCGGATCGGAAGATCCAGAGCCGCTCGCCACTCTCGTCCTCGATCACGAAATAATCCCGGACCGCATCGAATTCGGAACTCCTGGTCCACCACTCCCCGAAGATGCGCTCCGGCCCATCGGCGCGCCTGACCCGCCGACGCTTGCCGCGCCAGGTGACGGAGACGGGCGGATGATCCGGCAGCAGCGCGATGACGTCGATCAGTTCCGGCCGTGCCAACAGCCGCACCGGCCGCGGCCAATGATGCACCCAGGTTTCCGCGACGTCTTCGGCTGCCGCCGCGATCCGCCGGATGCTGCGTTCGGGCACGTCGGATGCGACGGGCGCGATGCGATAGACGCGCTGTCCGCGATTGCCGAAGGTGTCGATCAGCGGCGTGATGTCCTGATCTCCTTCGTCGACGAGCGACGACCGCTGCTCCTCGCCGAGCGGTTCGGTCATGACGGCGATGAGCGTCAGTTTCTCGATGCCAAAGCCGGGCTCGATTTTTTCCGTTCGATCGCGAAACAGTTTGCTCAGCCAGGCGACGTCGCGCGCTGGTTTGGCCGTGCCGGCGCGGATTGCCTGCCTGCTGCCATCGACCTTTTCGACAATCAGGTCGGTGCGGCGGACACCGAGACCTCTACGCTGCAGTTCGGCCACCAGCCTGATGATGAGACGGCCGACATATTTGTCGATCGTCTCGGCGGCACCGATCGGTTCGGCAAAAGCACGGCCAACTTCGATCCATTCCGGCGCCCGGATGGGATCGATCGGCTCGGCTATGCGGCCGAACATCTGGTCGAGACGCCTTCCGATCTCCGGTCCGAAGCGCAGCGCCAATGGCGCGCGCGGCGTCGCCGACAGTTCGCCGATGGTTTTGAAGCCGAGTGTGCGAAGACTGGCGACGATCTCTGGAGATAGCCGCAGATGCGAGATCGGCAGGTGTTCGACGGCGCGGGCGGTCTCTCCCGGTGGGATGATGACGGTCTCGCGATGGGTGGCCCGGGCACAGGCATGCGCCGTACCCCAGGTGTCGGCGATCGCCGCATGGACAGTGAGCCCCCTCGCCCGGAAGCGGTTGACGATCCCAGTCAGCATAGGCAGCTCGCCGCCCTGCAGGTGATCGGCGCCTTCCGTATCCATGACGATGCCATCCGTGCCGTCGACGGAGACGATCGGAGAATATTGCGTGAGGGACCAGAGCGCGATCCGCTCGAGCGCTTGCGCATCGGCTGCCGGATCCGCATCGACGAACTGCAGACCCTGCACCATCGCCTGTGCCTTGGCGGCCGGCATGCCCAAGCGGATGCCCGCTTCCCTGGCCTTTGCATCGGCCGCCGATATCCAACGCTTGGAGCCGCTGCTCGCGATCAGCACCAGCGGCCTGTCAGGCGATAATTCTGCTTTTTGATCCATGCGCCTGATCCGCTCGATTGGCAGGTCCGGCAGATAGATGGATACGACCCGTGGCATCGCACGCTCCCACGACAAACTCAGCGCACTCACCCGCCTTCACTCTCATTAATTCAAGCAGCCATCGCGGCCGCCCGACGCCCGGAACCGGCAATTCCTCCGATGGCAGCACGCTCACCCGCCACCGCGTCGTCGACGCCGTCGGCTGCCCGAAATCCGAGGCCTCCCCCTGCCGGCGCCAACGCCGGACCACCAAGCCCATAGTTCCGGTCTTTTCCGCCGCCAGCTGCAGGCGGCGCGACGCCACCATCGGCAGCCGGACGATCTCGCCGACGACGGCGCCAAGCCCGCCAAAGGCCAGGGCCTCTTCCATCGAGGCGAGAACGTCCTCTTGCGCGTCGGCCTCGACGAAGATGACCCGATCGGGATGAAGACCAGCCTGCGCCAATGCTGGAAAGAACAGGTCCGGCCGCGTCAGGCACCAGACGATCTTTCCTTTGGTCCGGGCGGCAATACCGGCGGCAAACAGGGCCGCGGCCGCGCCATCGACCACCCCTGCCCCGCCGCCCGCGAACTCGTGCACCGCGCCATAGGCGAGGCCACCGTCCGGCAATACGGCATCGATCTCAGGCACGCCGAAAGCGAGACAGCCGCTCCTCCTGTCTGCGTTTCCTTCCAGTAACGCAATGCGATCCTTCAGATCGGATATCACCCTGTTACGGGCAGCGGTCATCATTCACGGGCCCCTGCAAGGTCGTGTTGGTATCGACCTAATGTCGGTCAAGTGTATTTGTTCACTAAATGTTCCAAGTCGTTTTACGTGTCAAGCAACCCGAAATAGGAATATTATCCCCCTATTTTAGTCGACTTTAAGATTCGCGTTGGGAATCATGGACATGACTTCGAACGGGCGGTGATGAAGCTTGAGGAGAAATTTTCGGCGCCAATCCGCCAACAGCTGCCAGTTGGCATTCCGGCGCCTCGTCGGCTACCATGTGCCCAGCTTCAAGGGGAGATGGAGCGTCTATGTGCAACCTGTACCGCATGGAAGATAAGGACTGGGTAAACAAGTGGGCTCAGGACGCCGAGAGCCTGATCAACCTGATGCCGGCCTATCAGATGAACCCCGACCAGATGGGGCCGATCGTCCGCAACACCATCGACGGCAAGAAACAGCTCATCCATGCGCGCTGGGGGCTTCCCTCCCCGCGCTTCGCCCTTGAGAAGCTAGCCCAGGCCAAGGCCGAGAAACTGCGGGCCAAGGGCAAGGAGTTCCACTTCGAGCAGCTGGTGCGCGAGCAGGTCGACCGTGGCGTCACCAACGTCCGCAATCTGAAGTTACCGCATTGGAGGCGCTGGTTCGGTGTCGAGAACCGCTGTCTGGTCCCTGTCACCAGCTTCGCCGAGCCGGATCCGGCAAGCCAGCAGGATGGCGGCAATGTGCCGAATGCTTGGTTCGCCCGCGATGAAAGCAAGCCGCTGATGTTCTTTGCCGGTATCCATGTTCCGCAATGGATATCCGTGCGCAAGGTCAAGGACGGCTTCACGACCGACGATCTCTACGGGTTCCTGACGACCGACGCGAACGATCTCGTCAAGCCGATCCACGACAAGGCTATGCCGGTGCTCCTGCTGACTAAGGAAGAGACAGATGTCTGGATGAGAGCGCCATGGGAGGAGGCGAAGGACCTCGCGCGGCCATTGCCGGATGATGCGTTGATCGTCGCGGGACGTGAGCCCTATGGCTCGGCCATCGTCACCAAGGAAGGCGAGCTGGTCAGTCGATCAGGCTTACCATAGCGAGCCTCGTTGTGGCCGTTCAATGAACGGATAGCTGTTCGGACAAAAGGAGTTCGTGCACTGCTGTATCGACGATCCCCTTGAGCCGACGCCAACCGCAGAGGTTCCGTTCGCTCACCCGTTCCTGGATCGCGGCCAGCATCCAGCCGGCGGCAGCTTCATCGTCGGCGTTCTTGTGAATGTTGAAACGGGCTAGACATGCTTCGATGCGTGGGCGCGCTGACCCACAATCGCGATCGATCGTCACCACGAGTGCGCATGCCTCCTGATAGGCCTTTGCGATCCGCCGCTTCCCTTGCGCTCCGGTCGAGCCATAGTCAGTCGCCTCAGATTCTCTAAGCGGTTGTAAACTTTATGCTTCAGCGTAAAGGGATCGCTCGCGACAAAATAGTTTCCATTATCGCTTAACGGCAACACATTTCACCTCAGCGAGGAGTCCCGGGTGGGCGAGTTCGGAGACACCTATTCGGGTCCACGCATAGGTTCCCTTCGGAAATACCTCGTTTTTAACAGTCCGGAACACGTCCATGTGCTTGGACATTTCGACGTGATAGCTTGTCATTTCCACGATGTCATCGAACGTGCAATGCGCGGCTTCCAGAACAATCCCTAAGTTGTCCCACATAGCTCTGAATTGTTCTGACGGATCGTGAATAATCTTTAGATCCTTTGTCCGTCCTACTTGGCCAACGACGTAAATTGTGTCTCCGACTTTAACCGCAGGAGCATAGCCTGCGCGGCTGACGATCTCCCGCATCTCATCGGGTATGATGATCTCTCGATCCATAGTGGTCCTCGCAATCTCTGGTGTGGTTGCCAGCGGCGCTGGAACATGTGTCGCGAAAATCTTAGGAGCCGCTGGGTCAGCCAGTACGAATGACCAACGGTACAGTTATCTTTTCACGTCGACCGCCGGAATGCATCTGTGTGTTTTCAGTTGAAGTCGAAGAGGTTCATCATGTGGCACAAACGGTGACGGACCTCACAAGGTGTCAGGGTAACTCAGCCGATGACGCTCTTTATCGTTGAGCCATAGACAGCTGTGTTTAGGAAGGCTTTTTACCGAGTTAAGGCACTTGTCTCAAAATCGCTGCGTCACGTTCCGAGATCTGACACAGTGAGCAAGTTGATCGACATAAGCGCCTTATGCAGACGGCATACCGCAGCTATTTGGTAGCCTTGACTGCTTCCTCGATAATCTTTGCCACTGCAGCCGCCTGTGAGATGTAGATAGCGTGGCTGCCCTCCACCTCTGTCACCGTTGAGCCGGCACGTTTGTACATCCAACGCTCCAAGTCTGGGTTGATGGTCTTGTCATTCCTGGCGACAATTCCATAGCTAGGCTTGTCGTGCCAAGCCGCAACTGGAACCTGCGAATTGGTGGCCGCGACGGCGACAGGCATCTGAGACCGGGCCATGAACTCCGCCTGATCCTTGGGTAGATCTGCCCCGAAATCTGCGGCGAACTTCTCTCGGTCGATAAGCAGGAAGCCATCCTTGGTTGGTCTGATATCATTCGTCGGCGCAGGCATCGATTGGAGCAACTGTGCAGTGCTTTCGCCTTTTTCGGGCTGCAGCGCCGCGACATAGACAAGGGCCTTCACCTTAGGATCATCTCCTGCCGCCGTGATGATCGTACCCCCGTAGCTGTGACCGACGAGAACGACGTCTCCGTCCTGCTGATCAAGCACACTTTTCGTGGCAGCAACGTCCTGGTCCAAGCTTGTCAGCGGCTGCTGGACAATGCTGACATTATAGCCGTCCCGGGTCAGGATGTCATAAACGCCGCGCCAACCGGAGCCATCCACGAGCGCTCCGTGGACGAGCACGATATTTCGCGGGCCGGATAAGGCGGGCGCTGTCGCCGCAGCAGAAGACAAAAGTACGGCCGTAAGGCCAACGGCTGCTTTGTTGAAAATCGACATGGTCGGTGATTCCTTCATATTCGTGTTGCGAAATCGGTCTTGATCCGGTGTCGGAGATGGACGCGCAACCTGCCAGCACCGAGGCCGCAGCCATCCCGACAGAAAGCTGCGGCGAGAGGTTATGCTCTCAAAGCTCACACTTATTCCTCGTCCTGCCACCTGCGCAGATCCGTCTGGTCGTGATAGGCCATGCGGTCGGGCGTTGTGATAAACTCAATCGTCGTGCCCCATGGCATGCGGCAGTAGCAAACCTTGTTTCCAGGACCTTTCTCGGTTGCATAGGGAATAGCGCGCGGCGCAGTGAGAGACGTTCCTCCGGCCCTTTCGAAGCGCTCTACCGATGCGTCGATGTCGTCGGTGTAGACCCCGAAGTGGGTAATGCCGAAGTCGCTCGCTCGAACCGGCTGGGCTTGTTCGGAGCCGTGCATTTCAAAGAGCTCGATGTCAGGCCCGTTGCCGATTTTGACCATCGCCTGCGCGCGCACGACCGTTCCGGGGAAAGCACCCGTGGCCCGCTCGAATTCGGGTCCCTGCCGCGGCGGATCCTGTGGTCCGAACGATTGATAGATTACCTGGCCGCCGAAAGCGTCCACCAGAAACGATTTTGCGGCTTCGATGTCGGGCACCGTGATGCCGATGTGATTGACGCCGCGAATTTGAGGTGCGGTCATGACACTTTTCCTTTCATATTGAATCGATCGAATGCGATGGGTGCGGGCGCAACTCGCCCGCAATGTCGCGATCAGGCCCACGACGGGGCGGTCGCAGAATTTCAATTGGGCTTGAGAAAATCGATCAGAGCGGCCGCGACTTCGTCCGGCCGCTCGTCGGCAACATAATGGCTGCACCGCTCAATCGACCCACCCGTCACCTTGCTGGCGAACTCCTTGAGCATCGGGACCATATGCGCACCGAACCGCTGATCCCCGCCGAGACCTAGCACCGGTATCTCGAGCGGTTGCCTTTTGTACTCGAGTGCAGCCGCATGGTCGGCAGTGAGGGTGCGATACCATTCCAGGCCGCCGCGCGTGCGGCCAGGAAGGGCCATCGCCTTCGCGTAGATCTCGATGTCCGTCGGATCGAAGGTGCTGTGATCGTAGAACCGCTCCGCCATGAAGGCCGAAACATAATCATATTCACGGCCATGAATCAGGCGCTCCGGTAGATCCCGGTTCATATGGAAGCTGAAGTGCCAGATCCTTGCAGTCGTCGCCTCCCATTGCGTCCAGCCGGGAAGCGGAACGTCGAGCACGGCCAGGTGAGTAACAGCCTCCCGATAGATGGCGGCCTGCGGCAACGCCACCATTCCGCCGATGTCATGGCCGCACACGGCGTAGCGTTCATGCCCAAGGGCAACCATGACCTCGTGCGCGTCGTGCGCCATCGTGGCCTTGTCATAGCCGTCAAGCGGGCAGTCGGAAAAACCCGCGCCGCGCAGATCCATGGCCACCACGCTGAAATGCGCGGCGAGCAGCGGCATCACATGGTGCCATTCCCACCATATTTCCGGCCAGCCGTGAAGCAGAAGGATCGGCGGACCTGAGCCCCCCGTGACAGCGTTGATCTTGATGCCATTCACCGGCACCAGCTGCTGGGTAAACCCCTTCAAAGTTGCGATCATGATTACTTTCCAGTCGATGTTGACATTCAAACAGAGCTTGCGGCCAGCGCTCAGGGCTGGTCGAAATCGGTGGCGATCGTGATGTCGCGCCAGGCGTCGATATCGCTGCGGAAGGAAGAAAGCTTTCGCTCGGCGATCGAATGCGCGATCGGGCCGAGCGGCAGATGAAGCGGGGCGGCATCGGCATCGACTGCCTGCAGGATCACCGCGATCGCCTTGTCGGGATCGCCTGCCTGACTGCCGTTGTTGGTTTCGCGATAGTGCTTGCGTGAGGTCGCGGCGTATTCCGGCATCTCGTTGGCCGCAACCGTAATCGAACGTCCAAGGAAATCGGTGCGAAACGGCCCAGGCTCGACGATCAGCACGCGGATGCCGAACGGCTTCAGCTCGCCGGCGAGTGCTTCGGAAATCCCTTCCACAGCGAATTTGGCGGCGTTGTAATAACCTCCCCCGCCGCCGCCCGCGATGCCTGCGCCGGACGACATGTTGACGATCGTTCCGCCCGAACGTCGCAGGACGGGAAGGGCGGCTCTGGTGGTTTCGATCAGACCGAACACGTTCACCTCGAACATCGGCCGATATTCTTCGGGCGTGCCTTCCTCGATCGCGCCGAACAGTCCGTAGCCGGCATTGTTCACGAGTACGTCAAACCCGCCGAATGTCTCGACCGCCTTTGCGACCGCTGCCTGAGCTGCCGCCGGATCGGTCACGTCGAGCGGCAAGGTGATCATGCGGCCGCCGAAAGGCTCAGCCATTTCCTCGATCGCTTTGACATTGCGGGCCGTCGCGATGACCCGATCGCCGCGCTGTGCTGCAGCAAGCGCGAGCCGCTGGCCAAAGCCGCTCGAGCAGCCTGTGATGAGCCAAGTTTTCATTAGCTTTCTCCGATTGCTTGTAGACGACGCCAATGACGCGTTTCCCTCACACGAGCGACCTCATGAAAATCGTCGAATCTGCAGGAGGGACGCCTAGACGATGATAAAAATCTAAGTGCTTAGATTTGTTCTTTAAGTGACAGAACTGTATTCTCGGCGTTCAGTTTTGTAGGGGCATGACGATGGAATGGAGTGATGTCAGAATCTTTCTTGCTGTCGCGCGATCCGGCACGCTCGGCGGCGCCGCGCGTTCTCTTCAGACAAGCCATCCGACCGTCGGCAGGCGCCTGCGCGCACTTGAGCAGGCGATCGGCCACACGCTCTTCCAGCGGACTGCGGACGGTCTTGTTCTGACGGAAGAGGGCCACGGGATCATCGCGCTGGCGGAGCAGATGGAAGAAGGCGCGCTGGCCATGGAGCGCCGGCTTGCGGGGCAGGAGCAGAATCTCAAAGGCAGTCTGCGCATTTCATCAGCGGACTGGTTCGGGGCCTACGTACTGCCTCCCATCCTGGCGGATTTTTCCAACGCCTACCCCAATGTCGACGTCGAGATCCTGACCGGCACGCGCCTGTTCAACCTCGCTCAGCGCGAGGCCGACATCGCTTTTCGTATCGTTCCGTTCAACACCGCCGATGTGGTTCAGCGGCGGCTTTTCAAGCTCGAATACGGTGCCTACATCGCCGAGGAGTCGCCTGATCCCAAATATGGCGACGGGACTGGTTTCCGCTTGATCACCCACGATACGTCGACAGGGCAGTTCCCCGATATCGCCTGGCTCATCGAGAGTTTCCCCAACGCGAGGCCCGTCCTGCGATCGAACAACCGCAACGTCCAGGGGCGCATGTGTCGGCAAGGCGTCGGGATCGCCGTCCTTCCCCGCGTGGTCGGCAGTCAGATCGCGGGTATCCGCCGACTGCAACTGCCGACGCCGCCGCCGGCCCGAGACATCTGGATGGGATATCACCGGGATCTACGACGTCTTCAGCGGCTTCGCGCGTTTATTGCGACCGTATCGGACCATCTCGTGAACGCGGCCGCATGATGAGCGGACCGAGCTCATCATGCCTGCGGAAAATCTCCGAGATGTCTATCTTTGGGCCGCAATCTCCTTGTGCCGCTTCACCACGGTACCGACGATGAGCTTCATAAGGCTGTCGACGAATTGTTGATCAAGGCCGAGCTCATTGGCAATATTCCTCAGCCGATCCATTTGGCGTCGCTCCCGCTCACTATCGGTTGCTGGCATAGCCTGCTCCGCTTTTAAGTTGCCGACTTGCTCGGTACAACGAAAGCGTTCGGCCAATATATGGAGGAGAGCCGAGTCCAGGTTGTCGATGGTCTTTCGATAGGACGCAAGTTGCTCTGACGTATTCTGGGTATTCATCTAATTATCTTCCAAACTGCTTTCACACGCACCATGTGGGCGTGAAGAAACGGGACAAGGGCAAAGCTGCGCTCTCAATGGCACCGACTTTCAAAAAAGGGCAGCTTCATACTCATGCTTTACGGGGCGCCGGCACCTCAAAGCTCTGCTCCGCGCAGGCTGCGACGCGAGAGCGCCACAGTCAGCCATATTGCCGAAACCAGAAAATAAAATGCCCCGACGCCAGCGTATCCGGCGACCGTGGAGATAGAAGGCTCCTGAGGCATTTGCGCTTGAAAGATAAAGAGCGCGCCCGCCACGGCGGATTGGCCGCCGCTCAAAACCATTACCCATTGACCGCCGCTCGTTTTCCAACGCCGGACGGCAGTCCCTAGCTGCAGCAGCCCTGAGAAAATCGCCCATAGACCGAAGGCTCCGAGAACCCAGTTCATGCTCATTGTCAGCGCCAAAATCACGACAATCGTCATAACCGAGCTCGCCATGACGTTGATCGCCTGGCTCCGGTTGACGGCAAAACCACCGCTCCTGCTAGCGTCAACGACGTTGGCGACGGCATCCCAAGCCGGATAGATGACCAAAAGAGTGGCAGCCACCGCAAACGAATGCTGTCCGAGAGTGAATGCAGCCGCTACCCAGAGCACCGAGAACACCGCTCGGGTAAAATAGTACTGCTTTAGCCATTGGTCGTTGCCGCTCGCAACACGGGAGGTCTGATTGTTCGACATTGTTTCTTCCACTTTCTGGATTGATGAAATTGTTCACGCGGGTTCTGTCACAAGAAGCCCACATGCTTGCCGAATGGGGTGTTCTCGTCCCACTCATTTCGGCCGATCCGATCGCTTTCGCCGGAGAGCTTCCCGACCGGCTCGTCGGAAATCTCGATGTCCTTTGAGCTGTCGCGAGACTGAACCTCTAACCCACCGGCCTCATTGCTCTCCAAGCGCATGCGTTTCTCGAACGCCTCGTTGATCGCCCCTTGCCGCTTAGCGACCCATCGGCCATCAGGATCGGAAAGGATCGAATTGGTTTGGCTGATCTCAACCTGTCGGGAAGACGCGGTCGCTGAAATCGGCATTACTTTCTGAACTTTGCGTTTGCTCATGAATTGTCACCACTCTTCCTACTAGTTGGTAGTTTCGCGTGATGCGAATTTATCTGAGTAGCACTAGCCACCGCAGGATTAGTGAGCGACGATTGGAGTCAGTCGGTTAAGAGCTGGTGTCATTATCGTCCCGAACACCTCCGGTTTCCCATAGGCTCTCGCGGAGAGAATCGCCCCGTACACCGTCGCCAGAAATGCCTCCGCTTCAACATGCGGCTCGCTCGTGAGGTTTAGCGAGCCTTGCCTGGACCCACGTTCCATCACCGAAGCCAGCCACGATGAAATGAAGCGAAAGAAATTCGTCACCTCCGTTGCGACTTCCGGCGGAAGGGATGGCAGTTCACTGGCAAGCAGAGCGCACACGCAATACGGTCTGCTCGCATCCTCGATGCATTTGGCCCAGTGGTTTGCATAGACCTTGAGAATGTCCAGTGCATCTGGGACGTTCTGCTCAAGGGCCGCCACACTCGCGTGGCCGTCTTCGCGATAGCGCTTGACCAGCTCACGCACCAGATCGACCTTACTGGGGAAATGGTGGTGGATACTGGCCTTCCGGATTCCGACCACTTCCGAGATGTCGGCATAGCTGAAGCCATTGTAGCCTCCACTCACGATCAGGTTTCGGGCGGAAGCCAGGATATCGTCGGAGGTGGTTGAAAGATTGCTCATAACGAGCACCTACCTTCTAGTAGGCAGGATGTCAATAACAAAAGTTCTTGATTTCTACGTCGTCGAAACTGTGATGGCTTTCCAACGGCTTGCTTTAGCTGCAGACGGTCGCTCCAACCGCATATGCCTATGAGCGGTAGCGTCGGGTTAACGTCTCTGTGGTAAACGGGTTGGTATTGGTGGCAATGACCGAAATCTCTCCTGCTCACTTCAGACGCCACCGTTTTCCCGCCGAGATCATCGCCTATGCGGTCTGGCTCTATTACCGGTTTCCGCTCAGCTTTCGAGACGTCGAAGATCTGATGGCCGAGCGCGGCATTGAGGTCTCGTTCCAGACCGTCTCGGAATGGGCTGCGAAGTTCGGCCTCAAATTCGCTCATCAGCTTCGTCGACGGTCCCGCGGTCAATTTGCTGATAAATGGCAGCT
>NZ_JAAZQI010000020.1:0-116416 GCF_012275345.1 Rhizobium sp. SG570 | reverse complement strand
AGTTGAAGCCGCATTCCTTGGCCATCTTGCTCTTGGAGTTCACATAGGCGTGGCTGGCCGGATCGTCGCCGACGATGACGACGGCAAGCCCGGTCTTCACACCGGTCTCCGTCTCAAGCCCGCCGGCGGCAACCTTCACCGCCTCGATCACCGAAGCCGCCGCAATCTTTCCGTCGATCACTGAAGCCAGCGCCATCCCTCACCCCATCCGCTCTGACGCATAGGAGCCCGGGCTTGCCGGGAAGACGATGGTGCGGTTGCCGTTGAGGAAGGTGCGGTAGTGGATATGCGCATGGATGGCGCGCGCCAGCACCTGGCTCTCGACGTCACGGCCGATCGAGACGTAATCATCGGCCGACTGCGCATGCGTGATGCGCGCCGTGTCCTGCTCGATGATCGGGCCTTCGTCGAGATCGGCCGTCACGTAATGCGCCGTCGCCCCGATCAGCTTCACGCCGCGCTCATAGGCCTGCTTGTAGGGGTTCGCCCCCTTGAAGGACGGCAGGAAGGAATGATGGATGTTGATGATGCGGCCAGACATCTTCTGGCACATGGAATCCGACAGGATCTGCATGTAGCGGGCCAGCACGATCAGTTCGGTGCCGGTCTGCTCGACCACCTCCATGATCCGTGCTTCCGCCTGCGGCTTGTTGGCCTTGGTCACCGGAATATGGTGGAAGGGGATGTCGTGGTTGACCACGACTTTCTGGTAATCGAAATGGTTGGAGACGACGCCGACGATGTCGATCGGCAGCGCGCCGATCTTCCAGCGATAGAGCAGGTCGTTGAGACAATGGCCGAAGCGCGAGACCATCAAGAGCACCTTCATGCGCTTCTTGCCATCATGGATCTCGGCCTCCATCTCGAACTTGGCGGCGACCGGCTTGAAGCCTTCGACCAGCGCCTCCAGGCCGACCCCTTGCTCGGAGATGAAGGAGACGCGCATGAAGAACCTGCCGGTGTCGAGATCGTCGAACTGGCTGGAATCGACGATGTTGCAGCCCTGGTCGGCCAGATAATTGGCTATCGCCGCAACGATCCCGCGCGTCGACTGGCACGATACAGTCAGTACATAGTTCTTCATGGTGATCTTCCTCCGCCGTCCCGGCCAAAAATCCGCGCCCGCGCCGGAGCTTGATACTCCAGCGCATGCGCTTATTCGGGCAATCGTCCGCTCCGCGCTCAGATATCGAGCGTACTGTCACGCTCCCACTGCGTGAAATGCGAGCAGTAGGCGTTCCATTCCTGATGCTTGAGCTTCAGATAGGCAGCGGAAAACTCGGAGCCGATCGCCTCCTTCAGGCCCTCGTCCTCATCGTAGGCCCGCAGCGCATCGAGCAGATTGAGCGGCAGGCGCGGCGCATCCTTCACCAGGTGACCCTCCGCATACATGTCGATATTGTGATGCGGGCCGGGATCGGCCTTGTTGCGCAAACCGTCGAGGCCGGCCGCGATGATGATCGCCTGGAGCAGATAGGGATTGACCGCCCCATCGGGCAGGCGCAGTTCGAAACGGCCAGGACCGGGCACACGCACCATGTGAGTGCGGTTGTTGCCGGTCCAGGTCACCGTGTTCGGCGACCATGTAGCGCCCGATGTCGTGCGCGGCGCGTTGATGCGCTTGTAGGAATTGACTGTCGGATTGGTGATGGCCGCCAGCGACGAGGCGTGCTTCATGATGCCGCCGAGGAAGTGCCTGCCTTCGGTCGAAAGACCGAATTCCGCCTCCCTGTCGGCGAAGACGTTGGTCTTGCCGTCATTGCTCCACACGGAAACATGGCAGTGGCAGCCATTGCCTGTGAGACCCTTGAAGGGCTTAGGCATGAAGGTGGCGCGCAGTCCGTGCTTCTCGGCGACCGACTTGACCATGAACTTGAAGAAGGAGTGCTTGTCGGCGGTCTTCAAGGCATCGTCGAACTCCCAGTTCATCTCGAACTGGCCGTTGGCGTCCTCGTGGTCGTTTTGATAAGCACCCCAGCCGAGTTCCAGCATGTAGTCGCAGATCTCGGCGATGACGTCGTAACGGCGCATGACGGCCTGCTGGTCGTAGCAGGGCTTTTCGGCGGTGTCGTATTCATCCGAAATCTTCGAGCCATCGGCGGTGATCAGGAAGAATTCGGCTTCGACACCGGTCTTGACCCGCTTGCCTTGGGCTTCAGCCTGCTTGACGAGCTTCTTCAGCACGTTGCGCGGCGCCTGGGCGACCAACTCGCCTTCCATCATGCAATCGGCCGCGACCCAGGCAACATCCTTCTTCCATGGGAGCTGGATAACGGAGGACGCGTCCGGCACGGCGAAAAGATCGGGATGGGCAGGCGTCATATCGAGCCAGGTGGCGAAGCCGGCAAAACCGGCGCCCTCTTCCTGCATGCCGGCGATCGCCTGCGCCGGCACCAGCTTGGCGCGTTGGCCGGAAAAAAGATCGGTATAGCTGATCATGAAATATTTGATGCCTTTGTCTTTCGCAAAAGCAGCAAGGTCCAGTGTCATTCTCGTTCCCCTTTGGATTTCTCAGAGACACTTCGGTTTATGCGTGAAGCCGCCGGGCTCTTCGGCCCGGTCGGAAATTCAATAGCCTCCCTTGCCCGGATACCAATTCGTGCCGGCAAGTGGAATTTGCGCCATGGCGGCCGCTTCCATCGTCAACGCGCACAGATCTTCCGGTTCCAGATTATGCAGATGGTTCTTGCCGCAGGCGCGCGCGATCGTCTGCGCTTCGAGCGTCATGACCTTGAGATAATTGGCAAGACGACGGCCCGCCGCGACCGGGTCGAGCCGCGCGGCGAGCTCCGGATCCTGCGTAGTAATGCCGGCCGGATCCTTGCCTTCATGCCAGTCGTCATAGGCACCGGCAGTCGTGCCGAGCTTCTGATATTCTTCCTCCCAGCGCGGATCGTTATCGCCGAGCGCAACCAGCGCTGCCGTGCCGATGGCAACCGCATCGGCGCCAAGCGCCAGTGCTTTCGCGACGTCCGCGCCGGAGCGAATACCGCCGGAGATGATCAGTTGCACCTTGCGGTGCATGCCAAGATCCTGCAGTGCCTGGACGGCCGGGCGAATGCAGGCAAGTGTGGGCATACCGACATTTTCGATGAAGACGTCCTGGGTCGCGGCCGTGCCGCCCTGCATGCCGTCAAGGACGACGACGTCGGCGCCGGCCTTCACGGCCAAAGCCGTATCGTAATAGGGACGCGCACCACCAACCTTCACATAGATCGGCTTTTCCCAGTCGGTGATCTCGCGCAGCTCCATGAGCTTGATTTCAAGATCGTCAGGACCGGTCCAGTCCGGATGACGGCAGGCCGAGCGCTGGTCGATGCCTTTCGGCAGATTGCGCATGTGAGCGACGCGGTCCGAAATCTTCTGGCCGAGCAGCATGCCGCCGCCGCCGGGCTTTGCGCCCTGGCCAACCACCACTTCGATCGCATCGGCGCGGCGCAAATCCTTCGGATTCATGCCGTAGCGCGAAGGGAGATATTGATAGACGAGGGTTTGCGAATGGCCGCGTTCCTCATCCGTCATGCCGCCATCGCCGGTCGTAGTCGACGTGCCCGCAAGCGTGGCGCCGCGGCCGAGCGCTTCCTTGGCATTGCCGGACAAGGCGCCGAAGCTCATGCCTGCAATGGTGATCGGGGTCTTGAGAGTGATGGGCTTCTTGGCAAAGCGGCTGCCGAGAACGACTGTCGTATCGCATTTCTCGCGATAGCCTTCGAGCGGATAGCGGGAGATCGACGCACCGAGGAAGAGAAGATCGTCGAAATGCGGCACCTTGCGCTTCGTGCCGGCGCCGCGAATGTCGTAGATGCCGGTCGCCGCCGCACGGCGGATTTCGGCCAGGGTATGGTCGTCGAAGGTTGCTGATTTGCGTGGCGGCGTAAAAGGATTGTGATAGCTCATGATGTCTCTTTCGCCTCAATACGCGTCGGCATTGTCGATGTTGAAATTATAGAGTTTGCGCGCCGATCCGTAACGCTTGAACTCTTCCGGCCTGACACCGCTGACGCCTGCCTTGTCGAGAAGCTCGGCAAGCTTCTCGAGATGCTCCTGGCGCATTTCCTTTTCGATGCAGTCCGAGCCGAGGCTCTTGACCGAGCCGCGAACGAAAAGTTTTGCCTCATAGAGGCTGTCGCCCAACGCATCGCCCGCATCGCCGAGCACGACAAGGTGGCCTGATTGACCCATGAAGGCGGACATATGGCCGATATTGCCGTGCACGACGATATCGATGCCCTTCATCGAGATGCCGCAACGCGACGCCGCGTTGCCCTTGATGACCAGGAGGCCCCCCTGGCCGGTCGCCCCTGCATATTGGCTCGCATCGCCTTCGATGACAACGGTGCCCGACATCATGTTCTCAGCGACACCCGGTCCGGCGGAGCCATGCACCGTGACGTTGCCGCCATCGTTCATGCCGGCGCAATAATAGCCGACGGAACCCTTGATATCGACGGTGACGGGAGCATCGATGCCGACGGCCACCGCGTGATGGCCTCGCGGATTGACGACTTCGAAGGCAGTATCATTGGCACCAGCTGCAAGGCTGTGAAGCATGCTGTTAAATTCGCGCAGCGAGGTAACGGATAGATCGAAAACTGGCATGAAAGAACTCTCTCGATTGCGCCAAGACTGGATTAGGCGGCCTTTTCGTGATCCCAGAAATAGACGGTGGCCGGTTCGGGTTCCCAGATGCGGGCATCCTCGATGCCAGGCAGGTTTACGAGCGCACGATATTCGGAGCCGAAAGCAACATACCGATCGGTTTCGGCCATGACTGCCGGCTTGCAGGCGATGGGATCGCGAACGACGCCGAAGCCAGACTTCGTTCCCACAACGAAAGTAAAGAAACCGTCGAGATCGCTGAGCGCGCCGGTCAGCGCCTCGCCGAGATCCTTGCCCTTGGCCATCTCGGCCGTCAGATAAGCGGCGGCGACTTCGGTGTCGTTCTGCGTCTCGAAGGTCATGCCCTCACGCACGAGTTCGCGGCGCAGGTTGTTGTGGTTCGACAGCGACCCGTTGTGGACCAGACATTGATCGGAGCCGGTCGAGAACGGATGGGCGCCCAGCGTCGTAACCGCCGATTCCGTCGCCATACGGGTATGGCCGATGCCATGCGTTCCGGACATGGAGGAGACGCCGAAACGGGAGATGACGTCCTTCGGCAGGCCGGTCTCCTTGTAGATCTCGATGGCATCGCCGCTGCTCATCACCCGGACATCGGGGCGCAGCGTCGCGAGCGCCGCCCGGCCCTCGTCGAGCTTATCCTTCGCGAGCGTGATGACAGCATGAGTGCTTTTGACCTCGACCGACACCGGCGCATCCAGCGCGCGCCTCAGATCATGCTCGAGGTCGTCGAAGTCCTTTGCCGGGCTGGCCGATTGGATCGTAATCTTCGCCTTGTTGCCGTTGGCGCCGCCGTAAATCGCGATGCCGGCGCTATCTGGCCCGCGATCGGTCATCGTGACAAGCATGGACGAAAGAAGCGAGCCGAGCTCCGGCTCGAGGCTTTTGTCTTTCAGGAAGAGACCCACAATTCCGCACATGATCAGACCCTCCATTTCGCGTCTGCAAAATGGCTATCAGGTCTGTTTTCAGATTTCAACCCAAAAGAATATTTTTTTCTTTTAAGGCAAGTTATTCGGTCTTGCCGCGCTGTGGATAGCTGATAATCGACAGGTATTTGCTCGGCAGTTTCACCAGGACTTCCGGGCCGTGCGGCGCGTCGGCGTCAAAGAACAGGCTATCGCCGGGCTGCATCGGGAAGAGTTGGTCGCCATGGCGATAGATCACCTCGCCTTCGAGCATATAGAGGAATTCCATGCCCTCGTGCTGGAAGGTCGGGAAGACATCGGAATCGGCCGTCAGCGTGATGAGATAGGGCTCGACGATGACGCCGCTGGAATTGTTGTCGATATGGCCGAGCAGATTATATTGATGGCCGGCGCGCGTGCCGCGTCGTTCAAGCTCTATGCCCTGCCCCGCCTTGACGAAGACCGCATTGCGCGGCTCCTCGTAGCGGCGAAAGAAGGCCGTCAGCGGCACGCCAAGCGCACGCGACAGCGATTGCAGTGTCGTCAGCGATGGCGAGATGTTGCCGTTTTCGATCTTCGAGAGCATGCCAAGCGAAATACCGGTGGCCGCGGCCAGGTCCGTCACCGTGATGCCGAGCTTCTTACGATAGGCGCGCACCTCGTGGCCGATCGCCATTTCGAGATTGTTGACCTTCGGCTCGCGAACCGCATGCGGATCCTGCACGAACGCTGGTCGCGTGCCATGCGGATGGTCCTCGCTCGACGTCTTGTTCGGCTTGGTCTTCATTCACGATCCTTTTCCGGTCTTGCCCTGCTGCATCAACTCTATCTTCCCAGTGAAATTTTCTCAACTACGACGAAAACTACGACCGGCGCGTTTCGCTTGGGGCCATATCGTAAAGGTTGCGATAGGCTCGGGAGAAATGAGCGCCGCTGGAAAAGCCGGTGGCAACAGCGATTTCGGAAATGGACAAGGGGCTTTGCTCGAGCAGCCGCCGGGCATGCTGGAGCCTGATACGGCGATATTGATCGAGGAATGTCGAGGCGAGATGCGCGGCAAAAAGCCGATCGAGATGGCGCGGCGTCACGCCGGCGATCCGCGCCATGGCTGCGCGATCCAACGGCATCTCGATCGTCTCCTCCATCTTCTCGAGCACGCTTAGAAGACCGGGATGGTGGACACCATAGCGCTCGGCGAGTGAACCGCGTTGCGGCGCTGCTGGTCCGCCGACTTCCGTGTGGAGATACCAGTCGCTCACACGGCGGGCGAAGTCCGGTCCCATGCGCTCGGAGATCAGCACATGCATCATATCGAGCGGCGCGACGCCACCGCCGCAAGTAATGCGGTTGCCGTCGACGACGAAGCGGGCCTGGCGCGGCGACAGCGTCGGAAAAGACTCGAGCAGCGCCGGCGCATGCTCCCAATGGATGGTGAAGTCGCGGTCCGCCAAAAGCCCGGCTGCGGCGAGCAAATAGGGGCCGCCGGATATGCCGCCGATACGCACTCCTTCGCGCGCCAATTGCCTTAGACAGGCCAAAACCGTTGGATAATGCCAATCTCGCGGCGATCCACCCGCGCAGACAAAGACTGTCCCAAGCCCGGAGCCACGGCCCGGAAGCGGTGCGGCTGGGACGGGCACACCGGCCGACGACAACGCAGGTGCGCCATCAGGTGAGAATGCCGACAGCCGATAGATCTCGCGCCCGGCCAACAGATTGGCGGCGCGCAGCGGCTCGCTCGCCGAGGCATAGGACATCAGCGCGAATCCCGGGATCAGGATGAAGCCGATATGCTGGACGTTTTTCGCGTCGATCGAAGACATGTCCTATTTCTATCGAAATATGTCCCGATTGGGCAAGTCACCATTTCCCGCTCTGTCATCATGAGCGCAATTCCACTTGGATCCATCCATGCGCTATTCCGCTCTCTCCATTTTCCTCAACGGTCTTCGCGGCAATGCCGGCTGGGCTCCAGCCTGGCGTCAGCCCGAACCCAAGCCGCATTATGACGTCATCATCGTCGGTGGTGGCGGCCATGGGCTGGCGACGGCCTATTACCTTGCCAAGACCTTCGGCATCACCAATGTCGCCGTGCTGGAAAAGGGCTATCTCGGCTCCGGCAATATCGGCCGCAACACGACGATCATCCGGTCCAACTACCTGCTGCCCGGCAACAACCCCTTCTACGAGCTGTCGATGAAGCTCTGGGAAGGGCTGGAGCAGGATTTCAATTTCAACGCGATGGTTTCGCAGCGCGGTGTGCTCAATCTCTTTCATTCCGACGCGCAGCGGGATGCCTATACGCGGCGCGGCAACGCCATGCGCCTGCATGGCGTCGATGCCGAATTCCTCGATCGGGAGGCCGTGCGCAAGAAGCTGCCGTTCCTCGATTTCGACAATGCCCGCTTTCCGATCATGGGCGGCCTGCTGCAACCACGCGGCGGTACGGTGCGCCACGATGCGGTTGCCTGGGGTTATGCTCGCGGCGCCGATAGCCGTGGGGTCGACATCATCACCGGCTGCGAGGTAACCGGCATCCGCAGCGAGAATGGCCGCGTCGCCGGCGTCGAAACCACCAAGGGCTTCATTGGCTGCGGCAAGCTGGCGCTGGCGGCGGCCGGCAACTCCACCGTCGTCGCCGACATGGCCGGCCTGCGCCTGCCCATCGAAAGCCATGTGCTTCAGGCTTTCGTCTCCGAAGGCTTGAAGCCGTTCATCGACACGGTCGTCACCTTCGGTGCCGGGCATTTCTACGTATCGCAGTCGGACAAGGGCGGCCTCGTCTTCGGCGGCGATATCGACGGTTACAATTCCTATGCGCAGCGCGGCAATCTCGCGACTGTCGAGCATGTCGCGGAGGCCGGCGTCGCCTTGATACCGTCGCTGACGCGCGTGCGCTACCTGCGCACATGGGGCGGCGTCATGGACATGAGCATGGACGGCTCGCCGATCATCGACCGCACCCATATCGACAATCTCTATCTGAACGCCGGCTGGTGCTATGGCGGCTTCAAGGCCACACCGGCCTCCGGCTACTGCTACGCCCATCTGATCGCCCGCAACGAGCCGCATGAAACGGCGCGGGAACTGCGGCTCGACCGTTTCCGGCGCGGCTATCAGCTCGATGAAAAGGGCGTTGGCGCCCAGCCCAACTTGCATTGAGGACGTGACGAGATGGCAAGCCTGATTTCCTGCCCTCACTGCGGCATTCGCCCCAAAGAGGAATTTACCATCAAGGGTGATGCGAACCTCGGTCGTCCCGCGCCGGATGCCGTTTCCGACGCCTGGTACGACTACGTCTATCTGCGTGACAACCCGAAAGGACGACACAAGGAATATTGGCACCATTCCTCCGGCTGCCGCCGCTGGTTGATCGTCGAGCGCGACACGGTCACGCACAAGGTCCATGGCGTGAGCGACGCAGCGCTCGCCAAGCTCGGAGATCCGGCATGACCAGCTTCCGCCTTTCTTCCGGCGGCCGGATCGACCGCTCCAAGAGCATCCGTTTCAGCTTCGACGGCACGGAGCTGACGGGCCACCCCGGCGATACGCTTGCCTCCGCCCTGCTCGCCAACGGCATTCAACTCGTGGGCCGCAGCTTTAAATATCATCGGCCGCGCGGCATCCTGACGGCGGGCGCGGCCGAGCCTAACGCCCTTGTGACAACAGGCACGGGCGGGCGCACGGAAGCCAATAGCCGTGCCACGATGGTCGAGCTCCATGATGGGCTGATCGCGCGCAGCCAGAACCGCTGGCCCTCGCTCGGCTTCGATATCGGCGCCGTCAACGGGCTGCTGTCGCCCTTCCTAAGCGCCGGCTTCTACTACAAGACATTCATGTGGCCCGCTGCCTTCTGGGAGAAGGTCTACGAACCATTGATCCGCAAGGCCGCCGGCCTCGGCAAGGCTTCCTACGAAACCGACCCTGATTCCTATGAGAAATGCTGGGCGCATTGCGACCTGCTGGTTATCGGCGCAGGTCCGACGGGGCTTGCCGCCGCATTGACGGCGGGGCGTGCCGGCGCACGCGTGTTGCTGGCCGACGAAGGCTTTGCCCTTGGCGGCAGCCTGCTTGCCGATCAAGAGTCGCCACTAGGTGACTTTCTGACGGAACTCGAAAGCCTGCCGAATGTCCAATGCCTGCCGCGCACGACCATCATCGGCTGGTACGACGACAACGTCTTCGGCGCCGTCGAACGTGTGCAGAAGCACGTCGCAGCGCCCGATGCGCGCCGGCCGGTCGAACGCTTTTGGCGCATCATCGCCAAACAGGCCATTCTTGCTACCGGCGCGGAAGAGCGGCCGCTCGTCTTCGGCGGCAACGACATTCCGGGTGTCATGATGGCAGGCGCCATGCGCAGCTATCTGAACCGTCAGGCGGTCGCGCCGGGCAACAGGACCGTTGTCTTCACCACGAACCGGTCAGGCTACCAGACGGCGGCCGATCTTGAGGCCGCCGGCGTCGAGGTCGCCGCCATCGTCGACAGTCGCTCCAAAGCCAGCGAAACTTGGAACGGTAAAGCTCCGATAGTCTCCGACGCCCGCATCATCGATGCGCATGGCGGCAAGCAGCTGCGCCGCGTGACCGTAGCCACTGCCTCGGGCACACAACATATCGAGGCCGATGCACTTGCCATGTCGGGCGGCTGGAGCCCGATCATTCATCTCGCCTGCCATCGCGGCGGAAGACCGGTATGGTCCGACAGGCATGCAGCCTTCCTTGCCCCGGAAAGGCAGGAAGGACTGCTCATTGCGGGCTCGGCTGCCGGTCTTGCCTCGACCGAGGCTTGCCTTGGTGATGGTGCGCGCAAGGCAGCTGAGGCACTCGAGGCGATCGGCTTTGCCAAGGCGGAGCCGGCCTTCAAGCTTGGGGAAGACGTACAGGCAGCCGCCTCGCCGCTGTGGTCCGTCAAAGGTGCCAAGGGCAAGGCCTTCGTCGATTACCAGAACGACGTACACCTTAAAGATCTCGGCCTTGCGGTGCGCGAGGGTTATGGGCATGTCGAGCTTGCCAAACGCTATACGACCAACGGCATGGCGACCGACCAGGGCAAGCTTTCCAATATCAATGCCATCGGCATCCTTGCCGAGGCCCGCGGGGTTTCACCCGCCGAGGTCGGCACCACGACATTCCGGCCCTTCTACACGCCGGTTTCCTTCGGCGCGCTCACCGGCGCATCGCGCGGCAAGCACTTCCAGCCCGCGCGCAAGTCGCCGCTGCATGGCTGGGCAAAGAAGAATGGTGCCGTCTTTGTCGAGACCGGGCTCTGGTATCGCTCCTCCTGGTTCCCCCGCGAGGGTGAAAAGACCTGGCGAGAAAGCGTCGACCGCGAGGTGCTGAATATCCGGAAGAATGCCGGCATCTGCGATGTCTCGACGCTCGGCAAGATCGAGATCTTCGGCAAGGACGCGGCGGCCTTCCTCGACCGCATCTATTGCAACGGTTTTGCCAAGCTGCCCGTCGGCAAGGCGCGCTATGGCATCATGCTGCGCGAAGACGGCATGATCTATGATGATGGCACCACCAGCCGCCTCGGCGACGAGCATTTCTTCATGACGACGACGACGGCGCTTGCCGCCGGCGTGCTGACCCATCTGGAATTCTGCGCTCAGACGCTCTGGCCCGAGCTTGAGGTCTACTTTGCCTCCTCGACGGATCAATGGGCGCAGATGGCGGTCGCAGGCCCGAAATCCCGTGCGATCCTCGCCGAGATCGTTGATGAAGACATCTCGGATGCAGCCTTCGCTTTCATGAGTGCGCGCGCAGTCACGCTGTTCGGCGGCAAGCTCGAAGGCCGGCTTTTTCGCATCTCGTTTTCGGGCGAGCTCGCCTATGAGCTCGCTGTGCCTGCGGCCTACGGCGAGTTTGTCGCCGATGCCGTCATGCAGGCCGGGCAGCAATACGATATCTGCCCCTATGGTGCCGAGGCGCTCGGCGTCATGCGCATCGAAAAGGGTCATGTCACCCATGCCGAGATCAACGGCACGGTTACGCCGGGGGATCTCGGTTTTGCCCGCATGGTTTCGCCGACGAAGGCCGATTTCATCGGCAAGGCCATGCTCGCACGCGAGGGCCTGCAGGCGGCCGATCGGCCCCGCCTCGTCGGCGTCAAGCCGCTCAATCCGGCGACAAGCTTCCGCACCGGCGCCCATATTTTGGCGGAGGGCGCGGCCGCAACGCTGGAAAACGATCAGGGCTATGTCACGTCGAGCGCCTTTTCGCCGAGCCTCGGCCATACGATCGGCCTCGCGCTGGTCAAGAACGGGCCGGAGCGGATCGGCGAAAAGGTCTTGGTCTGGAACGGCCTTCGAAACGAATTTACCGAGGGGCAGCTCTGCAGCCCGGTCTTCATCGATCCTGAAAACGAGAAGCTCCATGCCTGACCTTCCCCGAAAAAAGCCGGTTCTTGCCGGCAAGGCCGCCTTGCAAGGTTCGGACATCCGGCTCGAAGCCCTGCCTGAGGGTCATCTGCTGCATGTGATGGGAGCAACGACGACCGAAGGTCTCGAGGCACATCTTTCTGCTGCAGGCATCAAGGACAGCGCTGTGCGTCCTGCCGGATATCGACAATGGTTCATTGCCGGCAACAACGTGCTTCCCAACGCCCTTGTGTGGGATTTTTCCAATGCCCTTGCCGGTAGCGCCTTCGTCTCGGACCAGCGCCATGGCCGCGTCCGCGTCGGCGTCTCCGGTCTGCGTGCCGCCGAATTGCTGAGCAAAGGCACGGCTGTCGACCTTCATCCGGCCACCTTCCCGCAAGGGCGGACAGCCATGACGCTCTTCGGCCATATATCGCTGCAGGTCGCACGTCCCGGTGCTGACGAGTTCGAGCTGACGGTGCTGCGCAGCTTTGCGGAATCTCTCTACGAAGAGCTTGAGGCGCTGGCACTATCGCTGGGTGCCGCGCGC
Organism: Rhizobium sp. SG570; assembly: GCF_012275345.1. Lineage (NCBI taxonomy): Bacteria > Pseudomonadati > Pseudomonadota > Alphaproteobacteria > Hyphomicrobiales > Rhizobiaceae > Rhizobium > Rhizobium sp. SG570. The sequence continues at coordinate 103,979 of NZ_JAAZQI010000020.1, read as the reverse complement.
GTTGCATCCTGAACCATCGGGTATCGAAAACGCACCGGCTATACGCCAGAGACATCAGGCGCTGGCGGCCGTTTTCAGCAATCTTTCGGCGGCCAGGTTAAGGCATTCTTCAAACGCAGTTAGATCGAGAAAGAGCCGATCCGGCGCCACCTTCCGCGTAATGACCGCACCGTTGCGCGCCGCGATGCCACCATCAAGCATCAGATTGTCGGCCATATCGAAATTTTCCAGCGCGAAGCCATCAGGCCCGCGATGGCGGCCGTCGGGACCGAGGCGGACTTCCCCGCCATAGAGGCCGCTGACCCGCTCGAAATGATTCTCGGTGCAGTTGGAAAAGGCAAATGCCGGGCAGCCGCGGGCGCACATGAAGCCCAACTCGAACGCGGTGCCGATGTCGGCCGCAACGCCGCGAAACGGCGTCAGATTGGCAATGATCAGATCGGCGCTCGACATCAGGCTCTCGTTGATGGCGCTGATGGCGAGACCGCGTTGATGCCTCGTTTCGGTTTCCGGGACGGCCAGATCGCCGGGCGAGACAGGGGTAAAGCCATAGCTGCGCGCCAAGGCAATCTTGTGGTCGAGGACTTCCCGCGCATTGGGGAGGAACACCTCAGGACCTGCCAAATATGCTCTCAATGCTTTGCCTTTCCGACAAAATGTTGCACCACGGAAGCTGCGGAACCATATGAGGCATATGACCGATTCAACGCTCTTGCGCCATAGCGAAACGCGCGGCTTGCAAAATCGCGAAATGCGCGCGAGTGCCGTTCCCGACCAATGGCAAGGCGCGTATATTCGCACTTCGAAGCGGGGCGTTGAGACAGCCGATGACAGGCGACAGAATTTGTGGGGTAAAAGAAATGCAATCTTCCATTGCGGCAATTGCCGGCTCGGAAAATGACGACCGTGGCAGCTGGCCGACGAAACAAAGCAAAATACTCGATTGGTTGATGAATGACGTTCGTGAGCAGCGCTTCATCGACAATATTCTCGTCGAGCTGTGCGAGAAGATGCGGGCAATTGGGATTCCGGTTGCGCGATCGACGATGCATTTCAGAACGATGCATCCGCAATGGCTCGGCGCGCGGATCCTCTGGCGCACCGGCATGAAAGAAGGCGATATCGCCACGTTCAGCTACGGTGTCGAGAATACGCCGCAGTTTCTGGCAAGCCCCATCAACGAGATCTTCAACGGCGCAATCGAGGTCCGGCAAAATCTCGAGGTTTCCGACAAGGATCAGTTCGTCTACCCGCTGTATAAGGAGCTATATGCGGAAAGGTTGACCGACTATATTGCCTGGCCGATCTATCACACGCTCGGCAAGCGCCATATCGTCACTTTCGCCTCGGATGCACCGGGCGGCTTCACCGATGAGCACATCACCTTCCTGAAGGATTTGCTCCCTGCGCTGACGATGGTGACCGAGATCCGGCTGAAGAACATCATGGCCCGCACGCTTTTGCGCACCTATGTCGGCCCGCATGCCAGCGAGCAGATCCTAGCCGGCGCAACGACGCGCGGCAGCGGCGCCACGGTCGGAGCGGCCATTCTGATCTGCGATCTTCGCGACTTCACGACCATTTCGGACATGTGGCCGCGAGACGACGTCATCGAGCTGCTCAACGGCTATTTCGACGCTATGGTCGAGCCGATCGAAAAACACGGCGGCGAGATCCTCAAATTCATGGGCGACGGGCTGCTGGCCATATTCCCGCTGAGCGACCCCAACGCCTGCCACAATCTCCTCCTGTCAATCCGCGAGGCGCAGGAAGCGGTGACAACCCTCAACGAGGAAAACCGCAAGCAGGGCCGCGAGGTGCTCCGCTACGGCGTCGGCGTGCATGTCGGCGACGTGATGTATGGCAATATCGGCTCGCGCACCCGCCTCGATTTCACGGTCATCGGCCCGGCCGTGAACATCGCTTCGCGCCTGGAAACGCTGACCAAGGAAGTGAAGCGGCCGGTGCTCCTATCCAAGGCATTCGTCGAGATGGCCGGCTGCCAGCGCGATATGGAAAGCCTCGGCGCCTTCCCGCTCAAGGGCCTCGGCGAACCGGTCGATGTCTTTGCTTTCACCGCAAAAGAGAAGTTGCTGCAGGATGCATGATCGACGGAGAGCCGGGGTTCCTCCCTCTCACGCGGCCGATTTGACGCGGCGCGATTCAGTCGGTTGCAAAACGTGAAAGGTCAAAGGGCTGCCGCTGCCGATACAGTTCCCTATATTGTGAAACGGATCATGACGATAGCCGCCTTATTTTTGGGATCGTTCTGCGATTACAAACGTTAAGTAAGGGTTGATTCTATCGGCTCGACCGGAGGGTGCCTGTCACCCATAAATACTCTGACAAGGAGAAAACAGATGAGAGAAATTCTGACACTGGCGTTTTCAGCCGCATCGTTGATCGTCGCCGGCGCGGCGGTAGCGCGCGCGGCAGACCTGCCGACGAGCTATCGCGAGGAGGAACCCGATCAGCGCAATGGCGTCAAGATCGGCTATCTCGATTGCGAAATCGGCGGCGGCGTCGGTTATGTGCTCGGCTCGGCCAAGGAGGTGGATTGCACCTTCCACTCGACCGTCGGAAGTAAGCGCGTGGAGCATTACAGCGGTGCGATCAGGAAGATGGGGGTCGACCTTGGTTTCACGACTCGCAGCCGGCTCGTCTGGCTCGTCTTCGCTCCGACAGCCGGCTATCATCACGGCTCTCTGAGCGGCCTTTATCAGGGTGCCACCGTTGAAGCGACCCTCGGCGCCGGCGTCGGCACGAACATCCTTGTTGGTGGTACTTCCGGCTCGATCCATCTTCAGACGGTGAGCGTGACGGGCCAGCTCGGCCTGAACGTCGCCGCTACCGGGACTTCGGTAACGCTGACCTCGACCGAGTGAGGTTTTAGGCCGCTGCGAAGCGGCACGAGTTCTATGGCCGCCCTTCCATAATGTTAGGGCGGCCTCTTTTTGTTGATGACCTTGCCGCCAAAGAAATTGCTCGTTGGCTCGTCTGTCGACAACCATCGTCAACGCTCAATCAACAAAGCCCGTTTCTTTTCAAGGGCCTCTGCCCTTATCCTCCTGTTATCTGTCGTCACCGTTCCGCCCCGAAATGGATTAACGGCGATCCGGTATATGGCTATAGCTATTCAATGCAGAAGAACAATTGGAGCCAAGCTCATGACCGATACTGTCACCGATCGCTTCCTTCGCTACGTCGTCATCGACACGCAATCGGACCCGACTTCGGGCACCCAGCCCTCGACTGAGAAGCAGAAAAACCTCGGGCGTATCCTTGTCGAGGAATTGCTGGCGATCGGCCTCGGTGACGCGCATCTGGACGAGCACGGCTATGTCTATGCGACCATTCCGTCCAATGTCGACAAGCCGGTTCCGGTGATCTGCTTCTGCTCCCACATGGATACCGCGCCCGATTTCACCGGCACCAACGTCAAGCCTCAGATCCTGCGGAATTATAGCGGCGGCGATATTCGGCTCGCGGGCGATCCGCAGCAAATCATCCGTGTCGACGACCACCCTGCCTTGCGCGATCAGGTCGGCAACGACATCATAACCTCGGATGGCACGACCCTGCTTGGCGCCGACGACAAGGCCGGCCTCGCCGAGATCGTGGCGGCAGCTCAATATCTCGTCGACAACCCTGATGTGCGCCACGGCACCATCAAGCTCCTGTTTACGACCGACGAGGAGATCGGCCGCGGCGTCGACAAGGTGGATCTCAAGAAGCTCGGGGCACAGTTTGCCTATACGGTCGATGGCGAAACCGCTGGACATATAGAGGACGAAACCTTTTCGGCGGATGGCGTCGAAGTCACCATCCAGGGTGTTGCCATCCATCCGGGCTTTGCCAAGGGAAAGATGGAGAATGCCATCAAGATTGCCGGCGCGATCATCGACAGGCTGCCGAAGGACGTAGCGCCTGAAACGACGGCGGGCCGAGAGGGCTTCATTCACCCGACAGGCGTGACCGGCTCGATGGAGAAAGCGTCACTCGGTTTCATCATCCGTGATTTCAATGATGCCGGTCTGGCCGTGAAAGAGGCGATGCTGGAACAGATCGTCAAGGACGTGATGACAGCCTTTCCCGGCTCCTCCCACACATTCACGGTCAAGCATCAATACCGCAACATGAAGACGATTCTCGATCGGCACCCGCAGATCGTCGACAATGCCGTGGAAGCGATCCGCCGGGCCGGGATGACCCCGGTGCGCGGCAGTATTCGCGGCGGCACGGACGGTTCAAGGCTCTCGTTCATGGGGTTGCCTTGCGCCAATATCTTCGCCGGCGGCCATGCCTTTCATTCCCCGCTTGAATGGGTCAGCCGGCAGGACATGGAAAAAGGCGCAAAGACGCTTGTCGAACTGGCTAAAGTCTGGGCGGAGCGTAGCTAAGCCGGTTCAGACAGGTAAAGTCAGCTCAGAAGAGCGCCCGTTGCCTCAGAAACAAGGCCCCAGGCGCTGGCATTTGTCGCAGACGACCGTGAGATTCACCAGCCGATGCTGGCGACATCATCGATTGCCCGCCTACCTCGGCGAAGCACGGCGCCAGGCGCGTCGGCCGCCTGGCTCAGCAGGTAGCGCGCGCCAGCCAGCGGACGAAACCCGACCCTCTCCTCCACAACAGGAGGCCGCTCATCGTTCACCAGCGGCTGTTCGGTCTGGGCGTATTCCGGCTCTCCCGCGATCAACGGATCTCGCGTTTCGCATTGCGGCAAGCAACGGTCGAAACGCTCGACGCCGCCCGACGATGCGACCTTGGTCTTCGCAATACCGGCGTGGGATGCGACCCGCTTTGCCGTAACGGCAGCTTTTTCCGCCGAGGCAAGCGGCGACGGCGATGGGATCGGTACGGACATCGTTTGTCGTGCCGGGCTCGCATCGACCACGACCTGCGGCCCGCTCATCGCGACGTGTTCCAGGGGTTTGGCACTGCTGATCGCGATCACGCCGCTATCGTCGACGAACCGCATGGCTCGATCGGTCGGAGCGGTTTGAACGATGAGGTAGAGGGCACCGACCACCGTGCCGCATACAGCAAGCCCGGAGCCTAGTCTCCGCGTCATCTCGCTTTGGCCATTCCACCAACTTGCAGGCTGCGTACCCATCGACAGCTCCTTTGGACAGAGATTCCAGAGGCCAATTCACACGAGAACTGTGGCGCAGCTTTTGTCGAAACATGGCTAATTGCGGACCTTTTGCAAAGAAATGTTGACGGACCAGAACCTTCGTTCATCAGGAGACGCGGTTTGTCGGTGGGCAGCGCCCGTCGGCGATGGGCCGAAAGAAGATGATGATGCAAGGCTGCATCATTAAGCTTTATCTTTAAAGTTAATCGGGAATGTCGCAAGACAAGCAAATGGTCTTGTGATTTTAATAATTCGTGGCTGGGCTGAGCCACGATTCCATCTCGAATTCGAAGATAAGATATTATTGTGCGCATGGTATTTACCGCAAAAGAACTTGGTCGCGATGAGCATTTTCTATCGGCCATATTGCAGAGCGCACACGAGCTCATGGCCATTTACAGCGAGAATCCCCGGATAGCGTCGATTATGGCTGCGCAACAGCGATGGCTCATGGCTCATTCGGGCTTTTCTCTTTCTCTCGGCTATCCGGATGAACCGACGCCTGGGCTATATGGCAGCCGGTTCGTCGACTTTGCCGTGAAGCACGGCATTGCCAGCCGCAATACTGCCGCGGCCTTCCTCAAGGAGATGCTGGCCTATAAATTCATCCAGCCGGTGCCGCAGAGTTCGGACCGCCGCATCACGCTGCTGGAGCCGACGGAGCTGACGCGCGAATATATGATGCGATGGATCCATACCCATCTCGTCGTGCTGGATACGCTCGACGGCGGGGACCGGATGGCCCAGGTCGCTATCAATCCGGAGGCTATATGGCGCATGCATCCGATCATCGCCAAGCGGATCATGGATAGTGACATTCTCCGCAATCCCGGCGTTACGTTCAGCCTGTTCAACTGGGCGACATCGGGCGGCGTCGTGATGGACTATCTCATCTCGCGCATCACCTCGGTCGATTTTGCGGCCGACAAGATCCTCATCGGTCCCCTTTCCATGAAGGTGATGCAGAGCCAGTTCATGATTTCCAGAACTCACCTGAAGCGCCTGTTCAAACGGGCGGCGGAATTCGGCAGCGTTGGATGGGCCGGCGCGCCGGGAAAGAGCAGCTTCTGGCTGTCCCACACCTTCGTGTCGGAATATTGGAACTATCAGGCCGAGAAATATGCGATGATCGATGCGGTGAGCGCGGCGGTGCTCAATACACCCGACCGTCTCGACGAAAGATCGCATGCAACCTCGACGCTGACCGCCTGACGCAGGCCTCCAGGGTGCACGTTGCCGGCCGCAGCGGTAACCGCCGACTTGCCCGCCGGGACACGTGACGTCTACTTTGAGGTATTCATCAACACAGCTCAAGCTCTGACTGTCTATGGTCGCGTGTCGCCCCAGACAACGCCGTTACCGGGAACCTATACCGACACAGTGGTCGTCACACTCACCTACTGATACGAAATGCGATATGTCGACGGACCCTCGCGGCTCCCTCATGCCGCATCTGCGCCGCCTGCGCTGCGCCGGCTGGTTCCAACCGTCGATACGGCCGCCGCCGTCTCAGGCATATCGGAGGAACAAACCATATTGCGGCCGCTTCGCTTGGCTTGATAGAGTCGCCTGTCCGCCACGCCCGCCAGTTCCTCCCAAGCCCCTAAAGCGCATTCTGCTCGCCAGCCGACGCCAAAGCTGGCGGTGGCGCGCAACCCATGCTCTTCGCTGATGACGGCGTGGGCCAAGGTCGCGCGCAGCCGCTCCGCTGTTGCCTGAGCGACTGCCTCGGTCGCGTCGCCCAATATAATGATGAATTCCTCGCCGCCATAGCGCGCAAACAGATCCCCGGGGCGCAGACATGGGCTCAATATCTGAGCCGTCCTTTGAAGCACGACGTCGCCGACGGCATGGCCGTACCGATCATTGATCGACTTGAAATGGTCGATGTCGAACATGACGATGCCGAAACCACGGAATCCGGATCGCGGAGCAGCGAGCAATTCCTCGACTGCTTCACTGAGCGCTCTGCGATTAAGCAGACCGGTCAGCGCATCCGTCTGAGAGAGACGCTTCAATTCCTCCGTCATCGATTTGCGCTCCATCTCCAGATGTCGCTTGAAACGCTGCTGCTCCCGCAGAATGTTCAGCCGCAGGAACATCTCGCGCACTTCCCGACCGGCGTGCGGCATCGCTTCGGGCTCCGATAGGTCGCCGGCAGCGATATCGTCAATCTGCCGTATGGCGGCAAGCATCGGCTGGAACAGGGATCGCCTGAGCGCATAGGCCAATCCGGCAACCACCGATATCGCCGTTACGGCCAAGAGCGCCGATATCAGCATGGCTCTCAAGGCCTTCTGCTGTGATTCCTCCAACGACGTCAGCGCGGTCTCTTCGATGAGTTCACGCAACGTCTCCGTCGATTTCATCCCCGGAACATATTTTTGAGTGAACTCCCCCGCCGTTGGCGGGTTGCCTCCATTCAGCTCAAAAGCAACCTGCTGCGCATAGGGCAAGGATCCGGCAAAGTAATTCACCGTCACTTGATCCAGCAGTTGCGCGATAGCCTGGGAATGCAGCGTTGATGGAGCATAGGTCTTCAACAGCGCATTCACTTCAAAAAGGCGGTTCAACTCATTGTCGAACTCCGCCCGGTAGTGCGAGCGGGCCTGCCCTTGCGAGGCGAGCATCATGACTACATAGGATCCCAATCTTCCGGCGCGTTCTCTGAGCGTTCCGGCCATCGAAGTCAGCATGACTTCGGCCCCGGTCTGCGGCGCCTGAGCGATAATCGAACGTCCCGCTACGTCACGGTAATCCTGCGCCCGGTCCGCCGCCCGGAACATCGTCTGTATCGCCTCGGCTATTTGTGTCCCACTCCGCTCGTCGCGCGGAATGGCCGCGACCGCATCGACGGCTTTTCGGCCTGCTTCCAATTGCGCCTTGACGGCCATGAATGCGCTGCTCATTTCCGGCGACGCATCTATCTCCGTCCGGAAGATCGTCTCGATCTTGGCGATATCAACGTCGGTGTCGCCACGGCTCGCTTTCAACGCGGCGGCAAATTGCGGCTGCTGTTCCTCGGAGGCGCCCATAAGGCTGTTCGCCGGCCCCCGCTCCTTCGATATCGTGGCAGCCGCACGCAAGGCGGCATCGAAGCGCTTGAACTCCGTCACCCCGCGCTTGTAGTGGATGTAATCCGACAAGCTAAAGGCAATCGTCGAGCCGGCCATCATCAAGCAAACCATGATAACGGCTATGGCGCCGTTCCACTGTAGCTGTTGAATTCTAAGCCGCGACAATAAGTGCACTCCACCGAGAACCGTTTGATCGAGAATAAACTGCAACTGGTAGAATTTTCGTTTAAGGCACAGAAATGAAATATTTCTCACGAGCTGATGACGAGGTTACGCAAATTGTCAGCCAGTCACGATAGCCTTATGTTTATGCACAACAAAGAGAGGTTTTCGGCGTCATTGGCGCGGCGAAGAACGGCCAAAAAAAGTAGTCGACACCGACAAGGCGATGCGGGCAATCGTACAAAGCGCGAGCGATCGCCGCTGCTTTGTACGACGTGAGTTTTGCCGGGGTCTCTCCCATAGAAGGGAGTTCGCCCGCCTATGGGCCTCCCTTATCGCCCCAGAACTGGGTCGGTGGCTCGAATGCTTATTTGCTGGCGAGCAGGTTCAGCTTGTAGATCTGCGGCGGCTCGGCAAAGAGATCTCCCGCCTGTACTTTTTCCATCAAAGCGGCCGCTACTTTGCCGTCGAGATGGGCCTGCCGGCCCGCTTCATTGTCGAACGTGTCGAAAATGGCGAACTTTCCGGGGCCTTCTTCGATCGCATACCAGCTTGCCGTACCGGGTTCCGCGAGGACCAAAGGCAATGCCGATCGCAGAAAATCGGCAACCTCGGCCTCCTTGCCGGGCTTGGCCTTCAGCGGAACATACAGTGCAAGTTTGCTCATGACCCACCACCTTTCATGTGCGGATGATGTCTCGGATAACGTCAACCAACGTCGGGCGATAGGAACTGTTCCCGATCAGGCAGACCAGAAAGCGATCATCTCTTCAAAGGAAGGTGACCGAAACCGATATCGCGGAGATAAAACTAGTTCTGCACGAATGCCGCCGGCATAAGATTTGCGCGGGCCGAGTAATGTGGTTGTCCGACAACATGCGATATCACCAGCGCGTAGACCAGAATAGAACCGATGACGATGGCAATGCCGTTCACGGGCAGGTTCTTCTTCGACGCCGCGCAGGGCGGGATATCCGGGACATTCGCGCGAGAAGGTCGTCTCCCAGATGTTTCCGCCGTCGTGAAGGGAAGCATCAACTCCTTTTCTATGCGGGCCTGCGCATCGATTTGCTTGCCATATCTCGTCGTGGGCCTGAACTGGATGACTTCGCCCATTTTTCACGCGGTCCCTTTTGCCGCTTGCGGCTATTGGCCATTATTCTCCTGGTTATCGTCAGCATCGCATAGTCGATGCGCACGATGACCTTTTCAGGCCGTTGCTACGATCCTGATCATGGGTAAGTTATACTCCAACAGGACCATGGAAGCGATATCGTTGCGCAAGAAAGCCAGCTGTTTGCGCCATCCTTTCGCAATGTGTGATTAAATCGCCTTGCCGCCTGACGATGGAAAAGATCGGCATATTGCGCGTGGAAGATGGGGATTTTGACGACATCACCGTGCCGGAAGGACATATCCTGCGGCCGTATGTGCTCTACCGCATCGATCACCCTGTCAGCTTGAGCCCGTGATCGGCACCCGCCGCACAAAGCGGGCGCCGAAAGACTGGGCTTAGCGAAGCTCGATGATGGCGCAGCCATAGGCCTCGAGCGACAGAGTGCCGGATACCGACTTGCCGTCATCGAGAAGATTGATTCCGGCCGGGACTTCACTCAGCTCAGCGCGCTGATCGAGGTAATTCTGCAGGAAGAGCAGCCGCCGGTCGTCGTTCTGGCGCATCGTCACTTCGACTCCCTCGGGCAGATCGCCGACGAGCGGCCCGATACCGGCTTCCGCAAAGGTCTTGTCGGCCAGGGCATCGATCAGCTCCGGCGTCAGGTAGGTGCCGAGATAGAACACCCTGCCCTTGCCGACCCGACGCAAGCTCGCCATTGGCTGGCCTTCGGCATAACGGTTCGACCATGTCGCCACGACCTCGACATCGTCGGCGACCGTCAGGTTCTCATAGAAATGAGCCGCATCGATCTCACGATTGCCGAAGGTGAAGCGACGAACGCGCCGATGGGATTCCGCCGGGCGATTAGGCGGGATGACCAGGCCGCCCGACCGGGACATGACGTCGAAAAGACCCTTGGCACCGGGCGCTGCCAGCCGGCCGAAATCCTCCACCTTGACGCCCGTCAGCCGTGTCAGCGACGAACCCGGTGCTGTCTCACGGATGACATGGTTGTTTTCGTCGCGCGTGCCGGTGCGCGCGCCGATGACGACCGTGCCGCCATCTCGGGCAAAGGCTTCGAGCCGCTCGGTCCAGCCGTCTTTCCACATTACCCAATGCGGCACATAGAGCAGCTTCAGCCGAGAGAGATCATCCTCCGGGTGAATGAAGCCGCAGGCAATGCCGCGGTCATAGCAATATTGATGCAACTGAATTGCATCGTCCTGCGGGCTGGGCAGGCCGATCGAATAGGTCTTGTGCGCCTCCTGATTGTCGAAATCCGAGCCGGCGATGCCGACATCCATGCGCACATGGGTTCCGAGGATCTTGTCCTTGAGAGCGGTCATCTCGGTCGCGAAGCGTTTTGCCTCGTCGTAACGGTGGCGCGGCACATCATCGTGGTCGATGAGGCCCATCCAGTAGATTTCCGCGCCGAAATGCGCAGGCCGCCAGCGGAAGAACAGCAGGCCATCGGCGCCGCGCGCAACCGACGACATGGCCATGCGCCGCATTTCGCCAGGCTCCGGCGTCAGCGTGCAGAAACCGGGCTGGCTTCCGAAGCCGGATTGCTGTTCAGGAACGATGTAATTGCCGGAGAATCCGCGGCAGATATCGAGGTGGAGCGCCTGCACCTTGGCGTGGTTGCCGATGCGCTGAAACTCATCGTAGAGCATCGGATAGATGTCATAGCCGACGAAATCGAGATCGGTGGAGAACTGGCCGCGGAAGTCGATATCGCGAAGGCCGCCGAGATTGTGGAAGATGAACCATTCCGCCTTGGTGGCGCGCAGGATTTCCACCTGATCGTGCTGGAAACGCGCCGTCGCGAAGGCGAGGAAGCGGTGATAGTCCTGCACATGTCCTGGGCTCGGGAAGGTCGGGCCGAACTCGATGGGAAGCACGACCTGACCGAAATCGTCATAGGCCGTCGCCCAGAAATCGCCGCCCCAGGCGAAATTGAGCTTGTCGATCGTCCCGTATTTATCGGCGAGAAAGGCCTGGAACTCCGAAAGTGTCGCCGGGGAGAAGGATTCCGGCATGCTGGTATTCAGCTCATTGTCGGTCTGCCAGCCAATGACATGCGGATTGTCCCGATAGTGCTCCGCCATCGCCTTGGTAATGCGCTTGCTGTGCTCGCGGAACACCGGGCTTGCGGTATCGGCATGCTGGCGCGAGCCATGGCTCATCGTCCGGCCGTTGCCATCGACGCGAAGGATTTCGGGATGGGCGGCCGTCAGCCAGCGCGGCGGCGTCGCCGTCGGGGTGCACACGATGGTGTCGATGCCATGACGCGCCAGCACGGCGATTGCACGGTCGAAAAGATCGAAATCGAAGGTGCCGAGCTTTGGCTCGAAGAGATGCCATGCGAACTCACCGAGACGCGCGACATTGAAGCCGGCCTCGGCCATGCGCTTGGCATCGCGCTCCCAATAGCTCTCGTCGACATGTTCCGGATAATGCGGCGCGCCCACAAGAAACCTGTCGGTCTTGATGGTCCGCCATACGGAAAGGTCGTTCTTACTGCTCTTCACTGACACGGTATCAGGCTCCTGAACTGTTATTTGTCGAGAATTGGCTTGCGGACGGTGATGGTCCGCTCGTCCTGGGTGGAAAACAGGTAGATCTCGCGCGGGTCGATGCTGAGGCTGACCGATGCATCGGCATTGATGCCGGCGACATGGCCAACCTGCACGGTGATGTTGCCGGTGCCGCTTTCGGAACTGACACATTGCAGCTCGCCGGCATCGATATAGAGGATGGTCTCGCGACCCAGATGCTCGACAAGACCGACACGGCCGGCAATCGCCGCACCGGCCGGCCGAGCATCCGCGACCGCGATATTCTCCGGCCGGATGCCGAGCGTCAGCTTTGCACCCTTCTCGACCGACGAACCGGCCGCCAGTTCGACGGCGACGGGCGCCAGACCCAGGGCGGAAACCGTAACCGAATTTCCTGTGACCCGATCGACTGTGACGGGGAAGAAGTTCATCCGCGGCGCACCAAGGAAGCCGGCGACGAAGAGATTGATCGGATTGCGGTAGAGTTCGAGCGGCGAGCCCACCTGCTCGATGATGCCGCGATTGAGAACGACGATGCGGCTTGCCATCGTCATCGCCTCGACCTGGTCATGCGTCACATAGACCATGGTCGCGCCGAGTTCGGCGTGCAGGCCGCTCAACTCGACGCGCATCTGCGTGCGAAGCGCTGCATCGAGATTGGACAGCGGCTCGTCGAACAGGAAGACGTCGGGCGAGCGAGTGATGGCGCGGCCGATCGCGACGCGCTGGCGCTGGCCGCCGGAAAGCTGTTTCGGTCGCTTGTCGAGCTGATCGGTTATCCTGAGGATCTTCGCGGCGCGTGCCACGGCCGCATCGATCTCCGCCTTCGGCCTTTTTGCCATGCGCAGACCGAAACCCATATTCTCGGCGACCGTCATATGCGGGTAGAGCGCGTAGGACTGGAACACCATGGCGATGCCGCGATCACCGGGCTCGGCCGTGCTGACATCGCGGCCGTTGATCATGATCTGGCCGGAAGAGATCGTTTCCAGCCCGGCGATCGACTTCAGCAGCGTGGACTTGCCGCAGCCTGATGGCCCGACCATGACGATGAATTCACCCTGCTCGACCGAGAGATCGATGCCGCGCAGCGCATGATAAGCGCCGTAATTCTTGTTGACGTGACGAAGTTCGAGACTGGTCATGCTTCAGGGCTCTCAAGGAATGGATTGGCATGAGGAACGGCGTCGGGGATGGCGGACAGATCGCTCATCCCTTCACCGCGCCCATGGTGAGACCGGCGATGAAATGCCGCTGCATGAGGAAGAACATCACGACCGGAGGCACGGCAACGACGATCGTGCCCGCCGAAATCAGGTTCCAGGCCGAAACCCATTCGCCGCGCAGATTGGCAAGCCCAGCCGTCACCGGCTTCACCGTATCGCTGACCGTCAGCACCACGGCCCAGAAATAGTCGTTCCAGACGAAGGTGAAGATCAGGATGGCGAGGGCGGCCAGTGCCGGCCGCACCAGGGGTACCACCACGTGAACAAGCGTCTGGAACGGCGTCGCGCCCTCCGCCCTCGCCGCCTGGAACAACTCGTCCGGCAGAGCGGCGATGAAGTTGCGCATGAACAGCGTCGCAAAGCCCGTCTGGAAGGCGATGTGGAAAATGACCAGCGCTGCCGTGGTGTCGTAGAGGCCGATACGCACCATCAGGTCGCGCACGGGGATCATCATGATCTGATAGGGCAGGAAATTGCCGCCGACGAACAGGGCAAAGACCAGCATGTTGCCGCGAAAGCGATAGCGCGCCAGGACGAAGCCGGCGAGCGTGCTCAGGATCAGCACGCCGATGACGGCGGGTATGGTGATTGTCAGGCTATTGAGGAAATAGCGCGCCATCGGTGTCTGGGTGAAGACGGAGGTGTAGTTATCCACCAGGCCGAATTGCGTCGGCCAGCCCCAGAGATTGCCGCCCATCACATCCTGCGTCGAGCGGAACGACGTCAGGATGATGGCAAAGAGCGGGCACAGCCAGAGGATCAGGATGGCGAGCACGGCGATGAAATAGAAGCGGCGACGCCAGATGGCATCTTCAGGGATCGGGCGCGGATACATCAGGCCCCTCTTTCTTCGATGCGAATGATGCGCGTGAGATACCAGACGATGAACACCGCCATGATCACGAACAGGACCGAGGCGATGGCCGCGCCATAGCCGAAGCGATAGGAGAAGATCGACTGTTCGAACATCTGGTAGGCCAGCACTTCGGAGGAGCCGAAGGGGCCGCCCTGCGTCATGACCGAGACCATGTCGAAGGATCGAAGCGCGCCGACGACGGTGACCGCAATGGCGATGAAGGTGACCTGTGTCAGCTGCGGCAGGACGATATGGCGCAACATGTTCCAGCCTCTTGCACCGTCGACCCGTCCGGCTCCGATCAACTCCTCGCTGAGGCTGTTGAGACCGGCGAGATAGAGCACCATGCAGAAGGCGATCTGCGGCCAGAGCGCTGCGATGACGATCGCAAAGGTGACGAAGTGCTCGTCGGAGAGAACCGCCGGCGCGGCCGCGCCGAAAAAGCCGAAGATCAGGGCGAGCAATCCGAGTTGCGGTGTATAGACCCAGGTAAAGACGACGCCGACGGCGACCGAGGCGAGCACCAGCGGAATGAAGAAGAGCGACTTCATCAGCCGCATGCCGCGGATCTTCTGATTGACGAGCAGTGCGATCGCCAGCCCGATGGGCGGCGCCGCCATGAACATGACCAGCCAGATCACATTGTTCTTCAGCGAGACGTAGAATTGCGGGTCGTTGAACAGCTCGACATAATTGCCGAAGCCGATCCAGACCATCGGGCTGAAGCCGTCCCAATCATGCAGGCTGATCCAGAGGCTTTCCACAGCCGACCACAGGATCACGACGGAGAAGAGAACGGCCGCGGGCAAAATCAGCAAAGTCGGGGTGAGCCACCAGCGATGGCGGCGCCAGAACGTCATCATTTTGTCCTCTTTCGGTATGGGGAGGCGGAGCAACGGCCCCGCCTCCCGGTCGCTGGGAGGAAGGCTAGATCTTGTAGATACGCTTACGCGTACCCTCGAGCCGCTGCAGAATGGCGTTGCGCCGTTCGGGCTTTGCCATGAATTCCTGGAAGCCGACGAGCCCGGCCTGGGCCATGTCGGGATCGCTGTCGCGGTCGTAATATTGCGATGTGCCCTGCACCGTCTTCAGGGCCTCGACTGCGGCATTGACCAGCGGGTCCTTGCTTGGCGGCAGGTCGTTGCGCGGCGGCACGTTGCCGCCGGGTACCAGATAAGGGCCGAGATTTTCGGGGCGATAGAAATAGGCGAGGAACTCGCGCGCGCCCTGCTTGTTCTTGGCATTAGCCGGGATATGCACCGAATTCAGCGAAAATTCCTCGAAACGACCGACCTTCGCATCGATTGTCGGGAACGGCGCGAATGCGAGCTGATCGAGATCCTCCTTCGGAAAGGTGGAGCGCACGAAAGCGCCGAGATTCATCATGCCCGCCTTCTTCTGCGACAGCAGAGCACCCGCCTCCTGCCAGCCGAACGAGGTGTTGTTCGGCGTGAAGAAATCCTGCTTGATCAGGGTCTCCCAATTGTCGAATACCGGCTTCAGCGCCGGGTCGAGATAGCTCATCTCGCCATTCATCAGCGCCATGTGCTTGTCGAGACCGTTGATGCGCAGGTTCATCTGGTCGAACCAACCGGCCGCCGGCCACAATTCCTTTGTGCCCATGGCGATCGGCGTCA
The DNA here is from genome assembly GCF_012275345.1 of Rhizobium sp. SG570. Classification (NCBI taxonomy): domain Bacteria; kingdom Pseudomonadati; phylum Pseudomonadota; class Alphaproteobacteria; order Hyphomicrobiales; family Rhizobiaceae; genus Rhizobium; species Rhizobium sp. SG570. The sequence continues at coordinate 88,212 of NZ_JAAZQI010000020.1, read as the reverse complement.
GGTTGGCGCTCTTGCACTTGGCGCCGAAAGCCAGGAAATCATCCCAACTCGCCGGAACCGTCGCTCCAAGCTGACTAAAGACATCCTTGCGGTAGAACATGCCCCAAAGCGTTCCGCCGGTCGGCAGCCCATACTGCTTGCCGTCGACGGTAACTGAGCCCGCGGCGGGGCCGAGCACGTCCTTGTATTTCTCCTTTTCGAAGAGATCGGAGATATCATCGAACAGGCCGCGCTTGACGAAGGCGCGCATGCGGTTTCCCGAAAACCAGAAGCAGATATCGGGCGCGCCGGCGACCAGATAGTTGCGGATCGCCGTTTTGTGCGCCTCGTGATCCATGTTGTTGACCACGACCTTGACGCCGGCCTGCTTGCCGAAATCGTCGGCGATCTTGCGCAGGATCGCCAATGCATCGGCGTTGTTTTCGTCCGAAATGATGTTGACGTCCTGTGCCTGCGCGATGGCGGGCATCGGAAAACCGGTGAGCGCCGCGACGGACGCCGCCCCTGCACCCTTCAAAAAGACACGCCGGCTCGCCGGCCTTCCAAGCAAATTGAAAGTCATTTGAAACTCCTCCCGTTGTGATGTCCACCCTCACCCCTGCTCAGCCAGCCGTACGAACACGCGGCGGGCGCCCCTCCTGCCCTCCCACGCACGGTCGCAACAAACCTGCCGCGGCAATGCATTTGCATCGCCCGGAACTTTCGGTTCGAGAAACCTTGTCCTATTGCTGACTTCTTCGTGCTTGCGCACGAGCCGGATGTTGATCGACGGGTGAAGTTATGCATAAGTCTGAAACGGACGCAATAATTAATTTACAAAATTAAGAAAGAGAAATCGTGAAACTGAAAGGCGACCAGAGCACGTCGCGAGCCCTGAACCGGCGGCTCATCCTGAACCTTCTGAGGCAGGAGGGGCCGAAAAGCCGCGCCGAAATAGCGACGATCACCGGTCTTAGCCCGGCCGCCGTCACCTTCGTCATTGCCGATCTGATCGAGGAAGGACACGTCACCGAAGGCAAGGCGGTGGCCGGGCTTTCGGGCCGGCGGCCCATACCCGTCGAGATCAACTACACCAACGGGTTGGCGATCGGCTTCAAGCTGATGGTCGGCTCGGTGGAATGCGTCGTGACCGATCTGGCAACCAACCCGCTTGCCTCCTGTCGACTGACCCTTATCGATAACGAGCCGGAGAATGTAGCGAAGACGCTGGCCGAAGCCGTGCCCATGCTCGTTGAAGCCGCAGGGCGCCCGCAAGCGCGACTGGCAGGAGTCGGTATTTCCGTGCCCGGTGTCATCGACAACGGTCAGGCCATCTGCGTGCGCAGCTTTCGTTTCAAATGGAACAACGTGCCCCTCGCATCGATGGTGGCGCAAAGGGTCAAGGTGCCTGTCTGGCTCGAGGACGATACGAACGCCTATGCCATCGCCCAACAGCTTTTTGGCCTCGGGCGGCAATATCGCGATATGGCCGTCCTCGCCATCGGTGTCGGCATCAGCTGCGCGCTGATCGTCGATGGAAAGCTCTACCGGGGTGCCCATGGCGCGGCCGGTAAATTCGGCCACACCTTGCATGAGGAGAACGGGCGGCTTTGCGAATGCGGCAAGCGCGGTTGCCTGATGGCCTATTATTCGGAGCCTGCCATGCTGCGCACCTGGCGCGAGGCGACCAGGCGTGACGACAGCCAAAACCTCTCCGATATGCTGGAGGCAGCCAGAGCCGGCGATGCAGAGGTCAGCAGGATCCTTGGCGAGGCAGGTGCCGGGATCGGCAAGGCGCTTGCCAACCTCGTCAACATCACCGACCCCGAGGTGATCGTTGTTGGGGGCGAGGCGGTTTCATTCGGCGATGCTCTTTTCGACCCTCTGAAATCAAGCATGGCTGCCCGCACTTTTTTTGCCTCACCGCCGCTGCTGCCCGATTGGGAAGACAATTCCTGGGCACGTGGTGCAGCAGCCCTCGTCACTCAGAAATTCTTCGACTTCGAGACATCAGGCGGGACGATGGGGAGCAGTGACGCTGATACGACCACGTCGGCGGCATAGAAAACGGTGATCGCCGCCATGCTTGCTGGCAACAGAAAGCGAGCACGCACCCCCAACGGTTCGGTCTTGCATCGCCTGCCCTTTCACGCGACAAACGCCAGATGAGCGCCCCTACAGTCCATCCCTTCGCCTTCGACCCGACCTACGGCATGCAGCTAAAGCAGTTGCTGGCCATCATGCCGCCGGAGGCGCCTGTTGGTTTCGACGATTTCTGGCGGAAGCGCTACAGCGCGGCGATTGCCGTCGATCCGCAACCGAAGCTTCGCCGCAGTAAACTGCGCCACGACAACTGGCACGTCTTCAACATCAGCTACACGTCGACAGGCTCGTTTCAAATCAACGGCTGGCTTCTCATTCCCCGCCAAGGCCGGGTGCGGCGCGGCCTTGTCGTCGGACATGGCTACGGCGGGAGAGACCAGCCCGATCTTGATCTGCCGCTGGAGGAGACAGCGGTGCTGTTCCCCTGTTTCCGCGGCCTGTCCCTCAGTGCCTGCCCGCAACTTCCACCGGATGCGGCCGAACACGTCCTCAGCGGTATCGAAAATCGCGATACCTACGTTATCGGCGGCTGCGTCGAAGATCTCTGGCTCGCCGTATCGACACTTGAGACACTCTATCCCTGGATTGCCGGTCAAATCGGCTACAGCGGTATCAGCTTCGGCGGCGGCATCGGGGCTCTGGCAATTCCCTTCGATGCGCGCATCGACAGCGGCCATCTGGTCGTCCCGACCTTCGGGCATCGGCAGCTTTGGCTGACGCTGCCAACGGTCGGCAGCGCCCAGTCCGTCCAGGCCTATCAGGAGAAGCATGGAAGCGTGTTCGAGACTTTGCGTTTCTTCGATGCAGCGATCGCTGCAAGCCGCATCAAAGTGCCGATGCTCGTAGCCCCTGCCCTTTTCGATCCCGCCGTGGCGCCACCCTGCCAGTTCGCCGTCGCAAATGCGCTACAGAAATTTAACGAAATCTTCATTCTGGATGCCGGCCATTTCGACTATGCTGGCATGGACGAGCAGAATGCGCGTCTGCGTGACAAGGTGGGGCGACTTTTCAAGGTGTCATGAACCGGGAATATCTGCGCTGGTACAGCCCACGGCTGGATCGAGACATGGAGCTGCTGGTCTTCGGCCATGCCGGCGCCAAAGTGCTGATGTTTCCCACGAGGGATGGACGTTTCTGGCAATATGAGCAGATCGGGATCGTTGCCAGCCTTGCGGAAAAATTGAACGCCGGACATCTGCAGCTCTACTGCATCGAAGGGCTCGCCAAGGAAACCTTCTATGGTTCCCATCGGCATCCGGCCGAGCGCATCCGCCGGCATGGGGCTTACGAGGACTATATACTGAACGAAGTTCTGCCGCTTATGGCGCAAAAGAACCCGCATGAATGCACTATCGTCCATGGCTGCAGCCTCGGCGCCTTCCAGGCTGCCAGCCTGGTCTTCCGCTACCCTCACCTCTTCCGCAAGCTCGTCGCTTTTTCCGGTCGTTATGACCTGACGATGCAAATCGAATCCTTCGGCGATCTGTTCGACGGCTATTATGACGACGACATCTACTTTCATACGCCGACGCATTTCCTGCCGGGGCTGAATTGTGATTGGCAGCTGGAAAAGCTGCGACAGGTCGATATCGTCTTGACGATCGGCGATGCCGACCCTTTCCTGGACAACAATCGCCATTTGAGCCGGCTTCTGGCTGACAAGCAGGTCAGCCATCGATTGCATGTCTGGGACGGACGCGCGCACCGTGCCGGCGCGTGGCGCCGGATGGCACCGCTCTACATTTGAGCACGGCCCCAAGGCTTGATCAGCAATTGCTGTGAATGAACCTAGATCAGACCAACGGGGATGGGTCTGATCACCTTGCGCGCGCCATAGTCACGCTCATGCGATTTGCGGTGCTGTTGCTCGTGGCTTGTGGAGAAGTCGATAAGAATGCGCTCCACCATGCCATCCGGATAGGTTCCGGTGTCGTCGGTCTCTACCTCCGACTGTGCAGTGACGATCTTCAAATTCATCTCGATTCCTCCGGCTTGGCACGGAAACCCTTGATTCCATGGTTTGTTCCACTAGTATCCGCACAATTGTTAAAAAATTAACTACGTCCGTTAATCAAATCGGGCGCTGCGGTATCGACCTTGAACGGCTCGCCGGATTGGAACATTGTTGCAATCTTGGCGTTCAATCTCCAACTGGATTGGAGGGCTTGATGTATCGATCCAAATCGCCCAGCACACGGCGCCGGTTGCAGCCGCCAATGCAATTCTCATCGACTTCGACCTCTTTCGGTTCCAGATCCTGTTAGGGATTCCGGCCGCGCCTTTGCATGCCTTCGATCAATCACTGTCAAATCGGCGGATAGACTGGAGCAGATCATGGCCATTCTCATAACATCGATCATTCTGTCGCTTATCGGGCTCGCGCTCGGCGGCGGCGGGCTTTGGCTTGTGCTGCTCGGCGGCAGCTTCTTCTACCTTCTCGCCGGCCTCGCCTTTCTCGCGACGGCGATTTTGCTCTCCATGCGCAAGGCGGCCGCGCTCTGGCTCTATGCGATTTTCGTAATCGCCGCGCTTGGCTGGGCCATATGGGAGGTGGGGTTCGACTGGTGGCAGCTCGGTCCGCGCGGCGGACTCATCATCCTGATCGGACTATGGCTGCTGACACCATGGATCCGGCGCCCACTGGGGTTTCGCAGCCTTGATGGTGTCCACTATGGGGCCAATCCCTGGCCGCTCGCGATACCCCTGATCATCGCCGTTCTCATTGCAGTTTATTCCATGACGACCAACCCTCACGACCTCTCAGCCGATCTGCCAACGACGGTGGTGGCGAACGCTCCCATGGGAGGCAATGGGCCGAATGGCGAATGGCATCAATATGGCCGCACATCTTTCGGCCAGCGCTATTCGCCGCTCGACCAGATCAATGCGCAGAATGTCGCCACCCTCAAGGAAGTGTGGCGTTACCAGACCGGCGACGTGAAACGCCCGGACGATATTGGCGAGACAACCTATCAGGTCACGCCGCTCAAGGTCGGCGACACGTTGTTCCTGTGCACGCCGCACAGCCTGGCGATTGCGATCGATGCCAAGGACGGCAAGGAAAAATGGCGTTACGATGCGAATGCCGGGATGAACCCCAATCGCCAGCATCAGACCTGCCGCGGCGTCTCCTATTATCACGACAAGACCGTCACCGCCGGAGCGCCTTGCGCAGACCGCGTCTACCTGCCGACCTCCGACGCCCGGCTGATCGCCCTTGACACAGCCAATGGCAAGGTCTGCCCGAGCTTCGCCGATCAGGGCACGCTCCATCTCGAAACCGGCATGAAATACAATCCGGCCGGTTACTACTATTCAACATCGCCGCCCGTCATCGTCGCAGACAAGATCATCATCGGCGGCGCGGTCAACGACAACTATTCGACGCAGGAGCAATCCGGCGTCATCCGCGCCTTCGACGCCAGGACCGGCGCACTGCTCTGGAACTGGGATTCGGGCAACCCCGACCAAACGGCACCCTTGCCCGCCGGGCAGACCTATACCACCAATTCGCCGAACAGCTGGTCGATCTCCAGTGCCGACGAAGCGCTCGGCATGGTCTATATCCCGCTTGGCAACCAAACGCCCGATCAGCTGGGCATGGGACGCAGCGCCAATGTCGAGCGCTTCTCCTCATCGATGGTCGCGCTGGACATCAACACGGGCCAGCTCAAATGGGTGCAACAATTCGTCCATCACGATCTCTGGGACATGGACGTACCGGCGCAGCCCGTGCTCTTCGACCTGACAAAGGCCGATGGCTCCGTGGTCCCCGCGCTCGTCGCCTCGACCAAACAGGGCGATCTATACGTCCTTGATCGTCGCACTGGCGCTGCGATCATTCCCTTTAAGGAAATCCCGGCGCCTGGCGGCACCATTCCGGAGGATCACGCTTCTCCAACGCAGCCGATCTCGGATCTGACCTTTTCGCCGCCCCCGCTGCAGGAAAAAGATATGTGGGGCGTCTCGCTGTTCGATCAGCTTGCCTGCCGCATTTCCTTCCATCGACATCAGTATGAAGGTCGATACACGCCCCCGTCGCTGCGTGGCTCCATCATCTATCCCGGCAATTTCGGCACTTTCAACTGGGGCAGCGTCGCCGTCGACCCGGAACGCCAAATCATGTTCGGCATGCCGACGTACCTGGCCTTCACGTCGCGGCTCGTGCCGCGCGCCGAGATCCCGCCGAAGGGAGCGGGGGACAAGGGCAGCGAGCAGGGCTTGAACCGCAACGAAGGCTCTCCTTACGGCGTCTATATGGGGCCGTTTCTCGGGCCACTCGGCATTCCCTGCCAGGCGCCGCCCTGGGGCTACGTCGCCGGCGTCGACCTGAAGACCGGCAAGATCGCCTACAAGCACAAGAACGGCACCATCTACGACATGACGCCGCTGCCGCTGCCCATCAAGGTCGGCGTTCCCGGTATCGGCGGACCGATCGTCACCAAGGGCGGCGTTGCTTTCCTGGCTGCGGCCGTGGACGATTATCTGCGGGCCTACGACGTGACAAGCGGCAAGCAGCTCTGGCAGGCGCGCCTGCCGGCGGGCGGCCAGGCAACGCCGATGACCTACACCGCCAGCGACAATAAACAATATGTCGTCATGGTGGCCGGTGGTCATGGCTCCGTCGGCACCAAGCCGGGCGACTACGTCATCGGCTACACCCTGCCATGAGTTGACCTTGAAACGGGCGGGCCTGCTCGCCCCCTTTCACCTGAAGCTTGCAGTCAGTTCTTCGAAGAGCGGACGCGGCTCGACGTGCCATTGCCTTCGGAACTCGCAGGGGGCTCCTCCCAGCCGAAGACGCTGCGGCCGCCATAGGACGAAGATCTGTCGAATTCGCCGACGATGATCTCCTTGAGATCGGGTCCGGTGATATATCGCTCCAGAACTCGGGACTGATCGTCCAGGCGCTTCAGCGCAGCCAGTTCTTCGTCGCGCCCAAGACGCCCCTTCTTCACCGCGGATTTCATCACGCTGATCGTCTCGTCATAGACCTTCAACGGAACTGGAAAAGGATGCCGATCCTTGCCGCCATGGGCGAGCGAAAAGCGTGCCGGATCGGAGAAGCGGCACGGTGCGCCATGAACGACTTCGGCGACCATCGCCAACGCCTTCACCGTCCGTGCGCCAACGCCAGGCGTCAACAGCAGCTCCTCGAAATCCACTGGACCGCGATCGGCAGCCGCCGCGAGATTTCCATGCAAACGCCGCATGTTCACATCCTCCTGACGCACGTCGTGATGTGCGGGCATGATGAGATGCGGCAACATCGGTTGCGCATCGTGTTTTCTACTTACTGGAGCTTGTCCTTCCAGCGCATTGAATTCACGGATAATTTTATCTGGACCCAGTGAAGTGAGGAGATCCAGTTGCCCATTGCGGGAGCGCTCGGCGCGACGATCGGCAAGATTGATGATCTCACCCTGCTCCCTTCCCTCGATTGCCGTATGGGAAGAATCGAGAAAGCTCGTTAGCCCCTCGGACAGCCAGTGATACCGGCGCGCCTGGCGCCGATCGCCGTTCATTCCCTGCTGGACAACAACCCATTTGCCGTCGTCCGCCACGATGAACCCGTGCAGATAGAGATCAAAGCCATCCTGCAAGGCCGCACTGTCGACTTTTGCAATCAATCGACTGGTGGTGGCAAGTGATGTGCCGTCGATGCCGACGCGATCGCCGATATCAACCAATTCACCCGGCGTCTTCCGTGAATGCGAGCCGCGGCCGCCGCAGACATGGATCCCAAGCTCGCCGGAAAGCGGTGTCAGGCCGCGTTTCAACGCGCCGAGGACGCTGGTCGTGATGCCGGAGGAATGCCAGTCCATGCCCATGACAGCGCCAAAGGACTGGAACCAGAAGGGATTGGCGAGCCGACGGAACAGCTCATCGCGTCCGTAATGCTGCACGATCGCCTCGGTGATCACAGCGCCCAGGCGCGTCATCCGGTCTCCCAGCCAGCGCGGCACGCGGCCGCCATGCAAGGGAAGATCAGCCTTTCCAGTTCTGTGTGCCAAGTTCATCACCCACGATCTTCGGAAAGCTGAATGTAGTGCGAACGGCCGATTTGCGCCATCCGCACCGCATTTTATCGAGCCTCACCGGATCCGGGACCGCCTTGCCCGACGAGCGTCAATCGTGGGCGGGATCTTCCCCTGATTATTGACAGTCAGATGGCACTCAAGAGCGACTGCGTAGCAGATAGGAGCGCATTGCCGTAATGCCTTCATCGATATTGACGCGGCCGAAACCTATGCGGAATCGATCGTTCGGCGTCGGGTTGATATCCGAGCGGTAAAGGCTGGCGGGCAACAGCAGCACGCCGGACCGTTCCACCAGATCATGCGCAAAATTCTCCACGCCGTCCGTCCCCTTGTAGCGCGGATAGCAGACGCAGCCGCCATCGGGCGTGTACCAATCGAACAGATGCTCGAACTCGGCAAACAGCGCCTTCAACTTTACCAGATTGGAAGCGATCAGCCGGTTGTTGCGGTCGAGGATTCTGTCGGCATTGAGCAGGGCGATTTTCGCCAGGCTTTCGCTCGGGCCGGCATTGCAGATGGAGAGATAGTGTTTCATCCGCTCCATCTTCAAAATCACGCCGTGATCGCGGCAGGCGATCCAGCCGATGCGCAGGCCCGGCAGTCCATAGGCTTTCGACATCACGCCCAGCGACAGGCCCCGCTCATAGGCGTCGGCCGCCGCCGGCAATACCGGTTTGCCTTCGACGGTCAGGCCGCGATAGACTTCGTCGCTGAAGAGCCAGATGCCATGCCGGCGGCAGAGATCCACCAGCGCATCGAACCGCTCCCTTTCAAGGACCTTGCCTGTGGGATTGTGCGGGAAATTGATCGAAATCAGCTTGGTATTCGGCCGGATTGCCGCGCTGACCGCGTCGATATCGAGCGACCAGCCGTCCTGCGGATCAAGCGCCACGGCAGAGACGTCACAGATGCTCAACGGTATCGTTTCGGACGATTGGTAGTTGGGTGTCACGACGATCGCATGGTCGCCCTTTTCGAGAAGCGCATGCATGGCGATGTAGATGGCCTCCTCCGCTCCGGCGAAGCAAAGGATATCCGCTCGCTGCATCTGCAGATACAGGCCGGCGATGATGTCGCGCAGTGCCGGATCACCGAAGGTCTCCGTATAGCCAAGCCATAGGTTCTCATGAGTTTGTCGCTGCTCCGGCGTCGCCATATCAAGCAGCTCCGCCATCGTCATACTCTGCGCGTCGGAGGCAGTCATGTGATAGCGCGCGCTGAACTCCCACTTCGAAAAATAGGTCTCGAGCTTGAAATCTGGCAGCAGCGGCATGGTGCATTTCTCCGACATCTATGGTGATCGGTACCGATTGGCACCAACTCCCTACGGCCGCAAAACTAGAAGCGAGTTGACAAATTGTCAAATACAGAGTTTTTGTCTATTCCCGTAGCCGGAGCGCAGCGATGCCAGGAAAGACAGCCTCGAACATGCACGGATCGACTGGAAACGAGGACATTATGGTCTTCGCGCCCATTGCCGAGGCGGTGGCGACCTTGCTCAAGCCACATGCAGAAGTCGTCATCCACGATCTGAGAACGCAGACGATCGCCTATATCGCCAACAACCTGTCGCGGCGCGAAGTCGGCGGCTCGTCGCTTGCAGAGTTGAAAGATATTGGGTCTTTGGGCGCAGATGTCATCGGTCCTTATCGGAAGACGAATTTCGACGGGCGCCAACTCAAGTCCATCACCTCAGTGCTGCGGAACACGGCCGGCGAGCCGTTCGGACTGCTATGCATCAATTTCGATATAGCACCGATCGAAGCGGCACGGGACGCGCTGAACCTCCTGGCGGCATTTCAGGGTGCCGGGGCGCAGCCATCCGCGCTTTTCCGCGCCGATTGGCAGGAGACGGTCAACGCCGCGATCGCGGATTTTCTCGGTGAACGGGGGCTGGCCGCCTCCGCACTCGCCAGGGAAGACCACGCCGCCCTCGTCGAGATGCTGGAACAGGAGGGCTACTTTTCCATCCGCAATCTGGTCCCCTATCTCGCCCGGTTGCTCGGCATTTCACGGGCAACCGTCTACAAGCATCTGCGCGAGGCTCGTCAGAAGGAGCTGCAGACGACGAACGCCGCCTAAGGGCTCGGTGGCCAAACGGTGATGGCGAACTCAGGCCGATGCGGAGATCGGAGCAAAATCGCTCATCGCGCCAGAAAAGGACTTCGGTAGGGGCGAGGCATAGGAGCTGCGTTTGCTGGTTGAGAGGCCGAGCGAAACGAGCGCTTCGGCCTGTTTGACCGCCGCGGCCACGCCGTCCACCACCGGGACGCCGTAGATCTCCTGCAATTCCCGCGCAAGATCCGTCATGCCGGCACAGCCGAGCACGATCGCCTCCGCGCCGTCATCGGTGAGCGCGCGTTCGATTTCCGCCCGCAATTTTCCGATCGCGCCGGAAGACGCATTCTCAAGTTCCAGAACCGGGATATCGGAAGCGCGCACCCTGGCGCGACCACCCATGCCATAACGCTGGACGAGGTTATCGATCAGGATCCGCGAACGCTCGAGCGTGGTCACCACGCTGAATCGTTGCGCCAGGAAAGCAGCCGTTGCGACGGCTGATTCGCAGAGCCCGACAACCGGAACATCGCAAAACATGCGTGCCGCCTCGAGGCCGGTATCATCGAAACAGCAGATGATCGCGGCATCGTAGCCTGCGGCCTGCCGTTCCTTCAGTTCGCGCAGCAGGCCGGGCACGGCAAGGGCTCCATCATAATAGCCTTCGATGGAGGCCGGCCCCATCTGCGAGGTGGCGGCGATGATTTCGGTGCCAGAGGCTGCGACCGCGCGGGCCGCTATCGCCGCCTTTTCGGTCATGGAGGCGGTCGTATTCGGATTGATAAGCAATAGGCGCATGATCTCAGCTCTTCTTGGCCTGACGGCGGCCAAGCATGGTCATAATTGCGAGCGCCAGGAGAATGATGGTGAAGGAGAAGAGCGTCGTCACCGTTCCGAGCGCATAGAGCACCGGCGTCGTGACGTTCGTCGTCATCCCGTAGATTTCGAGGGGCAAAGTGTTGTAGGTGCCCGACGTCATCAAAGTACGGGCGAATTCGTCATAGGACAGCGTGAAGCCGAACAGGCCGACGCCGATCAGGCTCGGCGCGATCATCGGCAGCACGACATGGCGGAAGGTCTGCCACGACGTGGCGCCCAGGTCCCGCGCAGCTTCTTCATATGCTGGCGAGAAGCGGTTGAAGACGGCGAACATGATCAGCACGCCGAAGGGCAAGGTCCAGGTCAGATGCGCGCCGAAGGCCGAGGAATACCAGGCGGGTGCAAGACCGCCCTGCTGGAAGACCACGCCGATGCCGAGCGAGATGATGATCGACGGCACCACGAGGCTTGCGACCGTGGCATAGAACAGAAACGTCGATCCGCGGAACCGGCGGCGAAAAGCAAGGCCTGCCAACAGCGAGACGACGACGGTCACGATCATCACCATGATGCCGAGGATCAGGGATCGCTGGAAGGAGGCGCCGAAATCGCCGACCGCCTGCTTCTCGAAGAGATTGGCGAACCAATGCAGCGACACGCCGTTCAACGGAAAGGTCAGGCCGCCGTCTGGACCCTGGAAGGACAGGATGACGATCGCCGACAGCGGGCCGTAAAGGAACAGCACGAAAATGGTGAAGAAGATCGCCAGGACATAAAATTCCAGGCTGCGCTTTTCGTGGTTCATCTCAAAGCTCCTTGCGGATATCGACGATGCGCAGGATGGCGGCAACCATCAGCAGCACGACGACGAGCAGCACCACGGCATTGGCGGCCGCGGCCGGATATTGCAGCAGCGACATCTGGTTCTTCATCATCAGGGCGATGGACGCGCTCTGGCCGCCGGACATCACCTGCACGGTCGAAAAATCCGCCATGACGAGGGTGACGACGAAGATGCTGCCGATCGCCATGCCGGGCTTGGCAAGCGGGATCACCACGTTCCAGAGCACCTGCCATCCGCTGGCGCCGGCGTCGCGAGCGGCCTCGAACAGCGAGCGATCGATGCGCATCAGCGTGTTGAAGATCGGCGTCACCATGAACAGCGTATAGAGGTGCACCATGGCCAGCACGACGGCGAAATCCGAATAGAGCAGCCATTCGATCGGCTTTGGAATGAGGCCCATCTCGATCAGCGTCGAATTGACCAGCCCGTTGCGCCCAAGCACCGGGATCCACGAGATCATGCGGATGATGTTCGATGTCATGAACGGCACGGTGCAGACGAGAAAGAGGATCATCTGGGTCGATGTGCGGCGGATGTGGAAGGCGAGGAAATACGCGACCCAGAAGCCGATGAATAGTGTCAGACCCCAGACAATGACAGTGAATTTCAATGTGTTGAGGTAGGTTTTCCAAGTAACCCATGAACCCAGCGTGTCGGTGTAGTTCGTGGTCAGGAAGGCGGGATAGAGGCCGGCGAAATCATAGTCCCAGAAACTGACCACGCCGATCATCGCGATCGGCAACAGGAAGAAGAAGCCGAGGATCAGAAAGAGCGGCGTTGCCTGGAGATAGGAAACGAGCCTCAGGGGCACGCGAAAGCTGCGCCCTGATTTTGCTGTTGCTTGGTCCGTTTCTGATGAAGCGATCGTCGCCATGGCCCGGTTTCTCCGTTAGCGGCTTCCTCCCCCCAACTTGGGCGGGGAGAGGATTTAATGGGTAGAGGCGGTACCGATTAGGCCGCGATGAATTCGTTCCAGCGGCGGACCATGTAGCGGTCTTCGTCCATGACCGAGTTCCAGCAAGCAACCGCGCCCATGCGGGCCTCGAAGGAGCCGCCGTCGCGAACGGCACCGGCCTTCTCCATGACCTTGCCTTCCGGAGAAAGGATATCGCCCTGCGCCGGCTTGCCTTCGATCCAGTAGCCCCATTCGTCGGCCGACATGAAGCCCTTGGCGGTTTCCATGCAGGCGGAATAGTAGCCCTGGCGGTTGAGGTAGCCGCCGACCCAGCCGGACGTGTACCAGTTGATGTATTCATAGGCGGCGTCGAGCTGGGCGCCCTTCAGATGCGAGGCGAGGCCGAGACCGCCGCCCCAGGCGCGATAGCCTTCCTTGAGCGGCTGGAAGGTGCAGGCGATGCCCTTCGAGCGAACGGCAGCGACAGCCGGCGACCACATCGACTGGATGACGACTTCGCCTGAGGCCATCAGGTTGACGCTTTCGTCGAAGGACTTCCAGAAGGCGCGGAACTGGCCTTCACCCTTGGTCTTGATCAGGAAATCGATCGTCTTGTCGATTTCCGCCTTCGTCATGTTGCCCTTGTTGGCATATTTGATCTTGCCGGCGGCTTCCATGATCATTGCGGCATCCATGATGCCGATCGACGGGATGTTGAGGATGGCGGTCTTGCCCTTGAAGGCCGGATCGAGAATATCGGCCCAGCTGGTGATCGGACGGCCTGTCAGGTCGGGACGAATGCCGAGCGTGTCGGCGTTATAGATGGTCGGAACCATCGTCATCCACTGCGTCGGCTCCTTGGCGAATTTCTTGGAACCCTGGCCTTCGACGAAGCCGACCGTGTGCGGCGCCGTGCCCTGAGCGATGACGCTGTCCGGCTTCAGCTTGCCGTTGATAAAGAGCGGTACGATCTTGTCGTAATATTTCAGCTTCTTGACATCCATCGGCTGCAGTACGCCGACCGGGAACACCTTCTTGGCGATCCAGTATTCGATGTCGGCGATGTCATAGCTGTTCGGCTGCGTGACGGCGCGCTGGGCGGCAGCGTCGGAATCGGTCGCGGTCATTTCCAGCGTGATGCCGAGATCAGCCTTGCACTTCTCGGCGATGGCATTGATGTTCGAAACGCCGGTGCCGAACTGGCGCAGCGTGATGTTCGACTGTGCCCAGATGGTCGGAAAGCCGGTGATGAGGCCGGAGCCTGCGATGGCGCCGGCGGCAGCAGCGCCGGTCTTCAGCAATGAACGGCGGGAAATGCCCTTTGCTGCCTTGGTAGTCTTCGTTTCAGTGGTCATGTCAGTTCCCCTTTTGTGATGCTCAGGATTCATGCGGAAATGCGACCGAGGAGGATGGCATCCTCCATGCCCCAACTCAGAGAGACGGCATCGCCGACCGATAGGAATTTGGCGGCGCTATCGTCGTTGCTTGCGATAACGGTGAAATCGTCGCTGCCGGCGCCGATGACGGTGATCTTCACCGTCGCGCCGCGGTATTCGATGTTGGAGACGACGCCATTGAAGCCGAGGCCCTTTTCGGCGGATTGCGAAAGGCGGACGCGATCGGTGCGGATACCGAAGTCGACCGGCTCTCCGACCTGGCGACCGGCGCCCCGCACGGAAAAGCTTTGTCCTTCCGGCGCGGTCATGGTGATGATGCCGTCATCGCTCGCCGTCACCCGGCCGGACAGCACATTGTGGTCGCCCATGAAGCGCGCAACGAAGGCAGTCGCAGGACGTTCGAAAACCTCTCGCGGCGAAGCCGCCTGCTCGATGCGGCCGTCGTTCATGATGACCATGATGTCGGCGAGCGCCATCGCCTCTTCCTGGCTGTGCGTGACATGGACAAAGGTGATGCCCAGCGTCTTCTGCAGCTTTTTCAGCTCGGCGCGCATGCGGATCTTCAGGAACGGATCGAGCGCCGACAAGGGCTCGTCCAGCAGCAACGCCTCGGGATCGGTGATCAGGGCGCGAGCGAGCGCCACGCGCTGTTGCTGGCCGCCCGAAAGCTGGGCCGGACGGCGGGTCGCATAGGCTTCCATCTGCATGAGCTTCAGCATTTCGAGCGCCTTGGCGCGACGCTCCTCCTTGGCGACACCTTTCATCTTCAGGCTGAAGGCGACGTTGTCGATGAGATCGAGATGCGGAAACAGCGCGTAGGACTGGAACATCATCGCCGTGCCGCGCTTGGCAGGCGGAAAATCGGTGACGACGATATTTCCCAGCCGGACATCGCCCGACGAAATGCTTTCATGCCCCGCGATCATGCGCAGGGTCGATGTCTTGCCGCAGCCGGACGGGCCGAGAAAGCAGCAATAGGACCCTGCCGGTATTTTGAGGCTGATCGCATGCACCGCCGTCGTCGTACCGTAGACCTTCGAAACGGACGCTATATCTATCTCTGCCGCTTTCGACATCATCTTCCCCTTTTGTCTCGGAAAGACAGTGCATCAATCGTGCCAGTTTTGCTGCGCCGCACTAACTGTTTGCGATCTTTGTATTTTTATAGAGATCTAAAATAAACACACTTCACGAGGCAATCGACCGTCTGCACATGAAATAGGCTATTGTCCTCGATAAGTGCAGATAATTGTATACGATTTGACTTTATTTATGCATCAAATTCCGTTTAACTTTTGCAGCAAACCGCGATATCATTTCTCCGATAATCAGGTATGCGATTTCATGAATTCTCAAGCAGACGCGCTGCAGGCGCCCGGCGACTCCACGGAAAACGGTGCACAACAGATCCGCGATGCCCTTCGCGAGGCAATCGTCGAGCGCAGGCTCTCGCCCGGTACGAAACTATCCGAGAGCGATGTGGGTAGCCTGTTCAATGTCAGCCGCACACTGGCGCGCGCCGCCCTGCAGGCTCTTTCCTATGAGGGTCTCGTCAGCGTCGAGAAGAACAGAGGTGCCTTTGTCGCCTACCCTTCCCCCGATGAGGCCAGACAGATCTTCGCGGCCCGCCGTCTGGTGGAGCCCGGCATTCTCAAATCTGCGGCCGAACGTATCACGCCGGCTCAGCTCAAGCACCTGAGGCAGCTCCTCTTAGAAGAAGGGCGGCTGATGAGCGAGCGTGGTCAATCCGCTCGTCGCGCCGAGATCAAGGCATCAGGCGATTTCCATCTGATGCTGGCTTCGATTTCCGGCAACCTCATCATGCAGCGTTTCATGGAAGAGCTGGTCGCGCGCTCCTCGCTGGTGATCGCACTCTACGGCCAGTCGAGCGCCTCGAGCTGTGGCCATGCTGAACATGGCGACATTATCACCGCGCTCGAGCGCAAGGATATCGATACGGCCTGCCATCTGATGCTTCATCATATCGCGCATATCGAAGCCGATCTCGATCTGCGCGAGCGCAAGAGTTTTGGCCTGAAGGAAGCCTTCGAGCGCTAAGGGGTCGCCCATATCGGTGCGGCACCCGAACGATTGAGTTTCAGCAGTGAAGGAGAAAGATTTGAGCGCGATCGAGACGCTTTTTACCCGAGCCAAGCTCGCCGACGGCGCGATAAAGGACATCGGCGTTACTGACGGACGCATCGTTTCGATCGAGCCGGCAGGATCGGCAGTCACAGCGGGCGAGATCGTCGAACTCGAAGGCGCGTTGGTCGTTCCCGGTTTTGTCGAGGGACATATCCATCTCGATACAAGTTTTTATGGCGACGCCTGGATACCGCATAAGCCCTGCACCAATGGCTTCGACGTCCACGAACGCGTCGCATTTCAGGCTGAGAACATGGCGCAGGCAGCGCCCATGGACGTGCGGGCGAGGAACCAGCTCGACCTCTGCATCGCCAATGGCAGCACGCATATGCGTAGCCATGTCATGGTCGACGGCTCCGTTGGGCTGAAATCGCTCGAAACCGTGCTCGCCGTGCGTGAGGAATATCGCGGACTGATCGATATCCAGCTTGTCGCCTTCCCGCAAAGCGGCATTCTGAAGAGCCCCGGCACGCCGCAACTCATGGACGAAGCGGTCGCGATGGGTGCCGACCTCGTCGGCGGCCTTGATCCGGCAAGCTTCGACCGCGATGTCGAGAAGCATCTCGACGTCATTTTCGGTATTGCCGAAAAGCATGGCGTCGATGTCGATATTCACCTCCATGATGGCGGCACGCTCGGCCTGTTCACCATCGAGCAGATCTGCGCCCGCACGCGCGCCCTTTCCATGGGCGGACATGTCGCCGTCAGCCACGCCTACGGGCTCGGTGATCTCTCAAGCGAGGCGGCAAAGTGCGCCGCCACTCTCATTGCCGAGAGCGGCGTTTCCATCATGACCAATGCGCCGGGCAATCACGCCTTCCCGCCAGTCGCCGTACTTCGCGCAGCAGGCGTTACCGTCTTCAGCGGCAGCGACAACATTCGTGACTCCTGGTGGCCCTATGGCGATGGCGATATGCTCGGACGCGCGATGATGATCGGCTATCGCTCCGGCTTCTATACCGATGACGAGCTGAGGGCCGCCTTCGACATCGTTACCGAAAGCGGTGCCAAGGCGCTACGCCTTGAAGACTATGGCTTGCGCGTCGGCGCGAAAGCCGATTTTGTGACGTTGAAGGCCGAGCATGTGCCCGAGGCGGTCGTCGCGGTTCCGAAAGGGCGTTCCGTTTACAAGGCCGGCAAGCTCATCGCCAGAGACGGTGCCGTCCTGCGGAACTGACAAAGCACCGGCATTCAGCTTACGAAAATAAGGTAGCCCGATGCTCGACCTGGTGATTTCCAATGTTCGTATCGCCAACCGCGAGGGCTGCTTCGACGTCGGCATCAGGGACGGCAGGATTGCCGCAATCGAACATGCCTTGGCAACCGATGCACCGCGGCAGGATATGTGCGGCTGCCTCGCCTTTGGCGGCTTCGTCGATAGCCATATCCATCTCGACAAGGCCTGCATTCTCGATCGCTGCCTGATATGCGAGGGAACGCTGGAGGAAGCGGTCCGTGAGACTGCCAAAGCAAAAGCCGGCTTCACAACCGAGGACGTCTACGCACGCGCGGCCCGTGTCGTCGAAAATGCCATCCTGAACGGTACGACAGCGATGCGGACCTTCGTGGAGGTCGATCCTCGTGCCGGCTTTCGTTCGCTGGATGCGATCAGGCAGATCAGGCGCTCCTATGCCTGGGCGATCGATATTCAGATCTGTGCGTTTGCCCAGGAGGGCCTTACGAACGAGCCTCAAACGACGGACATGCTGGATCGCGCGCTCACCGACGGGGCGGATCTCATCGGCGGCTGTCCCTACACCGATCCCGATCCCCAGGCTCATATCACCAGGATTTTCGATCTGGCCGAGCGTCATGGTGTCGACGTCGATTTCCATCTCGATTTCGATCTCAATCCGTCAGGCTCCGCGATCCCGGCGGTCGTGGCGGAAACCAAGCGGCGGGGCTATGGCGGCCGTGTTTCCATCGGCCATGCCACGAAGCTTTCGGCCATGTCGACACAGGCGGCCGGCGAGCTTGCCGCGCGTCTTGCCGATGCCGGGATAGCCGTGACGGTGCTACCAGCAACGGATCTCTTCCTGCTCGGCCGTGACAGGGATCATCTTATCCCGCGCGGCCTCGCTCCGGCGATGCTGCTTACGGCCAACGGCGTCACCGTGACGGCGGCGACAAACAATGTTCTCAATCCCTTCACTCCTTACGGCGACGCCTCGCTTGGCCGCATGGCCAATCTCTTCGCCAATGTGGCGCAACTCTCGCGGGATGAAGATATCGGCAGGGCATTCGACATGGTTACGGCCAATGCCGCCCGCCTGATGCGACGCAACTATGGTCTGGAACCGGGCGCACCCGCGGATATAGTAGTAGCGGACGCTGCCGATCCACTATCGATGATCCGAGAAATCCGCCAGCCCATAGCCGGCTGGAAGAACGGCAAGCAAACGTTCGTACGGCCGCAGCCGCGCCTGTTGCCTCCTGCAAGCTAGGCCACGAATGGGGCCTCACCCGCCTATCGCTTCAACTCCCGCTCGAATTTCTCGATCTGCTGCAAGACCCATGGATCGTCGGCGGAATACTGAATCGTCTCGGCCTCCAGCCGCCGCTGGCGACGACGCTTAATCCAGTCGATGAAAGCGAGAAGCAGCCGCATGCGTATATCCAAGTCTTCAATATCTGCGAGGCCCGACAACCAGGCGTAAGCCGCAAGGAAGCCGGGCCTCGACAACCGCAAGGCGTTGCGGCAACTATCTATTTGCCCGCGCCTAAATGAACGGTAGCTGAACACATTTACACGGAAAGATGGTTTTCTTCTCGGCCTTCGCATCCATAGGGAAGCTTGACGAGCTACAACCCATGCTCTGAAGAAGCCAAAAGCAGCCGGCATCGGCGACATGGTTCAGGGATGAAAAGCTTTTTTATGCGAGCGTACCGCTATCGCCCAATCTGACCTAGCCGAGCAGAATGACCACCGCTAAACAACGCCACGTCGCTTCCGATTTCCCCGGAGCGGCACAAGCTTGGCCTCGCCTTTGCGAGGCCTTTTTCTTTTTGGCAGAGATGTTGCTACCGGCGCGGCTCGCCGCCCGGTGCATAGACCGTGTCCTGTTCGAAACGGAAGACGGCGCCGCAGCGGCAACGCATCATATGCTTGCGCGGGTCGGGCGACGGCCGTTCGGTGGAGAAGCCGCGGGGCATCTCATCGATCTTGAAATCGCGGCTGGGTGCCCGACGGTTGTCGGTCTCGGAAACCTCGGCAAAACCGGCGTGCCCGCATCTCGCACATTCCAGCTTCCGTGAATATCGATCTCGCGCGGCCATTCTCTTCCAACTCGGGGACTCACATTGGGCCCTTTCTATCAGCGCTATCAGCGCTCTTGAAGACCGCGCGATCTCGCTGTCCCGCCTTCTTCCCATCGATCCGCTCAATCTTGATGCCGAACACAGAAAAATTCGGCTCGCCGGAAAAAGAGATTGACCTGATGGCAGATGTCAGACCAATTTATCGACCCATGATCAGGACGATGCTCACACCCCTTCCCTCCATCGACCGGACGCAGCAAGTCATCGACGCGCTGTCGACCTTCATCGAGTCGTCGAAACTCCGGGCGGGCGACCGGTTGCCCACGGAGCGCGAGTTGATGGCGGCGCTTTCCGTTGGGCGCTCGACCATCCGGGAGGTGCTCACCTATTTCCAGGCTCTGGGCGTGATGGAAACCCGCAAGGGCAGCGGCACCTATCTGCTGAAGCCTGTTTCCAAGGGCACCATCCACATGCCCCTGTCACTCGACCCCCCGCATCTGCGCGATGCGCTGCTGCAGACGCTGGAGGTTCGTCGCGGCATCGAATGCGAGGCCGGCATGGTGGCGGCCAGGAAACGCACCGCCGAGGACATCGTCATCATCGAGCAGAAGCTCAACGAGATGGAACGCGTCCACATGGCCAAGGGCACGTCCGGGCCTGAGGATCTCGCCTTTCACCTGGCAGTCTACGACGCCACGCACAATCCGTTGTTCAAGCAACTGCTCGAACAGATGCGCGAAACCTTCGAGCGCTTCTGGTCTCATCCATTCGACCGGCAGGACTTCGCCCGCCGATCCTTTCCCTTTCACCGCACCCTGTTCAACGCGATCGTCGACCAGGATCCCGAAGCGGCGCGCGCCGAAACACTGAGAATTCTCGACGTCGTCGAGGAAGACATCAAGGAAATGTCCAAATGACTGACGGGCTAGAGCCGTTCGATCTTGCGTCCCTCATAACAGCCCACGACGAAGGCAATTTCGCCGAGGCCGTGGTGCCACCGATCTTTCAGACATCGTTGTTCACCTTCTCCAGCTATGACGAGATGATCGCCTCCTATCGCGGCGAGAAGGTGCGGCCGATCTATACGCGCGGCCTCAACCCGACCGTGCGTATGTTCGAGGAAATGCTGGCTAAGCTCGAAGGCGGCGAGGATGCGCTCGGATTCGCAAGCGGCATGGCCGCAATCTCGTCCGCCGTGCTGAGCTTCGTCGAGCCGGGCGACCGGATCGTGGCGGTCAAGCATGTCTATCCCGATGCCTTCCGTCTCTTCGGCACGGTTCTGAAGCGCATGAAGGTCGAAGTGACCTATGTCGACGGCCGCGATGAGGAAGCCGTCGCTAAGGCCCTGCCCGGCGCCAAGGTCTTCTATATGGAGAGCCCGACGAGCTGGGTCATGCAAGCGCACGATGTCGGCGCTCTCGCAGCCCTTGCCAAGAAGCACGGCGTCGTCTCGATGATCGACAACAGCTGGGCCACTCCCTATTTCCAGCAGCCCTTGAAGCTCGGCGTCGATCTCGTCATCCATTCCGCCTCCAAATATCTTGGCGGCCACAGCGATGTGGTGGCGGGTGTGGTGGCCGGCTCGAAGGAGATGATCGCGCGGCTGAAAGCCGAAGCCTATCCCTATCTCGGCGGCAAGCTCTCGCCCTTCGATGCCTGGCTCCTGATCCGCGGCCTTCGCACCCTGCCGATCCGCATGAAGGCACATGAAGCCGCGGCGATGACGATTGCCAAGCGGCTGCAGGAACTCGACGTCGTCGAGCAGGTCTGCCATCCGGGCCTTGCCAATCGGTTGCCTTCCGGCCTCAACGGCACGTCTGGCCTGTTTTCCTTCATCTTCCGTGAAGGCGTGGATATCCGCACCTTCGCCGACCGTCTCAGGCTCTTCAAACTGGGCGTGAGCTGGGGCGGGCATGAGAGCCTGATCGTGCCTGGCGAAGTCGTGCTGCAGCAAAAGGCGCAGCCGAATTCCGCCCACACATTCGGCATCAATCCACGCTCCGTGCGGCTCCATATCGGCCTCGAAGGAACCGAGGCGCTGTGGAGAGAACTCGAGGAGGCGATCGCCGCCGCCTCGTGACGTCAGCAACCCAAAAGGAAAACCTAAAAAGGGGGAACCAAGCATGAAAAGACTGATAACCGCAGCACTCTTCACCGCCATGATGGCCGGCACGGCCTTTGCCGACACGACGCTGAAGCTCGTCGAAGTGATCACCAGCCCGGAGCGCACCGAGACGCTGAAGTCGATCGTCGCCCAGTTCGAAGCAGCCAATCCCGGCACCAAGGTCGATATCATCTCGCTGCCCTGGAACGAAGCCTTCCAGAAGTTCGCGACCATGGTCTCTGCCGGCGACACGCCCGACGTCATGGAAATGCCGGACACCTGGCTTTCGCTCTATGGTAACAACGGCATGCTCGAAAGCCTTGAACCTTACCTGGCGAAGTGGGACCACACGAAGGAACTGACGCCGCGCGCACTCCAGCTCGGCCGCGACGTGAAGAACACCGCCTACATGCTGCCCTACGGCTTCTACCTGCGCGCCATGTTCTACAACAAGAAGCTTCTGAAGGACGCCGGCGTCAGCGAGCCGCCGAAGACGTTGGACGATTTCGTCAAGGCTTCCGAAGCGGTTTCGAAGCTGCCGGGCAAATATGGCTACTGCATGCGCGGCGGGCCGGGCGGCCTGAACGGCTGGATGATCTTTGCCGCCTCCATGGCCGGCGACAACAGATACTTCAAGGATGACGGCACCTCGACGATGAACAGCCCGGGCTGGGCCAAGGGCATCGAATGGATGGTCGATCTCTACAAGAAGGGCCTGGCGCCGAAGGATAGCGTCAACTGGGGCTTCAACGAAGTCGTTGCCGGCTTCTATTCCGGCACCTGCGCCTTCCTCGACCAGGATCCGGATGCCCTGATCGCCGTCGCCGAGCGCATGAAAAAGGATGATTTCGGCGTTGCGCCGCTGCCGAAGGGACCGGATGGAAAATCCTTCCCGACCATCGGCTATGGCGGCTGGTCGATGTTCTCCACCAGCCAGAACAAGGATCTCTCCTGGAAGCTGATCGCAACGCTCGAGGGGCCGGAAGGCAACCTCGCCTGGAACAAGAAGATCGGCGCCCTGCCGGCCTATACGGCGGCGGAGAAGGATCCCTTCTATGCGGGTGACCAGTTCAAGGGCTGGTTCCAGGAACTGGCCGACAAGGACACCGTTCCGACAGTGATGCCGACCTACCTTGAGGAATTCGCCTTCTTCAAGGATTCGCTCGCCATCAAGACCTCGCAGCAGGCGCTGCTCGGCGATATCTCCGCGAAGGATCTTGCCGATCAGTGGGCAGACTATCTGACCAAGGCGCAGCAGAAGTTCCTTGCCAAGAAATAATCCACATATCCGGCGGCGGAGCGATCCGCCGCCGCTCTTGCCCACCTGAAACAGACGGCGTCCGAACGCCGCGAACGGGAACTCTTGCAGATGACTTCGATCACCGACACGCTCGACAGGCGTCACGACCAAAGGCCGTGGCTGAAACGCCTCGCCGACGCCTCGGAGCCTTATCTCTACAGCGCCCCTGCCCTCATCCTCATCATAGCCGTGATGCTGGTGCCGCTGGCGATCGGCATTTCCTACGCATTTCGCGATATCCAATTGCTCAATCCATTTTCGGGCGGCTTCATCGGCCTGCAGCACTTCCGCGACCTCTCCAAGGATGCAGCCTTCTACGGCGCGCTGAAGAACACGCTGTGGTGGACCGGCGCATCCGTCGTGCTGCAATTCGTCTTCGGGCTGATCCTCGCCCTTTTGCTCGACAAGCCCTTCCTCGGCAGGTCGATCGTGCAGGCGCTGGTGTTTCTGCCCTGGGCGGTTCCCTCGTTCCTGGCCGGCCTCAACTGGTCATGGCTATTCAATCCCGTCATCGGCCCGATCCCGCATTGGCTTTACGCCATGGGGTTGATGAGCGAGCCGGGTAACATTCTTTCCGATCCGCACTATGCGATGTGGGGTCCGATCATCGCCAATGTCTGGTGGGGCATCCCCTTCTTTGCGATCACGCTGCTGGCCGCGCTTCAGGCAATCCCGCGCGATCTCTATGAAGCGGCCTCCATCGATGGCGCCGGCTGGTTCGAGCGCTTCCGCTCTATCACGCTTCCCTTCCTCGCGCCGACCATCGCCATCACGGTACTCCTGCGTACGGTCTGGGTTTCCAACTTCGCCGACCTGATCGTCGTCATGACGGGCGGCGGACCGGCCGACCGCACGCAGATCGTCGCGAGCTACATCTTCACGCAGGCCTTCAGGCGGCTGGACTTCGGTTATGCCTCGGCCATCGCGTTGGTGCTGCTGGTCCTGCTGCTTGCCTATTCCATGCTGATCATCCTGCTGCGGCAGACCCTGCTGAACAAGGATTGAGCCATGAGACGATCCGTTCTCCCGACTATCGCGCATCGCCTGGCGATCCTCTGCTACGTCGTCTTCGCGCTCTTCCCGCTCTTCTGGCTGCTGAAGGTCTCAGTGACGCCGAACGACCTGCTCTATACGGAAGGGGTACGCATGTGGCCCTCGCGCACGACATGGGAACACTATGCTTTCGTGCTGCAGCACAGCGACTTCCCGACATTCTTCAAGAACAGCCTGATCGTCTCGGGCTCGACGGCGATTGCGGTGACCATCTGCGCTTCGCTGTCCGGCTATGCGCTCTCGCGCTTCAACTTCCGCGCCAAGTACTGGATCGTGGCGCTGATGCTGCTCACCCAGATGTTTCCGCTGGTCATGCTGGTGGCGCCGATCTTCAAGATCCTGACGCCGCTGCATCTGACAAATAGTCTCACCGGCCTCGTCGTCGTCTACACGGCCTTCAACGTGCCCTTCGCCACCTTCCTGATGCAGTCCTTCTTCGACGGCATTCCGAAGGATCTGGAAGAGGCTGCCATGATCGACGGCGCGACCCAGTTTATCGCCTTCCGGCAGATCATCCTGCCGCTGACACTGCCCGGCATCGCCGCGACGCTCGGTTTCGTCTTCACGGCCGCCTGGAGCGAGCTGCTCTTCGCGCTCATGCTGATCAACGGCAATCAGGCCGCGACCTTCCCGATCGGGCTTCTCACCTTCGTCTCGAAATTCTCGGTGGATTTCGGGCAGATGATGGCAGCGGGCGTCATGGCGCTCATTCCGGCCGCACTCTTCTTCCTGCTCATCCAACGCTATCTCGTGCAGGGCCTGACGGCCGGCGCGGTCAAGGGTTAGTCACATGGCATCGATCGATATCCAGAACGTCAAGAAGGCCTACGGCCATGTGCAGGTGCTGCACGACATCGATCTGAGGATCAAGGATGGGGAGTTCGTCGTCCTCGTCGGCCCATCGGGATGCGGCAAGTCGACCCTGCTCAGAATGATCGCCGGCCTGGAGGACATCAGCGGCGGCGAGATCCGTATCGCCGAGAAGCGCGTCAACGAGCTGCATCCGAAGGACCGTGATATCGCCATGGTCTTCCAGTCCTACGCGCTCTATCCGCATATGAATGTCGCCGGCAACATGAGCTACAGCCTGCGACTTCGGAAGATGGCGAAGGAGAGTATCGCGAAAGCGGTCGCGGCAGCTGCCGCGAAGCTCGGCCTCGATCCCCTGCTTGAGCGCCGCCCGAAGGCGCTTTCCGGCGGCCAGCGTCAGCGCGTCGCCATGGGGCGCGCCATCGTGCGCCAGCCGAAAGCCTTCCTCTTCGACGAGCCGCTGTCGAACCTCGACGCCCGTCTGCGCGAACAGATGCGGGCCGAAATCAAGAAATTGCATGGCGACCTGAAAGCGACATCGATCTACGTCACCCACGACCAGATCGAGGCGATGACGCTGGCGGACCGGATTGTCGCCATGCATGGCGGGGTGGTCCAGCAGGTCGGGAGCCCCCTTGAGCTCTACGACCGCCCCGCCAACCTCTTCGTTGCCGGCTTCATCGGCTCACCCGGCATGAATTTTCTCGATGCGACCTATGAAACGGGCAGCGTGAAGCTGAAGGACGGCACCGTCGTGGCGCTACCGGCGCCGCTAAACTTGCGGTCAGGCGTCAGGGCGACCCTCGGCATCCGGCCTGAGCATGTCGTCCTCTCCTCGGATCAGTCCAATATGGCCGCCAATGTCGAGCTTCTCGAGCCTACGGGTTTCGGCATCATCCTGCACCTTTCGCTGCATGGCCTGCCGTTCAAGGTGTTCACGCTGGATCGCAGTGCGTTGAGCGCCGGTACCCAGGTGAATGTCGCCTTTCCGCCGCAGCATCTGCACGTCTTCGATGAAGAGGGAAAAAGGGCGACCTAAGCGACGACTTTTTTCCTCGCCGGAGCCAAATCGCGCAAACCGATAGAACTTTGACGCGCGCGCGGCTATCTTCTAATGTCGCAGAAGTTTCATTCAAGTACGACACTATGCTCTTCCTTAAATAGACCAGGGAGGATGTCATGCCGCTTAACAATTACGCCGTGCTCAAAGGCAGACCCATCAACAATCGCCTGGCGACCGGCTCGAGCCCGCATTATCAGGTGCTCGTTTCGGAAAATGGAACGCTGTATCGCATCGCGGTCAATGTGCGTTCGCAGGACGGAAGCGAGGTCGAGTTCCTCGTGCGGGACCGCTTTGAACATCCAATCACGGCACAGCTGGCCGGACTGCCGGAAGGATTGCACCCGACGCCCAGCCAACCCGGTGGCGTCGCGCTCGATTTCATTCGCGGCAATCTCATGCAGCCCTGGGAACTGAAACCGCTTCCGATTTCGGCGGCAGGCCCCGACAACGATCTCAACGAAAAGATCGATAGTTACATTCAGCGCGCCATGTCGGACGAACAGGCGATGATCTATGCCTTTGGCGAGACCTGGGGACCGGAAAACAACAAGGCGGATCAATATTTCGGCTTCAAACCCGGCCGCGGCATTCATGACATCCATTTCAATCAGGGCAATCCGAGCGGAAAATACGCCTCTCAGAACGGTCCATGGCAGGACGGCGGCCTGATACTGGAGTTTCCTCGCGAGCAGCAATGGGTCGCGATCTTCATGAAATTCCAGACGCAGGCGTGGCATTCGGACGACACGGACGGGTCCGTCATCGTCGCGCCGAGCCGGGATCATCCGAACCTGCCGCATGCGCCGGTCGACCGTGATGCCATCCCGACCTTCGATGTACCGGACGGGCTGGTGCGCATCATCGCCGCCTATGTCAACGACGTTAAGACGCCCGAACGCGAAACGGTCACGCTGCTGAATACCGCCGATGTGCCCGTCGATCTCACCGGCTGGCAAATCAAGGACAAACAGAAGAACGCGATGCCGCTCGCAGGCTCGATTGCTGCCGGCGCGACGCAGGTTGTCGAGATCCACCCTCCCGTTGCACTCTCAAACAAGGGCGGGATCATCACCCTGCTCAATGCGCAGGGCATCAAGGTCCACGGTGTCTCCTATACCAAGGATCAGGCAAAGCAGCCGGGACGTACCATTCCGTTCCAGGCGTGAGTACGGCTCATACGTTCTTCAGGCATTTCCCGGCACTAGTTCCCTTCGTAGCGCCGGGGTCGCCTGCCATCAGGAAAATGGTTCGGTTGGCCCCTTGGACGGCTGGGTGAACCAACGCGGACCATCCGCCGTCATGTGGATATGGTCCTCGAGCCGGATACCGAATTTCTGCGGAAAGACGATCATCGGCTCGTTCGAGAAGCACATGCCGGCAGCAAGCGTCGTCGCATTGCCGCGCACGATATAGGGCTCCTCATGGATTTCCAGCCCGAGGCCGTGGCCGGCGCGGTGCGGCAGTCCTGGCAGCTTATAGTCCGGCCCCAGGGAATATCTGGCAAGCACGGCACGAGCAGCATCATCCAGACTTGAGCAGGCTGCGCCCAGCTTTGCGGCATCGAAAACGGCCTGCTGCGCTTCGCGCTCGATCGCCCAGGCCTGTTCGAAGGCGCTGTCGCCTGTCTTCAGCTTGTAGGTTCGCGTCAGGTCGGAGTGATAGCCGTCGATGCGGCAGCCGGTGTCCACGAGAATGACATCGTCTTCGCCGAGCGTCTGGTCACCATTGGCGCCATGCGGGAGTGACGTTGCCTCGCCAAAGGACACGATGCAGAAAGTCGAGCCGCCATGGGCGCCCGCCTCCCGATGCCGCCGGTCGATGAATTCCACCACCTCCGAGGCGCGGATTCCCGGCTTGAGCAAGGCATGCGCTTGCTTGTGCACATCGAGCGTCAGGTTCATCGCATAGTGAATGAGCGCGATCTCAGCAGGCGATTTGATCCGGCGAAGGCTATTGATGATCGGCCCGCCGTTCGTCAGCCTTTCAGTCCCGAGCTTGGCCGCCAGAGCGTGATAGAAGAAAAGCGGCATGCTGTCGTCGAGTGCCAGAACACCGGCATCGCCGAGCAGACGTGCGATCAGCGCGGCACTGCTTTCCTCCTCCTGCCATTCGAGAATTTCGGCAGGCAGGCGCGGCAAGGTTTCGACGCGGCTGCGCTCGAAGCCGGGGACGATGTAATAAAGCTCGGTCGGCGTGACCAACGCTCCGAGGAACCGTTCGCTCGCATGCCAGACAAGCCCGGTGAAATAGCGCAGGCTCTCGCTCGGTCCGATCAGCATGCCGGCCAGGCCTTGTGCATCGAGTAGCCGGCGAAGCCTTGAAAGGCGCTCCTGCCTTTCCTCCTGGGTGATCCGGGGTACGGGATGCTGCCACGACATGTCTTCAACTCTCCTCAATGATCCCAGGCGAATGCGCTTTGGTGCCATACACAATGATATCGACACTAGCGACCCTGTATGCAAAATGTCGACAGATAAAATACAGTCATTACCGGCCGCTTGCGTGGCCGGCTTTCAGCCCAGTTTGACCGCCACTGGCCTATCCATGTCACGGGCGACATAATCCTGGATCTGTCGGACGATCTGGGCGGCGTGATCGATCGCGAGCCTATCGGCCTGCTCGACATCGCCGGCCTCGATCGCGGCGATCATCTCTTCATGCTCATCGACATATTGACGCGGCAGGCGGTCATCGAAGGTGGAATAATAGAGCCGCAGGATGCGTCGCCCTTCGTCGAGCAGGCGCGTGAAAAATGTCGTGTAATAGGGGTTGCCGGCGAGCTCGGCGATGGCGACGTGAAACTCGCGGTTCGCCTCGATCATCGCAAAGGCATCGCGCGCAAGCACGGCGTCGGCGAAATCCTTCTGATGGGCGCGAATGGTTCGCATGATGGCTGCATCGCGTCTCTGCGCCGCGCCACGCGTCGTCACCCGATACATCAGCGTGAGCGCCTCGAAATAGGTGGGAAGGCCGGCGAAATCGATCGTGGCGACGATGGTGTTCCTGTTCGGAAGCGTCGTTACCAGTCCGTCGGCGGCAAGGCGAAGCAGCGCCTCGCGCACCGGCGTCCTCGACATGCCGAAACGCTCCGAAAGCCGCACCTCGTCGAGCGGGCTTCCTGGCTCGAGAGCCATGGACAATATCTCCCGCCGCAGCGTCACATAGACGCTCTGCGTGCCGGACCCCCGCACCCGCACATTTTCCGCATCACTCTGCATTCGGATACCCCTCGCAGCCAAGGCTCCAATATTGCCTTTTCACATGCCCCGGCAAGGCCGGCCACCACTTGTTAAACTTTCATGCCACGCTTCTTGAGCTTTGTCGACAGTTTGTATATAAGACCTTCATCTCCAATGAGGATCGAACGATGACGACAGGATGGAAGGGCGTATTTCCCGCCGTAACGACGCAATTCAAGGAAGATCTTTCCGTTGATATCCCCGAAACGCAGCGCGTTCAGGACGCGCTCGTCAACGATGGCGTCAACGGCTTGATCGTCATGGGAACATGCGGCGAGAACAATTCGCTCGACCCCGAGGAAAAGCGCACCATCCTCAAGGCCGCCGTCGAGGTGGTCAACGGTCGGGTGCCTGTGGTCACGGGCGTCTCCGAACTCGATACGCGCCGGGCCGTCGCCTACGCCCGCGATGCCGAGAAGCTCGGCGCCGACGGCCTGATGCTGCTGCCGGCAATGGTCTATGTGCCGAAGCCTGAAGAACTGATCGCGCATTTCCGCGCTGTTGCGCAAGCGACCTCCCTGCCGATCATGCTCTACAACAATCCGCCCGCCTACCGCGTCAACATCGGCGCCGATGTGCTGCAGGCGCTTGCCGACGTGCCGAACATCAAGGCCGTCAAGGAGAGCGCGCCGGATCCGCGCCGCTTCACGGATCTCATTAATGCTTTCGGTGATCGCTTTGATATCTTTGCAGGTTTGGACGATGTCGCGCTTGAGGGCCTGATGCTCGGCGCCAAGGGCTGGGTCTCCGGCCTGACGAGCGCCTTCCCGCAGGAATCGGTGCAACTGGTTGCCGCCGCCGAGCGTGGCGATTGGCAGGAAGCACGCAAGATCTATCGCTGGTTCATGCCGCTCCTGCATCTCGATGCCGAGCATGATCTCGTGCAGTCCATCAAGCTTGCCGAGCAGATCATGGGCCGTGGCTCGGAGCGCGTCCGTATGCCGCGCCTGCCGCTTTCCGGAGCCCGTCGCGCCGAGGTTACCGCGATGGTCGAAAAGGCAGCAGCCACCCGCCCGTCGAAGGTTCGTACCGCCGCCTGATTTTAAACGCCGGCGACCGCTGCGACAGCGGTTGCCGGCTGCCTCCCCCTGCGGCGAAACGATCGGCCCTGTTCGATCGCTAAATTATCTGACAGCGCGGACGCCGCGGGAGTGGTTGACTGCCTCCATCGAAACCAACGGTGGAGGATCACCATGCAAAGCCCCAGCATCACAATTTCATCCGCGCGCATTCGTGTCGGCCTTAAGGTTCGGCGCACGCCCCTCTCTGCCATTGCAGCCGTCGCGCGGTTGCTGATGCACAAGATGAATGAACGGCGCAATCGAAACGCACTTCTGGAGCTCTCCGACGATCAGCTGAAGGATATCGGGCTTTCGCGCGGTCAAGCGGGAAGCGACGTTCATGTTTACAGCCGCTACTAAAAAGCCGGCGCGAGATGTGTTAGGCTCGGGCAGCGGAGCCCTACGGCTCGATGGGGATTGCGGTATGTCACAAATTTCGACGGCTCTGCTGCTGAAGACGAAAACCGTCATGATCCGCGATGTCGTCTGCAATGGCGAATGCCGCCACAAGAGCGACGAGGAATGCGCTCACAAGACAAGCCTCGTCTACCCCTATCGTGGCGTCTTCAAGCGGCATGTCGGCCAGAATGACGTTGTCGCCGAGGCCAATCAGGTCATCTTCTTCAACGGCGGACAAGATTACAGGATCAGCCACCCGGTCGAGGGTGGCGATTCCTGTCTCGATCTGGCGATCGATGAGGCTGTACTCCAAGAGCTTGCGCCGAAGGAACAGGTGCAGGCCGGCGAAGGCGTCGTCTTCCGCCGCCAACGCCGTCGCGTCGACCCGCGCGCGCAGGCGCTCGTCGCCCTTCTTCGCCACGGCCTGAGCCGCAACATAGCCGAAAGCCTCGAGGGCGAGACCTTGGCTCTGACCCTGGTGCGCCGCTCGCTCGGCGAGCGCACCTCACATGCGGCCGGTGCCAGCTTCGGCCGGCAGAAGCTTGTCGATCGGGCGAAGCTCGTCCTGTCTTCCGATCTCGCCCGGCGATGGACGCTCGCAGAGATCGCCAAGGAGGTCGGTGTCTCGCCGGTTTACCTCACGCAGGTCTTCCAGCAGGTCGAAGCCATGCCGCTCTATCGCTATCAATTGCGGCTGCGGCTGGCCCGCGCGCTCGACCTTCTTGGCCGGTACGACGACCTGACCATGCTCGGCCTCGATCTCGGCTTTTCCAGCCACAGCCATTTCAGCGCCGCCTTCAAGCAGACCTATGGCGTGACACCCGCGGAGTTTCAGCGTTCCGCGCAGCTGAAACCGAAGCGCTACATCAATCGCTAAAGATTCCGACAGCGCCGATAGGGCCAACGGTGCTCTCATGACCCTGCCCCGATCGGGGGATCATTCAGGAAAGGGTTATGAGATGAAGAGAACCACATGCGCCGCCTGCGACTGCGAATTGGGTGCAGAGACCATCAAGGTCAACCTCGGCGGCAAGTCGGTCGAGGTCTGCTGCGAGGAGTGCGCCGCCGCACTCAGGGAAGCCGATCAGTCAACCTCGGCTGCGTCGAGCAGCAAGGAATAGAGACGGGACCGAAGCGGCTCGAGCCGCGCTTTCATCGGGCCATTATCATGGAAAGAGCCGCGCCCAAGGCGCGGCTCTTTCCATGATGATTTAAAGGAGAATATGAGCACCAGGGCGTGAGGGACCGCAGATTTCGCCCTTCTGCGTGTCCTCCCCAGGAAAGTGGTAAAGAATTGTTGCCACGGCGCTCCCAGCAAACTTCGTTCGCAACATTCCTTCGCCAGGAAACATTCGGAAATATCGGGACCTATTGCATTCATACGGCCTCGCTAGCCTCAGCATCAGTAAATCGTAATGAAGGTACTGATCATGAGGCAACGACACATCGTCGCAACTTTGTTGATAACAGCCATCGGCGGCATTGCCGTTTCCGCGCTCGCCGCCGAGCCGGCTGCCACGCCCGACACGCAGAAGCCCCCAGGCATCGAGGCGGCGCAACCCATGCCGGGCCGCATGGTGCCGGGCGGTTGGCCCTGCCCGGGCCCGCATCCCGAAGGGCCGATGATGGCCTTCGGCGCCGGCATGCCCATGCCGCCAAACGAGCCGCCCGGCGGCTTCCATCATGGGCAGGATCCGGCTCTCGAGCTTGCGGGCAAGCTGTCGGCCATGGAAACGCTGATCGGCATTCACAGCGCCCAGCTCGATGCCTGGCGGGACTACACCAGCGCGCTGTCGGATTTTCTGGCTTTTCCGAAACATCGTCCACCCGGCCCGCCGCTCCCGGATGACGCTGCTGCGTCGCAGCCCGATCAAGACGCCGACAAGCAGAAGGAACTCTTTGGCGAACTCGTCGCCGATCACGCGCTGGATCGCGCCGCCAAGGCCACCATCCTCAAAGGCAAGGCCGTCGCCCTGCGCAACGTCCTGACTGCCGATCAACTTGCAAAGCTTGAGGATGCGGAACGATCCCTCGTTCCAGGCCCTCACGCGTTCCGCTGATAGACGATCGAGGATTCGACCAGGGAACATCCGACTGCATAGTCACAACAGACCATTTCCTCTCCGCCTCCAACCGATCGAGATTCCCCCCGGACGCCCTCGTCGATTGGAAGGAGCGGCCCCTCAAAGGGCCGAATGGTCCGGGAACGCCCCGCCCGGCGTTCCCGGACCAATGACGCGTGAGCTTCATCGTCCCTTCCCGCAGAAGGAAAGCCGATTGCCTCCTCAAACGCTCCGCCTCCCGTCCGAGCCAGAACCGAGGCCGGCGCACATAATCCATAAACAGGGATAGAGATCTTGCTGATATGTTCGCCTTCAAACACAGGGTTGTCGAATATTGCTGCTGCCATCGCACTCGCCGTGACGTTGACAAGCTGTGTCGTTGGCCCGGACTACCGGACGCCTGGCCTTGCCGTGCCGTCGCACTGGGGCAGCAAGGCCGGAACCAAGCCTGCGAAGGCGCCGCAATTGTCCCAATGGTGGAAGCAGCTCAAGGACCCAACGCTCGATGCACTGATCGAGGAGGCGATAGCCGGCAATCTCGACGTCGCGACGGCCAAGGCAAAGATCCGCGAAGCGCGCGCCACCTATCGCGAGCAGAGAGGCGCTTTGCTGCCGACAGCCGAGGGAACCGCATCGGCAACCCGCACGCGCACATCAGCCGCGGCAGGCGGCGCGACCGATGCTACCTTCTCCACGTTATATGATGGAGGTTTCGACGCCAGCTGGGAGCTCGATCTCTTCGGTGGCAACAAGCGCGCAGCCGAAGCGGCAAAATATGGCGTCGATGCAGCCGACGAGGAGTTGCGCGACACGATGCTGACCCTTATCGGCGATGTCGCTTCCTATTATGTGCAGGCACGCGAATATCAGGCGCTGCGCGATCTGGCCAAGCGCACCGCCGTCTCGCAGCGCAAGAGCGCCGCCCTTACCCATGCCGAATATCTGGCGGGCAGTGCCACCGCTGTCGACACCGCCAAGGCGGACGCTCTGGCGAGCAGCACCGAAGCCGATATTCCGGCCTACGAAATCTCCTACGCCCAAGCTGTTCATCGTCTCGGCGTACTGCTGGGTAGGCCGCCGGCGGCACTTGAGGAGAGGCTCAAGGCCAGCGCTCCCATTCCCAGCCCCAAGATGAGCGTCTCGACGGGCATTCCCGCCGATATCCTCGTCTCGCGACCCGACGTCCGGCTGGCCGAACGGCAACTTGCGCAATATACGGCCAAGATCGGCCAGGCCGAGGCCAATCGCTATCCATCCATCTCGCTGACGGGCGACATCTCCTCGTCCGCCGCCAGCGTCGGCGACCTCGCCAAGAGATCCTCCATCGGATGGTCGCTCGGTCCTTCGCTGACCGTGCCGATCTTCCAGGGCGGCCAGCTCAAGGCGGCGGTCGACGTCGCCAAGGCCGAGCGCGATCAATATTTCATCGCCTACCAATCAGCCGTGCTTTCGGCGATGGAAGACGTCGAGAATGCCGTCGTATCGCTCACCCAGGAGCGATTGAAATACGGCAAGCTCGTCTCCTCCAGCAGCTCCTACAACCGTGCCTCGGATTTGTCGCGTACACTCAACAAGGCTGGCGTTACCGACTTTCTCGACGTGCTCGACGCCGAACGCTCGCTCTACAGCGCCGAGGAAGCCGTCATTCAGAGTCGTGCATCGATCGCCACCGACTATATCTCGCTCAACAAGGCGCTCGGCGGCGGCTGGGACGGCGATGTCGACGTCTCCAAACCCGCGGTGGTCGATACCGACACCGGTCCACATTTGACGATGGCCAAATAATCACATGCTGAACACCCTAGACCGAGAAGCACCGGCGACCATCAATCCGAAACGCGCCGCGGAAGCAGTCCCTGCGAGATCCCCCTCACGCCGAGGCTTCAAACCGATGCGGCTGGCATTTGTGATTTTGCTCCTGCTCGCCGCTATTGGCCTCATCCTCTTCTGGTACGGCTTTTTCGACCGGCAGACATCATCCGCCATTACAGCGCCGGTGACACGCGGCGATGTCGAGGAAGCCGTGCTTGCCTCCGGCACGTTCAAGCCAGTCAAGCTGGTCGCAGTCGGCGCGCAGGTCTCGGGGCGCATTACCGCGCTCGATGTGAAGCTCGGCGATGCCGTGAAGAAGGACACATTGATCGCCGAGATCGACTCGACGACGCAGAGCAACGACCTCAAAATCGCGCAGGCCTCGCTTGCCAACGTCAGGGCGCAGCGTCAGGAGAGCGAGGCCGACCTTGCCAATGCGCAGCTGACCCTCATCCGCCAGCAGACCGTCTTTCGCAACCAGGCCGGCTCCAAGGCCGATCTGGACAGCGCGGAAGCCAGCGTTAAGAAGATCACGGCGCAGATCGCCGCTCTCGATGCGCAGATCACCTCGTCGGAGGTAGCGGTGGAAACGGCGCAGGCCAACCTCTCCTATACGCGCATCACCGCGCCGATGGACGGCACCGTGCTCGCGATCGTCAATCAGCAGGGCCAGACGGTGAATGCGGCGCAATCGGCGCCGACCATCGTCATTCTCGGACAACTCGATACAATGATCGTTCGTACCGAGATATCGGAAGCCGATGTCGTCAAGGTCAAGGTCGGGCAGCCGGTCTATTTCACCATTCTCGGCGATCCCGGCACCCGCTACGACGCCGTGCTGCAATCGATCGAACCGGCGCCGGAATCGATCACCAGCGACACCAGCGTCACATCCTCTTCCACCACGACATCGTCTAGCAGCAGCACGACGTCATCCTCGGCGTCTTCGGCGATCTACTACAACGGCGTCTTCGCCGTGCCGAACCACGACAATCATTTCCGCACCTATATGTCCGCCGAAGTGCACATCGTCCTCGGCCAGGCCAGGAGCGTGCTGACCATTCCATCCTCCGCGCTCGGTGCAAGGCTGGCCGACGGTTCCTACAGCGTTCAGGTCGTCGATCAAAATGGCAAGCAGAATTCCAGAAAGGTTATGGTCGGCCTCAACAACAATGTCACGGCCGAGATCCAGTCCGGCCTGTCGGAGGGCGAGAGCGTCGTGATCGGCGAGGCCATCGCCGCGACGACGAAGAACAGCAACAATGGTGGGCCGCCGCCGATGGGGTTCTGAACCATGGCTTTTCCGATCATAGAACTGCAGGGCGTGCGCCGGGAATACCAGTCGGGCGAGCGCACCATCGCCGTATTGCAGGACATCGATCTGTCCATCGACGAAGGTGAGATGGTGGCTATCGTCGGCCCTTCCGGTTCCGGCAAATCGACATTGATGAACATTATCGGCCTGCTCGATCGCCCGACCGACGGAACCTATGCGATCGCCGGCGCGCAGACGCATCGCCTCGACAACGACGCGCTTTC
Source organism: Rhizobium sp. SG570 (assembly GCF_012275345.1). Lineage (NCBI taxonomy): Bacteria > Pseudomonadati > Pseudomonadota > Alphaproteobacteria > Hyphomicrobiales > Rhizobiaceae > Rhizobium > Rhizobium sp. SG570. The sequence continues at coordinate 52,230 of NZ_JAAZQI010000020.1, read as the reverse complement.
CAGGCTGCGGCGAGAGCATTTCGGCTTCATCTTCCAGCGCTACCATCTGCTTTCGGAGTTGACCGCGATCGGCAATATCGAAGTGCCGGCAATCTATGCCGGGCAACCGGGCGAGGCGAGACGGGTGCGCGCGGCCGCACTTCTCGAACGCCTGGGCATGGCCGAAAGGGCAGGACATCGGCCAGGCCAGCTTTCCGGTGGCCAGCAGCAGCGCGTCTCGATAGCGCGCGCGCTGATGAACAACGGCAATGTCATTCTCGCCGACGAGCCGACCGGGGCGCTGGATCGACAAAGCGGCGAAGAGGTACTGCGCATCCTTGGCGAGCTGCACGCCGAAGGCCATACGGTCGTCATCGTCACCCACGACATGAATGTGGCCGCCCGCGCCGATCGCATCATCGAGATCTCCGATGGCCGGATCGTTGCCGATAGGCGCACGCGGGAGGAAACTCCCCGGCCTCGCACAGCGGTCGCCAAGGCCGGTTTCGGCAAATCCAGCTGGCGCGAAATGTCTGGCCGACTGGCCGAAGCCTTTTTCATGGCGATGCTTGCACTTAGGGCCCACCGGCTGCGCACCTTCCTCACAATGCTCGGCATCATCATCGGTATCGCCTCGGTCGTCAGCGTCATCGCGCTTGGCGAGGGATCGCAGCGCAAGGTCCTGGCAAACATCAACAGCCTTGGCACGAACACGCTGGAGATTTTCCCCGGCAAAAGCTTCGGCGATATGCGGTCGGGGCGCATAAAGACCCTGGTCGTCGCGGACGCCGACGCGCTGGCGAAGCTCACTTATGTCGCAGCCGTCACACCGACTGTCTCGACGAGCAGTACCGTGCGCTTCGGCTCAACGGAAGCAAATGCGCTGATCAACGGCGTTGGTGACGCCTATTTTACGGTGAAGGGATCAAAACTGGTCGCCGGCCGTCTGTTTGACGCTGACGGTATCAGGCGCATGGCGCAGGACGCCGTGATCGATCAGAACACCGCAACGACGCTGTTTACCGACAAAGGTCTCGACCCGATCGGGCAGACGATCTTCGTCGGCAAGGTGCCTGTGCGTGTCATCGGCGTCATTGCCTCCCAACAGGGCGGCTTCGGCTCCAGCGATAATCTTTCCGTCTATCTGCCCTATACCGGCGTGCAGGCGCGCTTCCTCGGCGATATGTCGCTGCGCAGCGTCACCGTACGCGTCGTGGACGATATCGAAAGCTCAACAGCCGAAGCGGCCGTGACGCAGTTCCTGGAGCGCCGCCACGGCACCAAGGATTTCTTCATTCTCAATACCGACGATATCCGCCAGACGATCACCACCACGACCAGGACAATGACCCTCCTCGTCTCGGCGATCGCCGTCATCTCGCTGCTTGTCGGCGGCATCGGCGTCATGAACATCATGCTCGTCTCGGTATCCGAGCGTATCGCGGAGATCGGCGTGCGCATGGCCGTCGGCGCAAGGCGCCAGGACATCCTGCAGCAGTTCCTGATCGAGGCCGTGCTGGTCTGCCTCCTCGGCGGCGCTTTCGGCATTGCCACAGCGCTCGGCTTCGGCGCCGCCTTCAATCATTTCGCGTCCAATTTCACATTGGTTTTTTCGGCGAGCTCGATCCTTCTCGCCTTCACGTGTTCGTGCGCCATCGGCCTCACCTTCGGGTACCTGCCGGCACGCAACGCCTCGCGGCTCGATCCGGTCGCAGCGCTTTCAAGAGACTGATTATCAAGGGAAATTTTAGGGGTGCCCTCGGAGATAATCCGGCTTCGCCATTCGTGTTGGGGGCGTCATGGCGAAGCCGGTATGCGGGGCGATCAAAGCCTGCTCGAGCCAGGCTTGTGATCGACTGTGATACTACATCAGTCCGCGGCTCGAACATTTCTGAATGTTTCTGAAAGGAGGCATTTTCGAGAAATTTAGTGTCTCGGCTTTGCCAAAGGGCCGGCTTTATTTGGTAAGTTCTGTAACCTTATTATAATACTATCGTCCATTGAAACTTCCGAAAGTCTTACGCAAGTAAATCTTGTTTTTCTGCGAAACGCCAGTCGCAATTCGGCACTCGGTTCGAAAATGCGACCGAGTTGTGCCCACCGCGAAAACTTGGGCGAACGGACATGGCTTAATTCGCGGATTTACCGTCGGCGCTCTTAAATGAAACTACCTGCTCAAGCCCCGTAGGCTGCCGGTTTCGCACGGTGATTTCGCCGTCGAAGCGGGTGACGATCTCATGGGCAATGGCCATGCCGAGACCGGCGCCGGGAAAGGATCTTTGTCTTGCTATGTCGATGCGGAAGAAAGGCTCGAACACCTGATTGAGCCGCTCCTCGGGGATGCCGGGACCGGTATCGATAATTCTGACCACCGCCTTGTTGCCGAGATGCGTCACGGTGACCGTTGCCGATTGGCCATGCGTGGCGGCATTGATGAGCAGATTCCGCAATGCCCTGGTGACCGCCAGCGGCCCCGCAGAGATCAGCGCAGGTTCCAGCTCGCCGCTTTTGACATTCATGTGGATCGCCTGAAGCTCCTCGACGATTTCCTCTACGGCCGTATCGAGCCTAACGCGCTCCAGGCTGTCCTTGGAAATCTCTTCCCTCACCAGGCCAATCGCGCTGTCGGCGATCCTGTCGAGCTCCTCGAGATCGGCGAGCCATTTGCGCCGCTCTTCATCGTCCTGGATGAACTCCGCCCGCAGACGCATCCGCGTCATCGGCGTCCTCAGATCATGCCCGGCAGCCGCCACGAGCCGCATCCGGCTTTCCGTGGAGGCCTTCACTCGGGCCGACAGGCCGTTGAGCGCCTGTGCGGTGACCCGAATTTCACCCGGACCGGTTTCCGGTATATGTGGGAGCGTGCCATCCGGGTTGACTTCGGCCACGGCCCGCTCCAGCAGGCGAAGCGGTTTCATGATCTTCGAAGCCGCGAAGATGGAAACCAGCACGCTGCCGATGATGATAAGGCCGAGCCATCCGACAAGAATCTTCCAGCCTCCCGGCGGTGGACCATGTTGCGGCATCGGCGTGACGAGCCAGCTGCCGTCGGAGAGCTTCAGCGACGCAATCATCTCGCCGGTCGATTGGCGCGATATGATCGCCTCGCGCATGCTGGAAATCCGAAGCAGCGCCTCGACCAGAAAGCGGGACAATTCTTCATCGCGCGGACCGTCGGCAGGCTTGGGAGCGACAATCAACCCCGCCGCGGCAGCCATGGCCCGGTCCTTCTCGGCAAAGGCGGCCAGAACGGCGAGTTGCCGTGCCTCCGGCTCGATCATCATGTCCGGCCTGGGTCCCCGCATGACAAGGCTTGCCACGAAAGACGATGAAATGACGACCAGAACGATAGCCGTCAGCAGGAGCAGCGCCAGACGCGCACCGAGGGATTTCATGGATCGCCCTTGACCGCCGTCACCGGTACGACGAGCTGATAGCCGCCATTGCGGACCGTTCGGAAGACCGGCTCCTCAGCGGTTTCGCCGAGCTTCCGGCGCAGCCGGCTCATCAGGACATCGATCGAGCGGTCGGCGGGATCGCGATCACGCCCCTGCGTCAGGTCGAGCAGCTGATCACGCGACAAAAGCCGCCCCGCCCGCTCGAGGAAGGTCTTGAGCAGATCGAATTCGGCGCCGGTCAGCGGGATCACTTCGCCATTCTCCCTGGTCACCCGGCGGAGCTGCGGATCAAGGGTCATATCAGCGAAAAGATACCGCCTTTGTTCAGGCTCGGAAGACATGTCCTCGTTGGTACGACGCAACACGGCACGAATGCGGGCAGCCAGCTCACGCGGATTGAACGGCTTGCCGAGATAATCGTCAGCGCCGATCTCGAGGCCGAGAATCCGGTCTATATCCTCCTTTAAGGCCGTCAGCAGAATGACCGGAACGCGCGGGCGCCTGTTGCGCAGGTCGCGGCAGAGATCGAGACCTGATCCGTCCGGCAGCATGACATCCAGAACAAGCAGATCGGGGGAGCGCCGATTGAGGGAATCATTGCAGCCGCGGAGGTCGCTTGCCGTCGACACGCGAAAGCCCTGCTCCTCGAGATACCGGCTCAGCAGCGAGCGAATCTCGTGGTCGTCATCGACGATTAAAATATCCGGTGCGGCGATAACAGTCATGGGCTTCATTCCGTTTCTCAACTCTTATACGAACTATCAACTCCATGAAAAGACGGGTTTTGCGGCGCCAATACGGAATTTCTCGCGCCGGAAATGTTGGTTTACAAAATTCCCGACAATAGAAATGTTCAGCAACAAAATCGCATTCATGACGGGGGAAAACGCCTCCGGTGAGATCATCCGCACAGCATACCACGGTTCGAAAAAGTACGATCGGCCGATAGTCACGGCAATGCGCGCTGGATCGGCGGGATCCTGGGCTCAAGGCATCACGCCGCGCGCAGCCATTCGACACTCCAGGCCGAAAGCCGCCCTTCGATGGCGCCGCTGTCCATCATGATCCGAATTTCGATAGGCGCACGCGGATTGGTGACTTCGACGGGCACTGCCGCTTCGAAAGAGCCGGTACCCTGCGGGCAGACGCGCAGCTTGCCAAGCAATTCCGCAGCATGAACTTCCACGGTGAAAATCTGGCCGTGGCAATCCTCGTCGACATCGAAGAAGAATTTGGCGTTCCAGCGGCCGGTCGGCAGATGAAGCTAGGGGCCACAGATCAGGCAACGCGCGCGCCCGGTCGCGACCAATGGCGAACTGGTCGGCATCGCTGTCTGCTAGCCGAAGAGCATAAAATCGAACGATTTCAGGAAACGGTTGGCGACCATCTCGATCGCACGCGCACCGAACTTGCGAAGCGCCGAACTGCACATGAACAAGGCCTTCAACGAGAACAGTCGCAGCGGCCTTCGAAATAGTCGAAGGGCGCACCCGTCAAGGTGCGCCCTGCTATCAAACTATGAAAAAAGTTGAAGGTGGAACCTGCAATGCAGCGGCTATTCGCCGAAGTTTTGCCGGATCAGCCTCAGCGCCAGCCTCTATTTCGACAATTTCCTCGCTCGTAAGCCCACAGGTTTCGGAGAGATCACCGATCGTGTAACCGATGGTTTCGCGAGACTGTCGAACGGCATCGGCGATTTCTTGATGGGGAACTGTAGAAGCCTTTGAACTATCGAGATTGTTCGGAGTAATGGACATGAAATTTCTCCTTCCAAAGTCCGCCGGCAAATCAAGTGCCGGGTGAAGGCGGCTGTTGCAGCCAAGCAGCATCTCGGCCTAAACACGCGGCCGAATGCTCGCTCAATATAGGCATCAATGCGGCACTGGCAAGCGTGGAAGCGCATAGCTGCCAATCCCACAGATCTCGGCTCGTCTGACGCCCTGGAAGGATGATCGGGAGCGTCACACGCTATGGTCACAGCCCGACCGGGTATGCAGCCGATCGACCGGCAATCCTCGCCGCTGCCGAGGTCCGTTCCGGCGGGCAAATTCGCCGAGGAGGTGACTTACCCCAGCGCCTGGCTGGCCAAACCGTAGGTCAGCGGCTTTCCATCGGCAGGCGGACGCCCGTCCCCGTGCAGCCAGACCTGTCGCAGCGACATGCTCGTGACGGTGTCGTGGATCGCAAGTCCGGATCGCATGAGAAATTGCGGGAATGGACCGGTCTGCTGGCGGGTATCGAGGCGCAGGAAGCCGCCGGCGCGTTCGGCGACATACGGTCGAACAACGGCAATCGCCTCTTCGTCGCCCATCGCCACCACGGGGCCGATCACATGGCCGCGCCCGAAGCGGCGACAGAGCGCAAAGGCCACCATATTGTCACCCTGGACAAGCGCCAATCCCTCCGAGATGGCGATGAGACGTTGCAACAGGAGCGTGCGGTCCGCGCCATAGGCGGCCAGATCCAATGCAGCGACCTCTGCCAGGTCGGCCTCGACGATCGGGCGCAGTCGCGTGCCCGGCGGCAAAAGCTCGGCAGGCGGCGCGATTGCCTCGCCTTGGCACTGGTAGACGACCTGCTCGGCATTAAAACCGAGAGACTGATAGAGCCGCTTGGAGGAGCGCGTCGCGTTCAGTCCAAGTGGGCGCGAGCCGGTCTGCGCGATGATATGATCCATCATCCAGCGCCCCGTTCCCAGCGTCTGCAAACGCGGCGAGGTGATCACCATGCCGATGGTGGCGAAATACGGCCCGAAGTCGAAAAGCATGGCGGAGCCGAGCACACGACCGATCGAATCATGCGCCACGATCCCTTGACCCAGCTCGCGGACGATCTGCCAATCCTCCGCTCGATGCGGCCAGCTTACCGACAGCGACAGAGCATGCAGGGCATCGACATCGGCCTTTGCGATATCCCCCATGGTCAGCTCAAACGATTCCAGTTGGATCGAACTGGAATTAGTCATGACACTCCCCCATTCTCGCAGGCACATTAGAGGTGACCCGAATTGCTGCCGGGCTCGGTTTGAATTCACAATTTGCAGGCAACACTGCCTGTATCGGTTGTAGCGTCGCTTACACAACAGAATGCGCTTGAGAGCCCCACAAATACGGAAGATTCCACCAAAGCTGCAACACTTTCAGCAGCCGGTGACATTGCGGCATATTATGTTGATGAAAGCCATCTTTGCGGCGTGGCTACGGGCAAATCAGGATATTCCAGTGATTGAAATGACTCCGGATCAGATTCTTGAACGGCTGGTGGCCTTTCCATCCGTCGTCGGCACGCCGAACCAGGCGATCGTCGGCTGGATTGCGGACTATCTCGAGCAGGCCGGCGCGCGCGTCACCCTGCTCGCCGGGCCGGAAGGTGATCGCTCCAATCTGTTCGCCACCGTCGGCCCGGCCGATAAGCCGGGCTATCTGCTTTCCGGCCACATGGATGTCGTGCCCGCGGGCGAACCGGGCTGGACAAGCGATCCATTTTCGCTGCGGCGCGACGGCGAAAGGCTGACGGGACGCGGTACCAGCGACATGAAGGGCTTTCTCGCCTGTGCGGTCGGCGCGCTGCCGGCAATCGCACGGCGACCGCTCGATCGCCCCCTGCATCTGGCGTTTTCCTATGATGAGGAGGCCGGATGCCGCGGCGTGCCGCACATGATCGCCAGGCTTCCCGATCTCTGCGCTCCGCCCTTGGGATGCATCATCGGCGAGCCGAGCGGCATGCGCGCCATTCGTGCCCATAAGGGCAAGGCGGCAGCCAGAGCCGCGATCGGCGGCCGCGCCGGTCATTCCTCGCGCCCGGATCTCGGCCTCAATGCCATCCACGCGATGGCAGAAATTCTCGACCAAGCCGTCACGACCGCCAGGCGTCTGACAAAGGGACCGTTCGACGAAAATTTCGAACCGCCCTATTCCTCCTTGCAGGTCGGCACCATCCACGGCGGGCAGGCCGTCAACATCATTCCTGATCAATGCACGATCGAGTTGGAGGCCCGCGCTATCGAAGGCGTCGACCCGGTCGGTCTGCTCGCCGAAGTCGAAGCTTGTCTTACCACTTTGATGGATCGCGGCTTTACCGCCGGTTGGGAGGTGCTCAGCAGCTATCCCGCACTGTCGCTGGCCGCCGATGCACCTCTGGCCGGGCTGATGGAAGAGCTGACCGGACAGACGCCGCTTGCCGCCGTCAGCTACGGCACGGAGGCCGGCCTCTATCAGGCCGCAGGCATGCCCGCCATTATCTGCGGCCCGGGCGACATCGGCCGCGCGCATAAGGCCAATGAGTTCATCGAACTCGCTGAGCTCACGGCCTGCGTGCGGATGATCGAAGCGCTCGGGAATCGTCTGGTTCTGTAGGCCATCACGATTGCATCGCAAGACCGCAAAAATCCGCATCGTTATGCGGTCACGCGGCCCTATTTCGATGCATCCTGCCGTGAAGGGCACGGCAAGCTGGCTCAAGCAAACCCGAAGGAAAGCCATGGCCTTCTTATTCAATTCCGATGCCGAACGGGCCAAAATCTTCAAGGCCGCTTTCGCGCGCGAGCTGCCGGGCCTTCCTTTCATCACCGATGCTGAAAGCATCGACCCGGACGCTATCAAATATCTGATCACCTGGACTGCACCCGCCGACCTTGACCGTTATCGCAATCTGGAAATCCTGTTTTCCATCGGCGCCGGCGTCGACCAGTTCTCCCTTTCGGCCCTGCCCGAAAAGGTCAAGCTCGTGCGCATGGTCGAAGACGGCATCACCCGGATGATGCAGGAGTATGTAACGCTCGGAGTGCTCGCTATACATCGCGATCTTCCAGGCTATATCGAACAGCAGAGAGCGCAGAAATGGGCCGCCCGGCCCGTGCGCCAGGCGTCCGACCGGCGTGTCGGCGTGCTTGGCCTCGGCAATCTCGGCCTTGCCGTTCTTGAGCGCCTGTGCCCCTTCGGCTTCCCGCTTCGCGGCTGGAGCCGCTCTCCACGCAGTATCGAAGGGGTCACCTGCTATCACGGGGCCGATCAGTTGCCGGAGTTCCTGGCAGGCACCGATATCCTTGTCTGCCTTCTGCCGCTGACACCCGAAACGCAAGGCATCCTCAACGCCGATCTCTTTGCTGCCCTGCCGCCGGGGGCGGGCCTCGTGCACGCTGGTCGCGGCCCGCAACTCGATGCGGCAGCCCTGATCCGCGCGCTCGACGACGGTCATCTCTGCGGCGCTATCCTGGATGTCACCGACCCCGAACCGCTGCCGGCCGGGCATCCACTCTGGCATCACCCCAGGATCATTCTGACGCCACATGTCGCCAGCGTCACGCAGCCCGAGACTGCCGCAAATGCCGTCATCGCCAACATCCGCCGCCACGAGAGCGGGCTAGAGCCCATCGGCCTCGTCGACCGCAGCCGCGGCTACTGATCACCTCTGAAAGGAACCGCATGTCCCTGCTGAAAGCCATCGATCCGGCGCCGACATTCGAGCCGAAGCAATCCAAGGCCCTCCCCGAGCGGCTGATTTCGGGCGATCCGTCCTTCAAGACCTGGGCGCAGGACAGCGCCCGCGACGGAACGGTCAATACCGGCATATGGGAAGCGACGCCGGGTGAGACCCGCTCGATCAAGGGAGAGACTTTCGAATTCTGCCATATCCTGCAGGGCGTTATCGAACTGACCGAGGACGGCGGCGCGCCGGTTACCTACCGCGCCGGCGACAGCTTCGTCATGAAACCGGGCTTCAAAGGCGTCTGGCGGACGATCGAGACCGTCCGCAAAATCTATGTCACCGTGACCGGATGACACGCGTTGCGGATCTTCCCGTTCTTGAAGCCGAACGAACCGTGCAGCTTCGCTGCGTGGCGCACTTTCAGGCACCAAATCTTGCGCTGAAACATCGGGGACAAACGGGATATTCCGTCGCGACATCGCGGACGCACGACCGAAACTGCCACGGCACAGCCGCTAGACTTGCCGGAACCGCTGGCAAGGAAACACCATGACCCTCAGTTTCGACCCAGACTCCCTCGATCTTCCGAGCGGACATTTCATCGGCGGCCGCTATGTCGCAGCAAGCGGTGGCATAGACGTCCACCGGCCTTCGGATGGCGTCGCTTTCGCGCAATGCCCGATCGCGGGAAAGGACATAGTCGATCAGGCCGTGGACGCGGCCAATCAGGCCCTCAGGACAAGCGGCTGGGCCAGCCTTCGGCCGCGCGAGCGGACCAAGGCTTTGGTGCGATGGGCCGACCTCATCGAGGAAGAAGCTGTCACATTGGCGCGTCTGGAGGCCATATCCTCGACCCGGCCGGTCGGGCAGCTCATCGCCGGCGACATTGCCGTAACAGCCGAGCAGATCCGCTTCTTCGCGGAATTCGCCGACAAGGAAGGCAGCGATCTCGTACCGACCGACGGCAACAGCCTCGGCATGATCATGACGGAACCCTATGGTGTCGTCGGCGCGATCACGCCCTGGAATTTTCCGATTTCCATGGCGGGCTGGAAGATCGGGCCGGCACTTGCGGCCGGCAATGCCATCGTGCTGAAGCCATCCGAGATGACGCCTTTTTCGACGCTCCATATGGCCGAGCTTTCGGTGCGCGCCGGCATCCCCGCCGGCCTGATCAACATCGTGCTCGGCGACGGCCCGACGACGGGGGCTGCGATGACGGGCCATCCCCGCATCGGCAAGATCAGCTTCACCGGTTCGACCGCCGCAGGGTCGGCGATCATGGAGAATATCGCCCGCACGGGCATCAAGCCGATGACATTGGAGCTCGGCGGCAAGAGCCCGCAACTCGTCTTTGCCGATGCGGATATCGCGCTGGCAGCCGAAGCGATCGCCCGCAACATCCTTGCCAATGCCGGCCAGGCCTGCGTGGCCGGATCGCGGCTGATTGCCGAGCGCAGCATCGCCGCGCCGCTGGCCGAAGCGATCCTCGAGCATATGTCCAGGATCAAGCCGGGGCCGACCTGGGACGAGAACAGCCTCTACTCGCCCATCATCTCGGAACGCCAGATCGGACGTATCGACCGGATCGTCCAGGCCGCGATCGATGCCGGCGCGGAGTGCCTGACCGGTGGAACGCAATTGGATCGACCCGGCTATTTCTACGCGCCGACTCTGCTTGCAAGTGTCGATCAGGCCTCCCCCGCCGTCACGGAAGAAATCTTCGGCCCGGTGCTGACCTTGCAGACCTTCGAGGAGGAGGAAGAGGCTCTCGAGCTTGCCGATCACCCGATCTACGGACTTGCGGCGGGTCTCTTCACACGCGATCTTTCCCGCGCCATTCGCGTCACGCGCCGCCTGCAGGCCGGCACCGTCTGGGTCAATCGCTACGGGCGTTCGCGCGACCATATTCTGCCGACGGGCGGCTACAAGAGTTCCGGCATCGGCAAGGATCTCGGCCGCGACGCCTATCTTGCCAACCGCCGCAGCAAGTCCGTGCTGATCAACATCTGAGGAACCGACCATGAAGACCTACAGGATCGCGCTTATCCCTGGCGACGGTATCGGCAAGGATGTTATCGACGCGGCATGGCAAGTCTTGGAGAGAGTGGCCGATAAGACGGGCTTCGGGCTGGAGCCGACGAGCTTTCCCTGGTCCTGCGCCTACTACAAGGAAACCGGGGCAATGATGCCTGCCGACGGAATCGCGACGCTGCGCGGTTTCGACGCCATCCTGCTTGGCGCGGTCGGCTGGCCGGCCGAAGTGCCTGACTCCGTCTCGCTGCATGGCCTTCTTCTGCCGATCCGCAAGGCCTTCGAGCAATATGCCAATATCCGCCCTCACCGGCTGCTGCAGGGGGTCGAAGGGCCGTTGAAAGCCAAAGACTTCGACATTCTTTGCATCCGCGAGAATACCGAGGGCGAATATTCCGGCGCGGGTGGCCGCGTGCATCAGGGCACGGCGAACGAAGTCGCCGTCGAAACCTCGATCTTCACCCGCACGGGCGTGGAGCGCATCCTGCGCTTCGGCTTCGAGCAGGCGCGCATGCGGCGCGGCAAGCTCGCCTCCGTCACCAAGTCGAATGCGCAGAAATATTCCATGGTGTTCTGGGACGAGATTACTGCCAAGGTCGCGGCCGACTATCCCGACGTCGCTGTCACCAGCTACCATATCGACGCCATGGCGGCGCGCATGGTGATGGCGCCGGAAAGCCTTGACGTCGTCGTCGCCTCCAATCTGTTCGGCGACATCCTGACGGACCTCGGGGCCGCGATCCAGGGCGGGCTCGGCTTTGCCGCCTCCGCTAATCTCAACCCGGACCGAACAGCGCCGTCGATGTTCGAGCCCGTGCATGGCTCCGCCCCGGATATCGCCCATCTCGGCATCGCCAATCCGATCGCCGCCATCTGGTCGGCCGCCATGATGCTGGAGCATCTCGGCGAGAAGACTGCCGCCGACGCGATCATGGATGCCATCGCGGCGGCGACTGCGGCCGGCATCGGCACGGCTCCAGGCAAAGACAAGACCGACACCATTACCAAGGCCGTGCTGAACGCACTTAGCTGAACGACAAGGACGCAAGACATGATCGATCTCAAGGACAAGAGTCTGTTTCGCCAGCAGGGTCTGATCGGCGGAACCTGGCTGGATGCTGCCTCCGGCAAGACCGTCGATGTCATCGACCCGGCCTCGCAGACGGCTGTGGGTACCGTTCCCGATATGGGCGAAACCGAGACGCGGGCGGCGATCGAAGCCGCCAATGCAGCCTTTCCCGCCTGGCGCGCGAAAACCCATGCCGAGCGGGCGCAACTGCTCGAAGCCTGGCACGATCTGATGATCGAGAACTGCGACGATCTCGGGCTGCTGCTGACAAGCGAACAGGGCAAACCGCTCGCCGAGGCACGCGGTGAAATCCGCTACGGCGCGTCTTTCGTCAAATGGTTCGCCGAGGAAGCTCGCCGCATCGGCGGCAGCACCATCCCCTCGCCGACGCCAGATCGGCGGATCATCGTGTTGAAGGAGCCCGTTGGTGTCTGCGGCATCATCACGCCGTGGAATTTTCCGAACGCGATGATCACCCGCAAAGTCGCACCCGCCCTTGCCGCCGGCTGCACTGTCGTCATCAAGCCATCCGACTTCACGCCCTATTCGGCGCTGGCGCTTGGCGTGCTCGCCGAACGCGCCGGCATCCCCGCCGGCGTCATCAACATCGTCACTGGAATGCCAACAGAGATCGGCAACGAGCTGATGCGCAACGAGATAGTGCGCAAGATCTCCTTTACCGGCTCGACCCGTGTCGGCGCCCTGTTGATGCGGGGCGCGGCCGACAGCATCAAGCGCCTCAGCCTCGAACTCGGCGGCAATGCGCCGTTCATCGTCTTCGACGATGCCGATCTCGACCTTGCCGTCGAGGGCGCAATCGCCTCGAAATTCCGCAATGGCGGCCAGACCTGCGTCTGCTCCAACCGCATTCTGGTGCAGGACAAGGTCTATGACGTCTTTGCCGAAAAGCTTTCCGCCCGCGTTTCCGCCATGAAGGTCGGCCCCGGTACGCAAACGGGAATCGACATCGGGCCGATGATCAATGCAGCGGCCATCGACAAGATCGAGCGCCATGTCAGCGATGCCGTCGAGAAGGGTGCGACGATCATCGCCAAGGCTTCAAATCTGCCGGAGGGCCGCCAATACGCCGCTCCCATCGTCCTGTCGGGTGCCACCACCAACATGCTGCTGGCAAGCGAAGAGACCTTCGGCCCGGTGGCGCCGCTCTTCCGCTTCACGACCGACGAAGAGGCGATCGCCATCGCCAACGGCACGCCGTTCGGCCTTGCTGCCTATTTCTATACGCAAGGGCTCAAGCGTTCCTGGGCCATCGGCGAGGCACTGGAATTCGGCATGATCGGGCTGAATACGGGCGCGATCTCGACGGAAGTGGCCCCGTTCGGCGGCGTCAAGCAATCCGGTCTCGGACGCGAAGGCTCGCAGGCCGGCATAGAGGAATATCTTGAGATGAAGACCTTCCACATCGGCGGGCTTGCCTGAAAGTCGCCCCCAAGCCGACTTGCGGCACGGACATCGTTGCAGCTTTCTTGGCGACAGGAATTCACGCAGGCTTCGTGAGAAGGCCCCCGGCCAAGGCATGGAATGTCTCGATGGCCTTCGGCAGCACATGCTGCGGATCGTCGCTGGCGGCGACCCAGAGAGCTGCATTGAGCGCAGCGCCGCTGAGAAGCCGGGCGGCCGCCTCCGCGTCGACCGGCTTGAGGACCCTTTGGGCGATCAGACGCTCCACTGTCCGTCTGGTTGCTTGAAGACAGCTGCTTTGACTGGGCCACTTTGACGGATCACCCAATACTGCAGGTCCATCGAGCAGAACGATGCGTTGGACCTCCGGAACGAGCGCCATCTCGATATAAGCAGCGCCTTCGGCGAGCAGGCCCTTCCAATCATCGCCTGCTCGAACGCCGATCTCTTGGGCGCGTAACGCCATCTCCGAGTCGATCTGATCGACGACCGCCGCCAGAAGCCCCCGCTTGTCACCGAAATTATGGTAAAGCGCGCCCCGTGTCAGACCGACCTCGGCGGTCAGCTCGTCCATGGAAGCGGCCGAATACCCTTTTTCGGCGAAGGCCTTTCGTGCGGCCACGATCAACTTGGCCCGGTTCTCTTCCATCGTCTTGACGCGTCGCTTCGCCATCTTGCCCTCGATTTCATATACGCGTCGTATATTAATTTGACATACGGTGCGTATATCGGCTATTTCAGATACGCAACGTATATCAGATGATCCGACAGCGTGTGAAGCTCCCGGATCGCGCTGCGCTCACCGACAGCCCGTCAACGTCTATGAAGAGAGATCGGAAATGACCAAGCGCGAAGCAATCTTCCCTGCCAACCGGCACGCCCTTTACGAGGAACACGGCTATTCGGCCGCCATCCGATCCGCTGACCTGCTTTTCGTGTCAGGACAGGTCGGCAGTCGTTCCGATGGAACGCCCGAACCTGATTTCCAACTCCAGGTCCAGTTGGCTTTCGAAAACCTTAAGGCAACGCTGAATGCGGCAGGCTGCACGCTCGATGATATCGTTGATATAACGACGTTCCATACCGATCCTGAAAACCAGTTCCCAACGATCATGGCCGTCAAACAGAAGATTTTCAGCGCGCCGCCCTATCCGAACTGGACCGCGATCGGCGTGAACTGGCTTGCCGGCTTCGACTTCGAGATCAAGGTCATTGCCCGCATCCCTTCAAAGGCGTGATTCCGGCAATCCTCGACTATTGAAAGCGGTCGAGGGTCTTGTAGTACATGCCGACGAGCGGCAGGAACCAGGGCTTGCCGAAATGCCCGGGAACGGCAGGCCATTCCAGCCCCTTGACCGGGTTGCGATCCGTCTTGCCCAGGATGGCGTCGGCTATGATCATGCCCATATGCGTCGCCATCTGCGCCCCATGGCCTGAATAGCCCATCGCATACCACAATCCGTCGACGTAGCCGGCGCGCGGGAACCGATCCTTGGTCATATCTACCAGGCCGCCCCAGCAATAATCGATCTCGACCTTGGCGAGATGCGGAAAGATCTCGGCAAGGCTGGCGCGCAGGATTTCGCCGCTCTTGGCATCCGACTGCTGATCGGAGGTCGCCGAGAACCTGGCCCTGCCGCCGAAGATGAGCCGGTTGTCTGGCGCAAGCCGGAAATAATTGCCGATATTGAGCGAGGTGACGCAGGTGCGGTTGCCCGGCATGGTCGCGGCAACCTCCGCCTCCGTCAGGGGTCGGGTGGCGATGATGAAACTGCCGACGGGCACGATCCGCCGGCGAAAATAGCCGAAGATCCCCGGGGTATAGGCGCCGGTCGCGAGCAGGACATTGTCAGCCGTAAGCTTGCCGCGCACCGTCGTCAACTCGTGCTTATTGCCGTTGATTCGCCTGTCGATCACCGCCGCATTTTCATAGACCACCGCTCCATGGCGGACAGCCGCCTCTGCAAGCCCGACTGCGTAGCGCCCCATATGCATCATGGCGCTCTTCTTCGACAGCATCGCGCCGTGAAACGAAGCCGATCCGATTTCGGCCTTCAGGTCGCTTGACGTCAGGAGCGCCGTATCCGGATCGATCTCGCGGTGAACCGCCTCGAAATTTCTGGCGATACCTTCGAAATGAGCCGGCTTCGACGCAAGCTTGAGCTTGCCGGCACGGCGGAAATTGCACTCGATCGCCTCTTCCTTGACGATCCGCTCGACCGTATCGACAGCATCGTCGAAGGCTCGATAAAGCGCCTTGGCCCGCTCAACCCCGAGCTCCGCCTTGGCAGCAATGAAGCTGTGAGCGATGCCGTTGTTGAGATGACCACCATTGCGGCCGGAGGCGCCTGAACCGACCGTGTTCGCCTCCAGTACGACCACCTTGGCGCTGGCCTTGGCGAGCTGCCGTGCCGCGCCCAAGCCGGTAAAGCCGCCGCCGATCACCGCGACATCATAATGACCTTCGATCGGCGCTGCACTCTGGCCGGCAAAACGCGGCGCGGTATCGTGCCAGTAGGACTTGAACTGCATTGCCGTCTCCCGTCAGAGCCCGAGAACGCCGGGCAGGC
This sequence comes from Rhizobium sp. SG570, assembly GCF_012275345.1. Classification (NCBI taxonomy): domain Bacteria; kingdom Pseudomonadati; phylum Pseudomonadota; class Alphaproteobacteria; order Hyphomicrobiales; family Rhizobiaceae; genus Rhizobium; species Rhizobium sp. SG570. Next base: position 36,331 of record NZ_JAAZQI010000020.1, on the reverse strand, counting down.
CGGAAATGTCCTTGATCTCGGCGTATTCATAATAAGGGTTTGCGGGCTCATGGCCACGATTGACCCAGACCTTGTGCTTGATGCCGAGATCATAAGCCGACATCAGATCGTAGCGGAAAGAGGAAGAGCAATGCATCACGTCCTCCGGATTGCAGCCAAGCATGTCGAACATGTATTCGAAGGCTTTGAAGCGCGGCTTGTAGGCATTGGCCTGCTGTGCCGTGAAAACTGCGTGGAACGGCGCGCCGAGCTTTTCGACATTGTGCATGATCTGCTCGTTCATGGCGTTCGACAGGATGACGAGCGGAATTTCCTTGGCGACCTTCGCAAGACCGGCCGGCACATCCGGATGCGGACCCCAGCTCGGAACGGTCTCGTAGATTGAGCGGGCATCTTCGGCGTGGAAGGCGACCCCGTTCCTGCGGCAGGTACGCTCGACGGCATTATGGATTACTTCATTATAAGGCTTCCAGTCACCGAGAATTTCGTCCAGCCGGTAGGCGGCGAAGTTCTTGATGAACCGCGCCATGCGCGGCTGATCGAGCTGCTCGCCATAGATCTTCTGGGCCGCCTCGGCCATCTGGAAGTTCGTCAGAGTGCCGTAGCAGTCGAAGGTAATGTATTTTGGCCGGAACGTCGTCATGTCCTTGATCCCTTGCAGAATGCCGTGCTGGCGCTGATCTCGCCCCATCATAGGCAGCCTTTCCCCATCGGTTCACCGCATTTGCGCCGTCGGGAAGCAGAATGTTCTGTATGCTTGTCCTGCTTTGGCAGAGAGTTGCGCGCCTGATGCCTCCAGGCACCGTCATCTCGCCCGGTCGCGCCGCGTTGCCGGCATAAGATGCGGCGGGCGTATCGACGGACGGTGAAAGATACCGCTGCGGCTTCGTCGTCAGGACGATCTTCTTTCCTTGTCGGTCTATCAAAGAGATAAAGCAACAGACGGGAGAAAAGGCCTGTGCAGGCATCCGCGATCGACGTTCGCCCCCTCGGCCAATCCCATCTCCCATCAGCCCTTGCCCTGTCGCGCCAGGCGAGGTGGCCGCACCGGCTCGAAGAGTGGCAAATGCTGCTCGAACTCAGCAGCGGCCTCGTGGCGATCGAAAATGAGAAAGTGGTCGCGACGATCTTCGTCACGCCCTACGGCGCCGACGTCGCGACGATCAACATGGTCATTGTCGACGAGGCCATGCGTGGGCGCGGCATCGGTCGGCGCATCATGCAGGCTGCTCTTGAGATCGTCGGAACCCGCGAGTGCCGGCTCGTCGCAACCGCCGAAGGCCTTCCGCTTTATCAAAGTCTCGGCTTCGAGAGGACAGGCGAGATCGTCCAGCATCAGGGGCCGTTGCGGGCCTGTATCGCGGCCGGGGCGGTCGATCGTGCGACGTCGGCCGACTTCGACCACATCGTCGCTCTCGATCGTCTCGCCTATGGCGCGGACCGCACGGCGCTGCTGCAGGCATTGTTCCACACCGGTCGTCTCGCCGTCTTGCGCAAGACCGACGGCCTGCGCGGATATGCGGCGTTACGCGCCTTCGGGCGCGGCGAGCTCTGCGGCCCGGTCGTCGCGGAAACGGCGGCGGATGCCGAGGATCTGCTGAGCTTCCTGTTTGCGGCCCGACCCGGTGTCTTCATGCGCGTCGATACCGGGGCAGAAACCGGCCTTGCTCCATTTTTGCTCGAACACGGCCTTGCCCATGTCGGCGGCGGCATTGCCATGCGCCGCGCCGCATCACCCGCTCCGTCAAACATTTCAAGCGTTCACACATTTGCCCTGGCGAGCCAAGCCCTGGGCTGAAGAGAGATATCATGCTGAGCAATTCCCTTGTCGAACTCGATCGCGCCCACCTCGTCCATCCGGTCGCCTCCTATCGCGGCCACGAGCGAGCCGGTGTGCGGGTCCTGAAATCCGCCAAAGGCGCTACCGTCACCGACGCGACGGGGCATCAGATGATCGACGGCTTCGCCGGTCTGTGGTGCGTCAACGCCGGATATGGCCATGAGAGCATCGTGGAGGCTGCCGCCCGCCAGATGCGCGAACTGCCCTATGCCACCGGCTATTTCAGCCTCGGCTCGGAGCCGGCCATCCGGCTTGCCGCCGAGCTGGCCGACCGGGCGCCGGGCGATCTCAACCACGTCTACTTCACGCTCGGAGGCTCGGACGCCGTCGACAGCACAATCCGTTTCATCCGCTACTATTACCATTCGCTCGGCAAACCGGCGAAGGATCAGTTCATCTCGCTTGAGCAGGGCTATCATGGTTCCTCGACGGTGGGTGCCGGGCTAACGGCGCTGCCGATCTTCCATGCCGGTTTCGGTGTGCCGCTCGACTGGCAGCACAAGATTCCGACGCACTATGCCTATCGCAATCCCGTCGGCAGCGATCCGCAGGCGATCATCGCCGCCTCCGTCGCCGCTCTGCGCGCCAAGGTCGAGGAGATCGGCGCCGACCGGGCGGCAGCCTTCTATGTCGAGCCGATCCAGGGCTCCGGCGGCGTGCTCGTACCGCCGCCCGGCTGGATGAAGGCGATGCGTGACGTCTGCACCGAGCTCGACATCCTCTTCGTCGCCGATGAAGTGATCACCGGCTTCGGCCGCACCGGGCCGCTCTTTGCCTGCTCCGATGAAGACATCGTCCCCGACCTGATGACAACAGCCAAGGGTCTTACCTCCGGCTATGTACCGATGGGCGCCGTCTTCCTGTCGGAGCGCGTTTACCAGACGATCGCCGATGGTGCCGGGTCCGCGGCCATCGGCCATGGCTACACCTATTCCGCCCATCCCGTCAGCGCAGCGGTCGGCCTCGAAGTTCTGCGCCTCTATGAAAACGGCTTGCTGGAAAACGGCGTCAAGGCGGGCGCTCGCCTGATGGCCGGCCTGCACGAGCTAGCCGCGCATCCACTGGTCGGCGATGTACGCGGGCGCGGCATGCTGGCCGCCATCGAACTGGTCGTCGACAAGGAGCGCAAGACGCCGCTGCCCGCGGCCGCCGATCCCTCGCGCCGTATATTCGATCGTGCCTGGGACAATGGACTTGTCATCCGCGCCTTCGGCAACGGCGTGCTCGGCTATGCGCCGCCGCTCTGCTGCACCGATGCGGAAATCGACGCGATCATCGATCGTACGCGCAGGACGCTCGATCAGACGCTGGAAGATCCGGACGTTCGCGCGGCTCTTGCTTGAGCGCGGCGGCCGAAATACCGCTTTGCGCCCATATTCGCAATTTTGTGCCGCCACAGCTCCGCCATTCAGAGACTCCGGCAGGCCTTAACTGCGAAACTGGACGTGCTGCCACCCTCAGAGCCTAAAAAACGCGGATTTTGAGGAGATAGAACAGAACAAGCGGCAAGATCGGAACAGCATTTTCTTCTGCATTCAGTCGCGCGATCGAAATTGATGGCGCTCATTCGAGGACAGATACTTGGCCAAGAGCTTAGCGGATTTCAAATATTTCACCTTCGATGTCGTCGGAACGCTGATCGACTTCGAGGGCGGCATCAAGGAGTGTCTGGCTGGGATCGCTGAAGAGGCAGGTGTCTCCGTCGATGGCGAAGAGGCGTTGGCACTCTATCGCGCTGCGCGCTATTCCGGCGACGCCGGTCTTTTCCCCGATGATCTGGTCCGCGTCTATATGGTCATTGCGCCGAAGCTCGGCTTGCCTGCCGAAGTGAAATTCGGTGAACGGCTGCGCGATTCCGCTGGCAATTGGAAAGGCTTTGCCGACAGTGCCGATGCGCTCCGCCGTCTGTCCAAGCGCTATCGGCTGATTGCCATGACGAATGCCCGCCGCTGGGCCTTCGAACATTTCTCCAAGGAACTCGGCAATCCGTTCTATGCGGCATTCACCGCTGATGACACCGGCACGGAAAAACCCGATCCGGCCTTCTTCGAGCAGGTCTTCGCCTTCGTCGGCAAGGAGCAGGCCTCGAAGGACGACATTCTGCACGTCGCCCAAAGCCAGTATCACGATATCGGCATATCCCGCCAACTCGGCATGACCAATTGCTGGATCGAGCGACGCCATGCCCAGAAGGGCTATGGCGGCACCATCGAACCTCAGGAATTCACAAAGCCCGATTATCATTTCACCTCCATGGCAGGACTTGCCGAAGCAGCGGAGGCAAGCAAGGCCGCCTGACGGAGTAACGACCCGATACTGAGCCCGCCAAAGACGGGACGACAACTCAACTTCAACAAAAAGGGGAACGCAATGAACGACAAGATCACGAATTGGACCAGCGCAGACGATGCCATGGTCGAAAATGCCATCCGCCGTGGCGCAACTCGCCGCGATCTCCTGCAAATGCTGCTCGCGGGCGGCATCGCCGCTGCGGCCGGCGGGGCGATCTTCGGTCGAGCCTCCGCCGCCTTCGCAGCAACCCCGGTCTCGGGCGGTTCGCTGAAGGCGGCCGGCTGGTCGTCCTCGACCGCCGACACGCTCGATCCGGCCAAGGCATCGCTGTCGACGGACTATGTCCGCTGTTGTGCCTTCTACAATCGCCTCTCCTTCCTCGACAAGAATGGCGTCACGCAGATGGAACTCGCCGAAAGCATCGAAAGCGCCGATGCCAAGGTCTGGACCGTCAAGCTGCGCAAGGGCGTGACCTTCCACAGCGGCAAGACCCTGTCTTCGGCCGACGTCGTCTATTCGCTGAAGCGCCATCTCGATCCGGCCGTCGGCTCGAAGGTCAATGCCATCGCCAAGCAGATGACAGGCTTCAAGGCTGTCGATCCGCTGACCGTCGAGATCACGCTCGTCAATCCGAATGCCGACCTCCCGACAATCCTTGCCATCCATCACTTCATGATCATTGCCGACGGCACGACGGATTTCAGCAAGGCCAATGGCACGGGCGCTTTCGTCTGCGAGACTTTCCAGCCGGGCGTCCGCTCCGTCGCTGTCAAGAACAAGAACTACTGGAAGCAAGGCGGCCCGCACCTCGATTCCTTCGAGTTCTTCGGGATCGAGGACGATTCCGCGCGCGTCAACGCACTCATGTCGGGCGACATCCAGCTTGCCGCTTCCATCAACCCGCGCTCAATGCGGCTCCTGGACGGCCAAACGGGCGTGACGTTGTCGAAGACCACCTCCGGCAACTACACCGACCTCAACATGCGCCTCGACATGAACCCGGGCAGCAACAAGGACTTCGTTACCGGCGTCAAGTATCTGCTGAACCGCGAAGCGATCCAGAAGTCGGCCTTGCGCGGCCTCGCCGAAATCGGCAACGACCAGCCCGTGCCGCCATCCAGCATCTATCACAATGCCGATCTGAAGCCGAAGGCCTTCGATCCTGAAAAGGCGAAGTTCCACTTTCAGAAGTCGGGCCTCTTCGGCCAGTCCATCCCCGTTGTCGCCTCTGATGCAGCAACCTCTTCCATCGACATGGCGATGGTGTTGCAGCAGGCCGGCGCGGATATCGGCATGAAGTTCGATGTTCAGCGTGTGCCCTCCGACGGATACTGGTCGAACTACTGGCTGAAGGCGCCGATGCATTTCGGCAATATCAATCCGCGTCCGACACCGGATATCCTGTTCTCCCTGCTCTATTCCTCCGATGCTCCGTGGAACGAGAGCCAGTACAAGTCCGCCAAGTTCGATAGCATGCTCATTGAGGCGCGCGGCTCGCTTGACCAGGCCAAGCGCAAGGCGATCTATGGCGAAATGCAGGTGATGATTGCCGAAGATGCGGGCACCGCTATCCCGGCCTATATCTCCAACGTCGACGCGATCTCCTCGAAGCTGCATGGGCTGGAAGCCAATCCGCTCGGCGGCATGATGGGTTACGCCTTTGCGGAATATGTCTGGCTCGATGCCTGATCCCTGCCTTCGTACCCGGCCGGTGGTGCTTCGGCGCCGCTTGTCGGGTACAATGCCGGGAAACTGGCACATCCGCTCTCGCGATGGGGATCCGTCATGAACCGCCACGTTCTTTATCTCGTGTTCGGCCGTGTGCTCGTGGCCCTCGTCACGCTGCTCATCGTCTCGTTCACGGTGTTTGCGGCAACATCGATGCTACCGGGCGACGTTGCGCAGATCCTGCTCGGCCAGGCTGCCACTCCTGAAGCAGTCGCCGGTCTTCGCGCCGCCATGCATCTGAACGATCCGGCCATCCTGCGTTTCGTCCGCTGGCTTGCTGGCCTCGCCACCGGCGATCTCGGCATTTCCTATGCCAACAACATGCCGATCGCCGATCTGATCGGCTCGCGGCTCGGAAACTCCTTGAAACTCGCGGCGGCGACCACGCTGTTTTCCGTGCCGATCGCGCTCACCCTCGGCATTACGGCGGCGATGCTGCGCGGCTCGCTCTACGACCGCATCGTCACCATCATTTCGATCGGCGTCATCTCCGTGCCGGAATTCATGGTCGCCACCTCGGCCGTATTGATCTTCGCCGTCTATCTCAAATGGCTGCCGGCACTTGCCTTCGCCAACGAGATCCATTCCTTCGGGCAGATGCTGCGCGTCTTCGCGATGCCTGTAATCACGTTGAGTTTCGTCATATCGGCGCAGATGATCCGCATGACGCGTGCCGCCGTCATCGAGACGCTGAACACGCCCTATGTCGAAATGGCGCTGCTGAAGGGGGCGTCGCGCCGGCGCATGGTGCTGAAACATGCCTTGCCGAATGCACTGGGACCGATCGTCAACGCGGTGGCGCTGTCGCTCTCCTATCTGCTGGGCGGCGTCATCATCGTTGAAACCATCTTCAACTATCCGGGCATCGCCAAGCTGATGGTCGATGCCGTCGCCACGCGCGACCTGCCGCTGATCCAGACCTGCGCGATGATCTTCTGCGTGGTCTATCTCCTGTTGATCACCATCGCCGACATCATCGCCATCATGTCCAATCCGAGGTTGCGCTGATCATGGCCCTTACCGCCTTCACTCCCCGCAAGCTCGGCTTTCGCTTCAACATCGTCGGCATGCTCGGCTTTGCAGTCATTCTGCTATGGGCATTGGTGGCGATCTTTGCACCGCTGATCATCCCCTATTCGATCGGCGATATCGTCGACTTCGATTATTTCGGACCGATATCGGCCAAGTTCTGGCTCGGAACGGATTATCTCGGCCGGGATATCCTGTCGCGTATTCTCATGGGTGCGCGCTACACGGTGGGCATCTCGCTTGCCGCCGTTTGCGTCTCCTGCGTCTCCGGCGTCGCGCTCGGCATGATCGCGGCCGTCATCGGCGGCTGGTTCGACAGCGTGCTCAGCCGCTTTCTCGATGCTTTGAATTCGATCCCGAGCAAGCTGTTCGGCCTCGTCGTCGTGGCTGGTGTCGGCTCCTCGATCCCGGTACTGATCCTGACGCTCGCCGTCATCTACACGCCAGGCGCCTATCGCTTTGCCCGCGCGCTGTCCGTCAACATCAACACCATGGATTTCATTACGGTGGCCCGTGCGCGCGGCGAAGGTACGCTCTATCTCATTCGTTCCGAAATCCTGCCGAATATTCTGGGGCCGGTCATGGCCGATCTCGGCCTGCGCTTCGTGTTCATCGTGCTGCTCCTGTCCGGCCTCTCCTTCCTCGGCCTCGGTGTGCAGCCGCCGAATGCCGATTGGGGTGCGCTGGTGCGTGAAAACATCGGCGGCCTGCCCTTCGGCGCGCCTGCGGTGATCTTTCCGAGCATCGCGATCGCCAGCCTGACGATCAGCGTCAACCTGCTGATCGATAACCTTCCCCAGAAAATCCGGGACCGGAGCAATTGATGGCCAAACTCGTCGAAATCCGCAACCTGAAGGTCGAGGCCAAGACCGATTCCGGCCGTCGCGTCGAGATCATCCGCGGCGTCAGCTTCGATATTCAGGAAGGCGAGATCGTCGCCCTGATCGGCGAAAGCGGCTCCGGCAAGACGACGATCGCCCTGACCCTGATGGGCTACGCTCGCCCTGGATGCCGGATCAGCGGCGGCGAGGTGCTGCTTGCAGGTAAGGACATGCCGAGCCTGTCCGAAAAAGCCAGAGCGAAGATCCGTGGCACGGAGGTTGCCTACATACCGCAAAGTGCCGCGGCCGCCTTCAATCCGGCTCAGACCATCATGGAACAGGTGATCGAGATCACCCGCATTCATGATCTCATGCCGGTCGAAGACGCGAAAGCACGCGCCGTCGAGCTTTTCAAGGCGCTCAGCCTGCCCAATCCGGAGACGATCGGCGCGCGCTACCCGCACCAGGTATCCGGCGGGCAGTTGCAGCGGCTATCGGCGGCAATGGCGCTGATCGGCAATCCGAAGCTCGTGATCTTCGACGAGCCAACGACTGCGCTCGATGTGACGACACAGATCGAAGTGCTCAAGGCTTTCAAATCGGTCATGAAGACCGGTGGCATCGCCGGTGTCTACGTATCGCATGATCTCGCGGTCGTCGCGCAGGTCGCCGACAGGATCGTCGTGCTGAAGGGCGGCGAAATCCAGGAAATCGGCACGACCGAGCAGATCCTTTCCTCGCCCTCCCATCCCTACACGCGGGAACTCCTGGCCGCGTTTGAGCCCAAGCTCTACGCCTCGCCGGCGCAGGCAACCGCCGACAAGACGCCCGCCCTGCTCGAGGTCACGGATATCGTGGCGGGATACGGCCCGATCCAGCCGAACGGCCTGCCGACGGCGGTCGCGCTCAAATCCGTGAGCGTCAGGCTGGAAGCCGGCCACAATCTCGGCATCATCGGCGAATCCGGCTGCGGAAAGTCGACGCTTGCCCGCGTCATCGCCGGGATACTGCCGCCGGTCTCGGGAGATATCGTCTTCGACGGCAAACAGCTCGCCGCCGACGCCAGGTATCGCCGGCGCGAAGAGTTGCGCAGGCTGCAGATCGTCTTCCAGTTCGCGGACACAGCGCTCAATCCGGCCAAATCGATCGGAGATATTCTTGGTCGGCCGCTTGCCTTCTATGGCAACCCAAGCGCCAGGCAGCGCGAAGCCCGCATCGAGCAGCTGCTCGACATGGTGCATCTGCCGGCAGCCATCAAACACCGCCGTCCGGCCGAACTGTCAGGCGGTCAGAAGCAGCGCGTCAATCTGGCCCGCGCCTTGGCGGCCGAGCCGAAGATCATTCTCTGCGATGAGATCACCTCGGCCCTCGATACGGTCGTGGCGGCCGCCATCATCGATCTCCTCAAGGAGCTGCAGCGCGAGCTCGGCCTGTCCTATGTCTTCATCAGCCATGATCTTTCGACCGTGCAGGCGATCTGCGACGAGATCATCGTGATGTATGCGGGCGAGAAGATCGAGCAGCTTTCCTCCGCCGATCTCGCCGGCGGCGCCAAGCACCCCTATTCGAAATTGCTGTTCTCCTCGGTGCCGAAGCTCGACACGGGCTGGCTCGACGGCCTGCAGCAGGACGACGAGTTGATCCGGGCTTTCGCTAGCCGCTGAGATTTGCGAGTTAGACTAACGGCTCAACGCCGGTCAGACCGGAAACAGGCTTGTTAGCGGCATATGCGCCTTGACGATCGGCGATTTCAGCACGACGAAGCTGAAATATTTGTCGATGCCGATCTCCATATCGATCAGCCGCTCCATCGTCGTCTGGTATTCGGCAATGCCGGCGGTAACGAATTTCACCAGATAGTCGTAACCGCCGGAAACCAGATGGCATTCCACCACCGAATCCACCTTCTCGACCGCCGCCAGAAAGCGGGCGAAATCGATCTGGCGATGGTTCTTCAGCGTCACTTCCGTAAAGACGGTCAGTGTCTGCCCGAGCTTGGCGATGTTGATCTGGGCGGAATAGCCGGAGATATAGCCCTCGGACTGCAGCTTCTTGACCCGCATCAGGCAGGGGCTGGGCGAGAGATTGACCAGCTCGGCCAGTTCGACATTGGTGATACGGCCGTTCTTCTGCAGTTCGTAGAGGATCTTGATATCGATCCGGTCGAGTTTCATCGGCACGCTCCGGTTTGCGGATGGCAGAATGGCTGCCTTGCGGAATAATCTTTCGTCATTTTAGGCCGAAAGCCTCGCTTAGCAAGCGGAATCGGGCATGTATACCTCGATATAACGACGTGAAATCCGTGCTTTAACAGAAGAATTCGTAGTCTTGGCACTGCACAGAAGGAAATGCTGTCTGATTGCGATCTGCAGCATTTGCGGACGAAAAGCTCGATTACAATGCTGGTCTGCGAACGGAGATTGCCATGCCCGCCCCCCTTTTTCACATCGAGACCACACCGACACTGCCCGAGACGGCGGATGCGGTGGTCATCGGCGGCGGCATCGTCGGCGTCTTCTCCGCCTATTACCTTGCACGCCGCGGCATGAAAGTCGCACTTGTCGAGAAGGGACGGATCGGCGCGGAACAATCCAGCCGGAACTGGGGCTGGTGCCGGCAGCAGAACCGGGATGCCCGCGAGCTGCCGATGGCGACCAAGAGCCTGGCGCTTTGGGACGCATTCGCTGAAGAGAGCGGCGAGGACGCCGGCTTTCGCCGCTGCGGCCTGCTCTATCTCAGCGACAATGATGCGGAACTGGCCGGCTGGGCACGCTGGGGCGAGTTTGCCCGTGGCGTCGGCGTCACCACCCATATGCTTGACAGCAAGAAAGCCAGCGAATTCGGCGCGGCGACCGGCAAGGCCTGGAAAGGCGGCGTCTTTTCGCCGACCGACGGCACCGCCGATCCCTCCCGCGCCGCGCCCGTTGTCGCCCGCGCCATCATGGCGCTCGGCGGCAGCGTGCATCAGATGTGCGCGGCCCGTGGTCTGGAAACCACAGGTGGCCGCGTCAGCGCCGTGGTCACGGAAGCGGGGATCATCCGCACCGAAACCGTCGTCATGGCGGGCGGAGCCTGGGCATCGTCCTTCTGCCGACAGCTGGGGGTTCGTTTTCCGCAGGCGGCCATCCGATCCTCGATCCTGTCCGTCGCGCCCGGAGCCAAGAGCCTTCCGGCAGCCCTCCATACGGCCGCCGTCTCGGCGACGAGACGAAGCGACGGCGGCTATACGCTCGCCATCAGCGGCAAGGCCCGTGTCGACCCCACCTTGCAGCAGCTTCGCTTTGCCCGCTATTTCGTGCCGATGTTCGCCCGTCGCTGGAAAAGCCTGGCGCCGGGAGGCATGGAGGGATTGAAGGGCGGCCACGAGACCCTTTCGCACTGGCGGCTCGATCGGCCGACGCCGATGGAGCGCAACCGCATCCTCGATCCGCGCCCCGACCGCAAGCAGATCGACCTGACGCTTGCGCGGGCACGCACACTTCTTCCCTCCCTGGTTCATGCCCCCGTTTCGGCCGCATGGGCCGGCTATATCGACAGCACGCCGGATGGCGTGCCCGCGATCGGCGAGATAGCTGCAATCCCCGGCCTGATCCTGGCGGCAGGCTTCAGCGGCCATGGTTTCGGAATTGGCCCCGGTGCCGGACACCTTGTTGCCGACCTCGTTACGGGTGCGACGCCGATCGTCGACCCCAAGCCCTATTATCCGGATCGCCTGAACCGCTCCGCCTGGGGAAAAGTTGCCGATTTCTGACGGGCGGCGAGCCTCAGCCTGAGGGATAGGCGCATTTCTCGCGCCAGGCGACGGGCGTCATATCGGTGACGCGGCGAAACTCGCGGTTGAAATTCGATTTGGTCTGGAAGCCGGCCTCAAGCATGACTTCGGTCACCGGCCGATCGGTTTCAACAAGAAGACGGCAGGCCTCGGCAATGCGGTAGTCGTTGACATATTGCGAGACGTTCTTGGCCATCCGGCGATTGATGGCGCCCGAGATGCGGCGAGACGGTATGCCGGCTCTGCGGGCAAGGCGCTCGAGATTGAGATTGGCGTCGCGATAAAGCTTCTTCTCACCCATCAGCGCCTCGATGCGGGTAATCGTTTCTGCGTCTTCCGCCGTATCCGGAACCGGCGCAACGTCGACAATATCTCTCACGGTCGAATTCCGGCTGGCCGCGGCTGCTGCCATGCCGAGCATGAACAGGCCGAGAAGATTGGCGATGCTGAGGATCTTGCCGACATGAGCGCCCTGGGTCCATTCGAAATCGAACATGACAAGCGCGTCGATCCCCGCCGAAAAGCTCAGCGTCGCCGCGGCAAAGACGAAGGCTCGATGGGTCGGCTGAGCCGTCTCGAAGGAAGCAAGCGGCAGTACGTCGGGGCCGGCGCGCATCAGCCAGAGCAAGGCGCTGGCATAGCCGAGATAGATCAGGATCATCGCGATATCGATCGCCTCGGGCCAGATAATGATCAGCAGCGCGATGATCGCAGGCGGGAAACCATAGAGACCGATGCGCTCGGACCAGCGGCGCGGGCCAGCGGCACCGAGGTGCATGACACCTGCGACAACCAGTGACGGCATGATCGTCGCGAGCGCAAGCGTCAGGCGGCCGACGACCGGCAGATCGTAACCCCAGCGCAAGCCGACAAGGACCGACTGCACGCAGCAGAGTGCCAGCAGCACGAGGAAAGGTCGGTTGGTGGCCATGCCGTCATCCCGCCGCAGCATTGCCAGAAGCAGCAGCAGAAGCAGCAACGCGACGACGAACGGCAACGGCACGAACAGCATGAGACCCCTTCCACGATCAATCGTGATCGGCCGCACTATGACGTGACTCGCGACCTCAGGCGATCCAGATCGCGATCCGGGACGTCCTGAATCGTGATCGAGGTCGCATCCGCTGCCTTGAACGGCGATGTTGGCGACGAAACCCGCTGGAGACCGCGATGAGCGCCGACGCAAACATGGCTACCCGACTTCGTTCCCTGGCAATCGATCGCCCCGACAGCCCGCCCGCCGGCGCTGCGGCAAGCCGACGGCTCGCAATCCGCAGCCTCATTCTGGCGAGCGCGATCGCGATACCGGCAGCCATCGTCTGCCTGCCATCGAAGCTCGCCATCGATACACCAGTAAAGTACTCGTCTTCGATCGCGACCAGTTCCGTATCGCCTGCGACGGCAGACACATCATCGCGGAATGAAGACACCGTCGCAGCCGTACCCATCGCCAGCCTTCCCCAGGCCGTGATCGGCTCCGGCTATGTCGTTGCTGGGCGCATGATCACCTTGCGGCCCGAGGTTGGCGGCAAGGTCGTCTCCCTGCCACTGGATGTCGGGGATCATTTCATTGCCGGCCAAGTCATTGCAGGGCTCGATACGACGACGAGCGAGATCGAGCTGAAGATCTCAAGGTCACAGGCCGCCGCTGCTGTCATTGCCGTGCAGCGCAACCAGATTTCGCTCGCAAAGGCGCAAAGGACCCTGGCACGCACCAAGCAACTCGCCGATCGCGGCGCGGCGTCCCAGAGCAACCTCGACACGGACGAACTCGCCGTTCTGCAGTTATCCAATGATCTCGACAGCACAAGACAGGCAGCCGAGACCGCGCGGCTTCAGGTGGAGAGGCAGGAAAACACCATATCGCTCCATCGCATCGTCGCTCCTTTCGATGGCGTGATCGTCGCCCGGTTGGCTGGTCTTGGAGACATGGTCGCCTCGGGGACGGACGGCGGCGGGCCCAGAGATGGCATTGCGACGCTTCTCGATCCGGCTTCGCTGGCCATCGACGTCGATATCGCCCAATCCAACGCCGCACGCATTGAGGCTGGCCAGGCTGCGATCGCCGTTCTCGACGCCTTTCCCGACCGGCAATTCAAGATGCGCGTGACAACGATCGTACCCGTTGCGTCGATGCAGAAAGGCACCGTGACCGCGCGTCTCGAATTCCTGACGGCGCCTTCGGGCGTGCTGCCGAACATGGCGGCGAAAGTGACGCTGAACCCACCGAGCCTTCAGGCGAAGGCCGAGGAGAAAGGAAACTGAGATGGACGGCATTTTGATCAGCAACGTGCGCAAGGATTACCGGCTCGGGCGCAACACCGTGACGATCTTTTCCGATCTGACCATGACGATTGCGCCGGGCGATTTCGTCGCCATCGTCGGACCGTCCGGGTCGGGAAAATCGACACTGTTGAATCTGATCGGCGGCATCGATCGCCCGGACCAAGGCGAGATCGATTTCGAACATGCCCGCCTCAGCCGGATGAGCGAAAGTGCTTTGGCGAGATGGCGCGCGGCCAATGTCGGCTTCGTGTTTCAGTTCTACAATCTGATGCCGATGCTGACGGCGGAACAGAATGTCGAGCTGCCGCTGCTGTTGACGAGCCTCAGTGCGCGCCAGCGTCGCGAACGGGTCGAGACGCTTCTGTCCATGCTCGGCCTTGCCGACCGGCGACGGCATCTGCCTTCGGAGCTTTCAGGCGGCCAACAGCAGCGCGTCGGCATCGCCCGCGCACTGGCAAGCGACCCGAAACTTTTGCTCTGCGACGAGCCGACGGGCGATCTCGATCGTGAATCCGCCGACGAGGTGCTCGCCATGCTGCGCATTCTCAATACCGAGCTTGGCAAGACGATCGTCATGGTGACGCATGACGACGCCGCCGCCCGTTCTGCCCGGCGTCAACTGCGGCTGGACAAGGGCAAATTCATCGAAGCGGAGGCTGCGTAACCGCCATGCATCGCTTGACGTTCATTCGCCGCGGCATGACGCGCAGACCGGTGCGCAGCGCGCTGCTGATCACCAGCATCGCCATCGCCTTCTTCATTTATCTCGTGCTGACGAGCTTCGAGCGTGGCTTCCTTGGCGGCGAGGTCGAGTCCGAGCGGCTCGTCGTCAGCAACAAGATCGGGGATGCCCTACCCCTGCCGATCAGCTATTACGACAAGATCCTCGCCCTGCCTGGGATTGCCAGCGCAACCTATATGGCACGCAGCCGCGCAACCTATCGCACCCCAAGCAATTTCCTGGGGCTGACGGCGGTGGAACCCGACAGTTTCCCCGCCTTCATCGGCGACGAGTACGATATCTCCGCCGAGACTCTCGCCCGCTTCCGCCAAACCCGCAACGGCGTCATTGCCGGGCGAAGCATCGCCACCCAGGAAGGCTGGGTGGTCGGGCAGAAAATCACGCTGAACACGTCAAGTTTCTTCAGGGCCGATGGCAGTTCGGACTTCGAGTTCGAGATTGCCGGCATATTGGATGGCCGAAAATCCGCCGATACGCATTTTGTGATGGCGCGCTACGACTACATCAATTCGGAGCGCAGCGTCGATCGCGATACCGTCAGCAACTTCGGCGTCCTGCCAAGGAGCGGCGCGCATGCCGACGACGTCATCAAAGCAGTCGATACGCTCTTTGCCAATTCCGCCTATCAGACCCGGACGCGAACCGAGGCTGAATTCATGAGGGATTTCATCGCGCAGTTTGCCGATATAGCGACCATCGTGCGGCTGGTGGTCGGCGTCGCTTTCGTCACCATTCTGATGATCGTCGCCAATACCATGGTCTTCGCTATTCGCGAGCGAACGAAAGAAATCGGCCTGTTAAAGGTGCTGGGCTTCTCGCGCCGCTT
Source organism: Rhizobium sp. SG570 (assembly GCF_012275345.1). NCBI lineage: Bacteria > Pseudomonadati > Pseudomonadota > Alphaproteobacteria > Hyphomicrobiales > Rhizobiaceae > Rhizobium > Rhizobium sp. SG570. The sequence continues at coordinate 20,995 of NZ_JAAZQI010000020.1, read as the reverse complement.
CATTCTCGGCAATGTGCTCGCCGAGACATTCAGTCTGTTTGCAGCCGGCCTTGGCCTTGCGGTCTGCCTTGCCTATGCCGCGATCATCCTGCTGCGGGAGCCGCTGCACACGGTCGTGCCGGACATGTCGCTTGCCCCTGCAACCGTGCTGCAGGCCATCGGCCTATCCGCCGTTCTGGCGGCAGCGACTGCCGCAATACCGGCTTACGGCGCCATGCGAGTGCCTCCCCACGCAGCCCTGAGAGAGAAGTGACGACGATGACGACTATCATCAACCAGATCCTTGCCCTTACCGCATCCAATCTGAAATCGCTCCATCGCCGCAAATGGATGTCGTTGTCCCTGGTGTTTTCGGTCGCAATGGTCGTGACCGTTCTGCTCGGTTTCCTGGCAATGTCGAACGGCTTCCGGCTATCCCTCATGCAGGCAGGTTCCCCGGACATCGCCATCGGCCTTGGCAAGGGTGCCGCAACGGAGCTCGGGAGCCGGATCGACATCTCGCAACTTCACTATCTGGACGGTGCAGGCGGTTTCGCGACCAATGCCAAAGGCGTGGCGCTGATATCGCCGGAAATGGTCGTGCCCGTCGATATCCAGCAAAAATCCGGTGTTTCTTCCGCCACGTTGTCCCTGCGCGGCATCGGTCCATTTGGCCTCGATGTGCGACCGAACGTGCGCATCGTCGGCGGCCGCACATTCACACCCGGCACCAGCGAGATCGTTGTCGGCCGCCGGCTCAGTCTCGATTACAAGGGGCTCGACATCGGCGAGAAACTGACGCTCGGCACATCGAAATGGACGGTCGTCGGCATCTTCGACGCGGGCGGATCTGCTTTCGAATCCGAAATGCTGGGCGACCTTGGCGTGGTCCAGACGCTGTTCGACCGGCCCAACCAGATTCAGAGCATCCGTGTGAAACTCGCTTCGCCGCAGGCCTTGCCCGCCCTGCAATCCACGGCGGCCGGCATGCCGCAGATCGCATTGACGCTGCGCTCCGAGCAGGACTATTTCGCAGCGCTCGCCGAACGCACGTCGAAGCTCATCCTTTTGCTCGGCTGGCCGCTCGCCGTCATAATGGCTGTGGGCGCTGCGGTTGGCGCTATGACCACCATGTCCAGCTCCGTGTCGGATCGCAGCACCCAGATTGCCACGGCGCGGGCGATCGGCTTCAGCCGGCGTGCCGCCTTTGCCAGCACCTGGATCGAAGCGATGATCCTGACTGCGCTGGGCTGCCTGAGCGGCATCGCCATTTCCTATCTCGTGCTCAACGGTTGGAGCGCATCGACGATGAGCCTCGATCGCACGCAGATCGGATTCCAGCTGATCCTTTCGCCTCCCCTCATTGGCAAGGCCGCAGTGCTGGCGCTGGCCATCGGCGCGATCGGCGGCGCCGTTCCCGCCATCGCCGCCACTCGGATCCCCTTGCGATTGGCGATGAGCGGCAGAACATGAACCGCAATGCGAGCACACCGCTCGGCTATCTCTTTGCCTTTGCCTTGGATATTTTTCGTTCGGCTGCGAGTAGAAGGCCCTTGAGTTCCGGTTCGCGCACACGGCTCGCCGCTTCGATGAAGGAAACCCATTCGCTGCGGCGCTGGCCACGTTCGGGAAAGTCCTGGAAAATCTGTGCGACCTCGAGCAGATGCAGCTCGACCACGCAAGGAACGTCCTTGCCGTCGTCAAGCTGCTTTACATAGGTGAAATAGCCGAAAGGCTTCTTCTTTACCTTTCCGCGCACGCCGGCTTCCTCAAACGCCTCGATGGCCGCTACCTCATGCGGCTTCTTGCCCTTGATCGGCCAGCCTTTGGGAACAACCCAACGGCCACTTTCGCGGCTGGTGACGACCAGGACTTCCGGTGCATCGCGCTCGGCAGACTTTCTGTAGCAGATGGCTGCATATTGCTCATAGGCGCGGCCGCGAAACAGCGCATCGGTATGGGAGGCGAGTTCGGACAGAAAGCTCCCCGAACGCTTCAAGGCTTTTTCCTGCGCTGAGATGGAAGATGCCATGCCCTCGGCTACCCGTAATAATGCCGCCCGAAGCAAGGCCGGCCCAAAGCCGGTCGGCGCGCGCTCACAAAGATTTTCTGCGACACGCTGCTCTCCTGTCCTGCATGCGACTCTGCCGAAATTCCCAACTCTCAACCCCATGCTGTGAGCCGTTGGCGTGACAGTTTTATGAAGATGGCTGTTAATTGATATGGCGAGCCGTGCAGCGATCGTCGGTCTGCGCCTGGTGTGACAATGCGGCCACGCAAACTGAAAACGGCCCCGTGAAGGAGCCGTTTTGCATTGTGGAGGATTGGCAAAAGCCTATTCGGCCGCCTGCAGCGCCGGCACCTCGATCTCTTCACTCAATTGCCCGGCCATGGCCGCGGCGAACTTCGTTTGATCGAGCTCGTTCTCCCAGCGGGCAACGACGATGGTGGCCACCGCGTTGCCGACGAAGTTGGTCAGCGCGCGGCATTCCGACATGAAGCGGTCGATGCCGAGGATCAGGGCCATGCCGGCGATCGGAACCGAAGGCACGACTGCAAGCGTGGCGGCAAGTGTGATGAAGCCCGCACCGGTAATGCCGGCCGCACCCTTCGAGCTCAGCATGGCCACGAGCAACAGCAGGATTTGGTCACCAAGCGCCAGCGGCGTATCGGTCGCCTGCGCAATGAAGAGCGCCGCCAGCGTCATGTAGATGTTGGTGCCGTCGAGATTGAAGGAATAACCCGTCGGAATGACGAGGCCGACGACGGAGCGCTTGCAGCCCGCGCGTTCCATCTTGTTCATCAGGCCGGGCAATGCGGCTTCCGACGAGGAAGTACCAAGCACCAGCAGCAGCTCTTCCTTGATATAGCGGATGAGCGCCAGGATCGAGAAGCCGTTGTAGCGTGCGACGGCGCCGAGCACGACGAGCACGAAAAAGATGGACGTCAGATAGAAGGTGCCGATCAGGAACGCCAGGTTGGCGATCGCGCCGATACCGTATTTGCCGATCGTAAAGGCCATGGCACCGAAGGCACCGATGGGAGCGAACTTCATCAGCAGCGCAACCATGCGGAAGATCGGCGTGGTCAGTGCCTGCAGGAAGTCGGTAACCGGGCGGCCGCGTTCGCCGGCGGCACCGAGCGCGATACCGAAGACCACCGAGAAGAACAGCACCTGGAGAATATCGCCCTTGGCAAAGGCGCCGACGATCGTATCCGGGATGATGTTCATCAGGAAGCCGACGACCGAGGCATCATGGGCCTGCGCCGCATAATTGGTAACGGCCTTGGTATCCAGGGTTGCAGGATTGATGTGCATGCCAGCACCCGGCTGCACGACGTTGGCAACGATGAGGCCGACGATAAGCGCCAAAGTCGAGAAGGTCAGGAAGTAGATGAACGCCTTGCCGACGACACGACCGAACTTCTTCAGGTCCGACATACCGGCGATACCGGTCGTGACCGTGAGGAAAATAACGGGCGCAATGACCATGCGCACCAGCTTGATGAAGGCATCGCCGAGCGGCTGCAGCGATGTGCCGAGCTGCGGATAATAATGGCCGAGCAGGATGCCAGCAGCAATGGCGGTCAGAACCTGCACATAAAGATGCCGGTAAAAGGGAAGTTTCGCGCGCGTTTCGGCGGCAGCGATGGGAGCAATCATGATGTCCTCCTTTAAGCCCAACCGATTTCTCGGCCCTCCGGGCGACGACTAGAATTCAACAGCCTCCGACTGTTAGGCTTTTCACTGCAACGAGCGTGCCAAATGGGAGGACCAGAAGTAACTATTTGATTTTTCAAGATTTAAGAATCCGCCGCGATAACACCCCTCACAACATGTGCGAAAATCCGCACATCTCGAATTGCGGCGCGCGCGAAATCGTGCACAATATGAGGAATGCTGCAGCGCCCGACCACGGAACGATTTCTGACGCCAGAGCAACTTGGCCGCCGCTCCCGCCGGGTCTGGTTTGTCTTTGCGTTCTTATGCGCAGCCGTCATCGCAGCCGCCTTGTACGGCGCCGGCTTCTACGGCCGCCTCTCCGCCATCGAGACTTTGCAGAGGCAAGGACATACGGATGCGAACCTCAAAGTGGCTCTCTTGCGGGCGGTGCTTGAGCGACCCCGTGCGCTGCCCCTATTGTTGGCCGACGATCAGCAGGTGCGCGATGCGCTTGCCGGGCGACAGGCCGATGATGTCGCCGCCCTTGACCGCAAACTGGAAAGCCTGGTCTCTGGAACGAGCGCCGCGGTTCTCTATGTCACCGGCCGAGATGGCGTCGCGATGGCCTCCAGCAACTGGCGAGAGCCGCTGAGCTTCGTCGGCAACGACTATTCGTTCCGAGACTACTTCCGCAAAGCCATGGAGACGGGAACTGCGGAACACTACGCGCTTGGCAACGTCAGCAATCGTCCCGGCCTCTATATCTCCCGGCGCGTCGGTGACGCCGATTCCGCGCTCGGCGTCGTCGTGGTCAAGATGGAGTTCGACCAGCTGGAGGCTGATTGGAGCGAGACCGGACGCCCGGCCTATGTCACCGACGAGCGTGGCGTCGTCCTGATTACCAGCCTGCCCTCCTGGCGTTTCATGACGACAGCACCATTTTCGCGTGAAGAGGCCGCGACCATTCGCAAGAGCCTGCAATTCGGCGCAGCGCCCCTTTCGCCGCTGCCGATCAGCCGTCCGCAAGCAGTAGGGCCGGATGCGGCCATTGTACGCGCCGTTTTGCCCGGCAGCAGCGCCGCCGAGTATCTGCGGCTGACGACCACGATCCCATCGACACCCTGGCAGCTCGGCTATCTGATCCCGACCGATCAGGCGGTCGCATCCTCCGTAAGGGAGACACGCTTTCTCACCTTGACCGTCCTGCTGCCGATCCTGGCGTTCGCCGCTTTTCTCCTGCGCCGCCGCGACGTCTCCGCCATGCAGATCGCCGTCAACAGAATCGCCCGCGAGGAGTTGGAGCGGCGCGTTCTGGAGCGCACCGAGGATCTCAGTCGCGCCCGCGACCGTCTGGAAGCGGAAATTGCCGACCATCGTGCAACGGAGGCGAAGCTCCAGGGCGTGCAACAGGATCTCGTGCAGGCCAACCGTCTCGCCATTCTCGGCCAGGTCGCAGCCGGCGTCGCCCATGAGATCAACCAGCCGGTCGCGACGATCCGCGCTTACGCGGAGAATGCACATATCTTCCTCGACAGGCAGCAGACCGCGCCGGTCAAGGATAATCTGTCCGCCATCGCGGCGCTGACGGAGCGCATCGGCGCCATCACCGAAGAGCTCAAGGCATTTGGCCGCAAGGGCAGGACCGCGCCGGAGCCGGTGGACCTGAGAATCGCGATCGAAGGTGCGGTCATATTGCTGCGAAGCCGGTTCGCCGGCCATCTCGATGCTCTGAAGATCGAGCTGCCGCCGGTGGGGCTCACCGTCGTTGGCACGCGGATCCGGCTGGAGCAAGTCCTGATCAACCTCTTTCAGAATGCCCTGGAAGCCCTCGAGGGCCAAGATCGGGCAAAAGTCGAGGTCTCGGTGCATGAGACATCCGATGATGTCGAAATTGTCGTCTCTGACAACGGCCCTGGCATTCCAGCGGCAATCCTCGACTCGCTGTTTACGCCGTTCAATACCTCGAAGGAAAAGGGTCTGGGCCTCGGCCTCGTCATTTCCAAGGATATCGTCGTCGACTATGGCGGCCACATCGAGGTCGAAAGCAACGCTGACGGCACCCGTTTCACCATCCATTTGCGCAGGGCCACGACATGAACGACAGTTCCCCGGTCTTTCTCATCGACGATGACAAGGATCTGTTGAAAGCGACGAAACAGACGCTTGAGCTCGCGGGCTTTGCCGTTTCCGCTTTCGCGGCAGCAGGCGATGCCCTCGCCGCCCTCGATCCCGGCTTCGCCGGGGTCGTCGTTTCCGATATCCGCATGCCACAGATGGATGGGCAGGAGCTCTTCGCCCGCATCAGGGAGCGCGACGCCGATCTCCCGGTTATCCTGGTGACCGGTCACGGCGACATTCCGATGGCGGTGCAGGCGATCCAGGACGGCGCCTACGATTTCATCGCCAAACCCTTCGCCACGGACCGGCTGGTGCAGAGCGTGCGGCGCGCGGCCGAAAAGCGCCGGCTCGTGCTGGAAAACCGCTCGCTCCGTCTCGCCGCCGAGCAGGCGCAGGGCGATCTGCCGCTGATCGGCCAGACCCCGGCCATCGAACGCCTGCGACATACATTACGGCAGATTGCCGATACGGATGTCGATGTGCTCGTGACAGGCGAAACGGGGAGCGGCAAGGAAGTCGTGGCAAGCCTGCTGCATCGCTGGAGCCGCCGCGCGAAGGGCAATTTCGTCGCGCTCAATTGCGGTGCCTTGCCCGAAACCGTGATCGAGAGCGAACTCTTCGGTCACGAGCCGGGCGCATTCACCGGCGCGCAGAAGAAGCGCGTCGGACGTATCGAGCATGCAAGCTCGGGAACGCTGTTTCTCGACGAGATCGAGAGCATGCCGCCGGCGATACAGGTGCAGATGCTGCGTGTGCTTGAAATGCGCGAGGTGACCCCGCTCGGCACGAACGAGGTGCGCCCCGTCGACCTGCGCGTGGTGGCGGCGGCGAAAGTCGATCTCGGTGATCCCAGCCAGCGCGGTGATTTTCGCGAAGATCTCTATTATCGCCTCAACGTCGTCACCCTCTCCATTCCGCCACTGCGCGAGCGGCGTGACGATATCCCCCTGCTGTTCGGCTATTTCGCGGAGCGTGCCGCCAGCCGCTTCAAACGCGATGCGCCGGTCATTTCCGCCGCCGTGCGCCGCCATTTGCAGCAGCATGATTGGCCGGGAAACGTTCGCGAGCTGGCGCATTTCGCGGAACGTTTCGTGCTCGGCCTCGAGACGACGGCAATGCCGAAATCGGGCGACGCGCCTGCCACGGATTCCGGACTATCGCTGCCCACCCGGGTCGAGCGCTATGAGGCGGAACTCATTCGCGAGACGCTGTCGCAAAACAATGGCGACGTCCGCCGCACCATCGAAGCGCTCGGCATCCCCAGAAAGACCTTCTACGACAAGCTGCAGCGGCACGGCATCGTCAGGGGCGAATTCGCCGGCTTTGATGGGGATGACCGGCGGAGCTCATAGGCCGCCTGGCGGATGACAGGCTATGCGCTTGCGACCCGCATCGGCGCAACATCGGGCTCACCCGATTGCCGGGCCGCCATGTCGGCCGTTCGATCGAGAACCGTCATCGCCTCGGCAATCAAGCCGGCAAGCGCTTCGGTACTTTCGCAGGCCGCGACGATCAGCGGCGCACTCAGGCAGATTCTAAGCGCACTTGCCGGCATATCGCCAAAATCGGCACAACGAACGGGTTGACCGAGGCGCACCGCCGCCGACCCGCCCTGCTCGACGGCCAAGCCCTTGTAGACATCAGCGGTTTCCGTTGCCGTCAACAGGCCTTCATGGTGAGGATGGCACAGGTAGAAGGAGAAAATCGAAGGGATCTCATCCCAACGAAGAACCGACGTTTCGCCCCACAGATGGCTCCGATCCAACGGCCGGCTGTCCAGGAGTTCGAAGGAAGGATCGCTCCTGAGCCGGATGGTTACCGCTCCGGCGAAGGCAGAGAGAACCGCAATCACCTTCTCCTCGGGAAGACCGGCAAAGCGTTCGAGCTCGAAAAGGGCCGCCTTCCAGCGCAACAATAGACCGAAGTTGGCGCGATCCGGCAGCGATTCGCGTGCTGCCCAGCCTTCCGGCCACTCCGCCTTGCCGCAATAGTCTGCAAGTGCCGCCGGCACGGTGCGATGCCTGAAACGCTCCGAGATTGCCGGCGGGCACAATAGCGCGCCGCTGAAAATCGGCCCGGCCAGGAATTTCGAACCCGTCACCGCCACCATGAAATCACGGGCGAGATAGGCACGAATCGTTGCCGCCGACAGCCGGAACTGGCAGGCATCGATCATGATGTCGAGCACGGCGCCGAAACGCTCCTTCAGGCGCAGGACCGTTTCCAGGCTCGGCGCCAGCAAGCTGGTTTTCGACACGTCCGTCACGACAAGCAGGCACCGGAGGCCGGCCGCGCGGGCAAGCTCGATCAGCCCCCGCAGTTCCTCCTCGACCTCCTCGTCCGTGCGCAGGGAGCCGTCCTTGTTGCGGACGGCTACGGTCGTATTCCGCGTCGCCTCGCCGAGCTGCAGCTCCTCGCCCTTGGCGACGGCCCGTTCACTGCTGACACGGTTCATGAAATGCCGTCCGGACGAGGCAGTCATCACGCCGCTGCCCGTTTCGTTGCCCATCAGCGTGATCGTCATCAGCGCGCGGTCATCCTCGCGCGCCAGAAGTGCCGCGGCAAAGAGATGGATGTCAGTGCCCGAAGTCGCCAATATTGCATCGACGCGCGCCTGCCCCGCAGCCTGATTGAGGTCGAGCAGACGCAGCAGATCATGGCGAACCCTGCCAATCTCGCGCTCATAGATCTCCGTGGCCGAAGCACTTTCCATTTCGCGCGGCAGGTCGGCATAGTAGGCGCCGACCGTGGAAAACGCTGCGGCAGAAATGGTCGAGGCCGTTGACGAGCCGAAGGCGAGGTCGCGCGGACGAGGCGACGGGCCATGGCCATACATATTGAGGCCGGTAGCCTCATCGCAATCCAACCGCTCGTCGCCGCCCGAGATCAGACTTCTTAGAAGAGCCTCCTCTCCTTTGCCCGATCGCTGCAACGGCGCGCCTGCGGCCACGTTCCTGTCCAGGGCACGGTCGTCAACGATTTGCGGCATGGAGAAGCATTCCTCTGGCATCCTGTTCGGAACGCTTTGCATGGGTGCATCGCGCTCAAGTCTGCCGACAGAACCCTGCCAGCAGCCGCACATTAGGCCAAACAAGATGGAGCGAGGCTGACTTGCCGGGCATAATCACCCGGCATTCAGGACCGAACAAAACAAAAAACTCGCGGCTTTTGGGCCGCGAGCTCATGACGATCGAAAGTAAATGGAATGTCAGCCGGCGGGCGCGATCTTGTCCTGCGTCTTCGTGTCGAAATCGCTGGCGTCATGGCGCTCGCGCAGCTGTTCGGAAGGATCGCCGGACATGCGGTTGACCATGCGCCCGCGCTTGACGGTCGGTCGTGCGAATATCTGCTCCGCCCAACGCTGGACGTTCTTGTAATCCTGCACCTGCAGGAATTCGGCTGCTCCGTACTGCCAGCCCTTGGCCAGGCCGCCATACCATGGCCAGATTGCCATATCCGCGATCGTGTATTCGCTGCCGGCAATATATTCGCTTTCGGCCAGACGACGGTCGAGCACATCGAGTTCGCGCTTCACTTCCATGGCGAAACGATCGATCGCATATTCGATCTTCGTCGGAGCATAGGCGTAGAAATGGCCGAAACCGCCGCCGAGATAGGGCGCGCTGCCCATCTGCCAAAACAGCCAGGAGAAACATTCGGCTCGAGCCGGCTGTTCGGTCGGCAGGAAGGCGCCGAACTTTTCGGCGAGATAGGTCAGGATCGACGCCGATTCGAAGACGCGGATCGGCTTGGGGCCACTGCGGTCGAGCAAGGCGGGGATCTTCGAATTGGGATTGACCTCCACGAAACCGCTGCCGAACTGGTCGCCCTCGCCGATCTTGATCAGCCAGGCATCATATTCAGCGCCGCTATGACCAAGCGCCAGCAGCTCTTCGAGCATGATGGTGACCTTCACGCCATTCGGCGTTCCGAGCGAATAAAGCTGGAGGGGATGACGACCCACCGGCAATTCCTTTTCGTGGGTCGGCCCCGCGATCGGACGGTTGATATTGGCGAACTGGCCGCCATTCGCCTTGTTCCAGGTCCAGACTTTCGGCGGCGTGTATTCGGCAGAACCGGTCATGGGCATCCTCTCGTTTTCAGTGAATCGAATTGAGCGTGGTCATCGATGTAGCGCGCTACTTCTGTCGCACATAGTAGCGGCTGTTCATTTTTACGAGAGGAGCACGAGCTGCTTTTTGGATGGCCCTGGATAAAACGAAAAAAGCCTGCCGCGGGAGGAGGTGCGGCAGGCTTTCGACAATAAATGAACAGCGCACGGGAGGAGGAGTGGCGCTGTTCGCGCAGACGACCTTGGGAGGAGGAGTAGGGCGCCTGCAAAGCGAAGGGATGCGGGAGGAGGTGCATCGCTTCGATGAAAATCATAATACCTGGCTTTTGCTCACTTCATAGGCATTTATTTGCAAGGCAGTTATGCGCTATGCGAAAAGCGGAAAGCTCGACCGCATAACATTTCGGCATACAAAACAGTGACAGCCGTCATGCGGACAAAACAAAAGCGCCTGCTCGGGAGGAAGCAGGCGCTGGCAACATGCAGATTGCAGATCAGCGTTTCGAGCCGTTAGCCCGCGATGGCTGCACGGGCAACATTGCGGATTTCGCCGCGATCGATACCCAGGTCATGCAGTTCGCGCGTGGACATGCGGCCCAATTCGGCGACCGTCTGACGGTACTTGCGCCAGTTGTTGAAAGAGCGTGCTACGTTCATGATGATCCCCTTTCCTCGGGCATTCGAAGCTGAGCTGCCGTCCTTGGCGCTCCATTCGCTTCGATGAGAAACATATAGTGGAAGCCCCTCGCCTTTTGCAGCGCCAAGGCTTCACTGCACCCATGCATGAAGTGCATGGGTTGATGCAGAACCTGCAAGGCTGTTCCGGCACGGCCCCCAATGTCTTTGCGATTTATTGATGACAGGGCAGCCTTTGTCTGCGAAAACAACGGCATTGAGAGACAGGGGCGTCTGCTATCCGGCAGGCTGAGAAGCACCCTTTGAACCTGAACCAGATCATGCTGGCGGAGGGAGTCGCTCGGGGTTCTGCAACATCCTATGCCGCCCCTCGCGTCTCGCCCGCCCGAAAGGGGCGATATGCAAGACCAAACCACTGCCGGCACTCTGTTCGGCGCCATGCGGGCGAATCCGCCGCTGGTGCAGTGCATCACCAATTTCGTCGCGATGAACATCGCCGCCAACGTGATGCTTGCCGCCGGCGCATCGCCGGCCATGGTCCATGCCGAGGAAGAAGCGGCCGAGTTCGCCGCCATCTCCGCCGCGCTGACGATCAATATCGGCACGCTGTCGGCCGAATGGCTTGTCGGCATGCTGTCGGCCGCGCAATCGGCAAGACAGGCCGGCAGGCCCTGGGTGCTCGATCCGGTCGCTCACTATGCGACCGCATTCCGGCGCAGGGCAGTCGCGCAATTGCTGGACCTGCAGCCGACGGTCATTCGCGGCAACGCGTCCGAGATCATCGCGCTCGCAGGAGGCGTCAGTCGCGGCCAGGGCGTCGATAGCCGCGATCCCGTCGAGTTGGCCGAGCAATCGGCCAGGCAACTCGCCGAACGGCATGGATGCGTGGTTGCCGTGACCGGTGTCACCGATTTCGTGACCGATGGCCACAAGGCGCGACGCATAGAAGGCGGATCGCCGCTGATGCCGCAGGTCACGGCCCTCGGCTGCTCGCTGACCTGCCTGGTCGGGGCCTTTGTGGCGACTGCGCCCGATAATCCCTTCGATGCGACGGCGGCGGCCCTTGCCGTCTTTGCCCTTGCCGGGGAACAAGCGGGAACCGTCGCCGATGGGCCTGGCTCCTTTTCCTGGCGCTTCCTCGACGCGCTGGCCGCCCTCGATGCGGAAGCGCTTACCGCCAAAGCGAGGATCATGCTCGCATGAAAAACTTCGACCTTTCGCTTTATCTCGTTCTCGATCCGATACTCTGTGCGGATTTCGGCATGGTCGAGACAGCCCGTGCGGCGGTCGCCGGCGGTGCGACCATCGTGCAACTGCGTGACAAGCATGCTTCAACCGCAGCCATGATCGAGACCGGCCTTGCCCTCAAGCGGGCGCTGGCCGGAAGCAACGCCCGCCTCATCGTCAATGACGATGTCGAGGCCGCCATCGCCATCGGCGCCGATGGCCTGCATATCGGGCAGGAAGATCTGGATGCCGGCACCGCCCGCCGTATGATTGGGCCGGAGATGATCCTCGGTCTCTCGGTGGAGACGGAAGCTCTGGCCTCGGCCGTCGATGCCGAGATCGTCGACTATGTTGGTGTCGGCCCCGTCTTTGCCACGCCGACCAAGCCCGACCACAAGCAGCCGATCGGCTTTGACGGCCTTGCCCGCATCATCAGGCTCTGCCCGGTTCCTGTCGTCGCCATCGGCGGTCTCAAGGCCGAACACACAGCCGATGTCCTGTCGGCCGGAGCGGACGGACTGGCCGTCGTCTCGGCAATCTGCGGGAAGGCCGATCCCATAGCCGCCACAGCCCTTATCGCCGAAGCCGTCAAGGAGGCGCGCAGATGATCCGCAACGTCCTCTCCATCGCCGGCTCCGATCCTTCCGGCGGCGCCGGTATCCAGGCCGATCTCAAGGCCTTTTCGGCACGCGGCGTCTATGGAATGGCTGTCTTGACGGCATTGACTGCCCAGAACACGCAAGGCGTTTCCGGCGTCCATCCGGTGCCACCGCAATTTGTCGCCGATCAGATCGAAACCATCTTTGCCGATATACGCGTCGATGCCGTCAAGATCGGCATGATCGCGAATGCTGGGATCGCCGAAGCCGTTGCCGACATTCTGGCGCGACATCGCGATGTTCCCATCGTGCTCGACCCGGTGATGATCGCCAAGGGCGGTGCCGCCCTGCTTGCAGCGGATGCCGTTGACGTGCTCACCCGACGGCTGTTGCCGCTGGCGACGGTGCTGACGCCGAACCTGCCGGAGGCGGCTGCCCTACTGCATGAAGCCGAGGCGAAAAGCCGCGAAGACATGGCGCGTCAGGCGCACGCTCTCGCCGATCTCGGCACGGCGGCAGTCCTCGTGAAGGGCGGCCATCTCGAAGGTGATGAAAGTCCGGACATATTGGCAAGCGCTGACACCCTCACCTGGTTCGAAGCCGAGCGGTTACCAACGAAGAACACGCATGGAACCGGCTGCACGCTGTCCAGCGCAATTGCGGCCGAGATCGCTAAGGGCTTGCCGCTGCCGCAAGCCGTTGCCTCCGCCAAACGGTACCTCGCAGGCGCGGTTACAGCCGCAGGGCAGCTTTCGGTCGGCAGCGGCCATGGCCCTGTCCAGCATTTCTACGCACTTTGGTCTGACATGGAAGGAATATCGAAGTGAACCTGCCCCTCAACGAACAAGTCGTCATCGTCTCTGGCGCCGGACGCGGTTTCGGCGCCGCGATCGCAGCAGCCTTTGCCCGCGAAGGTGCCAAAGTTGCCGTCAACTACCGCACCAGCCGGGAGCCGGCGGAGGTGCTTGCAGCACGGCTTGGCGACCATGCAAAGGCGTTTCGGGCCGACATCCGCAGCCTCGACGAAACAAAGCAGCTCGTGGCAGACGTGACGGCCCATTTCGGAGCCCCGACCACGATCGTCCACAATGCGCTCGCCGATTTCAGCTTCAATGGCGACGTGCGTTCGAAGTTGGACGCACTGAGTTGGGCCGAAATGGCAACGCAGCTCGAAACCGCTCTGCAGGGTGCACTCAACCTGATACAGGCGGCGCGGCCGGCGATGGCGGCGGCGGGCTTTGGCCGCATCGTCACGATCGGCACCAACCTCTTCCAGAATCCGGTCGTGCCCTATCACGATTACACGGCGGCCAAGGCGGCGCTGCTGTCGCTGACGCGGACGGCCGCCGCCGAATTTGGCCCGCTCGGAATTACCGTCAACATGGTCTCCGGCGGCTTGCTGCGCACCACGGATGCCAGCAGCGCCACGCCCGAAGCGGTCTTCGACATCATCGCAGCGAACACGCCGCTGCGCCGTGTCACTACGCCTGAGGAAGCTGCCGACACGGTTCTATTCTTCGCAAGCCCCTGGGCGCGCGCCGTCACCGGACAGAACCTGATCGTCGATGGCGGGCTCGTCTTCGGATAATGATCAGCAGCAAAGCGGCGCGCCGGCCGGCGATCAGAACTCCACTTCCAGTTCGATGATCTCGTCCGGCTCAGCCACGGCCCCTTCGGTCCACTCCCGCATCAGCGGCCAGGCAAGCACTGTCTCGACATAAGCGGCCAGTCTCGGTTCCAGCTCCACCGCATAGGTGCGGAAGCGCGTACAGACCGGCGCATACATCGCATCGGCGACGGTCGGCGCCTTTCCGAACAACCAGGGACCGCCGCTTGCGTCGAGGCAGTCTGTCCAGATCGTCTTCACCCGCTCCACATCGGGGCGTGCGCCCGAAAATATCTTGAAGCTCGCATGCCGCGCCTTGAGATTCATCGGCAGGGCCGAGCGCAGATTATGGAAGCCGGAGTGCATCTCGCCCGAGACGGAGCGGCAGAGAGCACGGGCAACCCGCTCAGTGGGCCATAGTCCCGCCTTCGGAGCGATTTCGCTCAGATAGTCCGCGATCGCCAGCGTGTCCCACACGGTGACATCCTCATGGGTCAGTCGCGGCACGAGAACCGATGGCGATAGAAGAAGAAGCTCCTGGCGGGCCTCATCGTTCATTTCCACCAGCATTTCGGTGAAATCCAGGCCGGCCATGCGGCATAGCAGCCAGCCACGCAGCGACCAGGAGGAATAGTTCTTCGAGGAAATCGTCAGTGTCGCCTGCGTCATCGCGATCCAATCCGTGCCGGACAAATAATGGTCTGCCATAACAATCTTCTCGCATAGCGCGGCATATTGCACTAGCTTTTTTGCACTGCCGCATTTCTCTGGCAGTGCGGGAGACGTCGGCCATGCTCTATCAAGCCTATCAATTCCAGGATGATCTCATTGCGCCCCTGCGCGATCTGGCGCGGCGCCTGCAAATATTCTCCGCGCCGATGTTCTGGGGACCGGCTGGCGAGATGGCGCAGCACTTTTCTGCCGCGCTGGAAATGATCTCCCGCTACGAGATCACCCACAAGCGGCCCGACTTTGCCATCGACGTCGTCAGGGTGGGAAATCGCGACGTACCCATCACCATTGAAACCACGCTCGATCTGCCCTTCGGCAAGCTTCTGCGCTTTGCCGCCGATATCGATACACCGCGACCGAGGATCCTCGTGGTCGCGCCGCTTTCCGGGCATTTCTCCACGCTCCTGCGCGGCACGGTGAAAACCCTGCTTCGCGACCACGATGTCTACATAACCGACTGGGCGAACGCCCGCGATGTGCCCGTCTCCGCCGGACTTTTCGGCATGGACGATTATGTGGACTACATCATCCGCTTCCTGGAGAAGATCGGCCCGGGCGGGCACGTCCTTGCCGTGTGTCAGCCCTGCGTGCAGGTACTGGCGGCGGTTGCCGTCATGTCGGAAGACGGGCATCCGGCGACGCCTCGGACCATGACCTTGATGGCCGGTCCGATCGATCCGCGCGAAAGCCCGACCGAGGTCAACGAGCTTGCCGTGTCCAAGTCGCTCGCCTGGTTCGAAAATTCGCTCATCAGCAATGTGCCGTGGCGCTATTCGGGCGGCGGCCGACGTGTCTATCCTGGCTTCCTGCAGCTCGTTGCCTTCATGGCCATGAACATGCAGCGCCATCAGGACGCCCATCGCAAGCTCTACGAGCATCTGGCCAAGGGCGAGACGGCCGAAGCCGCCAAGATCAAGACCTTTTATGACGAGTATTTTGCCGTACTCGACATGACCGAGGAATTCTATATCGAGACCATCGACCGGGTGTTCCAGAAAGCCGAGCTGGCGACGGGAGATTTTACCTATCGTGGCCAAAAGGTCGATCCCGGCATGATCCGCAAGACGGCTCTTTTAACGGTCGAGGGCGGACGCGACGACATCTGCGCCCTCGGCCAGACCTCGGCCGCACACGATCTCTGTCGATCGCTGCGGCCGCATCTGAAACGGCACCATCTTCAGGCCAATGTCGGACACTACGGTGTATTCAACGGCCGCCGCTGGGAAACGGAAATCTATCCCATCGTCCGGAACATGATCCTCGCGATGGAATAGCGCAGCCGCTCAAGCCCAACCCAGGGTCAGAACGCCGAAGAGAATGACGACGCCCAGCACGATGCGGTAGATCACGAAGGGCCAGGTGGAGAAGCGTTCCAGGAAGCGCATCAAGCCCCAGATCGCCACGAAGGACGAGATGCTGCCGACAATAAGCCCGACGAGCAGCACCGACCACGCCTCCATTGGAATATGAGCCTTGTAGAGCGTGAACAGCTCCTTCAGCCCGGCAAGAGCGATGGCGGGAAGTCCGAGCAGGAATGAAAACCGCGCCGCTTCGTCGCGCTTCAGGCCAAGGAAGAGTGCGCCCGTCAGCGTCGAGCCCGAACGAGAGACCCCGGGAACGAGGGCGCCGACCTGAGTGATGCCGACGAACAGGGCATCCATCAGGGTCATCTGTTCCATGTCCTTCGTATGTCGGCTGTAGAGTTCCGCGACGGCCAGAAGAATGCCCATGACGAGACAGGCGAGACCGATGACCCAGAGGCTGCGAAACGACGTGCCGCAGGCATTGAGCGAAGACGATAGCAGCAGGCCGGCAATGACGATCGGGATCGTGGCGATGATGATGGCAATCGCAAGCCGCATCGCGGGCGAGCGCCAATCTCTCTGCCTGATGGCATCGAGCGATCCGAAGGTGACATAGCGGACATCGCTCCAGAAATAGGAGATGATCGCCGCCAGCGCGGCAAGCTGCATCGCCGCCGAGAACGCCGAACCCGGATCCTGCCAGCCAAGCAAGGCCGGCACCAGGCGCATGTGGGCCGTGGAGGAGACCGGCAGCAGCTCCGTCAGCCCCTGCACAACGCCCAGAAAAGCTATTTTGGCATAACCCAGGGCGACGAAGCCCGTGTCCACGCCCTGCGTACAAACATCAGCCACGTTTCGATATCCTCAGTTCTTAAGTGGGGGGCTTAGCGCCGGAAGGGCGCGATGAACTTTGCTGCGAAACAGTTTTCCGACGCGTTATCGGTGGCACATGTCGAATGCATTACCGATCTCGCGCTCAGAATCGAGGCGACGATAGTCGGGCAGGCTGAACCCTATCTGAAATTATCAGCTTTATTTTCCAAAGTCTGATGGAATTCTAGCTATCGTCCTCGGGCAGCGACTGCATGTAGCGGATGATGCCATAAAACACGACGCAAAGGACGACGGCGCCGATCACATGATGAAGACCATGCAGAATGTTGTGATGATGCCTGACCAGCAGGGAAAGCAGATTATAAAAAGCTATGGCGAGCACCGTCATGACGGGAGCCAGGACAAGCGCCATGTTCCGATGAATAAAATTGATCATCACACACCTCTTCTACATTTCGGCAGATACTACGAAGATTGAGGAAAAATTGCGACAAATATACGGGCCCACACGAACCGTAAATGGCGGGCGTCCTGAAGAAAAAGCGCCTATTTGGTATAAAGGGCGCGCGACCGCTCCAGATGCTTCAATACCGCCGCCTCCGCGCCGTCCGCATCGTTTTCGGCGAGCCGTCCAAGGATTTCCTCGTGCTCGACCAGGGTGAACTTTTCCTTGCCCGTCCAGATCAGCATGTCCGTATGGTAGGTCTTCAGCCAGGCCAGCATGGCTTCGCTGACGGCTGCGAAAATCGGGTTGCCGGAAATCTGCGCGATGCGCGTATGGAACTGCATGTCGGCTGAAATGAACTCCTCGGCATGACCGAGAAAGGCGCGCTGCCGTTCGATGATCTCCTGGAGATCGGCAATATCCTTTTCGGTTGCGCGCACCGCTGCCTCGCGCGCCATGCCGCGCTCGAAGAAAATGCGGGCGCTCTTCAAATGCTCCAGCGAATCCGTCGATTGCGACAGCATGATTTTCGCCGTCAGATCGACCTGCCGGAAGAGTGACTTGGCGGTGAGTTGGAGCACTTTTGCCCGCTCACCATGGGAAATGTTCACCAACCCCATATTGGCAAGTGCCTGCATCGCCTCGCGGATCGCCGGACGCCCAACGCCGAAACGCTCCATAAGGACGCGCTCGGATGGCATTTCGTCGCCCGGCTTGAGTTCTCCCGATGTAATCAACCGTTCAAGCCGATCAAATACTTCGTCGGACAGCTTTCGACGTACAATTTGTTCTACTGGCTGGCCCATGGAACCCCGCTTGCTCAAAGCTTTTCTTTCCTTATGCATTTTTGCCTGCCGTCGAGAAAGCCCATACGGAACAGCCTGCCGGCTAACGAGCAAAAAAAACGTTGCAGAAGTTGGGATACTCATTATACCACTTCACCAGTTTACGCCACGCGAAAATCGTCGGCGAAAGGAGCAGTCAGTCCCTATGACCATCACCATCACCTACCGTATCGAAACGTCAGGCAGCATCGAGGCGATGGCCCGCAAGATTGCCAGCGATCAATCGACCGGCACGTTCGTGGCGGTGCCTGGCGAGACGGAAGAGCTCAAATCGCGGGTGGCCGCCCGCGTCACGGCGATCCGCCCGCTTGCCGACGCCGAGCGACCGACATGGCCGGAAGCTGCCGAAGGTCACGGCCGCATCCGCCGTGCCGATGTCGATATCGCCTTTCCGCTCGATGCGATCGGCACCGATCTTTCAGCGTTGATGACCATCACCATCGGCGGCGTCTACTCGATCAAGGGCATGACCGGCATCCGCGTCGTCGACATGAAGCTGCCGCAAGCCTTTCGCGACGCTCATCCAGGCCCGCAATTCGGCGTTGCCGGCAGCCTGCGGCTGACCGGCGTCAGCGGTCGTCCGATCATCGGCACCATCGTCAAGCCGGCACTCGGCCTGCGGCCGAAGGAAACGGCTGACCTGGTCGCCGAATTGATCGGCTCGGGCGTCGATTTCATCAAGGACGACGAGAAGCTGATGAGCCCCGCCTACTCGCCGCTAAAAGAGCGCGTCGGGGCGATCATGCCGCTCATCCTCGATCACGAGCAGAAGACCGGCAAGAAGGTGATGTACGCCTTCGGCATTTCGCACGCCGATCCTGACGAGATGATGCGCAACCATGATCTCGTGCTGAAGGCCGGCGGCAATTGCGCCGTTGTCAACATCAATTCCATCGGCTTCGGAGGCATGAGCTTCCTGCGCAAGCGCTCCGGCCTGGTGCTGCACGCGCATCGCAACGGCTGGGACGTCTTGACCCGGCACCCCGGCGCCGGCATGGATTTCAAGGTCTATCAGCAGTTCTGGCGTCTGCTCGGCGTCGACCAGTTCCAGATCAATGGCATCAGGGTCAAATATTGGGAGCCCGACGACAGTTTCGTCGAATCCTTCAAGGCCATCAGCACGCCGCTCTTCGATCCATCCGACTGTCCGCTCCCTGTGGCGGGTTCCGGTCAGTGGGGAGGCCAGGCTCCGGAGACCTATCGGCGCACCGGCCGGACCACGGATCTTCTCTATCTTTGCGGCGGTGGCATTGTCAGCCATCCGTTCGGGCCTGCGGCCGGCGTCAGGGCCATCCAGCAGGCCTGGCAGGCAGCTGTTGCTGACATCCCGCTTGATGATTACGCCAAGAACCATCCGGAGCTTGCCGCCTCGATCGCAAAATTCAGTGACGGCAAGGACGCCTGACAGCAATGCCCAATCTTCTTCTCAGCTATTATGGCGACGACTTCACCGGCTCGACCGATGTCATGGAGGCGCTTGCTTCCAACGGTGTCCCGACCGTGCTGTTTCTCGGCATTCCGAGCGCAGCCATGCTGGAGCGTTTCAAGGATTGCCGCGCCATCGGTGTCGCAGGCACCAGCCGCAGCGAGACGCCGGAATGGATGGACGAGCATCTGACGCCGGCGTTCGCATGGCTGAAAAGCCAGGGCGCCGGGATCTGCCACTACAAGGTCTGCTCAACCTTCGATTCCAGCCCGAAGGTCGGGAATATCGGCAGGGCGATCGAGATCGGAAAGATGCTCTTCAACCAGCCTGTCGTACCGGTCATCGTTGGCGCGCCGCAGCTCAAACGCTATACAGCCTTCGGTCACCTCTTTGCCGCCTATCAAGGCCGGGTCTTCCGCATCGACCGCCATCCGGTGATGAGCCGGCATCCGGTCACGCCGATGGACGAGGCCGATCTTACCGTGCATCTGAGCAAGCAGACCTCCCTCCCCGTCAGCCTTGCTGATCTCGCTACCATCGTGGCGGCAGACGCGGACGAGCGGATCGACAGGCTTGTGAAGGGAGATGACGGCATCCTCCTCATGGATGTTGACAGCACGGAAACGCAGGCAGCCGCAGGCCGTCAGCTATGGCGCCTTAAAAACAAGGGCGGCTCCTTCGTCGCCGGCTCCTCAGGCGTCGAATATGCCCTTCTGAACGCCTGGCGCGACGAAGGATTGATCGGACCGAAGCCAGACTTCCAGCAGCCTGGCAAAGTCGAACGTCTCGCGGTCGTCTCCGGCAGCGTATCGCCGACGACCGAACGCCAGATCCGCCGCGCGGTGGCCGACGGCTTCGACGGTATCGACGTCGATCCGCTTGAGCTGGTCGGCGAAGACGCCGAACGCGCCCTAGAGAAGGCAGCCAATGCCGGCATTGCGAGCCTGAAGGAAGGCCGCAGCGTCATTCTCCATACGGCACTTGGCCCCTCGGCCGACCGGGGTGGCGATATCGATCGAATTCCCGGCGCGCGGCACCGCCTCGGGCAGGCCCTCGGCATTCTTCTACGGCGGCTGATCGAACAGGAAGGTCTCGGCCGTGCCGTCATCGCCGGCGGCGATACGTCAAGCCACGCATTGCAAGAACTGCGCGTCGATGCACTGACCACCTTGCTGCCATTGCCGCAGACGCCGGGATCGCCGCTCTGCACGGCGCACGGCAACCACGCACCGACCAACGGTCTGCAGATCGCACTCAAGGGCGGCCAAGTCGGAACCGATGATTACTTTGCGCAGATCCGCGATGGGAGAAGCTCGTAGCCCGCATGCCATTTTTTGACTTAGCCAATGGCATACTCATTGACTCATCATACCACTTACGATACCACGCCTTGAAAGCAAACGAGGTATTATCATGACTGCAATTGCTCTTTTCGGCGCGGGCGGCAAAATGGGCTACCGGCTCGCCAAGAATCTGAAAGGCTCGCGTTTCGACGTGCGCCACGTCGA
>NZ_JAAZQI010000019.1:0-117225 GCF_012275345.1 Rhizobium sp. SG570 | reverse complement strand
CAGAATTCTCCTGCCATGAGCCAATCTCCTTCAAATATCCAGATTGAATCATACAGTTCAAGCAAAATCAAATGCATGATTGGGTTTGGAACCTAAGGCTTTCTATCGCAACCGTCCGACGGCATGCCTTCTGGAGCGCCCTGAACTTTCAGAACCAAATAGTCCTGAATGACACGATTGCCGGCCTGACGCGCCAGGGTGCCCAATTGCGTGGATGCGTCAAAGCAACTTGCGTAGCGCTCGACTTGGCCTGCGTTGGCCGATATCACCAGCAACGCAGGTTTGTTGATCAAGGATTGATCAGGAGTTTCAAAGAAGAACCGCTGCCGATCGACGATCTGCATGACGGGACGACCGTCCCTGAGCTCGAAGGCCAGCTCCCCCGTCAACCCGTAATCGGTTGTTGCTATCCATTCTGCGCCAGAATTCTTGCGGATCGTCTCCAACCGTGCAGAAAATTCCTGCCAGCCCAAAAGGGTATCTGCCGGACTATGCAGCGGGAAGGTCTTTCCCCACGGCGTTGCGAAGTAAAGCAGCAATAGCGACGAGAGCCCGATACCCACTGGAGAAACCCAGTATGACAGTCGTCTCAGATGCTTGCGATCAGTAACTCGGGCTTCCGCAACTGCGGCGAGGATTGCGATGGCGGGGTATGCCGGGGCCGGCCAGTTTGCATGCACGCGGTCATGCAGCGCGTGGAATATCATGTAAACAACGAGCGGCCCATTGAGTAAAATCAGGAAGGTAACCGACTTGGATAGGTGCGATTTGGGAACTCGCAGCCACCGGTAGATCGCAAGCGTGGCAAAAATCGCGATCAGCGGATTGAGCAGGCCGAATTGGGCAACGATGAACTCGCCAAAGTATGAAAAGCCGGGATGCTGATCTGCTATGCGGCCGAACTGTTTGGCAAATGAGATCCAGCCGTGGCTCGCGTTCCAAATCAAGACGGGACTGAATGTCAGGAGCGCAACAACACCTCCCATTAGCGTCCATAGGCTGAATCGCCACCTGCGTGCCTTGGGATCCAAACCCAACCAAAGCAGAACCCCCGGAACCATAAAGAGATTTGTGTATTTTGCTACACATCCCAGACCGACCAGCAAGCCGATCAAGAGCCACAGTCTTGGCAGCTCGACGCTGCGAAGCCGCGCGATGGCCCACAGCGTTAGCGCCCAGAACATAGTGGAGGGCGCATCCGGCGTTGCAAACATGGCCGCAAGGCTCATCAAAAGCATCGCGTTCAGCCATATGGCCGCAACGCCGGCAATCTTCGGGTCATCGAAGAGCTCGCGGGCAGCCCCGTAAACGGCAATCGAGGTTACAAAAACCGAACCGACCGCTAGCGCGCGAACACCCAGAAGGGTGTCTCCGAGCAGATGGGTCGAGATCCAAATCCACCAGGCAATCATCGGCGGATGGTCGTAATAGCCCGCAGACGGCACGCGCGACCACAGCCAGTAATAGGCCTCATCCGGAACAAGATCGAAGTGTGCCATCGCCCATAATCTGAAGACAGTTAGAGCGATGAGGATAGTTATGATCTTGGATAGCGGAGGCAGTTCCCGGAAGGTTTTCTTATCTTGCACGCCAGGTAATCGCCGAGCTTGTGACATAGTTCCATACGGCGCCGATGACCGCTCCCCCGATACCATCCAACCACCAATAGGGTTCCTGATCGTAGATGAGCGTCGATAGACCGACGCCGGCGAAAACCCCAAAACTGCAAAGCAAGGAGAACACTGCAAGGCCGGTTAGGTAGCGCCATCCACGTCGGCGTCTGTCTCGATACGTCAGCGCGTTGTTCAGCGTATAGTTGGACAGAACGGCGCTCATCATCGCGAATGTTTGCGCAACCGGAAAGGAGAGCTCGTCTAGTAGAAGGAGCCGTAGCACGGTCAGGTGGACAGCCAAGCCGATTGATCCCACGACGCAGAACATCAGAAAACGTGGCGTTATGAGATCACCAGTTAGCTTTGCGACGATCAATCCAAGGTATTCCATGACGATCATTGCATCGAGCTTGCTCTCGCCATGCAGTCGCGGACGGAAGTCGTAATCCACTTCCGCGATGGTCGGGGGGCAGGGTGAAGACGTCAGGATATCCAGCAATATCTTGAAGCCGTGTAGCGAAAGCCTTGGTGCTGCAGCTTCGACAATCCCACGCTTGACCATGAAAAAGCCACTCATCGGATCGCTGGTGGGTGTCGGGAGCAGTCTTTGTGCAATTCCGGTTGCCAATATGCTTCCGGCCTGGCGCAATCTGGTGAAGCCGTCAACATGCTGGGGTGGCTCGCTATATCGCGTTGCAACGACCAGATCTGCCGACGTGGTGCTTATCATACGAAACATCTTGGGCAAGCAGGTTTCGTCGTGTTGGAGATCGGCATCCATAACGGCGACAATGGGAGCGGAACTGGAAAGAATCCCTTCCAGGCATGCACCCGCCAGACCACGCCGGTTGACGCGTCTTATTCCCCGCACGCGACGGTCCTGCAGCGATATCCTGCGAATGATATCAATGGTATGATCTGCGGAATCGTCGTCAACGAAAATGACCTCCCATTCAATCCCAACAAGCGTTTCATGAAGGCGCCCCACCAAGGGGCGGATATTGTCCACTTCGTTGAACGTCGGGATAATGATCGACAGAGCAGGCGGGCTTGCATCCTCCTGCGCGTCTTTACGGACCGGCGGATCCTGGCTGAAGGGGGCATGCATCGTTTCTGGTTGTGACGAATTTATCCGCCTCGACCATTGTTCGCTTAGAGCAGGACACATGTCGTCGTTGAACCCGCTCAATGGCGTGCGCCTTGCAGACGGAACTGACTGGGTTGAAGCCAACCGGCTCCGGGCCGCCAAACAATGTGATGCATAAGGTTTCAAGCGCCCACGACTCTTTGTACTCGTGGAACTGACCATGAAAACCTT
This sequence comes from Rhizobium sp. SG570, assembly GCF_012275345.1. Taxonomy (NCBI): domain Bacteria; kingdom Pseudomonadati; phylum Pseudomonadota; class Alphaproteobacteria; order Hyphomicrobiales; family Rhizobiaceae; genus Rhizobium; species Rhizobium sp. SG570. The sequence continues at coordinate 114,294 of NZ_JAAZQI010000019.1, read as the reverse complement.
GACTTACGACAGGCTTATAGAACAGCGGCGAAAGCGAGGTTTGATTTTGTCGGAAAGGTGGCTCAGCGCCCTTCAAGCGATAGGGACTACCTCTCCGGATACGCCCAAAGGCGCGGTGCCCCCGTATGTTCGAATTTTTAACCGACATGCCAATGCAAAGGCGGCAGTCAAAATCGACAGGCTTTCCCCGCTGGCGAGCCGGTTATTCGAGTTGCTGAGGATGGTGAAGCTGAAAAAAAGGATGATCAGAAAGTAGGCATGCATCGCATGATTGGGGATAATCCTCAGGCTGGCCGCGCGCCGGACGTTAAAGCAAAAGCACGCCAGCATGACGCCTAAGAACGCCGCTCCGAAGAGCCCATATCGAATGAGGATTTCAAGATAGCCGTTGTGCATGAACGTATATCCCGCATTTGGATAATAGGTATGCGGCCAAAGCTCCAGCCACTCGCTCCCCCAACCGAAGATGGGTGCGGTGGAAAACAATTCCCAAGCATTTGCCCAGAGCTGAAGGCGCTGGTTCATGCCAATCGGCGTGGCGCCGCTGTCTATCGAATGAGAGACTGCGCTGCCGATCTGCTCGGTCGAGCCGGCGTCCTTGAGCATGGTGATAGTCGCAGCAATCGTCGGTCCGGCGGTGTGGACGACATTGTTCCTGACGATATACAAACCGCCGCCGAGCAACGCCACAAGGAGGAGCGCGACCGGGACCACCAACCGATGCTTCAAAGCACGCATAGCGATAAAACCGACTATGGGTAATACCGGAAGAAGCGAAAGCCAAACACCTTTCGATTTCGCCCCATATATCCCGAGAAGGCAGAGGGCGCAGATACAAGGAGACACGACGGAAGCATAAATCTTGATCGTGCGATTGCACGTATCCTCGGTAAGATAGTGTAGAAGCCAAAAGATGGCGCCAATGAGAATCACACCGCAGCAAACCGCTCCATGTATTTGATTATGCTGTATCAGGGGGATAACTGTCTCACCCTCAAGAATGGCGTTGAGGCGTAGGCTCAAGAGCAGAACTATGAGTGCAATGCCAAAATAGACAGCAACAAGCCTTTCGAGGTGAGACCAGCACCGGAATAGTACGAGCGCCAGCGGTGGAAACACCAATGGCATGAGAAAAAGCACATCATGGTCGCCAACCGGGTGGTCGGCTTGAAGCGCGAACTGTAGAACATATCGCAAAAATGCGTAGGTTCCCCATGCTAGGCAGAGCCAACCCTGCCAATCTATCGATGGTCTTGGCTTGGATCTCGCATACAGAATAAGCGACAATATCAACAGCAGCGTGCCGGCGTAGCGGTAAGCGTAGCTTTCGACCAGGGATGCTGACATGACAAAGAGCCAGAGCACATCTGCGGTATAGACCCATACTCTTGCAAAAGATGGGTTCGGACGGGAGGATTGGATGCGAACGTTCATGCTGTTACCTTGCAAATTCCCCTGCCGATCGGCGCTGCGTACGTTTCCGAACCATCATCATTCCGCTCGTTTAGTCAATTGAAGCTCGATCTCTGCTTTCGCGGAAATATACCAGGCGGCACTCCTCGTGAAGGTGGGCTTCGATAAGTTGCTGTGGCAACCGCCCAATTTGACGTTCATTGTCCCCGGCTTGGCATTGGACTTCGGCGATGCGAAAGCCGGGACGCTCCAATTCAATGGAGAAGGTATCGGCAACTAGAAGGCCATGGTTGCGACTGCTCCGCCAGACGGCAAGTTCGCCAGCACGATCCGTCCATCATGCGCGGCCATTGTCTCCCCGACAATGGAAAGACCGAGGCCTAAGCCATCTTCACGATCCGTCTTCCCCAACATTCCGATCTCTTCTCTTAGTCTCCCTTTCGTGAAGCCGGGACCTTGGTCGGCGACACTGATGCCGACGTTGAAGACTGTGATAGTGATCATTCCATTCTCAGGACTGTGATGCAGCGCGTTCTCGACCAGATTGCGAAGCGCTCGAAATATGAAGTCCTTGGCACCACTGACGAGAACGGGTCCGTTCTCGATCTTCAGCTCAATGTTGCGGCCGGCTCCCACGATCATGGGCGCCAGATAGCGGGCCACGTCGGTTGCTACTCCTCCCAGATCCACGATGTCGGCTGCTTCATAATGGAGTGTCCGCACGCGTACCCGATCAACCAGTTGTGTTATGACGCGTTCGACGTCTTCGAAATCCCTCTCTACTGCGCGTGCGATCTGATCCTGCGACAAGGATAAACGTGTCTTGGCGATGGCGAGCGGCGTGCGTAGTTCATGGGCCAATTGCCCAGAGAAGCGTTCCAGAGAAAGAAATCCGCCTTGAAGCCGGTCGAGGGCAGCATTTACCGATTTGACCAACGCCAGAACGTCGTTGGGCATACCACTCTCCGTTAGTCGTGTCGCAATGCTTGACGGGCCGATTTGTGCGGCCTCTTGTGCCGCTTTGCGCAATGGTCGTAGCGCAAAGCCCAGGACAGCGATGTTTGTCGCCAACAGCACCATCACGAACGGGATCCAGATCCAGGCAATATCGCGGACGAACTCTTCCAGGACACTGTCGAATGTGACGTGCGTTTTAGGGAAGGCAACCTGTATGGCCCCTACAGAGCCAGGCAACGCAATTGGAATGGATATGCCGAACAGCGTTTTCTGGTCGTCATGCGGTGGAAGTTCAAAATATTGAGCTCGATCACCAATATAAGGAATCAATGACTCCTGCAGGCCGGAAGAATCGATGATACGCCCGTCACGCCCCAAAACGGCATACTGACCGTGCAGCGCACGGATGCGCGCCTTGGCCGTCGTTGCACGGGAGCTCGAAAGTTTCGGGTCTACCGCCAGTTCCCGCCGCAGATCCTCTGCAAACGTTGAAAGCGTCTCCTCGCGGAACGTATCATTCGAGGCTTGAAAGCGGATGTACAGAAATACTACGCTTGCACAGATCGCGACGAAGGCAACAATCGACATTGCCAGGATCAACCGCTGCAGAAGTGTCAGACGCCACATCTTCAAGGACGCTTTTCCACAAGCATATAGCCGATGCCGCGCATGTTATGGATGTAGAGGACCGACCCAGCGCCTTGAAGCTTTTTGCGTAACCGATGCAGCAAAACCTCAATGGCGTTGGAGCTCAGTTCGTCGCCGAAGCCATAGATTGCCTCTTCGACCTCCGCCTTCGACAGCACATGATTGGGGCGTCGCAAAAAAAGATGCAGCGCGGCAAACTCGCGGCGGCTGAGGGCAAGCTGTGTCTTGCCGACGGAGGCGGAGTATTGGCTTGGATCGAAAGTAATGTCACCGTGCTGCAGGATGGTACCATGGCGGGGTTGGCCACGGCGCATAATCGCGCGCAGGCGAGAAATCAGCACTCCCATGACAAATGGCTTGCAAAGATAGTCGTCGGCGCCGCTGTCGAGCGCATCGATAATCGAGCTCGACGCATCGCGGGCGGTTAGAATCAGAAGCGGCGCCGACGGTGCCGTCCTTCGTAGCGGCTCGATCAGGGTCAGGCCATCGCGATCGGGCAGACCAAGGTCCAGTATGATGGAGTCGTAGTCGACCGTTGCGGCGGCCTCTTCGGCATCATGTGCGTTGGAGACGTGGTCGACGGTGAAGCCATAAGCGCGCATGGCATCATGGGTCACCGCGGCAAGTTTTGCATTGTCTTCGACCAATAATACACGCATGGCATGTCCTATCTATATTGCAACCGTGAGAACGGAGCGCCGTAAGGCAACAATGGTCCGGCAATAGGCCTGCTGCCTTTGGGCTTCGAGACCATTCAAGCGGTCCGGACTCTTATTGACCGCTGCACGTGACTCGCGGACGTCTCGCATGGCGCGACGGGTCAGCAGCGTTTTTCGCCTTATGAGCCCGGCGAAGCATTCGAATCTCAGGTTCGTCACGCCATCCGGAGCGTTCGAGCCAGGCAACCTGCCATTTGGGAAAGGGTGCGATTGTGGCGCGAGCGGCGCTTTAAAGCCCGCAGCGGGCGGCGATTGCGTAAACCGGCGGATCAAAGGCGATGTCGTGCCGGAAATCCCGGCGGGGACAATGTTCATCGATTGAATCATATGCCTGTGCGCTTTGTCTCAAAGAAGGTCGGCCGCTTTCCCGCAAGCTGCGTGCATGGAAATGACCTCGACAGCGCAACTCCTTCCTTTTGGGACGAAGCTTCGACCATCAGACCACGCGTTAGCTTAGAGTGCGTTACTGTCACCAGCCTGAAATGCTGCGGTTGCGATGCTGCTGGAGAAATGGTGACACTTGGAGCCACTCTCGTGGACAGGAATTCTGGGATGGGGTTGGCCAGTGAGTGAGGCCAGATTCCATCTTTTCGCCAGGATTTCGTAAGTGTCCCGTAAGTCGGGCTGAACATGGTCGCTTCCGATGCGGCGGTAATGCCGCTAGTTGGAGCGAATCTGGCATGATCGGTGCGAAGCCTGGGGAAGCGTCACTTAAGATATTTCTGATTAATCTCGATCGGGCAACCGATCGGCTGGTTGCGATGCAACAGAAGTTAGGGAGCATCGGCTTGTATTTCGAACGGGTGGCGGCGGTTGACGGCCGGGCCATCGAATTTCCGATACAGGGCTTCGACGAGTTTGCCTTTCGTTTCAAGCATGGCCGCAGGCGCAATCCAGCGGAAGTCGGCTGCTACTTGAGTCATATCGAATGTGCGAGACGTCTTCTCGCCTCGAACAGCAAGTTTGCTCTTATTCTGGAAGATGATCTCGAGTTTCCGGATGACTTCGTGGAGTTGCTGGATGCAGCGCTCGCACAGACCGAAAAATGGGATATTCTGCGCCTTTCCACGGTCAGCGACGGGCGAAAGTTCCGCTTCTCCCGGCTGACGGAAGGTAGAGATCTGGCGGTAGCATTAACCCGGGAGAAGGGTTCCGGTGCCTACATTATCAATCGTCGGGCTGCAGATTGGTTTGTCGACAGGCTCATGCCGATGCAACTGCCGTTCGACTTGGCGCTCGATCTTGAGTTCTTCGCCCAACTGAAATCGGCCTTCGTCGTTCCCATCCCGGTCAATCAGCAATTGGGCCTGCCTTCGCAGATCCAGGGACGGCGCCGAACCTATCACAGGTCCCGAGGGCACTATTTGACGGTAATGCCCTATCGGATCTTTATCGAGACCATGCGGTTATCGGCACGGCTCGCTCGATTGCTTGGCCATCTCACGAGTGCGCGGATGGAAGTTGCACTGCCCGGGACAGAAAAGGTCGAGGCAGGGGGAGTATCTCTTGTGAACAACCCTGCCAAGCAGGTTAGCGAGATGTGATGAAACTGGGGGTGTACGTCATCAATCTGGACAGGTCGGTCGATCGATGGGCTGTCGTGCATTCCAAAGCCGGTGAATGCGGCATAGACGTCATCAGGATGGCCGCCACGGATGGGCGCGAGCTGTCACAGAAGGATTTTCGGGACGTCGATTGGAAAGGCTTTGCTCGGCACGGCGGGCGAGCGCTCCTCCCGGGCGAATATGGCTGCTACCGCAGCCATATCGGATGCCTCTCCATTTTTCTCGAGAGCGATTTCGATGCGGCTCTGGTCATGGAGGACGACATCGACATCCCGGCCGATCTGGTGGAAAGGACGATCGCTATCCTTGAGGCTGTTCCAAATGCGGACGTCGTTAAACTCTTCAATCATCGAAGCAGCGGCTTTCTCGGTATCGCGACAAGCGTGTTTGGTGACGAGATGGGCCGTTGCCTGCATGGGCCGCAAGGTTCGGCCGCCTGTTACGTCATCACCAGCCGAGGCGCAGCCAAGGTTTTGCCGTTGCTGCGCATTATGAGCTTTCCCTTCGATGTCGCGCTTGAAAGAGGCTGGCACCACGGCGCGAATGTCTTGAGCGTCCGCCGCAACGTCGTGAGCTTGATGAACCACAGCCGTAACAGCCAGATCGGAAAAAGGGTGGACTACAACCGGGCCAAGTTCTTTGGTCCGAAGCGCTTGCCCACTCACCTTTTGCGGGCCGCCGAATATTGCCGTCGCGTTCGGTACGTGCTGGAGATTTGGGAGAGCCGATGGAGGCGGCCGTCTGCGGACAGTCATCGGCTTGACGCCCCGGCGCAATCCTCAGCGTTTGCCCGAAGTCAGCATCATCCCACGGATGCCTAGCGGCAAGCCGAGGCCCCTTCGAGACTGCGTCGGCTACTTTACGAAACTGTAAACTGTCGGACAGGAGTGGACGAGAATTGAACGTTAGCTCCGGCAAGGCCCGACACTAGAGCATTTCCAGGAAAAGTGCGAAGCGGTTTTCCATCTGGAATGCGTAAAGAAACAAAACGCTCTAAAGGCCCCAGCAAATGCCAATCATCGCGCTCGCGGCCGGTATTTATACGGCAAATGCGGCGCAGGCTGCGAGCGTGGTGCTGGTTGCCGAGCTGATCGGCCGCCGATGGGTATACTGCTGTCTGGAAAGATCGAATTTGGTTGGTCCGATTGCAGATCCGATTTCGGGCCCTGCCCAAGCGACTTATCCCTCCGGGCCTATTTTCGGCCCAGAGGGATAACAATTCCAGATAGCGCTCATGACGATTTCGGAGTCTTGTCGATGGGCAATCGCCTTCACGGAGGTCACGGCGGCGGATATCCGGCAGATCGTGCCAGCGACGGCGATGTCAACTTGCTCCAATCAGCACGTCCGCGGGCTGATTGGAATGGTCGCAGCTCATTTCTCGAAGGATCCTGCATAACCTTGATGAGTTGCTTAGATGACAAGCCCATCAGACAGCATGATACGCCGCGATGATTGCGCCAACCTGTCCCGAATCCAGCGCTTGCAACTGAGCAGTTGTGATCGCCAACAATTGATCACTCTTCAGGTTCGCGATATCCGTTGTCGACAACCCCGATAATGCCGTTCGATTAATGGCTGCGATATTGGCGGTCGACAATTCTGCAATATCTGCGGTCGTCAGGGCTGCGACCTGCGCCGAGCCAAAGGCTCTGACCTGTGCTGTGCCGAAAGCCCCAATCTGGCTGGAGCTCAAAGTGTCGATCTGGGCGGTGGTGAGCCCTGCCACGGACCTCGAGCTTAGGGCGGCGATCTGGCTGGTCGAGAGGGCTGCAATATTGTCGGTGGTCAGAGCCGCGACTTGCGCAGAGCCGAAAGCACCGATCTGGGCAGTGGTCAACGTAGTGACCTGGAGGGTGGTCAGCACTTTGACCTGGCTAGTCTTCAGGGCTGCGATTTGACCCGTCTTCAGGACGGCGACTTGGCCAGTAGAAAGTGCTGCGATGTTGGCCGCCGATAGTCCGGACATTGCTGCTGAAGTGATCGCTGCAATACTGGCGGTCGACAATTCGGCAATATCTGCAGTCGTCAGGGCCGCGACCTGCGCCGAGCCGAGGACTCCGACAAGTGCGGAGCCGAGAGCTTCAATCTGGCTGGAGCTCAAGGTGTCGATCTGGGCGGTGGTGAGCCCTGCCACGGACCTCGAGCTTAGAGCGGAGATCTGGCCGGTCGAGAGGGCTGCAATATTGTCGGTGGTCAGAGCCGCGACTTGCGCAGAGCCGAAAGCACCGATCTGGGCAGTGGTCAACGTAGTGACCTGGAGGGTGGTCAGCACTTTGACCTGGCTGGTTTTCAGGGCTGCGATCTGACCTGTCTTCAGCGCGGCGAACTGGCCAGTAGAAAGTGCGGCGACATTGGCCGCCGACAGTCCGGACATTGCTGTTGAAGTGATCGCTGCAATATCGGCGGTCGTCAATTCTGAAATATCGGCGGTGGTCAGGGCCGCGACCTGCACCGAGCTGAAAGCACCGATCTGGGCAGCGGTCAACGTGGTGATCTGGAGGGTGGTCAGCACTTTGACCTGGCTGGTCTTCAGGGCTGCGATCTGACCCGTCTTCAGGGCGGCGAGCTGGCCAGTAGAAAGCGCGGCGACATCGTCCGTCGACAGTCCGGACATTGCTGTTGGAGTGATCGCCGCAATATCGGCGGTCGATAATTCCGCGATATCGGCGGTCGACAAGGCCGCGACCTGCGCCGAGCCAAAGGCTCCAAATTGGGACGATGTCAAAGCCTCAATCTGTGAAGAATCCAAATCCTCGATTTGATTGGTGCTCAGGGCCGTGACTTGTGCCGTGCCAAGGCTCGCAATCCTGGTCGCGTCAAGAACGGCCAACTGGCTCAGACTGAGGCCCTTGATCGCGCTAACGGATATGGCACTGATCTGCCCGGTCGTCAGGATTGCGATATCATCGGTCCGCAAGGCAGCAATCTGAGCTGACGAAAGCGTCTTGACCTGCGTGGAGCTCAGCGCGGCCATGTCATTGGTGGTCAGAGACGCGATTACCGTGGTGGAAAGAGATCTGATCTGGTTGGCGGTCAGAGAAGAAATGATTGAGGTCATTAGCGTGTGGGCTCCGCAATATTAACCGATTTCAAATGTCACCTCTCCGCAACCGATGGTGTGAAGGGAGCACGCGGGTCTTTTGGCAACTGCCTTGGATGTGCTTGCTCCTGAAGTTCGCGTAACTGTTATGATCAGAAGCCGCTATTGGCATCGACCATTTGAGCGTCCCGTTAGACGGAAAGAGTGTTCCGGCGTCTAGGAATGCGAGTATCCCAAGAGTTGCAGCATCCGTTAATTTAAAATTTACCCTAGCGGGCTTCACGTTGATTCGCATTACATGGAGATTCTTTGGAGCGGAAATTTTAAAAGCCGCCAACATACCAACTGTGATGCCGCGCCGAGTGATCTGGGGTAGTTCAAGCACGCGAGAGGGGCGGGGGCTATTTTCTCCTTGCCTGCATCAAGGCACCGTAGGCATCGATCAGGCGGTCGACATCAAGTCCGTTTTCTTGCGGGCCGAAACTCAGATGGCTCACCATAAAGTCAGAATAGATAGCTGTAAGACGCCCCAGAAGCTCTGGTAAATCGATCGTCAACTGGGCCTCATCATCGCCCTTTGGCAGCGCCATATGCACCAAATCCTTCCCAAGCCAGGAAATAAAATTGATCGACTGGCGCCCTTTCCACTCAACAACCTGAGCAGGCAACGGCAGTCGCTTGTCATGGCTTTGCAAGAAGAAGTCATGGAGCTCAGTCGCGCGCTTCCCGCTCTGCCACAAGCTTCCACCAAATCCTCCCGGCGGATGTTCAAATTGGCCGAGCCGATCAGGAAGCGATCCTGCGACCTGCTGCCAGTACGCACACACTCCATTGTTCACGACATTGGCCGAAACGATGAAGTAGTTCGGGTTGCTCCGTCTAAATTCTATAAAGCCGTCGAGCTTATCGACGTCCACGTAGACAATGTCATCGTCACACTTCAAAAATACCGTATCCGAAAACCTCTGCAGCCTGGTTGCGTAGTAATTGTAGGCCTGCCAGTATGGGGGCCTCTCGTCCGGATTGCCGAGGAAACGCTGTATGCGTGAGCCGGAGTTGCCGAGCTCCAAACCGGCACCCCATCCTCCACGCACCATGATCGATGCGCCAAATGGCAAATTGATTTCCTGCCATTGGCCGACGAGCACGTGATTGACGTGTAGTTGAACACCGCCCGCGTCACTTTTGAGAACGATCTGATTAGGCATACCCGGAGAGAGAATACCAGGCGTTGACCTCGTCCATGTCGCCGAATCATTTGGACGTTCGGAATTCATCAATTCACTGCGCGGAAGTTTGCGCAGAGCCGTATACTGATTGTCCCAGCCGCCTATGACGATTTCGAAAAAGTGGTCGCTATCATCATGTGGCAAGATCGCAATATGAAGATCATTGGTGATCGACGCGCTCGCGCGGAACCAAGACTGGTTGGTAACGGCTCCCGCCAACTGATATTGGGCGCCGGATCCCATATAGCGCGCCGGGCCAAATTCGCGGCTGATCCATTCATGGTCGTTCTGTGAACGCGTGAAATCCCAAATATGCCACTCGTCTATTATTCCGCGATCCATCGCTTCGCGGATGTAGTCGTTCAGAATTTCCATTCTCTTCTGCCTGCCGGCAAATGTCACAAGTACAACAGGGGCCATACAATTCTCACTGCTTGAAATGAGTGCGTTAGTTACGGATTTGGAGTGGCAGCTCTGCCCACAGGCGGCCGTCGGGCGAGACTGGTGTATAGTCGTGCCGCTGGATCAACTTTTCGATGTATCGGTGCCTGTAAGTTCGGTCGTCTTGGAACTCCACATTCTCCAAAACGATCTCCGCCCCGATTTCGTAGTATAGGTCGAGATTACGCAAATCCGGCGTTGGAGTTTCACCACGCTCAGATTCGCCCTGCATTTGCCAGAACAACTGTTCAAGGCGCCGTGCCGTACCCGGCATGTCGCGCAAGGCGCTCGTGTCTCGCTGGCGTTGCAATGCTTCTCTGATCGCCCTTAACCGACCAGATTGCCGCGCAAGATCGATGGCCTTCGCCACATAATCATCCGGTCCGTGACAAATCAGTTCACCGACGCCCGCTGCAGAAACGATGCTGGCGCAGAAACGCGCGGCGAAGCCTCTCCCGGGAAAGGTAAGAACCGGCAAGCCCATCGTCAGAGCATCTGATGCCGTAGAGTGAGCGCCGTAAGGGAAGGTATCGAGGAAGAGGTCGGCCAACCCAATTCGAGCAAGATGGTCTGGGTTGGCAGCCTTAGGCGCGAAAATTAGGCGTTCGGCGGCAACGCCATGTTGCGCTGCTATTTGGCGCAGGCGCTGATTGACATCGTCATCGCCGCCAAGCAACCACAAAACGCTGTCGGGAACTGCCGAAAGTATCGTCATCCAGCGAGCAAAGCATGCGGCGGTGATTTTCTGCATGCCGTTAAAGCAGGCAAATATAAAATTATTCTCAGGCAGTCCTGCTTCCGGGCGGCTTGGCCGGGAGCCTATGAGCCGTTTGCGATCGACAGGTTGATCACACGCGATCCGCAGCACCTTTTCCGTGAAATAGATTTCATTTTCGGGCGGAATGATTTGGTCGTCCGCAATGATATATTGATGATAGGGGCTGCCCATGGAACCGGGGTAGCCGCAGAAATTGACGATCACCGGGGCTGGGCGGAAGGCAAAGATTCCCGTTCTCGCATGCTTTGTATAGCCGTTGACGTCGATGAGGATGTCGATTTCGTCCGCACCAATCTGTGCGGCCGCATCGATATCGCTGAGCCCGGTAATATCACGCCAAGAGTCGATGGCGATTTTGATCCGTTCCTGTGTCGCATCGTTCGTTCGCGGCTCACCGCAATAATAAGCGAAAACTTCGACGCTACGCTTGTCATGTAGCTCGAGAACCTCGCTGAGCGCGAAGCCCACAGCGTGATCCCGCAAATCTGACGATACATAGCCGACACGCAAGCGCTGTTCGGTTCCGGTTTTCATCCGTGGCTGCTTGCGTGGGAAGTTCTTAAGATCGGGTTGTCCGACCAGTTGCTTATTGTAGCGATAAGCTTTGGCAAGCTGAAACAAGGGATCGTCGACGTGGCAGGCAAGCGTCAACGGAGACATCGCGTCGAGCAATTGTCGTGTTGAAACATGATCCGAGCCAACCAATGTTGGCCATTTGCATTGGCGCTGCCGCAGTGACGTCCAATGCTGAGCTGATTCGGTTTTGTCCGGCCGCAACTCGATAGCTTGCCATAGCGCCGTTTCTGCCTTTTCGAAATGACCTGCGTTTTCGAGAACGCGGCCGACATGCTGCAGCATCATCAAACGATGACCTGCTCGTTCCGCCGTGATTTCATTCGTGGCATCCAGGTAACTGTACCATTGCTGGACTGCCTGGCCGGTTGAACCGCAATCTTCGAGTGCCCGACCAAGGTTGATGTGTGCCTGCCCGAATCGCGGATCAATTTTCAAACAGGCGCGCAGCGCGTGAATCGCTCCAGCCACATCCCCCAACTGCCGCAAAATGACGGAGTAATTGAAGTAGACAACGTGCAGCAACGGATGCGTGTCGTTGAACGCGATCCACGTTCTGTAAAGCTCTGACGCCAGCCGTGCTTGACCCGTCTCGCTGAGGCTCTCAACGAGTTGCAGTAACTCGGAAAGGGATAGGTGCTGATTTCGCGCCCTGTTCAGGAGCTCTACGAGCGGAGGCGGAACATCCGGGGCAACTGCATTGTTAACGAGCATATGCATCCTAGCAGTAAATGGTCTTCCGGTCGGGTTCGAAGCCGGAGGAAGTGGCATTGCTCTCGTGTATCGATGCTAGCTTGCTTTGAGCTTGTCACTATTTCGCGCATGTGCGGTCAATATTCGATTTTATTAATTAATTATTGTATCAATAACGAACAAATGATCTTATTGGGCGGCGCGATATGTATAACTCAGATAAACCAAGGAAATTTTTGCAATTAAAATGTGATATTTTTTATGCGTTATGTAAATATGTGAGATTTATAGAATTATTTTAATGTTATATGCCATATATTGCGGGATATAAACAGTTATATTGAAAAAGTAATGCGTATTTCCCAAAAGTTAATTTGAATTTGCCGTAATGATTGATTTCTTCGCGCGGAATACAGGAATTAAGCTTGTATGTCCGCAAGCTCTCTCGCGGATTGTGGATTAATATAAGTATATCCCCGGTTGTTTTTCGTGGCTTCTGGTAAAAGTTGTGCCACGTTAACCGTAAATTAAAGGCGGCCCATTAATTCTCTGGTTAAGACACGGGCTGATGACGCAACATTAGCGTGTGCTGAAGTCAAGATTTTGATCAAACGGCTCAGCGCTAGCGAGACGTTTATACGAAGGCGTTGGGATCAGGGTCGTTACGGACCCTGCGTGCATGAAGCCCTTCCAGCGCTTCGGCTTTCGCGAGCCATGTTTCTCACAACATTCTTTCCGTCCGGCAGGACACTTGAGTGGCAGGCGCAATAACCGCCTCTGACCACGTGGGTGTCGGGGTTTCGGCGCGACCTGCGTCCGAAGCCCCGGTCAAGAGACAGGCGCGCTCTTTTACGCTGTCGACGTCAGAGAAATGGCATCAGCTATAGGTTAACATTAGGGGCCCCCACACCAATGACCTCAATCATTTCTTCTTTGACCGTCAATCAGATCAAATCTCTTTCCACCACCGTCATCGCATCTCTCACGACCAGTGACGTGGCAGCATTGAGCACCACGCAAATCAAAGCGCTTTCCTCATCACAGATCAAAGCGCTGCAGACCGACGAGGTCGCAGCCCTGACGACCGATCAGATGAGCGCGGTATCCGCCAGCGCGATCAAGGGTCTCAGCCTGAGCCAATTGGCGGTTCTCGACACGACAAAAATAGAAAACCTGAGCACAGAGCAGGTCGCCGCCTTTAGCGCGGATCAGATTGGGGGATTTGGCTCGTCGCAGGCTGAGGCTTTGACCACCTCACAGGTCCACGTCTTGAGCTCCGCCCAGATCGGCGCCTTGTCGACGGATGACATTGCCGGCTTCTCGACCGCCGACATCGCCGCCATCACGACTGCCGCTCTTGCCGGTCTGTCGACGGCCAATGTCGCGGTCTTGTCGTCCGATCAGGCTGCCGCCTTGACCACGGCACAGGTTGCTGTGCTGAAAACCACTCAGATCCATGCTCTGACCTCGACCCAAGTCGGTGCGCTCAGCACCTCGCAGGTCGGAACTTTCAGTTCGACCCAGGTCGGTGCTCTCACCACGGACAATGTCGCGGGCCTGTCGACCACCCAGGTTGCAGCGCTTAGCGCCAAGTCGGTCGCCGGCTTCACCACGGCCCAGGTCGGTGCGCTCGGTTCCGACAAGGTTGCCGCCCTGACGACCGCTCAGGTCGGCGCGCTGAACTCTGCTCAGATCGGTGCTTTGAGCAGCGCCGAGATCGCTGGTCTGTCGACTGCTGACATCGCTGCCATCAACACCGCAGCACTGGGCAGCTTATCAACGGCCAATATCGCAATCCTGTCGTCCGATCAGGCTGCTGCCTTGACCACGGCCCAGGTCGCGACGCTCAAGACCACGCAGATCCATGCTCTGACATCGACCCAGGTCGGTGCGCTCAGCACCTCGCAGGTCGGAACTTTCAGTTCGACCCAGGTCGGTGCCCTCACGACCGACAACGTCGCCGGTCTTTCGACCACGCAGATTGGTGCTCTCACCTCAAAGTCTGTGACGGGTCTGTCCACCGCACAGGTCGGCGCGCTGAGTTCGACACAGGTCGAGGCGCTGAGCCCCGTCCTTATCGGTTCGTTGAATTCTGCCCAGATCGGTGCCTTGTCGACAGACGATATCGCCAGCTTCTCGACCGCCGACATCGCCGCCATCACGACTGCCGCTCTTGCCGGTCTGTCGACGGCCAATGTCGCGGTCTTGTCGTCCGATCAGGCTGCCGCTTTGACCACGGCACAGGTTGCTACGCTCAAGACCACGCAGATCCATGCTCTGACGTCGAGCCAGGTCGGTGCGCTCAGCACCTCTCAGGTCGGCACCTTGAGTGCCGCTCAGGTCGGTGCCCTCACGACCGACAATGTCGCCGGTCTTTCGACCACGCAGATTGGTGCTCTCACCTCAAAGTCCGTGACGGGTCTGTCGACCGCTCAGGTCGGTGCCCTAAGCTCGACACAGGTCGAGGCTTTGAGCCCCACGCTTGTCGGTTCGTTGAACTCCGCACAAATCGGGGCCTTGTCGACGGCTGACATCGCTACCTTCTCGACCGCCGACATCGCAGCGATCAACACCGCGGCGCTTGCCGGTCTGTCGACGGCCAATGTCGCGGCCCTGTCGTCTGATCAGGCTGCTGCCTTGACCACGGCTCAGGTTGCTACACTCAAGACCACGCAGGTCAGCGCTCTGACCTCGACCCAGGTCGGTGCGCTCAGCACCTCTCAGGTTGGCACTCTCAGCGCCGCTCAGGTCGGTGCTCTGACCACGGACAATGTCGCGGGCCTGTCGACCACGCAGGCCGCAGCCCTCAGCGCCAAGTCGATCACCGGTCTTACCACCGCTCAGGTCGGTGTACTTGGCTCGGCCAATGTCGCGGCACTCTCCACGGCTCAGGTCGGTGCCCTGAACTCCACTCAGATCGGTGCCTTGAGCAGCGCTGAGCTTGCCGGTCTGTCGACCGCCGATATCGCCGCCATCAACACCGCGGCGCTTGCCGGTCTGTCGACGGCCAATGTCGCGGTCCTGTCGTCTGACCAGGCTGCTGCCTTGACGACGGCACAGGTTGCTACGCTCAAGACCACGCAGATCCATGCTCTGACGTCGACCCAGGTCGGTGCGCTCAGCACCTCTCAGGTTGGAGCTTTCAGCGCAACCCAGGTCGGTGCTCTGACCACGGACAATGTCGCGGGCCTGTCGACCACGCAGGCCGCAGCGCTTAGCGCCAAGTCGATCACCGGTCTCACCACCGCTCAGGTCGGCGCACTCGGCTCGGCCAATGTCGCGGCACTCAGCACGGCTCAGGTCGGTGCCCTGAACTCCACTCAGATCGGCGCTCTGAGCAGCGCTGAGCTTGCTGGTCTGTCGACGGCGGATATCGCCGCCATCAACACCGCCGCTCTCGGAGGACTGTCGGAGGCCAATGTTGCAGCCCTGTCGTCTGATCAGGCTGCTGCGTTGACGACAGCACAGGTTGCTACGCTCAAGACCACGCAGATCCACGCCCTGACCTCGACCCAGGTCGGTGCGCTCAGCACCTCTCAGGTTGGAGCTTTCAGCGCAACCCAGGTCGGTGCTCTGACCACCGACAATGTCGCCGGCCTGTCGACCACGCAGGCCGCAGCCCTCAGCGCCAAGTCGATCACCGGTCTTACCACCGCTCAGGTCGGAGTTCTCGGCTCGGCCAATGTCGCGGCACTCTCCACGGCTCAGGTCGGTGCTCTGAACTCCACTCAGATCGGCGCTCTGAGCAGCGACGAAATCGCCGGTCTGTCGACGGCGGATATCGCCGCCATCAACACCGCCGCTCTCGGAGGACTGTCGACGGCCAATGTCGCGGTCTTGTCGTCCGACCAGGCAGCTGCCTTGACGACGGCACAGGTTGCTACACTGAAGACCACGCAGATCCATGCTCTGACGTCGAGCCAGGTCGGTGCGCTCAGCACCTCTCAGGTCGGCACTCTCAGCGCTGCCCAGGTCGGGGCCTTGACCACGGACAATGTCGCCGGTCTTTCGACCACGCAGATTGGTGCTCTCACCTCAAAGTCTGTGACAGGTCTGTCGACCGCTCAGGTCGGTGCCCTGAGCTCGACACAGGTCGAGGCTTTGAGCCCCGCGCTTGTCGGTTCGTTGAACTCCGCACAAATTGGTGCCTTGAGCAGCGCTGACATCGCCAGCTTCTCGACCGCCGACATCGCAGCGATCAACACCGCGGCGCTTGCCGGTCTGTCGACGGCCAATGTCGCAGCCCTGTCGTCCGATCAGGCTGCCGCCTTGACCACGGCGCAGGTTGCTACACTCAAGACCACGCAGGTCAACGCCCTGACCTCGACCCAGGTCGGTGCGCTCAGCACCTCTCAGGTTGGAGCTTTCAGCGCAACCCAGGTCGGTGCTCTGACCACCGACAATGTCGCCGGCCTGTCGACCACGCAGGCCGCAGCCCTCAGCGCCAAGTCGATCACCGGTCTCACCACCGCTCAGGTCGGCGCACTCGGCTCGGCCAATGTCGCGGCACTCTCCACGGCTCAGGTCGGTGCCCTGAACTCCACTCAGATCGGTGCCTTGAGCAGCGCAGAACTCGCTGGTCTGTCGACGGCGGATATCGCCGCCATCAACACCGCCGCTCTCGGAGGACTGTCGGAGGCCAATGTCGCAGCCCTGTCGTCTGATCAGGCTGCCGCCTTGACCACGGCTCAGGTCGCGACGCTCAAGACCACGCAGATCCACGCTCTGACGTCGAGCCAGGTCGGTGCGCTCAGCACCTCTCAGGTCGGCACTCTCAGCGCTGCCCAGGTCGGGGCCTTGACCACGGACAACGTCGCCGGTCTTTCGACCACGCAGATTGGTGCTCTCACCTCAAAGTCTGTGACGGGTCTGTCGACCGCTCAGGTCGGTGCCCTAAGCTCGACACAGGTCGAGGCTTTGAGCCCCACGCTTGTCGGTTCGTTGAACTCCGCACAAATCGGGGCCTTGTCGACGGCTGACATCGCTACCTTCTCGACCGCCGACATCGCAGCGATCAACACCGCGGCGCTTGCCGGTCTGTCGACGGCCAATGTCGCGGCCCTGTCGTCCGATCAGGCTGCCGCTTTGACGACGGCGCAGGTTGCTACACTCAAGACCACGCAGGTCAACGCCCTGACCTCGACCCAGGTCGGTGCGCTCAGCACCTCTCAGGTTGGAGCTTTCAGCGCAACCCAGGTCGGTGCTCTGACCACCGACAATGTCGCCGGCCTGTCGACCACGCAGGCCGCAGCCCTCAGCGCCAAGTCGATCACCGGTCTTACCACCGCTCAGGTCGGTGTACTTGGCTCGGCCAATGTCGCGGCACTCAGCACGGCTCAGGTCGGTGCCCTGAACTCCACTCAGATCGGCGCTCTGAGCAGCGCTGAGCTTGCTGGTCTGTCGACGGCGGATATCGCCGCCATCAACACCGCCGCTCTCGGAGGACTGTCGGAGGCCAATGTTGCAGCCCTGTCGTCTGATCAGGCTGCTGCGTTGACCACGGCTCAGGTCGCGACGCTCAAGACCACGCAGATCCATGCTCTGACGTCGACCCAGGTCGGTGCGCTCAGCACCTCTCAGGTTGGCACTCTCAGCGCTGCCCAGGTCGGGGCCTTGACCACGGACAATGTTGCGGGCCTGTCGACCACGCAGGCCTCGGCCCTCAGCGCCAAGTCGATCACCGGTCTCACCACCGCTCAGGTCGGTGTACTTGGCTCGGCCAATGTCGCGGCACTCAGCACGGCTCAGGTCGGTGCCCTGAACTCCACTCAGATCGGTGCCTTGAGCAGCGCTGAGCTTGCTGGTCTGTCGACGGCGGATATCGCCGCCATCAACACCGCCGCTCTCGGAGGACTGTCGGAGGCCAATGTTGCAGCCCTGTCGTCTGATCAGGCTGCTGCCTTGACGACGGCTCAGGTCGCGACGCTCAAGACCACGCAGATCCATGCTCTGACGTCGACCCAGGTCGGTGCGCTCAGCACCTCTCAGGTTGGAGCTTTCAGTTCGACCCAGGTCGGTGCTCTGACTACCGACAATGTCGCCGGCCTGTCGACCACGCAGGCCGCGGCCCTCAGCTCCAAGTCGATCACCGGTCTCACCACCGCTCAGGTCGGCGCACTCGGCTCGGCCAATGTCGCGGCACTCTCCACGGCTCAGGTCGGTGCTCTGAACTCCACTCAGATCGGTGCCTTGAGCAGCGCTGAGCTTGCTGGTCTGTCGACGGCGGATATCGCCGCCATCAACACCGCCGCTCTCGGAGGACTGTCGGAGACCAACGTTGCGACACTATCGTCTGATCAGGCTGCCGCCTTGACCACGGCTCAGGTCGCGACGCTCAAGACCACGCAGATCCATGCTCTGACCTCGACCCAGGTCGGTGCGCTCAGCACCTCTCAGGTTGGCACTCTCAGCGCTGCCCAGGTCGGTGCACTGACCACGGACAACGTCGCCGGTCTTTCGACCACGCAGATTGGTGCTCTCAGCACAAAGTCTGTGACGGGTCTGTCCACCGCCCAGGTCGGCGCACTGAGCTCGACACAGGTCGAGGCTTTGAGCTCGACACAGACCGCAGCCTTGACTTCAAGTCAGATAGGTGCGCTGTCGACGGCCGATATTGCGGTCTTCTCAACCGATGATATCGCGGCTATCACCACCACAGCCCTTGCCGGTCTGTCGACGACGGATATCGGAAGCTTGTCGAGCGGTCAGTTGCAAGCGATCACGACAACACAGCTGCAGGCTATGAACACTGATCAGGTAGCAGCCGTCATTGCGGCTTATCACGCCGCCTAATCCAATCGCACAGCGATTGCGGTGCGATTAGTCTCGAACGACACGAAAATATTCACGGCGCCTATAAGGCGCCGTGAACTTTTTATCGGCTATGTGGCGGAAGCCCAGCGAGCGGTTGCAAAAAGCGTCAGTCTCAACCGTTGATGCGGCCACAGTTTATGAGGCCGCGTCTACGAAGCCACGAAAAACGCGGTTTCCCGGATGGTCCGTTCCGGCAAATAGCTCCTGGTGCCATTGAAGGCCAATCGCAAACGCGTTGGATACGATTTCGATGGCCTCCACGATACCATCTTCTGCGCAGGCACTCGCAATCACGGCGGGCGAAAGCTGCACGACCGCTTCGCGGTGAAAAGTGTTCACCTCAATGCGCAGCGTGCCAATAATGTCCGCCAGCCGCGAGCCTGGAAGGATATCGACGAAATGCAGTTGCCCTCGCTTATCGTGCTCGGATGCAGCAGGAACGGATGCGCGTAGGTCGGGTGTGAGGCGACATCCGCTCAGGCAGGCAAGCATCTGCATCCCCGCGCAAATGCCGAGGACGGGCTTGTTCCTCTCAAGGTAGCCCTCAACCATGGCTCTTTCGACATCGAGGCGTTCCGATGGTGGGGCTTTGGAGACTTCGCCGGGGATATACCAATCGTCGGGATAAGCGAACCGGCCGCCCACAGACACCAGGCCATCAAACTCGTTCAAAACAACATCCACAACTTCAGGCAGATAGGGGATGCCGAAAGGTAGGCCTCCCGCATCCCGAACAGCCTGAAAATATCCCTTCGCCCCTTCGTAGCGGGTGCCGCCCGTGCTCGTGTTCTCATCGAGAATGATGGCAATGCGGGGCTGACGCATGAAGTCCGGTCCTCCAACCTTTGCTCGTTTCAACATAGATTCCCCTACGTCAAAATGAGCAGCCTTTAAACAAGTACAGGCGTCTGTATAAACTCGGATCTAAATCGAGCGCAATTTCGTTGGGCTCTCGGCATTCACACTGGGCTGTCGACCTTCCAATTAAAGCGATGGGACGACCGATACCCTGCGGGCAAGAGCATAAGCTGGGCTCCGTCGATACGGTCTTTCTCACTTTTATCCGCAGCAGGCGCTCTTTTGCGATGAAGGACCGCAGCAGGTAACGCCTTTTCCAGTTTCCTCAGCAAGCCAGCGATCGCGGGGCTTGCAGCTTGCCGGCCGTGCTGCAAGCTCGATATGGACCTGACCAGCGCGAAGGTTAGGGTAGGCTGCCTGGTAAAGCTGCATCGGCTGCACGCCATCGCTCACCTCAAAGGTCAGCTTGGCCGAGCCGTCGAGTTTCACATGTTCGGACACTTTGCGAATGATCGCCGCGAACTTGCCGGCGGGCATATGGGTGCGATCATCCTCGTCAATATCCCAGAGCTGCACGAAAATCTCCGTCCAGGCTTCCGGGTTGGCGCCGCAGTCGAGCGCGGCGAACTGGCCGGCTTTGACCTCGGTCACATGATAGCCACCCTTCACAGGCCGACCGTCGTAGTGGAACACCAGTGGCAGATCCTTCGCTGTCGCCAGCGTTTCGAGAAGCAAACCAAGGCTGATATCGGTGCGCTGAATTTTCGAGTTGTCGATCGCATTCATTTGCGGTAGTCCTCGTTTCAATGATTCAAGGATGATTGAAATATGGACCAGCGTCAAGCCCTCGGCGCCTTCGCCGCCCTTTCTCAGGAGACCCGCCTGCAGATCGTGCGCCTGCTCGTTGTTGCCGGTCCGGAGGGCATGGCTGCCGGCACCTTGGCCGAGAAGGTCGAGGTCTCCCCGTCGAACATCTCCTTCCATCTGAAGGAGCTCGAGCATTCCGGGCTGATTGCCGCGCAACGACAATCCCGCTCGATCATCTACACCGCCCACTATGAATCCCTGGGCGGCCTGGTCCGCTTCCTGATGGAAGATTGCTGCTCCGGTCACCCCGAAATTTGTGCACCCGCCGCGGAGGTCGTGGCCTGCTGCACTCCTAAAATGGAGGAGAAACTGCGATGACCACCGACCGCGTTTACAATGTTCTCTTTCTCTGCACCGGCAATTCCGCCCGCTCGATCCTGGCGGAGTCGATCCTCAACACCGAAGGGAAGGGCCGTTTCAAGGCCTATTCGGCCGGCAGCCAGCCGAAAGGCGAGGTCAATCCGCACGCATTGAAGGAACTCGAAGCACTGGGCTATCCGTCTACGGGCTTCCGTTCGAAGGGCTGGGACGAGTTCGCCGAGCCGGGCGCACCGGAAATGGACTTCATCTTCACGGTCTGCGACAGCGCCGCCGGCGAGGCCTGCCCGGTCTGGATCGGCCATCCGATGACTGCCCACTGGGGAATCGAGGATCCCGCCGCCGTCGAAGGCAACGAAGTCGAGAAGGCTCGTGCCTTTGCTCAGGCCGCAAGATACCTGAAAAACCGTATATCGCTGTTCGTGAACCTGCCGCTCGCTACGATCGACAAGCTCGCATTGGAAACGCACCTGCGTCAGATCGGCGCGACGGAAGGCGCCAGCCAAAAGCAGACCGAGGCAAACTGATGGCCGGGTTCGATCTGACGCGCCGGCTGGTCGCCGAGACCCTTGGCACCGCGATGCTGGTCGCGACCGTGGTCGGATCGGGCATCATGGCAACGTCGCTGACGCAGGACGTCGGGCTCGCGCTACTCGGCAACACTTTGGCGACGGGCGCCATCCTCGTCGTGCTGATCACCGTGCTCGGACCGATCTCCGGCGCCCACTTCAATCCGGCGGTATCGCTGGTCTTCGCAATGTCGCGCGTACTGCCGAAGCGCGATTTTGGCGGGTATGTCCTGGCACAGATTGCTGGAGGGGTGGTCGGCACGCTGGCTGCGCATCTGATGTTCGACCTGCCGCTGATCGAGCTGTCGAGCAGGGTTCGCACCGGTGGCGCGCAATGGTTCTCGGAAGGCGTTGCAACCTTCGGGCTGGTGGCGACCATCCTTGCCGGCATCAAGTTCGAACAGAAGGCGGTGCCGTGGTTGGTCGGACTTTACATCACCGCCGCCTACTGGTTCACCGCCTCGACCTCTTTCGCCAATCCGGCAGTGGCCTTGGCCCGCTCGCTGACCAATACCTTCTCCGGCATTCGCCCGGTCGATCTTCCGGGCTTCTGGGTGGCGGAGATCGCCGGCGCGGTCGCAGCCCTTATCCTGTTCACTTG
The DNA here is from genome assembly GCF_012275345.1 of Rhizobium sp. SG570. Taxonomy (NCBI): domain Bacteria; kingdom Pseudomonadati; phylum Pseudomonadota; class Alphaproteobacteria; order Hyphomicrobiales; family Rhizobiaceae; genus Rhizobium; species Rhizobium sp. SG570. Next base: position 92,269 of record NZ_JAAZQI010000019.1, on the reverse strand, counting down.
GCTGCTGCAGCCACGTGCGTCATCAACCGTATCGTCAGAGGCAAAGCTATGAACGTCACCATCTATCACAATCCGGCCTGCGGCACCTCGCGCAATACGCTGGCGATGATCCGTAATGCTGGCATCGACCCGACCGTCATTGAATATCTCAAGACGCCGCCATCGCGTGAAGAGCTCGCCAAGATGATCGCCGACGCACGCCTCAGCGTGCGTGAAGCCATTCGTCAGAAGGATACGCCCTACGCCGAGCTCGGTCTCGACAATCCTGCCTTGACCGACGATCAGCTGCTCGATGCAATGTTGAAGGACCCGATCCTGATCAACCGGCCGTTCGTGATCACACCGCTCGGCACGCGCCTGTCCAGGCCATCGGAGGTCGTGCTCGAGATCCTGCCGGAAACGCACAAGGGCGCCTTCACCAAGGAAGACGGCGAGAAGGTGCTCGATGCCGAGGGCAAGCGCATTGTCTGATCTGCCAGCCGCTTCGCCGGCACATCTGTGCCACATTGACTTGGAGACGTTGCGGCCGCCGTTCTCCACGCACAAGCCCCGCATCCTGATCCTCTACGGCTCGCTGCGCGCCATCTCCTACAGCCGTTTCCTCGCGCATGAGGCCGGCCGGTTGCTCGAGCACTTCGGCTGCGAGGTGCGGATATTCAATCCGGAAGGTCTGCCGCTACCCGACGGCGCGCCGGTCAGCCATCCGAAGGTGCAGGAACTGCGCGAGTTGTCAGCATGGTCCGAGGGTCAGGTCTGGGTCAGCCCGGAACGCCATGGTGCGATGACTGGCATCATGAAGGCACAGATCGACTGGATACCGCTCTCGGTCGGCTCCGTGCGGCCAACGCAGGGCAAGACACTGGCAGTGATGCAGGTGTCGGGCGGCTCACAATCGTTTAACGCCGTCAATCAGTTGCGGATTCTCGGGCGCTGGATGCGGATGATCACCATCCCGAACCAATCGTCGGTCGCCAAGGCCTTCCAGGAGTTCGACGCCGACGGCCGGATGAAACCATCCTCCTTTTACGACAGGGTCGTCGACGTCTGCGAGGAACTGGTCAAATTCACCTGGCTGACGCGTGACGCATCAGATTACCTCACCGATCGTTACAGCGAGCGGAAGGAAGAAGCAGAAAAGCTCGAACAGCGTGTGAGCCTGAAATCCATATGACCACCAGCAACGAACGGCCACCCATCGCCGCAATACTCGCCCTCGGTCTCACGCAGATCATCGGCTACGGAACGCTCTATTACAGCTTCAGCATCCTCGCGCCGGCTATGGCGCGGGATTTGAACTGGTCGTCGGAATGGATTTTTGGTGCGCTATCAGCGGCTCTCCTGATCGGCGGTCTCGCCGCGCCAACGATGGGCAAGTGGATCGATCGCTTTGGCGCCGGCAGGATCATGACGGTCGGCTCGGCGATCGCGGCTGCGGCACTTACCGCCTGCGCGTTTGCTCCCGGCAAGGTCGCCTTCGTTGCCGCGCTGATCGCGATCGAGACTGCATCCAACCTGGTGCAATATGGGGCGGCTTTCGCATTGCTCGTCCAGATCAGGCCGAAGGTTGCCCAGCGCAGCATTACCTATCTGACGCTGATCGCCGGCTTTGCTTCGACGATCTTCTGGCCGATCACGACGGCGTTGCATACGCATCTCTCCTGGCAAAACGTCTATCTGATCTTCGCGGCGATCAATCTTCTGGTCTGCCTTCCCATTCATGCGTGGTTGTCGCACAGCGTCAGCGAAATTCGCAAACGGGAGAAGAACGAAGCGCCAAGGCATGTCGAACCAAGCCTTCCGCCGTCGATCCGGACGCCGGCCTTCATCCTGATGGTCATGGGGTTTGCCTTGGAGAGCTTCGTCAACGCAGCACTGCTGGTCCATATGGTTCCCGTGCTGTCCGGACTTGGGCTTGGAGCCATGGCCGTGATGGTCGGCATGCTTTTTGGCCCGTCGCAGGTGCTGAGCCGCTTCACCAACATGGTCTTCGGGGGTGGTCTATCGCAACTGACGCTCGCGCTTATCTCCGCTGTGTTGTTGCCGGCAGCTCTTGTCGTTTTGATAGTCACTGCGCCGTCGGTGCTGGGCGCACTGGCGTTTGCCGTCGTCTTCGGTCTTGGGTCGGGGCTGAACAGCATCGTGCAGGGGACTTTGCCACTGGCACTATTTGGAAGTGAGGGCTACGGAAAGCGGCAGGGACAAGTCTTAGCCATTCGTCTGATGATCTCATCGACCGCACCGTTTATTCTGGCGTTCATGATGGAAAACATCGGCGTATCCTGGTCTCTGTCTGTCGCCGCCGTACTCGGCACTGTCGCCGTTGCCGCGTTCTTCGGCATCATGCGGCTGATGCGGCCATTGACCAGACCCCAACCTCTTCTAAACGGACGGTAACCTTCCAACTGGAAGGAGATGGCAGCGCCTCTGCATCTGAGAATGAAATCACGCAGGCCTCTGTTTTCGGCGCGGTCTTTTCCATAGCGGCAGATGACGTGAAGATGGGCTCCCCCGGTGCAGGCGATCGCTCCCGGCAAAAAATTTCCCGGCCTCTGTCGGAACCCCCTTCTGTTGGCCGTCCTTGGAGCATCAAACGCTTCAACCCGGAGGGATATCGTGGAAAACGCTCAATCGACTTGGCAGACCGCCGCCATTCTCATCGCCCGCCTAATCTTCGCTGCCGTCTTTCTGATGGCCGTCTCATTCAAATTCATGGATATGGGCGCCACTGCCAGCTATATCGCCGCCGCCGGCTTCCCGTTCTCGCCGTTGTTGGCCTGGTGTGCAGCGATCCTCGAAGTGCTGCTGGTCATTGCCTTCTTGACTGGCGCCTTCTTCACCCCGGCTGCGATCGTTGCTGCCGTTTATGTGATCTTCCTCGGATTCTCATTCCATGGCCCGTCGCACTGGGCCGGCAACCAGGCGGAGTTCGGCTTCTTCGTCGACCACTTTACCTTTGTAGCCGGTCTGTTCTTTGCCGCCGTGCACGGGCCGGGGAGCGTGCTTGCCGTCAGGGCAGGTTGGCCTGGCGGGGCGTGAGCGTCCGGCTTTACATGGACTGAAGCCGGATCCTGAACCGCACATAGACCCTTATACGACGAGCGGCGCAGATTGCCGGCGTTGGTCCAACCACGAAATTCGATCTCGCAATCGGTGTTGGTTGGGCGAAGACCAGGCTTTTGCCCTTAAGCGGCACCACCGGTTGTTTTGTCTTGGGCCTGTCCAGCGTCTGTATGTTCAATCATGACTTCGGCGGTGGTCCCATCAAATTCACCCTGGATCCGGTGTCCGATCGACAGCAACTTATCGTTGCGTGATCGGTGAACGGTTCACATCATCTCAGCTGGTCGGATAGCCGAGCCGTCACTGAAACGGCTCAATCTGTAGGGCGCCGGATCGACGAAAGGGTCTTCGTCAAGAGCCAATTCGCTTGCGAGGCGTCCGGCGCCTGGTCCGATGCCGAAGCCGTGGCCACTGAAACTGGAAGCGATGACGAGGCCTGCCACCTTGTCGACCTTCGATATGACCGGGATCAGATCCGGCGACGTATCGATCATTCCGCCCCAGGAGCGGGCTACACCGATGCCTCCAAGAGCCGGAAACTCCTTTACGGCAGTTATCAAGGCTTGCTTGACCAGTTGGGCGTCCGGCGCCGGGTCCAGGATCCGTATTTTCTCGAACGGCGATACCTGATCATTGTCCCAGCCGCCCCAAGCCTCGGGGCCATTCCAGAAACTGCCATTGAGCCTATATTTGAGTTTCTTTGCGATCTTGCTGCGATACATCTGATAGAATTTGGTAGCGTAGCGCATGCCTTGTGGGGCGATGCTGACCGTCCCGCGGCCGGGAATGGCAAGCGTATAGGTTCCATCGATGCGTCGCCGCAGCGCCAGATCCGAAACGTGGGCGCAGCCCGCACCGAGGACATCGGGAGCAGCCGTCGTCTGCAAGGCCGTGCCGCCAATGTTTGCGGCCGGAAGATCGATACCGTGATGGCGGCAGAAGCGGGAGGTCCAGGCACCACCGGCGCAAACAACCGCGCTCGCCTTGATCAGGCCGTGTTCGGTCCAAACCCCTGCCACTCGCCCGTTGGTAATCTCCAGGCCGCGAGCGGCGCAATTCTGATGCAGCGAGACGCCGATCTGCTTGGCGCCTTCGGCGATGGCTGGAGCGGCCAAGCTTGGCTCGGCCTTGCCATCGGTGGGCGACCACACGCCTCCGAGCCAGGACGAACTGCTGAGGGGCGAGCGCTTCTTCATTTCGGACGCGGTGAGGATTTGGCTGTGGAATCCCTGTTCCCGCGCCGCTGCGCCCCATTTCTCCCAGCGATCCAGGTCAGCCTGATGGCGGGTGCAGTATAGGATGCCGGCACGGCGGAAACCGAGGTCGCGGCCGAGCTCTGGACCGAGCTGCTCCCATCGCTGTAAGCTATACATGGCCAGCGCCAACTCATACGGGTCGCGGTTCTGCTGCCGGACCCATCCCCAATTGCGGCTCGATTGCTCGCCGCCGACGATACCCTTGTCGATCAGCGCCACGGACACTCCCTTGCGGGCAAGCTCATAGGCAGTGGATACGCCAACGATACCTGCTCCGATCACGACGACATCCACTTCGCTGGGGAAGCCTGGGCTGTCGGAAACTGCTTCGACGTCAGTCGGCATGGCTTTCGGGTTCCTTTCCGGAAGTACGGGGACGAGCGATGGGGCCAGCGCCTTCGAGCAGGGGTCGAAGAAGCCGCTCGATGTCGCCGGGGTCGGGGGTGTGGCGATATTCGATGGCGGGCATGCCTGGTGGAAGCAACTCCAAGACGGCTTCGGCACCGGAAGAATAGACAACGACGTCGTTGTCAGTGAGCGCCGCCCCCAACTCATCGCTGTCGACCATCGCCGCATTGAGCACTGCGACATGAGGTGCGAACCGGCGGACGCCGGAGCTCAAAATCGGCAGAAAGTCCGGGAAGAGCGACACGGCGATAACCCGGGCGCGGGGATCGATCGACGCGAGCGCGCGGCGCGTATCCTCTGATGGGATCAGGCCGATCGCGACGACGCGCTGCCCCGGAAGCAGAGCAGACACCTCCCGCTGGAGCACGAGCGAGGCCACGACAAAGTCGGCAGCGGCGGCCCGGTGAAGCGCGCCTTCGTCCTTGGTGAGTGCGTCGAAGGTGACAGGCTCGATCATCACGCCCGATCCGAGTATCGAGGTGGCCACTCGAGCATAGGCTGCGGTAGTATGGGCAAAGTTGCCGACCATCACCAGCTGCCAGGTTCTCCCGCCGGCGCTCCTCGCGGTCAAGCGCGTCGCGATCAGTCCTGCGATGTCGCTGTTGCTCAGGCCCAGAGCCAGGCCCTGATCCAGGACTGCGTCCACACGCCTGTGAAAGTCCTGGAGGCGCTGGTCGATTGGGTCCGCGGGGCGAGCGACAAACGTGCCAGAGCCCACCCGCCCCTCGATGAGCCCGGCCTCTTTTATCTCGCGGTAGACCTGGACGATCGTCATCGGCGCCACGCCGGTCTCGTCCGCCAGATCGCGGACGGACGGAAGGCGGTCGCCCGGTTTCAGGTCGCCAGACGAAATTCCCCATTGAATCAAGCCCCGCAATTGGACGCCGAGGGGCACCGGCAGGGCGCGGTCGAGCACGAGGCGGATTGGATTCTGCGTTTTCATTGTTACACAGTAATAGAACAATATTAGGCTCGTCAATGACGAAGCGTCCAGAAACACAGCATGCGTGCGTTATGTTTCTTTGGTCGCGTGCGTTGACAGATCAGCAATTGATACATAATCGTTATATAAAACTATAACAAAAGAGAGCCCTTCCAGGATGACAAATTCCTTCAAGCCGCTGCCGCCGCGGAGAATTTTGCCCGGGCCGCCGCTATCGCTGTCAGGCTGCCGTCACCTCATCGATTTCTGCATATCCGCCAGCTAGGAGACCAGCATGCAAAACCTACCTGAACTTAAGACCGGGCGCCCACGCATCGAGCAGGGATTCCTGCGTCCGATACCCGAGATCGAGATTCCCTTCGGCCTTGTTGAAGGGGCTAAGCCGGGACCGTGCCTCATCGTCACTGCAGGCGTGCACGCTTCGGAATATTGTTCAATCGAGGCTGCTGTCCGTCTGATGCATACGGACCCGCAGAAGCTCTGCGGGACCCTTCTTGTTCTCCCGATCCTCAATGTCACGGGGTTCCGGGCGCGCAGCATCTACGTGATGCCGGAAGACGGCAACAACCTGAACCGCATGTTTCCCGGACAGCCGGACGGCAGCGCGGGCCAGCGGCTTGCACACTGGCTCGTAACCGAGGTATTCCCGAAGGCGGACGCCTATCTCGACCTGCACGGCGGTGACATGAGCGAGAGCCTGACGCCTTTCACGATCTATCCCGGCGGCCACGCGCCGTCCGAAGCGCTGGCCGCTGCCTTCGGCCTGCCGATTTCGGTTGGATCGCAATCGAAGAGCAACACGATCAGCGCGGCCGGCGCGCTTGGTATACCGAGCGTGCTTGTCGAGATCGGCTGCAACGGTCTTTGGGACGAGGCCAGCGTTACCGCCATGATGGATGGAATCGGGCGCATTATGCATCACATGCACATGACCGAAGGCGCCACCAACCCAGTCATTGCCCCGCGGCTCATGACGATGAGCGTGCCGCTCGCACCCGTGTCCGGCCTTTGGTACAGCGCGAAACGCCTGTCCGATCCAATCGCCATCGGCGACAGACTCGGCGAAATTCGCGACGTGTTCGGGACCGTGCTGGCGACAATCGTGGCCGAAAAGCCAGGCGAAGTCCTTTACCAACTCACCACTCTGGCTGTGAACGCCGGCGAGGCGCTTGTCGGCATCGGTATTCCGGTCGAGACGACGTCCTGACGGGAAGCAGCGGCCATCGGCATGCCCCGCCCGTCGACAACGATATCACGCCCGGAGCATGCGATCCGCCGTACGCCGGGGGGGAATTTGCATATGCCAAGGGAGCCGCGCGTGAAGCCGGCGGCGCCGCCGCCGCAATAGGGTGATCCGCTGAGCGACATCCTTCTCCCTGTGTCCCCTCGCGGCGCCGGATAGCTGAGCCGCCCATGCCTTGTCGCAAGCTGTTGCTTGCAGAAAGCCGAATGCAAGAGAATGCCACCACTATCGGAAACGGCTTGGTGGAGCGCCGTTCCTGTCCTTGACCCGTCGTGAAAAATGCGCCGGGCTCCGGAATCCGCAGCGATGGGATATCTCGTCGATTGTCAGGCTGGTGGACTGCAGCATGTGGATACCCGCATCCAGTCTTCTCTCCCACAAATAATGCATCGGCGGCACGCCGAGATAGGTCTTGAAAAGATGAATGAGGTAGTTCGCGTTTGTCCCGGCGAGGCTCGCGAGCTTTGCAACCGTCCACGATCGTGAATATTCACTGTCGAGCGCCTTTTTTGCCACGCTAACCGCCTTCGGCAATGGCCTCGTTCGCCCCGCAAGCTGGGTGCCTCGAATATATTCCGCAAGGATCGTCCGGCCGAGCGAATTGCGCATGTGGTTGGTGACATCATGCTCGGGCGGGGAATCGGATTCCTGCTGCAAGGAAAGAGCGCCGGCGAAGAGCGATGGCATCAAGGGAGGAATCGGCTGGGCGGCCGGCAAATTTTCCAGTACCGACCAGTCGTCCTCCGACAGCGCATCCGGGGAGAAGTGGCACCACATTGTCTGAACCTTTTGGTCGGTGTTCGACAGCGCGTGGAGATCGACGTGATACGCCTGCAATGTGGCGCAGGGCGCATGCACAACACGCACACGGCCGTCGACGATGAACCGCACCGACCCCTTCATAATGAGCGACACCTCGACACGTGGTTCGCCGAAATAGGTGCCGGCAGGATTGTTGTCGCTTGTCGCCTTATGAAAGTGAAAATTATAGTCTCGACTTAAAATCTCCATAACTCGATCCTTCCTCCAGAACAGCCCGCATCCGATGCGTAGAACCCAATTGCACTCGGTCGGCTGCGGGTTGGTGTGAGAACCTCGGCCTTTGCCAGTTTACGACGGCGTTCCATGTCGATAACAAGCAATATTCGTGCCTAACTCATCGCATTCTATGTGAACGCTGACCCGCCTGTCTCACTGCGGTTAGGGCATTCGTGCCAAGCCCAAAAGTAATCCCTATGCAGCGACCGAAGCCTCTCGGGTGTCCGAATGCGCATATCTTCCTGAGTTCCAATCAACTTCACGAAGCCGCAGTCATGGCGCCCGCCTTTTCATGACGATATCCAGTTTCATCGCGCTCGATAGACAGCAAGAAGCTGCCAACGCGACGTCAAAAGCAGGGGAACGATAGGCGATGACAGGCAATGTTTTTTCGGATCAGGAGGGCTCAAAACTATCGGCCCTCAATCGATATTTTCGCATCGAGGAGCGGAATTCGTCGATATCGCGCGAGGTCGTAGCCGGTCTCACGACCTTCGGCGCGATGAGCTACATCATCGTGGTCAATCCGGCGATCCTGTCGGCCGCGGGCATGAATATGCATTCGCTCATCATCGCCACGGCCCTCGCTTCGATGGTGGGAACCTTGATCATGGCGCTTTGGGCCAATCTGCCGATCGCGCTCGCCCCGGGTATGGGATCGAACGTGATCTTCGCACAAGTTGTCGTGCTGCAGATGGGAGTAACCTACCAGACTGCCTTCACCATGGTCCTGATCGGCGGGATCCTGTTTACGATCCTGTCGCTCACCCGATGGCGCGAGCGGATTGTCCGCGGTTTTCCCGAGCCGATCCGGCTGGGCATACAATGCGGCCTCGGTCTTTTCATCGCCTATCTCGGCCTTAAAAACGCCGGCTTGGTGTCTCTGGCCCACGACCGTCTTTCCTTCGGCAATATCGCCGAACCGGCCGTCATGCTGTCGCTCGTCGGCGTGCTGGCGACGCCTATGCTGCTCGCATTGCGGATACCGGCCGCCTTCCTGATCTCTATCGCCGCTCTGAGTGTCATCGGCCTGTTCATCACAGCGCATGGAGCGCCACTGACCGCCTTTCCTGATCGCATCGTCGATTTTCCGATCATCCCGAAAGAGCTCTTCTTCGCCTTCGATTTCCATGAGTTTTTCACGCACTTCTGGCTCGTTCTGCCGATCACGCTCTACTTCTTCATATCCGATTTCTTCTCCGCGACAGCCACGCTGATCGGTGTGACGCGCCGCGGCAAGATCATGGATGAGGACGGCAACATTCCGAGCGCCCGGCAGGCCTACACCGCTGACGGCTTTGCCTCGATTATCGGTGCTGCTTTAGGCACATCGACCGTCGTGGCTTACGTGGAATCGGCGGCGGGCGTCGAAGCAGGCGGCCGTACGGGCCTGACCGGCATCGTCGTCGCAGTTCTCTTCGGCGTCTCGCTGTTCTTCTGGCCGCTCATCGGCATCATTCCGGCCCAGGCAACGGCTCCCGCCCTGGTGATGGTCGGCGTTCTGATGATGGAAGGCATTCGCGACCTGGACACGTCGCTGCCGGAGAATGCCATTCCGCCTATCCTGATCCTCCTGATCACGGTCGTAACCACCGATCTGATGATGGGATTGGCGATCGGTTGCTTCGTCTACTCGCTGATCGTTCTGGCGACGCGTCAGTGGCAGAAACTCACCGCGATGCTCGTAACCCTCGATGTCATCTTCATCATCTACATCATTATCGCCCATCGGGCTTTTTGAGGAGCGCGCACGATGAGCCTTCCAAACGACCTCATCCTCAGCGCAAAGGACGATATCGCCATCCGCCAGGATCTCGTCCTCGTGGCCTTGGGCAAAAGACCGGCGGATCTGGCGATCCGCGTGGGCCGCCTGCTGAATGTTCATACGCGCATGTGGGCTCTTGACCAGGAGATCGTCGTCAAGGGACGGCGCATCGCCTGGGTCGGCCCTGCCGGCCAATACAAGGGAGAGGTTGCCGGCCGAGTACACTATCCGGACCTGTCGGCCGTTCCCGGCTTCGGCGAAGTGCACAAGCACATCGAAAGCACGCACCTGACGCCCGAATATGAGGCAGCCCTTGTCCTGCCGAGAGGCAACACCTGGACATGCGAGGCGAGCCACGAATTCGCAAATGTCGACGGCCTCAACAATACGGCCTTCTGGAAGACGGCCCGCAGCCATGGCGTACCACACAAGGTCTTCATCCAGCCCGGCTCCGCAGTGCCTCCGAGCGGATGGGAGAGCACCGGCGGCCATTACGGCTATGAGGAGCAGCGCGGCTTCCTGACGGAAGACCTGTCCGTGGTCAGTCTCGACGAGGTCATGGATTGGCCGGCGGTCTGGGATCCGCAAAACCCCGCCTATGAGCGGACATGGGGAATGATCCGCGCTACGGTCGAACAGCGCGGCGTTGTCGAGGGGCATGGTGCAGGTCTTGTCGAGGCGCATGAAACCAGTGCCTTCGCCGCGTCCGGCATCTCTTCCGACCACGAGATCTGGAGTTTCGAGGACGGGTGGGAGAAAATAAACCGTGGCATCTTCATCGAGATCCGCCCCTATAATTTCCCCGAGGTCTTGCCGGGCTTCCTTGAGCGCGGCCTTCCCGATTGGTCCAATATCGCCTTTACCACGGATGACCGCAGCGCCTCGGAAACACTGAGAATAGGTGCAAGCGACTACAATCTTCGGTCCGCGATCGAGCACGGCGTCCCGCCCGAAACCGCCATTCAATGCGTCACGCTCAACCCGGCCAGACATATGCGCATCGACGCATGGGTGGGCAGTATTACACCAGGCCGCTACGCGGATCTCGTGCTGCTCGACGATGTGGGGTCCGTTTCCATCTCAGTCGTTTACGCAGACGGCTTGCTCGTTTCCGAAGGCAAGCAATATCTCGGACCGCAACCCGACATTTCCTGGCCGGAATGGGCGAGCGAAACGCTGAACATCGGACGCCTCCTGACTGCTGCGGATTTTGCCGTTCGGGCTCCCAGCGACCGCCACAGCGTACAAGCCGCCCTCCTGCGTCCCTTTCACTGGAATCAGGATTTTCTGACCACGGAACTGAAGGTTGAAAACGGTGAGGTCCAGCGGGACACGGCGCGGAAGATTACGAAATTCGCAATCATCGACCGCTATAGCGGCAACGGAAAGCTCGCATCGATGTTCTGGCTGGGCTGCGGTCCAGCGGATCCGGACACTGCGCTTGCTTGCTCCGTCGCCCATGATTCACACAATGTCTGGACGGTGGGCTCCTCCGACCGTGCGATGGCGATGGCCGTAAATCGCCTGCAGGAAATAGCCGGCGGATGGGTGCTGGTGCATCGGGGTGAGATCGTAGCAGAGGTCCGCTACGAGATCGGCGGCCTGATGACGGCGCGCCCGGCCGAGGAACTTGATCGAGAAATGCAGCAGCTATACTCAGCCGCGGAAAAGATCGAGTGGATGTACGAGCCTTCCGCTACCAAGATCTGGAAACCGGGCTTTCCGGAAACGCTGATATTCGCCACCCTGACTTGCCTGCCCTGGCGCTGGGTATTCGTCGCGCCGAGCGATGAGGTGCCGTCAGGACTTGTCAACGTCAACACAGGCCAATCGCATCCCGTCGTCTGGTGAACCGAACGGCGAGTATCGACCTGGGTCGAGTTGTCGATGGTTTGCAAGGTCCTCTGGCTCAAATCGATATAGCCCAGATCATAGTGCATGGAGCTGACGGAGCTTCGTGACGATCTCTTCCGCTTTATGTCGCTGCCATTTCAATGCGCTCCTGAGGCCCATAAGCCATACCTCAAAAAGGATCGCTTTTCAGCGGCAGACCAGGTTTCAGAAACGTGAAGAGCTGGTCCGAGTTCAGTGTCCCGTCAGTGAAGGGTGATAGCCATGACTGTCAGTTGGTTATGCTCAAAAGGAACCAGCGCGTTTATGAGATTTGCCAATAGGATAGACGGGAGAATATTTCCCGCGAGCTAAAGCGAATGATGGAAATCTTGCCGAACGAGCCGACGCCTGACTCAAGAACGCCAGGCATGGTCGACATCATTGGCAAGGCAAAAATTATCCGCTCGATCTACGAGGGTCGTGACATCGTGCCCCTGTGGAACGACCTCCTTGCCCGGGTAACGGCCGATCATTCCGATGCAGCAGCTTTGTTTGACCTGTCGATCATTATGAATTCGGTAGGCCAAAAAAGCGAGGCCGCGATCGCCCAAAGGGCTGCGCTTCGGCTTTCGAAGACCTACCGGCTGACATTCGGTCGTGGCACCGGCCTCAACGTCCTCGTCTTCGTCGCAAAAGGCGACTTCACGGCTAACGCGCCGATCGAGCTCCTGCTGGAAGAATCAAACGTCAACGTCCTACTCCACTATGTCGATGCCAATACGCCCAACCTCGATGACATCCCGAACCATGACATCGCCTTTGTTGCCGTTGCCGAATCGACCGACAATCTGCCTGTGCTACTCAATCTCGAAAGATTGCTGCGGGACTGGCGCGGCCCAATAATGAACAATGCGCCGCGCGTTGTCATGGGCTTGTCTCGCGACGGCGTCGCCGAGTCGCTCCGGGAAGCAGTTGCCGTCGTGACACCAGCCATTGCGCGAATTCCCAGAAACGTGCTTCAGGACATCGCCGACGGTGTGTTGGGCCCGGAGGCTGCCGCCGGTATCGCCAGCTACCCGTTCATCGTCCGCCCGCTCGACACCCATGCCGGCCACGGCATGGAAAAGATCGTTGACCCCCGGCAGTTGCTCGGCTTCTTGGAAGCGCATCCCGACCCGTTATTTTATATTGCTTCATTCATCGATTACAGCAGCGAGGACGGCAAGTTCCGCAAGCAGCGCATAGCCTTTATCGACGGCAATGCCTATGCCAGCCATATGGCTGTCTCCGAGCATTGGATGGTGCATTACCAGAACGCCGGCATGTCGCATTTCGAGGACAGGCGCGCTGAGGAAGCCGCCTGGATGACGAGGTTCGACGAGGACTTCGCTATCCGCCACGCAAACGCCTTCGCCGAGCTCGGTCGGTGTTTCGGACTGGACTATTTTGCCATCGACTGCGCCGAATTGCCCGACGGCCGCCTGCTGGTGTTCGAGGCCGATGTTGGGATGTACGTCCATTGCATGGATTCGGCGGAGCTGTTTCCCTACAAAGGGCAGGTGATGAAGAAGTTATTTCAAGCGTTTGAAGCTGCCCTGGAACAGCGCGCTCGGCAACGCGACCAATATTAGAAACATGAGCCGCCAGTTCTGACAAATTCGGCACGAGCTATCTTGAGCCGCGCTGGACACTCTGTTGCAGGGTGGCCGAAGCGGAAAAAAGACGAGTCATCGCAAGCGAAGCCCAGCAGCCGTCACGCCGCAGGCGAGGTAGACCCGCGCATTCGCACCCGGTCCCGTCATGCCTCATCCACCGACCGGATCAGCGCCTTCATCGTACCGAGACAATAGGCGGTGACGATCGTGCCGCTCGGGCCGACTTTGCGATAGTCGATGTTCATCTCCACGTTGAACACAACCGCGGGATCAATGGCGACTGTCATTTCGATGCCGACAGCAGTGAAAGAAAGAGCAGCGAGCCGGCTCTGGAAGCCCGCTTTGGCAAACCCCTCGGCGGTTGCGAAACCCATGCCTGGGCCGGAGCCAATACCCAGAAATCCCTTCATCTTTGAATTCCTCGTAGTTGCGATGCTGCATATATTTACCGAGCGGGAGATGGATAATCAGGTTGTTGGACATTAGATTTATGCAAGAAAAGCGGAATACCGCGAACGCGAGGGATTGGAGGGAACGGAAGACGATGGAGGCATCACAGATTTCGGACACTCAAAAGGCCTTCATCCTGAACCAAGTGGATGAAGGTGCGTCGGTCGCGGAGACCTGCCGGAAGGCGGCGAGTCAAGCGTCCATATTGCGATATCGCGCGGCGTGCCAAGCGTAGATCGGGATGCATTCATGCGTGCGAAGGGGAAGCGGGTAGCGAATAGCTTCCGCCGCGCAGGGTCCCGATCCGCATTAGGTGTTCTTGCAAAATCCCGTTCAAATCGTATGGTTCATCAGTCTCGATTGAACGCTAGTCCAGCGGGAAGTAGTGCTGACAATGTGTTGTTGCGGTGCGTGACCACTATGATTGCAGATCGAGGTGCGTATGCGCTTGTTACTAGTCGAGGATAGTGCGCGTCTACGCGATTTGCTGGCCGAAAGCGTCCATCGGGCCGGTTGGCGCCTGGATAGTGCGGCGACGGTTGGCGCCGCACTCCTGGCAACACAAACTGTCAGCTATGACCTGCTCTTGGTGGACTTGGGCTTACCCGATGGCGACGGTTTGGATCTCATACGGGAGCTACGCCGCGACGGCTTTATCCCGCCCATTCTCGTCGTTACCGCGCGCAGTTCGATCGAGGATCGCGTGGCCGCCCTCGATGGCGGCGCCGATGACTATCTCGTCAAACCGTTCAATCACATCGAATTGCTCGCGCGCTGCCGCGCCCTTCTGCGCCGCAGAGCGCCGCACTACATTGAATCCATCGTCGTCGGCGGCCTATCTTTCGATCCCACAAATGGTGTCGTGGCGGCAGGTGGCGAACCGCTCGCAGTCGCACCGCGCGAACGGTCCGTTTTGGAACTGCTGCTTCGAAACGCCGGTCGGGTCACTCCTAAGCAAATAATCGAAAGTAAGCTCTCCGAATTTGGCGACGACATCTCGACCAATGCCGTGGAACTGGCGATTTCGCGCTTGCGCCGCCGCCTCGCCCCGTTCGATTTGCCCATCAGCATCGAAACGATACGCGGCATCGGCTATTTGCTGCGGGAAAAGCGGCAAGATGGTTGATCGGTCTGTCCGGCCGCCCACGCTGATCCGCATCATCACGCTGCGCATCGCGCTTTTTGCGGCGCTCGCCATGGCGATCCAGGCCGCACTCGTCTTTGCCGATTATTATTTCGACAACAAGCAGTTGGCGACGTTGATGATCGAACGTGAAACCGCAGAGCTGTCGAAGGGTTTCGAACGCCGCCATGACGAGGCGCCCTACAAGCTGCCGCACGACCTCCACCGCTACGGCATCCGGGGTGGCTTCTATATCACCCGTATCCGCACACCCTCCGGTCAGATTCTCTATACAAACTGCGATGCGCGCTGCGACAATCACCTTCTGCCGCAGGAGGTCAATCCGCCGGACCTCTGGTCTCGTATGCTGAGCGACGGCAAACCGCTCGCCGTCGCCGGCGGCAAGACCTATGAAATCCATGGAGACAAGATTTTTGTCGAGATTGCGATCCTGCACGACAGCGATGGCATCATGTGGGCGGTGATCGGGCGTGAGTTTGCGGACCATCTCGCCACCCCGATGGCGATCATGCTGTTTTTCGTTCTCGGTGGCACGTTATTGTCAATTCGCCAGGCTCTGCGCCCCGTCGCAAAAGCGGCGCAAGAGGCCGGCCATCTCGATCCACTCGACCCCAGCCATCTGATCAACCAGACCAGCATGCCCCGCGAAATTGCCGATCTTGCTGCTGCCGTGAACCGGAGCCTTGCGCGCATTGGTGCGCTCATGAAGTCGCAGCGTCTGTTCACCACGGCTGTTGCTCATGAAATCCGCACGCCGCTGGCGATGATGAAGCTGGAGCTTGGCAATATCGAACATCCGCGAGCTCGAAAAATCGAAGCCGACCTGGATGCACTGGCGGATTTTGTCGGTCAGATCACGGCGCTAGGGCGGCTCGAAAGCGCTGACCGTGCGGTGTTCCAGCAGGTCGACCTGGCAAAGCTAGCCGATTGGGTTGTCGCCGATATCGCCCCCCTGGTCTACGACCGTGATCATACCATCGCCTATAGCAATTTAGGCGCGGGCTCAATCGAAGGCCATGCGCCGCTGCTTGCCGACGCGCTGCGCAACCTTGTCGAAAACGCCACCAAACATACCCCTGATGGCACCACCATCGAAGTCGTTGCAGGTCCTGGCCCGCGTCTGACGGTCAAGGATGATGCTGGTATTTTTGACGCACCAGCCGAGCCCCCGTTTGGCGATCTCAAGGCCGACCATATGGGTATCGGCCTTGAGATCGTGCGCCGGATCACGGCGCTGCATGGCGGGCGGATGGAGATTGAGGTGGATCCTGGCCGTTGCACCGCCACGACCCTCCTGTTTGACCAGCCAAAATCCTAGATTGAGGCGAAGAAACTGCCGCCAAACAGCGTCACTGTGCCATAAACCAGGCCAAAGGCTGTCAGAAGACAGACAGCCGCTACGGGCAGAGATCCACCCGTCGCTTCCTTATGATCGACATAGGCTTCGCGCCTTTTGCGGCCGGTGATCATGGCGCCGATGAGGTTTTCACGCTTGACGAACTGGTAGTAGAAGTTCGCGACGATATGCAGCCCGGCCAAGGCAAGGATGGCGAAATAGAACCACGCAGCATGGATCGAAGCAGCCCAACTAGAAACCGTATCACCCACCAGTCCAGCAAATGGTCCTGAAGCGGTCACTCCGTCGCTGGAGAACATCCCAAGCAGAACTTGCACACCGCAAACGACGATGAGACCGATAACCATCAGACCACCCGCGGGATTGTGGCCGAGATAGCGCCCCGCACGGTTTAGCCGCAGTGCCTTCAGGTAAGTCCATACGGCGGGGGGAGAACGCACGAAACCGGAAAAACGAGCCGTTGAACTCCCGAAAACACCCCAAAGGGCGCGATAGACCACCAGCACGAGAACGCCGTAACCGGCCGCTTTGTGAACGGTCATATCCGGATCGTTGAAACCGCTCGAGACCCAGGCCACCAGGATTAAAGCGACGAGCGACCATTTGAACAGACGCGTGGGAAGGTCCCACGCACGAACGACATCACCCTTGGCGGATGAAGTCTTGCCGCTGTGTTCGGCGGGTGGCTGGGAGTAAGGTTTATAGGCTGATCTTTGTTCGCTCATACGGAGTGTCCTGTTCGGAGAAATTTGCAGCGGCTATTTGTAAGTCGCGTGGCAGGACTTGCACTCGGTTGCCACCGCCGCGAATGCCTTGCGGAACGAGGCTTTATCTTGCGCCTGCTGGCTCACGGTGTTGGCAATCATGGCCATCTTGCTGAAGCGGGCATGGAGATCCTTCTCCTTGGCGCTGCCCTGGTTGGCAAACATGGCGTCGGCGGCCTCGGCATCCGCCGCGTAGCGCCGCAGGACCTGCTCGGCGGCTTTGCCGTCGAAGTTGGCAAGGACCGCCTTGGCCGAAGTCGTGTTATCGCCCATGCTGCCCATGATGCTCTTAAGTGAAGCGGCAACGGCCGGCACCGCCAGTACGGCGAGAACAAGTCCGGCACAGATGTAACGATTCAGCTTGGAGAATGATTTTTGCGATTTTGTCATGACGCTCGATTTTTGTTGATTTCCAAATGGGGGTACTTTTGGCCGGAACCGGATGATTGACGGCAACGACCAAACTGCAGCTCTCAAGAGCCCTGACATCTAGGGGAGCAATTGCGGCGAAATGCGCGATCACACCTCTTCAGCAGACCGCTTTCATCGTCCTATGACAGGCTTTTGACAGGTTCGCCTGTTGCGATCCGTTGATTGGAAGACCTGACGTCGCGTGGCACTTGGACCTAAGAATGCGACCGTTTGGATTTCGTTTGGCAGACAATTTGAGATTCGCGATGAAGAGAATCTCACATTAAATGGGCATTATCCTGTCTTGCTCGACGGATCACCGCCGTGGCCCCGACAACGAGTAGGCGCCGAGTATAGCTGTCGCCCCGCTGATGCCGACAAGCGTCTCCTTGCCGCCACTGCTATGCGAGCGCGGTGTCAGGCCAGGACACGCTGCAAAGGAACGGCCCGAGGAAAACAGTGATGCATCGGGTGCCGCCGCAACGATAGCGCTTGCCGTGATCGGGCCGATGCCGGGATGCCCCGCCAGCCGCCACAAAGAGTTGCGGGCAACGCGTTGAAGGCGAGATAGCGAACCCGTCAAGGCATAGGGTTATGCGTGGTCACGCGGCAGGCGTCCAGCCCAGGCTTGGGGCCACCGTCTTCACGAGGTCGGTCAGCAGCCGTACGTTCTCGGCGAGACCGAAGGCGGGCGGAAGGAAGAGCACAATCTCGTCTGCGGCGGCGAGGCCGGGGTCGTTGAGGACCGCCTCAAGCACCTCGTCGGGGGAGCCATGGAAGACCGGGGAAATCTGAGCCCCAGGCGGCTGATTGGCCGGCGCAAGCGCGCCCTTGGGACGGGACGCCGCGATTCCCTGGGTGCGGCGCTCAAGGTCGTAGGCGGCGTACTTCTCCCGGAGCTCGGCAGTGGTGCCGACCAGGATCGAGGCGGCGACGGCGACCGACGGCGGCTCAGTGCCCCACGTCTCGCGCCAGGTGGAACGGAAAGCCTCGATGCTGCGGGCCTGGTACTCTCCGAAGGTCTCGCCCTCGGCGTGGTCGTGTTGTACGGTTCCGGAGATGAGCCCGATCCCGAGCTCGGCAGCCTGCACCGCGGAGCCCAGGCTGGCGGAGCCCTGCCGAATCCGAGACCGCAGGGTCGGGCTGTGCGGCGTCACGCGCAGCTCGGCGCCCTCTGGGGCACCCTGGCCCGCCCCGGCGACGGTGTGGAGGACCTCGCCCGCGATCGCGGCGAGGAAGCGCGACTGGCGGCGCTTGGCCTCCGTCCGGGCATCGGTGTCGACTGTACCGAAGACGGCGTCGAAGGCCGCATTGGCGCCGGTCGAGATGGCCAGCTCCAAGCGCCCACCGATCAACAGGTCGGTCGTGCCAGCGGCCTCGGCGAGCAGGATAGGGTCCTGGTAGCGCATCGGGATAACAGCCGAGCCGAGTGTGATATGCTTGGTGTGCTGGCCGGCCGCGGCGAAGAACGGAAGCGGTGAAGACAGGTAGTGGTCGAAGTGTCGCTGGTAGGCCCAGCCCGACTGATAACCCAACCGCTCCGCGGCCTTGAACAGCTCGATCCCGTCGCGCAGCCCCTGTGCCGGCCCGGCGTCATCGTTGAAGGACACCCGAGTGTTGAAACCGAGTCGCGTCTTCGGTCGGAACGATGTGGACAGCGTTATGGCGGGCGCAATCACGTTCATGCGATTTTTTCCTCGTTGAAGATCCGCCGGGGTTGCGGTTGTGGCACGCGGGCGATGCGAGCGGCGCCGGACGGAATCGACGCCAGCAGCGACCGGGTGTAGGGCTGCTGGGGGTTTTCGAAGATGTCGGTGACGGTCCCGTGTTCGACGATACGCCCGCGCTGCATCACCGAGACGGTGTGGGCGAGTTGGCGCACCAGGGCCAAATCGTGGGAGACGAACACATAGGTCAGGCCAAGCTTGGCTTGCAGCGAAAGCAGCACCTCGACAATGTCGGCCTGGACGCTGACGTCGAGCGCCGAGGTCGGCTCATCGAGCACGATCACATCCGGCTTGAGGACCAGCGACCGCGCGATGGCCACGCGCTGGCGTTGGCCACCTGACAAGGCTTCCGGCTTGCGTAAGAGCAGGTGCTCGCCGAGCCCGACATTGGCCAGCGCTTCGCGGACCTGTGCGACCCGCTCCTCGCGGGTTCCAATCTTGAATCGGTCGAGCGGTTCGCCCACCAGTTGCTCGACTTTCCAGGTCGGGTCCAGTGAGGTGAACGGGTTCTGGTAGACGAGCTGAAGGTGGCGCCATACCGCGCGCAGCGACTCGTGCGAGCGACCGTTGAGCTGTTCGTCGGCGACGGTGATGTTTCCGATGTCGGGTTGCTCGAGCCCAAGCAACAGCCGGATTGCCGTCGTCTTGCCCGAACCTGATTCGCCGACAAGCGCGTGTGTGGTGCCAGCCTGGACGGCAAACGACACGTCATCGACGGCCGTTAACACCTTGCCGTCGACCGTGAAGGTCTTCGTGACGCCGCTGACCTCGATCTTCGGCGCCTTGTCAGCCTTGGCCCCGATGAAGCGGAAGGCGGGGTCGCGCAGTGCACGATAGCGATCGGGGTTGAGGGCCGGAACGTCGGCGTGCAGCTTCTTCGCGTATGCCGAAGCAGGCGAGGAGAAGACGGCCGCGGTGTTGCCGGCTTCCTGGATGACGCCGTCCTTGAGCACCACCAGCGAGTCCGCCCGTTCGGAGGCGATCGCCAGATCGTGGGTGATGAGGAGCAGGCTGATTTCCAACTCGTGCTGCAACTTGGAAAGCAAGTCGAGGATGCGCTTCTGGATCGTGACGTCGAGCGCGGAGGTCGGCTCGTCTGCGACCAGCAGCAACGGCCGTGGAAGAACTGCAAGGCCAATCAGCACACGCTGCAGCATGCCGCCGGACAGTTGATGCGGGTAGGAGTCATAAACTCGCTGGGGATTGTCGAGCCCAACCTGAGCGAATGTCTCCAAGATCAGCGCCTTGCGGAGTGTTTTATTGGGCTCGTCGATGAGCGCGGCAGCCTCCATCGCCTGGGCGCCGATCGTCCGCACCGGGTTGAGCGAGTTGCCTGGGTCTTGCGGGACGAACCCGATAGCACGTCCCCGCAACGGCCGGAAACGCCACTCCGAGAGCCCCAGCACCTCTTGGCCGTCGAACTCGACGCGGCCGGTAGCGTGCCCACCGGTGGGAAGCAGTCGCAGCACGGCTCGGGCAATCGTCGATTTGCCCGAGCCCGACTCGCCGATGAGAGCGAGGCTCTTACCGCGGCCCAGTTCAAACCCGACGTCGCTGACGACTTGGTGCGGTCCGTAGGAAACCGACAACCCGTCGATCCGGAGCAGTGGGGCCGATCGCTGCGGCGTCGACCGGGTGGTGTCAGTGCGAGTGAAAAGCTCAGTCAGTCTGTCTTGCGGAGCCATCGGCTGATCCTGTTTACAGAGAGGACGGTCGCGATTGTGACAAAAGCGGGCGCGTAAACGAGCCACGGCCATTTGAGGTAGTCCTTGCCGATCGAGATCAGCAGGCCCCAATCGGAGGCGGGCGGCGGGTCGCCGTAACCGAGAAAAGCGAGACTGGCGATTATCAGGATCGAGTCGCCGAACTGCAGCACTGCCAGCGGCAGCACCGAGCGCGATGCGTTTGGCAGCACGTGGCGCCACAGGATGTGCCAGCGCGACCCGCCCAGCAGAAAGGAAGACTCGACGAACGTCGCCTGCCGGGTCTTGATGACCTCGGAGCGCATCACCCGGGCGAAGAGGGCCACCGCCGAAACGCCCGTTGCGATAGCGGCGTTCGTGGTGTCGAAGCCGATGGCTGTGACGACGATGACGGCCAGCAGGAATTTTGGAATTGCAAGCAATACGTCGACCAGGCGGGCGAACACGGTGTCCACCCAGCCGCCGAAGAAGCCGGCCAGCAGGCCGATGAGGCCGCCAGCGGCAACGCCGATGACTACGGCGATCAGCGCGCTCGCCACCGAGGAGGCTGTGCCATAGACGACACGGGTGAAGAGGTCGCGACCGAGGTGATCGGTGCCGAACCAGTGCGCCGCGCTGGGGCCGAGCAGTTTTTGAGCAGGAATGCCGTTGATAGGGTCGTAGCTCGTGAACAGGCTTGGGGCGACCGACCAGGCGATCGCGATCGCGACGATTGCGAAAGAGAGCGCGACGGCCGGCGGCATACGGAGGGTTGTCAGCCGGCTGATCGCCGTGACACGCGAGGTCGAGTAGGCAGAGGCGAGGGTCATGATGTCACCGCCTTGGAAATGCTGACGGCGCCTTCATCAGCCGTGGTTGGACGACGCTCGGGAGCGCCGAGGAGCTTTACGCGCGGGTCGAGCAGCGGGTAGGCGAGATCGGCGATCAGGTTGACGATCACGAAGACCACCGCTGCCAGCGAGACAACCGCCTGAAGGACGGGCAGGTCCTGAGTGCTCACCGAACGCTGCACCAAGCTACCAAGCCCGGTGCGTCCAAAGACCGTCTCGGTGATCAGCGAGCCCCCGAGCAGTTCGCCGATAGTCAGCGCGATGACGGTGACGACCGGGAGCGAGGACGGCTTAAGCAGGTGCTTGACGAACAGGCGCATTTGCCCGAGGCCACGGCCCCGCGCGACAGCGGCGTATTCCTGCCCGGATTCATGGTCGAGGTTCGCGATAAGTACTTCGGCGATCTGCGCGGAGATGGGGATACCGAGGGCGATCGCCGCAAAAAGGGTCGCCCAGACGCTGTTGGGCTCAATTACGCGAAAGACGCCAAGCTGGAAACCGAAGAGGTGGATCAGCACCAGGCCGATCACGAAGTTTGGCACTGACAGGAACAATGACGGGAAGCCTCGCAGCAGGCCCTGGCCAAACCGTTTCGGAACAAACTGTGTGCCATACGCGATCACCGCCGCCAGCAGAAGCGCGACGATGAGGCCTGCGGAAGCAAGGACCAGCGTCGACGGGAGGACCTCCGCGATCAGGGTCGTCACAGGCCGATTGGTCCGCATCGACAGGCCCAGATCGCCGGTCACGAAGCCGGAAAAGGATGTCCATAGCTGCACCGGGATCGGCTTATCCAGACCCTGAGCGGCGATAATCTCCTTGATCTCCTCTTGCGTGAACCCATTCTGAGGATTGTTCAAGACATTGGTGATGGGGTCGCCGGGCAGGATGCTGACAACGACGAAGGTGAAGACATAAGCCAACAGGATTACGACGATCGCCTGCACGAGGCGCTTTGCGCCGTAGTTTAGGTAGGCTTTGCTCATTGCCGGTCACCTTCTTGCGTTGCTCGGTTGAACTGCGGGTTACGCGCTTTTCGTGGCCGTGTAGTAGCTGGCGTAGGCGACGCCGTTGTAGACCGCGCCCTTCAGCTTGGGAGACTGAACGTAGATCCGCTGGACGATCTGTGTGCGCGGGATGAAGTAGCCCTGATCGAGGATGTATTTCTGCAGCTCGTCCAGGAGCGGTTTTCGGGTTTCGGTAGAACCAGCGCTGGCGATCTTGTCGCGCAGCTCGTTGAGCGTCTTGTCGCTCTCGTCGAGCGCAAACCAGTTCTCGCCGTTGTTGGCGTTTGTCAGGATACTGGCGACGGTGCCTGCGTCGATGAAGCTGCGCGTCACCTCGTAGGCCGGCACAGTCGCACCGCCGTATTTGACCTTCTGGCCGAATGTGACGACATCGTAGGCACGGATTGAGACTTTCCAGCCAATCTTGCCGAGTTGCTGGGCGATGAGTTCGTCGACCGATTTGGATGTTGCGAGGTAGGGGTTGGAATACAGCGTCAGCAACAGCGGCTCGCCATTCTTGGTGCGGATGCCGCCGGCACCCTTTATCCAGCCCGCCTCGTCGAGGAGCTTTTCGGCTCTATCGGGGTTATAGGCCAGCAGGTTGCTTTGGTCGGTCGCTCCCGGCACGTTGCTCTGGATGAAGGACGTCGCAAGCTTCCAGTCCGGCGTGTAGACGGTGTCGATGATTTCCTGGCGATTGATGCCGGCCTGGAGGGCCTGGCGTACCTTCACGTCATCGTATGGCGCAAGCTTGGTGTTGATCGCCCAGCCGTTCACAAAGCCAAGATAACGTGGCGTCGCGATGGTGAAGCCCTCTGCCTTGAGAGACTCCAACTCCTGTGGCGAGGCGTTGTAGGCGACGTCCGCCTGGCCGGACTGGACAGCGGCGACTCGCAGCGAGGGCTCGGACACCAGTTTATAGGTGATTGTGTCGAGATAGGCTGGACCGGTATGACCGACCGCCGCGGGACCCCAGTTGTAATCCTTGCGTTTGACCAGCTTGACGAAATCGCCTTCCTTCCAGGAATCGACCACGTAGGGGCCGCTGCCGGAGGTTTTGCTGAGGTCAGCCTGCTGCGCGGCCGGCTGCGCGATGGTCTTGGGGGAGATCAGGATGGAGCCGTGATAGCCGAGGGTCGGAATGAAGCCGAGCGTCGGCTTTTTGAAGAAGACCTTCACCGTGGTCGCGTCAACCGCCTCGGCATGGTCGTAGGTTTTGGGGAAGAGACCAATCGGGTTGATCCCCTCGTTCTTGCGGCCGGCATACCAGATGTCGAGGTTGGCGACGACGGCCGACGCATCGAGCGAGGTACCGTCGGAGAACGTCACGCCGGTCTTGAGGTGGAGGGTGAACTCGGTAGCGCTGTCGTTCTGCTCCCACCGCTCGGCGATCCAGGGGCTGACATTGCCGTCGGCGTCGACGTAGAGAAGCTTGTCGGTCACATGTCCCCAGATGTGGCCTTGAAAACTGGAGATCGCACTGTTGTTCGGGATCCAGGTATCGCCCAATGAGTCGATGAGGAAGGTGATGTCCCCGCCATTGGTCGGCTCGCCGGCACTTAGAGCCGGAGTGAGGCCTGCCATTGTCACCAGAGCGCCGGTTGCCACGGCGGAAGTGGTGATCAGCAGACGACGCCGAGAGAGGAACAACGAAAAAAGGCGTTCGGTCATGGAGAGATCCTGATGGTCGGGTTCTGAGAATTCGTGAAACAGAGCCTATGCAGGCAGACCCAAAGGAGAAAGACCAGTTGTTCTTTTTCTACTAATTTTATAGATTATTTTGTCCGATTTTAGCATGCGCAAGGGTCAGCTTTTTTCAGCGCGTGTCCGCGAGGGGGCTGCGGGTTCAAAACCCTCCTTGGCGATCAGGGTATCGGTACTGATCCTATTGGAATCGGTTTTTGTACCTTGGGCCCGTCGAATATCCGCACCGGCGGCGCCTCGCCAACGAAGCGTTCGACCTCCACCCTTGTAAGCTGTCCGGTCGAGCCCTGGGCCAACTGAGAGGTCCCAACATCGTGGGTAAGGATGTTGGGATTGCCGTGAATGCACATTGCGTTGTCGGCGGTCGGGTCGTCCGGCTCGAACCATGCGCCTGTCGCCAACTGCATGACCCCCTTACGCACGTCCTCGCTTATCACCGCTGCGGCGAGGCAACTACCGCGAGCATTGAACAACCTTACGATCCCGCCATCCGCGATACCGCGCGCGGCCGCGTCGGCGGGGTTGATGCGAACCGGCTCCCGACCCTTGATTTTGGTGGAACGGCTGAAATCTCCATAGTCCAACTGGCTATGTAGCCGTGAATGTGGCTGGTTGCAGACCAGATGCAGAGGATAGCTCTCGTCCGCCTTGGTCTCCGCCCTGGGAGGATACCATCGCGGATGGCCACGGCAGTCGTCGTAGCCGAAGCCCTCGATCGTCTGCGAAAAGATCTCGATCTTTCCGGATGGCGTCTGCAGCGGGGATCCGGACGGATCATTGCGAAAGGCGCGGGCCGGGCCGCCATCGTCGGGCTTGAGCGGCAGGCGAATTTCTCCGCGTTTCCAGAACACCTCGAAATCGGGAGCCTCGTGTCCACCGGCTGCTAGCGCCGAGCGCGTGGTCTCGAACAGGAAGGCGAGCCAATCCCGGCTGGTGCGGTTTTCGGTGAACTCTTCGAATTTTCCGAGACGGCGCGCTATCTCGGAGAAGATCTCATAATCGTCTCGCGCTTCCCCAACCGGCTCGATCAGCTTCTTCATCGCGATCATCAGAGGATCACGGTCCGCTGCGCCGATATCGTCACGCTCAAGCGTGGTGGTCGCAGGCAGCACGATATCCGCGTGACGCGCGGAGGACGTCCAGGCCGTCTCATGCACGATGATGGTCTCTGGTCTCTTGAACGCCGCGCGCAGCCTGTTGAGATCCTGATGGTGATGAAAGGGGTTGCCGCCTGCCCAATAGACGAGGCGGATATCGGGATAGCGCATCGCATGGCCGTTGTAATTGAATTCGTCGCCGGGATTGAGGAGCATGTCGGCGACACGGGCGACGGGAATGAAATCCGGCACCGGATTTTTGAACTGGCCAAGGGTCGGCAGTGGAACGGCAAGCTGGGCCTTGCCGATATTGCCCAACGCACCGAGGGAATAGGCGTAGCCGCCGCCCTCCAGTCCGATCTGCCCGAGCATTGCGGCCAGCACGATGCCCATCCACACAGGCTGCTCGCCATAGTCGGCGCGCTGGAGAGAATGGCTGACGGTGATCAGCGTCCTTGCGTGTGCCATGGCACGTGCGAGGTTCTTGATATCGTCGACGCCGATGCCGCAGATGCCCGCGGCCCATTCCGGGCTCTTTTCGACACCATCGGCGCGGCCGAGTAGATAATCCTCGAAACGCTCGTAACCGACCGTGTAGCGATCAAGAAATTCGCGGTCGTGCAATCCCTCACTGACGAGCGCATGCGCGATGCCGAGCATCAGTGCGACATCTGTGCCTGGTACGATCGGCAGCCACTGCGCATTCAGCTCAGCGGGAAAATCGTCCCTCAATGGGCTGACGAGGACAAAACGCGCACCGCGCGCCCGCGCACCGTTCAGTGTCTGGCGCACGATATGCGCGCTGATGCCGCCGCCATGCACGTCCGTGTTCTTGAGTGCCATTCCGCCGAAGGCGACGATCAGCTCGCTGCTCCGTTCGATGGCATCCCAGGTGACGCTCTTGCGGTCGAAATGGTCGTACGGCCCCAAGACATGCGGAATGATGACCATTGCAGCACCGGAGCTGTAAGTATTGACGGATCGCACATATCCGCCGAGCACATTCAAGAAGCGATGGATCTGGCTCTGTGCATGATGGAAGCGTCCCGCGCTCGACCAGCCGTAGGAACCGCCGAATATGGCCTGGGCTCCAAAGTCTCCGTAAACGCGCCGAAGCTCCTTCGCAACGAGGTCAAGCGCTTGTGGCCAGCTGACTTCCACATACTCATCCGCGCCGCGATCCTCGGCATTACCTTTCTTGCCATCAAGCCAGCCGCGTCTTACGGCCGGACGGCGTATGCGCGCGGGGCTATGGGCGACCGCCGGCAGATTGCCCAGCAAGGGGGAGGGATGCGGGTCGGCCGGATGGGCGCGGATTTGGAGCTTCCCGTCCTCGTAGCGGCCCGAAAAGGCGCCCCAATGGGAGCTATGGGTTTGAAACGAATTCATCTGCAAGCTCCATGCTATCAAGGCGTTTCAACAGGCCACCGATGTCACTCAGGCAGGACATACCGCGCCATCATCCTGTTGATGGTGCCGACCTCATCGAGTTCGGCGCAGTTTTCCGAACGCACCAGTCCTACCGAGATCTCGCGCTAGGGCAGGATACCGAAAGTGTGCGTGGTTTTCGCGCGACATCGCGCCCTGACTTTTTGATTGGAGACGGCCGGAGGATTTCGGTCAGGCCACCAGTTTTTCACCCGACAGATGGCGCTCCAGAAAGGGAAGGCTATCCTGCCCCCAATAGAGCTCGCCTTCATAGCGGAAGGTCGGAAGGCCGAAGACGCCTGCCTCCTTTGCAACTTCGCGATTGTTGCTCCAGAGTTCGGAGATGTCGGGAAATGCCGCGCGAGCTTCGAGCGCCGCACCGTCAAACCCTGCACCATTGGCAATTGCCTTTCGCACATCGGCGTTGCCGATATCCGCACCGTTGCTCCAGAATGCTTGTTGCAGCGCCCGGGTGAGTGCGACCCAATCCATCCCTTCGAGCTGGGCTGCCAAAACAAGAAAGCCGGCAGGGGTTGGGTCAGTGAGCGCGGATCGATTGGTGAAGTCGAGTGTTTTGCCGCGAATTGCGGCCCAGCGCTGGAGATCCTTCACCCAATATGCGCGCCGCGCGTCCGGCCGTTCACGCGAGTAGATGGCACCGTTTTCGACGATCAGCGGAATAAGGTAGGGGTGAACCTTGGCGCCGAACCGCGCCGCAAGATCGATAAACGGATCGAGACCTATGTACGACCACGGCGATCCGATCCCGAAAAAATAGTCAATGGTTTTGGTCATAAGGTTTCTCTCCAGAGGAAATAGATTGGCCTGTAGCCATATCGAAGACGGACAGCGCGCAGTCACGCGCCACCAGAACGGCTTGGGGATCACGGCCGACGGCGACTGTCGCCAGCGCCCCTTCGTAAAGCAACGACATGTGGGCAGCACTCTGTTCCGTCGAACGCTTGGCAGCCGCCATGATGGCGCGGAAGATGTTGCGCACGGCATTCTTATGCTCGCGGGCGACAGATACGACGCGCTCGGAATCGCCGTGTTCGGCGACCGCCAAGGCAAATGCGCAACCGCGGAACTCGGGACTATCGGCCTTTTCGAACAGGCGCTCGAAAATCAGGGCAATCTGGTCCCGCGGCAATAGCGTGGCGGTGGAAGTCACCTCTCTCAGAGAAAGAAGCACGCGTTCGTGACGCGCCTCGAGATAGGCTGCGACAAGATGATCCTTGGAGGGAAAGTGTCTGTAGAGGGTCGCTTTGGCGACGTTGGCCTCGTCGACGATACGGTCTATGCCCACGGCGCGGATGCCTTCCCTGTAGAAGAGGGCGCCAGCGGTGGTCAGGATATGCTCGGATATTTTCATCGTGTTGGTCCGGATGCCTTCTCACGCAAAACCCCGGGATCCACTCGTCTGATGTGCTTTCGGTCTCGAATGGGTAAGGGTGGAGAAAGAAAGGTGGTTCTCGGCAAGCCGGCGCAGATTAGCGAAAGGAAGGAGCGCCGTGAAGCCACCTTGTCGTGCCGCCGATCCGGCAATCTCCTGGGCGGCACGGTTATAGGGCGTAACTATCCCATGCAGGCGTCCGAGAAGGACGATCTCTCCGTTTAGGTAGTCGACTTCGCTCGACGCGCCGCGCGTGAAACTCTGCCAGGTCGACTGCTGGCCGGCCCGAATGCCGGAGTTTTCGGCGATCTTCCAGTGCGCTATGCTGACTGTACGCTCCGAGTGTGACGCGAAAGTATGGCCCGCCGCCTTGAGAACCGTCTCGGTCTCCTGGACAAGGGCCGCACTGAATGCTGCTCGCTCATCTTCGGCGCCGTCGAAGAGCTCCAGCACATTGCGTACATTGTGAAGAAGCTTCGCCGCTTTCCATCGCTGAATATCACTGGTCGTCTCGGCAATGTAGTCGGACCGGCCGAGGTCTGCGACGAGCTTGGCAGCCGTTTCATCCGTTCCATGCGGATAACGGCCAATGGTGACGACGGCCACCTGGGGGTCGCCGCCGACTACGACCCGACCGGTCTCGGTGAACCGGGCAGGGGTCAGGATGCTGGCGCCGTAGACGTTCGGAAAAAGTCTGAGAGCGGCTGCTTCCGTTGCCAGGCCATTTTGAAACGTGACGATTGGCAGATCGGATGCTGTCAGCTCCTGCGAACATTCGATTGCCCGCCAGGCCCAGAAGGCAAGAGCTTCCGCAACGTCCTGCGATTTCACCGTCAGCAGCAGGATATCGTCTTGCCGCAGCGATGGTGGCTGGGCAGTATCGAAGGCCTTCAACCGGATCTGCCGCGTCCCGGCGGGCCGCTGGTAGGCAAGGCCATGATCGATGATATGTCTTATCTGGGCACCACGGCCGACAAGGGCATAGTCGAGGCCCGAAAGCTCGAACTGCGCGGCAAGGCTGGCACCGACAGCGCCTGCTCCGATGATGATGTAGCGCGTCATGCTTGTCTTCCAGGAATGGCGTTCAGGAGTTCTCGTGTGTTTTGGGTTTGCGAGGAGCCGGAGATTGAATCGGGAGTTTTTTCCTCGGTGAAGACGGGCTGTTTCTCCTCGTTTTTTCGGTTCCACAGGACGCATGATGAGCGCCCGAGAATCGAAACCGCGGTGTCTTCCTGGGGCGCGTGCACGAGAACCGATTGGACGTCGCGGAAATGCCGCTCGATTCCCAGATCACCGTTGAGGCCGGGATTGCCAAGCGTGCGAACGGCAAGTTGAACCGCGTCGCGTATGTTGCGCGCCGCAAGAAGGCGCGCCCTGATGAGAGTTTCCGGTTCATCCAGTGAATGGTCGAGCGCGTTGAACAGGATTTGTCTTGCTCCGCCCACGAGCAGGTCGATCTCGCCGGCCGCAGAAACGAACCTGTCCGTTCTTGCAATCGGAAAGCCGAGATTGGCGGGTATCCGTTCGTGACCGAAGCGGATGAACGCCTCCTGGGCAGCTTCTGCCGTTCCGAGATATATGGCGGTCAGCGCGACGGAAGCGGCGGCATGGGCACGATTGTCCTGCGCGCCAATGGAGACGTCGACCAGATCGACGACATCTTCGAGCGGCACCTCGACATCCTTGAACTCTACGTCGTGCGAGCCGCTGGCCCGCATTCCCAGGCTCTTCCAGTTCTCGATCACCTCGATGCCGGAAAGTTTCGATGGAACGACGAAAGTGCCGACCCGTTGCGGTGTTTCATCGGTGCGAGCCCAGACGAGGAAATGGGTCAGGCCGAGAGCACCCGTGACGAAACGTTTGCGACCGGAGATCGCCCACCCACTGGCGGTGCGGCGTGCCAATGTGTCGGGAAGTCCGCCGCGAGCGGGGGAGCCAAGGTCAGGCTCTACCCGCGCGGCGTTCAACAGGATGGGACGATCCCGGGCGTCTTCCAGCAAACGTCGGT
This sequence comes from Rhizobium sp. SG570, assembly GCF_012275345.1. NCBI lineage: Bacteria > Pseudomonadati > Pseudomonadota > Alphaproteobacteria > Hyphomicrobiales > Rhizobiaceae > Rhizobium > Rhizobium sp. SG570. The sequence goes on along the minus strand of NZ_JAAZQI010000019.1, from coordinate 62,045 downwards.
AAAGCGGCTCCGGCCACCGGCTGGCTGCTGCCTGCCCGAGATGAGTGAATATGGTCATCGCACTAATCAAGGCGACGGAAGGATCACCCCGGCCAAGCGCCGCAAGGATCCGTCCAACGTCGGCAATGCTCGCGCCCTTCCCGCCGAAGCGTGTCGCCACCGTGCTTTCGAGAAGACCGGCAGCATGAACAGCTTCAATGCCGGGCCAGGGAAAGGCGCCCGAGGCGTCCGCCGCGGGTGCTGCGGCGGCAAGCTTGCTGGTTACTTCCGCCAGATCGATGGTGCTATAAGACACTTTGCATCAGCCTCTTTGAAGCAGCGAGGAATGCCGTCGCGCGGCGCTCACCGCGCGATGGCTGATCTTCGCTGGCATAATCCGAGTGGTGTTTGTTGGTGTCTGTGACGACGGATCAGGCGACCGCTTGCTGCGGCGCCTCTCGCTCCGCCAGACCCGCCCTGACGAGTGGCAAGACATAGCGGCCGTAGTCGATGGCATCGTTCAGATTGTCATAACCGCGGATCGAAATCAGATCGGCGCCGAGATCGACATAGTCGAGGATCGAGTCCGCGATCGTTCTTGGCGAGCCGACCAAGGCAGTGGACGCACCGCGCGCATTCGTCGCCGTCACCGTCGGGTACCAAAGAGCCCGATCGTGCACATCGCCACGGGACGCAATTTCCAGAAGGCGCTGCGAGCCGACATTCTGCGGGGAAGGGGCGGTCGGCGGAACCTTGCCAAGACCTTTGGCACGATTTTCCTTCAGCAAGTCGAGTGTGCGATGAGCCTTGGCCCAGGCAAGCTCATCCGTTTCCGCAATAATTGGACGGAAGGTGACCCAGATCCTCGGGCGATCCTTACGTCCGACCCGTGCCGCTTCGGCGTAGACGCGATCGATTTGCTGCTTGGTCTCCGCCAGCGGTTCGCCCCACAGTCCGAAGATATCCGCAAGCTCGCCGCCGATGCGGTAGGCCTCGTCCGAGGACCCGCCGACTGACACCGGGATGGTGCCGTTGACCGGACGCACTCGGCTATGAAACTGCTTGAATTGATAATACCGCCCATCGAAGTCGAAAGGTTCGCTCGCCCCCCAGGCGCGACGCAGGATGCGGATATACTCCTCCTGCCGTTCATAGCGCTGATGTTTGTCGAGGAAATCGCCTTCCTTGGCCTGTTCCTCATCGCTCCCGCCGGCAATGAAGTGGACAACCACGCGGCCGCCGCTGAGCTGATCGAGCGTCGCGAGCGATTTTGCCGCAACCGTCGGATAGATAGTATTCGGGCGAAGGGCGATGATGATCTTGATGTTCTTCGTGTGCGCCGCGACAGTTGCACCAATGGTGAAGGGATCGAAAGAGGCGGTATCATAGGGGATGAGGGTGTAGTTGAAGCCGTAATCGTCGAGCGAACGGGCATAGCGCGCGAGATATTGCGGATCGAGTGCGGGGTTCTCGAGAGGACTTATCTCGGTCGACGCGTTTGGAAACGTGATGCTGATGAATTCGGTCGGCATATGATTATCCCCATGTTTGGCTCATCGGATCGTGTGTGGATGCTAACGCGACCTCGCAGTCGCAGAAAGACAAGTCATTCTTTTTCTATAGAAATAGTAGAATTTTATCCCGCCTAGGCAGGGTTGATGAGTTGCGGGCAGCCTTGAGTAAGTCGATTTCAGACATCGAGATTCTGTCTCAACGTCTCGTGCCGGTAGTTCCCGATCATACAACGCTTAGCCGGAAGGCACTGATGTGGAGACCTTCTGCCGGATGCCATGACAAGGAGGTCCTCAATCGTATGTTGGCCTGTGCCCGCCCGAAATCTGTTCGCTGCAAGACGAAGGCGAAATGATCGGCGCCATCAAAGACTGAATTGTGGTCAGCAATGGATCCGTGCACCAATGCTGTGGCAGTTTAGTGCCCAATGATTGGGAGGAAGGGCATAAGCCTTTTCAACGAAAGGCTTGCGAAAACGCTCTCGGTTGCCGTTGCGGATATAGCGCTGGGACGGGGACAGCAATGCCGCGATAAAGGCCCGATATCATCGGGTACCCCGGTGCGCCCGAGAGCTTTCTGCGACGCGATGAAAGCATTCACCTCAGGTATGTTTCGTGTCCGAGCCGACCCAATTCGCTGCGCAGAGAGGCGGCGAAGGCGTCGAAAGAACCGACGTCAGCGGTATCAAGCGTACGGCGACCGCTTTCCGGCCGAGACCGCGGCTACCGCCGGTCACAAGAGTAATCTTGGGTGAGGAGTTTTGACTGGACATGATGGCTTTCTTTCCGATTTTTTGGAGAGAATAGCGATCATGCCGGCGTCGCCCATGACCCCGTTTATGTTCCGATTTTCCTGTCGATTTCAAATTGTTGCAGGGGATCTCAACGGGGTCGTTGTGCAGAGCCGGTTCACACCGTGTGCGCATACGAGGTTGCCCTTATCCATGCGCGAAGTCTGCGGCATGCCGGCTAGGAACATGCGATCTCCATATGACCGCCCTAGAGTTGGCATTTAGGATCAATCATATCCTCCGCGGACCCGCCGTGGGATTTGTTTGCTCCGATTATTCTCGCCAGAATATAGAAGCCATGCTGCCCGTCCGGCAACGTGGAGCCAAAAACGCCAACGACCACGTTTTCCATATTTGAGCGGGCTCCATCAACACCGTCTGCGACAGCCGTCAACGGGTTCAAATTTGAGAGGTCATCGGCCGCATGGAATGTTGCCCACCAACCGGCATTGGTCCTCAAGTTTGTAAACCGGACACTTCCAATCTCTGCCGCATGGGTCTTCAGCAACGCGCGAAAGCGAGGTGTCTCGCATCCCATGTGTACATGAAGGCGATCTTGTGTACGCCAACTGGCGGGGTTTATCGCTAGCGCAAAATCCTGCGGCGAAGCCTTCCCTGCGCGCAGGCTTATTGCGGCTGTTCGCTCTTTCCACGCTGCGTCAAAATAGTTCGGCGCTCCCGCGGCCAGAAGGCGCGGGTCTTCGCTACCGGGCACATCGGCTAGCGGCGCAAGAATGGTTCGCTCTTTGTCAGCCGGCTCGCGAAGAACGACGTAGGCGGACAATGGATCCTGCGCCTGAACTACTTTGAGGCACGGATATGGCGATCCCGTCAGGGTAGAGTTGATCTCGCAGGCTTCAACGACCAGCCCCAAGGCAGAGCGGCTGGCAAATGAGCTCATAATGATGACTGCAATAACGAGAGAAATAGAGAGAACGACAGGACGATATTTCATACGTGATTTCGAATTTCTGCTGATGAGCCAGTCATGCCCGAAGACATGGCTCACGATAGCCTATCTTGAATCCCTTGCGATAGACGCGGAAGAACCACGGACCGCCAGAATTCGGCGGAGATTTCCATTCCGCTGTCGAAACATTGATATTTCCAGAATCTTTGTCTGGCAAGGCAGGAAGGGGTCATTTGCAGGAGGGGGCAATTTACTAAGGAGCTGCACGGGCGATATCAGCAATGCCGGTTTGGATGATGGGACGCGGCGCATTCGCATTCGTTCGATCAGCTGTAAATGTCACCGTTTTCCGCGGGCTATGTCCTCGGCGAGATTGTGCAAATTCGCCGGGGCACAAAAGCCGCGAAGTGGCTGCAGAATCTGCTCCTGTGCAAACAAGGCTGTTCGCCTAAGCGGATCATAACCGACAAGCTTTGCTCGTGCGCTGCCGCAAAGCGCAAGGTGATGCCCAAGGTCGAACACTCCCACGGAAATAAGCGTGGCCTTTACAGCCGATCATGAATGAACCGAACAACGAAAAGCCCGTTGCCCGACTTGGCTACGGGGCTTTTCTTTGTGTCTTCGTCAGAGCGCGCCGTTCTTCGGCGGGATGACGTCGTTCAGGTGATAGTTGCCGACGACGTGGTATTTCCAGCGGACCGGGTCGTGCAGCGTATGGGTGCGGGCGTTGCGCCAGTGGCGGTCGAGATTGAGGTCCAGTTTGACCGATGCGGTCCCGGCAAGCTCGAACAGCGTGTTCGTCGCCTCGATGGCGATTTCCGTCGTCAGCACTTTGGCTGCCGCGACCGCCAGCGTTGCCTCCACGACCTTCTTTTCCGTGGTTTCGACCTGCGCCGCGTCGACCTTTCTGCCGGCGCGCTCGAGGGTCGCGGTTGCGGCCTCCAATCGAATGGCGATCTGTCCAATCCTGGCAATCGTCAGCGGATCGTCTGATGCGCGCTCGACGCCGCTGTCCATCCAGGGGCGCGACTTGGTTCTCACGAAATCCAGCGTTTCGGCGAATGCGGCCCTGGCAATGCCGAGATCGATGCCGGCATGGATGATCTGGCCAACCGAGCCGATCGTCGTCGGCCGCTCGAAGCCTTTGTGATGGAAAACGGCACAGTCGGCATTGACGTAGACATTGTTGAGTACAGTGGTGCCGCTGCCGGTCGTACGCTGTCCGAAGCCGTCCCAGTCGTCGATGACCTCAACGCCCTCGGTGCCCTTCGGAACGAAGGCCATCACCAGCTTGTCGTTCTCGTCGAGCGCGAAGACCGTGACCCAATCGGCAAAGAGAACGCCTGTCGAATAGAATTTGCGCCCATTGATGCGGTAGCCCGGGCCGTCGCGGGTGATGCGGGTATTATAATGTCTGACCGTCTTCGTGCCGCGTTCCGACAAGGCGTTGCCGAAGCGGTCGCCGGCCAGAACGCGGCCGAAAAAGTAACGCTTCTGCTCCTCCGAGCCGTCGACGCGCAATGCTTCCAGGATATAGAAATGGTTCTGCGGAATCTGGCCGATCGAGCCGTCGGCCTGCGCGAGGATAGCGGTGATCTCCGCCAGCACGGTATTCGAGACATCCAGTCCGCCATACTCTTCCGGAACAGTGATCGCCAGCAGTCCGGATTGCGACAGCGCATCCATCTCGGCAAAGGGAAGCTGCCTTTCGCTGTCGCGATCGGATGCCGTGGAGGCAAAACGCGCGGCAAGATCGCGAGCGACGGCCAGCGCCTGCTGCTCAGTCTCAAGCAGCGTTGCCTGCGGATGCGTCGAGTTGAGATGGTGCAATTGCGCGTTCATAGGCCGACTCCGGTTTCATCGGCGTCACGATGCAGCATTCAAAGCCGCGCTTCGAGGAAAGGCATTTCGTTTTTGTGAAGGGGTCCGGTTCGTGTTTTCTTTATCTATAGAATAGATAGATAATAACTGCGTTCGGAGCAATGTCGCACGTGCGCGTTAAGTGCGCCTGCCAGTCACAGGCGGCCCCTCCGCCAGTCGTCAAAACGGGCATGCGCCAGGGCAAGTGAGGCGACGAGCGGCGTGAAACTGTGAAAAGGTAGCGAGCGGGCGGGCTGAAGCGGGATCGGCAGGGACTCCGCTGCTTCGCCAAGTGCCAGTCTGGCAAGTACATGACCCAGCTGAGCCGTCATGGCGATCCCCCGACCGTTGCAGCCGATGCCGCCGAAGAAGCCGTCACCGAAACGATAAAGACGCGGCAGGAAGTCCGGCGTCATGATGGCAATGCCGGTCCAGACGACTTCGACGCCCGGATGGCGCGGCAGGCGGAGTTCGGACACAAGACGGTCGACAACGGCGCGACCGACCCGATCGAAGGCGCCTATCGGATTGATGGCCATGCCGCCACTGATCAGCCTGTTGTCACGGTCCAGCCGGTAGGTGAAAAGGTTGGAACGCGTGTCGCCGACCGGGCGCCGATGCGGCGCGATACGGGCAACGGTCTCGGTGTCGAGCGGCTTGGTCGCCACCTGATAGACCCTGAGCGGCACGCCGGTGCGTCCTATGCGCGCCGCGACACCGCCGGTGAAGGCGTTGGTGGCGAGCAGAACGCTGTCTGCCTTGATTTCCCGATCCGCTAAAGCGACCTGCCAAGCCCGGCCATTTCGGACGATACTGTCGACCTTGCTATTCTCGCGGATGATGCCGCCACGCCTCGTCACGGCGCGCGCAAGACCGTAAAGATAGTTCAGCGGATGAATGGTGCCGCCGGAGTGGTCGATCAATCCGCCGGAATAGATGTCCATTCCCGTTTCGGCATGAATATCGCGTGCCTGGAGGAATTCTACGGGGCGACCGAGTTCCGTCCAATCGCGAGCGCGCTGTCGCAGGACATCCGCCATGTCTTCGCCATAGGCCGGCTGCAGCCAACCGGTTTGCGTGGCATCACAGGCGATCTCTTCTTCGGCGATGGTCGCATAAACCTGGTCGGCTCCCGCTCCGACGAGCGATAGAAGAGCATCGGCCTCGTCGCGAGGCAGTTTCTGACGGACAGCGGCCGGGTCGGCCTTCGCAAAGTTGGGAACGACGAAGCCGGCATTCATGCCGCTTGCGCCGGCGCCGAGCCGTCCCGCTTCGAGAACGGTGACGGAGCGGCCGGCGCGGACAAGATGGAGTGCTGCCGTCAGGCCCGTGAAGCCGCCGCCGATCACGAGCACGTCGCAACGTGAAGGCACATCGTGAGCGAGGTCAGGAGCCGGGCCTGTCGTCAGCGTCCACAGCGTCGGGTTGATGGGGCGAGCAATATGGCTGGACATCGGCGAGCGTTCTTCCAAAGTCTACGCTAGATAGCCGTTGCCGAGCGCATCGCTCGGATCGACAAGAAGGGTGCTTGCTGCGGTGATCCAGGCGGTGCCCTCCACCTCTGCCACTATGGTCGGCTGCTCCGCTTTTGCGGAGCCGGGCCTTGCGACACCGTGATAGATCGTTCCGACGAGGCCTTCGTTGACGAAGCGCTCGCCAAAGCCGAGTTCGCCCTTGGCGACCAGTGTCGCCATGCGGGCGCAGGTGGCCGTGCCGCACGGCGAGCGGTCGAAGGAGCCGGCCGCCGAAATCGGCACGTTGCGATGCTGGGCCTGCGGATGGTTCGGCGCATCCGTCCAGACGATATTGCCGATAACCGGTGTTATCCGTTCATTCGCGTCGGTATCGCGAAGTCGCTCGGCGAGTGCTTCCCTGACAACGGATGCCGCCGCGATGAGCGCCTTGATCTTTGCGACATCGATGGTCGTCCGCGCGGCCGAGACCGGCAGGAAAGCGTACCATTGTCCGGCATAGGCGAGATCGACCGCGACCGCGCCGATGTCGGGAAGGTTGAGATCGACCGTCTTCAGAAAATAAGCCCCCTCGAAGACAAAGGCGACCGATTTGCATCGGCCTGTTTCCAACCGGGCGCGTAGGGGAACCCGCCCGCCCGGCGTTTGCAGGCCGAATTCAAATATGCCGGTAAAGTCTGGTGTCGGAGCCTGCACGAGACCGAGCTCAAGCAATGTCGTTGCTGTCCCTATCGTCGCATGCCCGCACATGTCCGGATAGGCGGCATCCATGAAGACAACGCCGAATTCGCCCCCGGGCCGATCCGGATGGATCAGCGCGACCGAGAACATCGAGCGATGCCCGCGCGGTTCCATGACCGAGACGGTCCTGACCCAGTCCCGCTCATCGCGGAGCATGTCGCGCGCCACCAGCGGCGACATGCCTGCTTCCAGCCCATGTCCGGCAAGGATCACGCGTGTCGGCTGGCCGCACGTATGGGAATCGACGACGTCGAGCACGCGCTGGTAGCTGTCCCGATATGTCAGCCGCTGTAGGGGATTGCTCAAGGGTTTTCTCCAGGCGAGGCGCCCGGTTGGAGCACCTCGCAGTTTTGCCGATGACCTTTCGCCGGCTTACTTGATCTTGTCCTTGAGCGCCGAGACGTCCTCCATCGTCATTTGGCTGTCGGTCGTCACCTTGCCGTCAACGATCTTCCAAAGGCGGAAGGGACCGGTGATATCACCATACTGATCGAACGAGACCGGTCCGATGACGCCTTCGTAGCGGATCGGCTTGCCATCCTTGATGAGGCCGAGGCCCTTGGTGAATTCCTCCTTGCCGGCGTAGATCGGCGTTCCCTTCGGATCGACGACCTTGAACATGGCATCCTTGAGCTTGGACGTGTCGTCGCCGGTGATCGCGAGGGCAAGTCCGACGATGGCGCCGGCATCATAGGCGCGGTCGGCGGCCGGATTGGAGGGCTCGATACCCGAGAAATCCTTGTAGTTCTTGTTGAAATAGTCGGTCGACGGCGTCGGTGTCGTGCCCGAGGACGTGCCATAGGCATCCTTCAGATAGTCGGCGCCGACGGAATCGATGAAGTCCGGGCTGTTCATGCCGTCATTGAGCAGGAATTTCTGCGGGCCACCCTGGGAGATCCAGGTGCGGGCGATCGTTGCGCCATCAACAGGCGTGCTGACCAGATAGAGTCCGTCAGGGCTGCCGGCCATGCCGGCGGTGACTTCCGACGCGTAGCTCGACTGCTTCTCATTGTAGGGCGTGGTGGAGACGATCGTACCGCCGAGCGCCTTGTAGGCCTTGGAGAATTCCGCGACCATGTTGACGCCGAAGTCGCTGTTAACGTGGATGATCGCCAGCTTCTTGAAGCCCTTGTCGATGGCATATTTGGCGGCGGCGATGCCCTGCAGTGAATCCGAGGTGATGGTGCGGAAGAAGATGCCGTTGGTCTTGCCGTCGCGGCCGAGTGCCGTCAGCGTCGGCGAGGAGGCGGCGGGCGATACCTGTACGATCTTGGCAGGCGCGGTCACCGAGGTCAGGATCGGGATGGTCACGGAAGATATAATGCCGCCGATGATGGCTGGCACCTTCTTGACCTGCACGAGCTGCGTCGCCGCGTCGACGGCGACATTGCCCTGGCTCTGGCTGTCGCGCGTATCCGTCACCAGATCGCAGCCATGCACGCCGCCGGCGGCATTGATGTCGCGGAAGGCCATCTCGACGGATTTTGCGCCAGCCTGGCCGTATTCGCCGGCCGGGCCGGTGAGTTCCATCACCAGGCCGACGGTTACCTTGCAGTCGGCAGCATTGGCAGCACTGGCCGCAGCCAGAAGAGCCAGGGCCGTCGTGATTTGAAATATCGTCTTTTTCATCTTTGTTCCCCTTGTTCGGTCAACGATTTTCATTGCGTTTTTTGCGAGCCTGTCAGTTGTCCGGCATCTGCAGCCAGGTTTCATGCAGATGCTGCCATTCGACGCCGTTGGGTGCCGATGAACTTGCGGTGAAGAGAGCGCTTGCCTGGCGCCGGCTATGCTTGCCGGCGCGCCACTGCGCTTCCACATAGGTCAGAACGATCGTATCCGCCGTCTCGAAGCCGGCGCTGATATCGGTGATTTCGATGGTAAAGTCGCCGCGATAGGTCGCGCGATTTGCGCGGATCAGTTCGATGGTCTCCGCGCGGTTGAACAGGCGCCCGGTCGGCGGGATCATATGGAAGGACTGGCCAAAAGTGCGATCGCAACGGGCAAAGTCGACGCTATCGGCGGTCGCTGCATCATACCACTCCTCGAAGAAGCGATGGAAGGCAAGGACCTCTGCACGGGCCTTCTGAAAGAGCGGCGGTTCCTGGCTCATATCTTCCCCGCATTCAGGTTGTAGTGCATGATCGAACCGTGCCTGCCGTTGCGATCCCGCTCCAGCGTGTAGACGTCGCCTTCAGGTCCTCGGCTTTGGCTAATAATCGCAGCGATCTGCCTGCGGTCTTCGTCGTCAAGCGCGATGTCCATGATTTTCGCGTTGGCAAGTGCATGTGCCTGATTGCGGGCGCCAACGATGACTGCGGCCACTTGCGGCTGCTCCAGCACCCAGGCGCTGGCAATCGTGGCGATATCGACGTCATAACGGTCGCCGATCGTCTTCAGCGTGCGGAGCAGCGACTGGAACAGATCCCAGCCGCCGAAATCGTCGATGATCAGCTTGTATTTGACCAGCGACCGGTTCTCGAGCGGCATGTCGGGTTCGGATTGGCCCAGCCATTTGTCGCTGAGGAAGCCGCCGGCCACCGAGCCATAGCACAGGAATTTCACGTTCTTCTCGGCCGCCAGCTGCGACAGGCCGTTGAGAGGTCGCTGGTCGAGAACCGAATATTGCAGCTGCTGGCTGACCAGGGGGATGCCAGCCTCAAGGATTTCGGCGATATGCGGAGTGTCGAAATTCGTCGTGCCGACATTCCGCACCTTACCTTCACGACGTGCCTCATCGAGCCAGCCGAGCGCGTCGAGATAGCCGGGCAGTGCATAATCCCACCAGTGGAACTGCACGAGGTCGAGCTGCTCGGTCTTGAGCTTGCGCAAGGATTTGTCGACGATACCGCGGATATAGTCGCGGCTGATCGTGGCAAGCTTCTCCAGATCCGGCACGAGCTTGGTATGGACGTTCATGGCTCTTGCCGCTTCCGCGCCACGTTCATTGCGAAGCCGCTCGCGGGCCTCGCCGATCAGCTCCTCGACCCCGGTATAGATGTCGGCGCAATCATAGGTGCGGATCCCGACGTCGAAGGCGGCGATCAGGTCGGTGACGGCCTGGGAGCGATCGACGGCGCCATGTCCTCCGGCCAGCTGCCAGCCGCCGCGGATGACGCGCGAGATAGAATATCCGGGGCTCAGTTCGAACGTCTTGGCACTCATTTACGATCATTCTCCTTCAGGCAACGGCTCGGCCGTCGTGTCGGCATGGCTGAATCGCCGCTTACCTGTTCTGACGATCCGCAGCCGGCTCGCGCAATTCGGGTCGGGACAGGCGATTTCCGCGTCCGAGGTCATCCAGTCATTCTTGTGGGTCGGCCGCTGCTTGGCCGCCAGCAGCGGCAACACGGCGGAGATCGAGTAGATCGAGAAGCCCTGACCCGGCGGCAGCGACAGCATCTCGCCCTTCAACTCGAAATAATCGCCAGGTTTGGCGCCGCAATAGATCGGCTTGCCTTCGGGAACGACCGCCTCGATCCTGAGGTCGAAGAGCTCGAAACTGTCGTCGGCTTCGGCTGCCATCTCAGATCTCCGCGCGCTCGAAGGTGACGTCGCAGGCGCCGTTGCGGCGGATGATGCCGCAGGCCGCGGCGAACTGCTCGCGCTCCTCGGGCCTGACCTGTGCGACGACGCTGCCGGCAAGCCAGCCGATCGGGAAAAGCAGACGAGCGCCCTGTCCGTAGAATAGGCCGATGTCGAAGATTGCGTCGGGATTGCCGCCCCACATGCGCGGCGGCACATAGCTCAGCACGATGTCGCCGGGCTGCGGCGTCAGCGTCGCATTCTCGGCTGGCAGGGCTGCGGCATAGGAGGCGCCCGTCAGGTGTGCGGGCGGGATCGGGCAGGAGATCTCCGGGCCGGTCCACATGGCGTGAATGCCGGCAACGATGCGCGCTTCACTGAGATAATCCCAGATAAAGGCTGCGTTGTCGGGCGCTTTGGCGTCGAGCATCGGTGCGAAAACGCTCAGGCTGGAGCGCGGTTCGGAAATCTTGATGGCGCGTTGGCTCATGCGGGTATGCCCTTCTTGGAATCGGCTTCCAGCTTGTTGCGCAGGAACACGAAGGGGCGGCTGATATCGGCGACCAGCGCTTCGCGTGCTTCCCTGGCGTTCTGTGCAGCCATCGCCTTGACGATCGTGCGGTGATAATGAGCGGTATCGACCTCGCCCGCCTCCGAAAAGGCATAGATGGCGACGCGGATGCACGGGCCCGACTGCAGCCACAGGCTCTCGATCATCGGGATCAAGACGGCCGAGCCGCAGGCGCGGTAGATTTCAAAGTGGAAGGCCTGATTGAGCGTCACCTCGCGGTCGACGTCCTTCTTGTGCTTCAGCGCGCGCATCTCATCCCATTCGCTGAGCATGCTCTCGATGGTGGAGATCAGGCGCGGGGTCATGCGGGTTGCGGCCAGCGCAATGGCCTCGCCCTCGATCAGGATGCGGGCGCGCAACAGGTCATCCATGCGCTCGAGCGTGATCGGCGGTACACGCACCGAACGGTTGGGAAGGGCTTCCAGCGCCTTTTCGGTGATCAACCGGCCGAGAGCTTCACGTACCGGCATGGTGCTGGTCATCAGCGCATCGGCGAGCCCCCGGATCGTCAGTACCTGGCTGGGCTCGAACAACCCGCCGATCAGCGCGCGGCGCAGCTCGGAATAGACGCGGTCCTGGACGGTCTCGCGGCCAACGGGCGCAAGCTGTGCGGCAATCGGATCGCTCTTTTCGGCGGTGGCCTTTTGCATTCGAAGTCCCTTTTTTGGCTTGCGGAGTGGATTAAAGCTGATTAGCGTGATCAATGCAAGTGTGATCACAAATCAAATAATCAGGGAGCGGCAACGACCGGCTTCCGGCCAGAGGGATCTCATGAGTACGACAACTGAACGGCATGGGGAGGAAGCCCGGCCTGTTCTGACGGCCAAGAATGTGGTGCGACGTTTCGGCGGCGTCACCGCCGTCAACGACGTTTCATTCAATGTGCGGCAAGGCGAGATTCTCGGCTTGATTGGTCCGAACGGCGCCGGCAAGACGACGATGTTCGATCTGCTGGCCGGCAGCGTTGCCCCGAGCAGCGGCGAGATCATTTTGAACGGTGCGCCGGTGGCAGGCGAGCCCGCGCATCGCCGCATAGGCCGTGGCCTAGGCAGGACGTTCCAAATTCCGCGCCCTTTCCCCAATTTGAGCCTGCTCGAAAATGTCATGCTGGCGGCGCAGGGTCAGGCCGGCGAGCGCCTGCTGTCGAATTTCCTGCGTCCCTGGAAAGTTGCAGCGGAGGAAAAGGCGGCTCAGGCGAAGGCCATGGAACTGCTCGACCTCGTCCACCTGACGCGGTTGACGCTTGAGCCGGCCAGGGTGCTTTCGGGTGGTCAGCGCAAGCTTCTGGAGCTTGCCCGCATCATGATGGCCGATCCCGCGCTCATCCTGCTTGACGAACCGGCCGCCGGCGTCAATGCGACCCTCCTGGAGACCATCATCGACCGCATTCGCGACATCAACCAGCGCGGCGTCACTTTTCTTCTGATCGAGCACAATATCGATATGGTCACGCGCCTTTGCCACCGCGTGCTCGTCATGGCGAGCGGCCAACTTCTTTGCGAGGGCACGCCGGATGAGGTCGCCCGCGATCCCCGCGTCATCGAAGCCTATCTCGGAGGCGCGGCATGAGCGAGCCTGTCCTCATCGTTCGCGATCTCGTCGCTGGCTACGAGCCGGGCGTACCGATCGTACGCGGCGCCTCGATCACGGTCGCTGAAAAGGAGATCGTCGTCGTCCTCGGCCCTAATGGCGCCGGCAAGTCGAGCTTCATCAAGGCGATTGCCGGCCTGGTGCCGATCGAAAGCGGCAAAGTGGAACTCTCTGGCAATGATATAACGAGCGCGCCTGCTCACAATATGGTGCGGCTCGGTCTCGCTTTCGTGCCGCAGACGGAGAATGTCTTCCCACTGATGTCGGTGGATGACAATTTGAAGGTTGCTGGCGGCATCTTGAAGGCGAAAGAGGTGCCTGTTCGTATCGAGGAAATGTACGCAACCTTCCCGGATTTGGCCCGTCATCGCCGCATCGCAGCCGGCAATCTCTCGGGCGGTCAGCGGCAGATGCTGGCCGTCGCGCGTGCCCTCATCGTGCGCCCAAAGCTGCTCGTACTCGACGAGCCATCGGCAGGTCTCTCGCCCAAATTCGTTTCGATGGTCTTCGAGATGCTGACTGATATCCGCAAGTCGGGCGTCACCATTCTCCTCGTCGAACAGAATGCGAAGGCCGCCCTTTCGATCGGCGACCGCGCCTATGTCCTCGTCGAAGGCAAGGACAGGCATGAAGGGGTGGCGTCCGAGCTGTGGAACGACCCCGTCGTCGCCGAGCTCTATCTCGGCCAACGCCCAACCGTCTCTAAAGCAGGAGGTGCGGCATGAACCTGCAATTCATCGTCGATGGTCTGCTGACAGGCTCGATGATCGGCCTTGGTGCCATTGGTGTGACGCTGACCTACTCGATCCTGCGCTTCTCCAACTTTGCACACGGCGATTTTATGGCCTGGGGCACCTATGCGACGCTTGCCGTCGTCAGCGCCATTGGCGCTATCTTCGGCAAGGTCGCGCCGATCGGACCGCTTTCCTTCGGCTGGCCGCTGATCGTTGCGGTAATAATTGCCATGGGCTTTACCGGACTTCTCGCTCTGGCGCTGGATAAGGTCCTGTTTTCCAGGCTTCGCTCCAAGGGGCAGTCGATCATCGTCGTCATGGCAAGCTTCGGCGCCTCCATGGCCTTGCGCAGTTTGCTCGAATTCCTCTTCACCTCGCGGCCGACCTATTTCAGCCGTGCCATCCAGATCGCCATGCCTGTCGGTTTAGGCATTCGCATCACGCCCGACCAGATCGTGCTCCTGATCGTCACGGCTTTGCTGGTTCTCGGCGTGCATCTGCTGATCACGAAGACGCAGACCGGCCGCTCCATGCAGGCGCTCAGCCAGAACCCGGCGCTCGCCCGCGTCGTCGGCATCGATGTCGCCAAGGTCGTTCGCGTCACCTGGCTGATCGGCGGCGGCCTCGCCTGCGTTGCCGGCGTCATGATCGGCATTCTCGTGCAGATCCGTCCGCTGATGGGTTTCGACATGCTGCTGCCGATGTTCGCAGCCGCCATTCTCGGCGGCATCGGCAGCGTGCCGGGCGCTGTTCTCGGCGGCCTGATCATCGGCCTTGCCGAGGCCGGTGCGGTGCAGCTTATCGGCGCCGAATGGCGCGCCGCCGTCTCCTTCATCATCCTGATGGCGGTGCTGTTCATCCGGCCGATTGGCCTTTTCGGAGTGAAGGAGCGATGATGGACATTCTTGGCTATGGCGCCTTCTTCCTGACGACGGCGCTGATCTTTTCCTTCATTACCCTCGGACTGAACCTGCAATGGGGTCTGACCGGTCTCTTCAACGTCGGCCTTGCCGGCTTTGTCGCCGTCGGAGCCTATACGTCGGCGCTTCTGACCACTCCGGACGCCGCCGGTCGCTTCGGCGGGTTCGATCTGCCGATCGCTGTCGGTTGGCTCGGCGGGATGATCGTCGCCGGTCTGGCTGCTGCTATCATCGGGGTCGCCACGCTGCGGCTGAAGTCGGATTATCTTGCGATCACCACCTTCGGCGTTGCTGTCGTCGTCCAGCTCGTGGCGTTGAACGCACAAAGCCTGACGGGCGGCCCCTTCGGCATCGGCTTCATCCCGCGTCCCTTCGCAAGCCTTGCCGAAACGCCATTGCTTTTCAATTTCGCCAATCTTGGCGTCGTGGCAATCGTGATGCTGGTCGTCTATCTGGCGCTCGATCATTTGTCGCGCAGCCCTTGGGGACGCGTGCTGAAGGCGCTCCGCGAAGATGAACGTGCCGCCGTTTCTCTCGGCAAGAGCGCGCGCTTTTATCGCGTGCAGGCCTTTGCCGTTGGCGGAGCCATCATGGGGCTTGCGGGGGCCATACAGGCGCATTTCGTCGGCTTTATCGCGCCGGACAATTACGTTCCGATCCTGACCTTCCAGGTCTGGGTCATGCTGATCGTCGGCGGCTCGGGCAGCAACAAGGGCGCCGTTGTCGGCAGCGTCCTTGTCTGGGCGATCTGGGCAGGGTCGGGCGCGCTGACGAGCGCGCTGGTCTCGCCGGAACAGCAGGCTCGCGCAGCGTCCCTGCAGATCGTGGCGATCGGCGTGATGCTCTGCATCATCCTGTTGGTGCGTCCCGGCGGGCTCTTCGGTGATATGCCGCGGCGGCGGCGTGCAGCCGCGCAACAGCCTTCGCTTGCTGCAGATGAAAGCGGTGTATCCTGACGTACGCGGAAGGCGGGCGCTGAGCAAATCCGCGGCGCCTGTTGGTTTCGACGATATTGCCGACATGACAGATGCAGGCTTTGCCAATCCTTGATAGCATCGGCATTGCAGAGGCAATCAAGCGTCGTGAGCTGATGGACCCCAAAATGGTCGGTTGATGTCGCTGCCGCGCGCGTGTGATTTTCGGCGAGAATCGACGAGAAAGTACATGGTTTCATATACAAAATTTCATTTACATATAAACCGAAATGTGATGATCTTGATGCGCCGGTGTCCTTATGGCCGGCTGCAATGGGGAGTACGTCGCGCAGGCGAAATATCACACAAATAGAACGGGGAATGACCGCATGCCTTATGATGTCATCATTGTCGGTGCCGGAGCCGCGGGTGCAGTGCTTGCCGGCCGGTTGACGGAGGATCCGAGCAAGAAGGTGTTGTTGCTGGAGGCCGGCCCCGACTATCGCAGCAGCGAACAGCCAGCCGAAATGGAAAGTCCGAACCCGTTCAACCTCCTTTTGCCGCGCCGCTTCCAGGAAGCCTACATGTATCCGGATTTGATGGCGCGCCGGACGAAAAGGCAGCCGCATCGCGTCTATTGGCGCGGCAAGGGCATGGGCGGCTCGACCGCCGTCAACGGTCAGATTGCCATTCGCGGCCTGCTTCATGCCTTCGACCGCTGGGCCGATATCGGCTGTAACGGATGGTCCGGTACCGATGTGCTTCCATTCTTTAACCGGCTCGAGGACGATCCTATCGATGCGGACTACCATGGTCGCGGCGGGCCGACACCGATTTATCGCGCGCCTGTCGATACATGGGGCAATGTCGATAGGGCGATGCGCGACAGTGCGCTGGCTCTCGGCCATAGTTGGAACGATGACCTGAATGACCCTGAAGCCGCAGGCGTGTGCTGCTACCCCATCAATAGCCGCAATGGCAAACGCGTTTCGGTCAATGATGCCTATCTGGAGCCGGCGCGCGGCCGTGCCAACCTGACGATCGTCGGCTCGGCGACCGTCGACAAGGTCATTCTTGATGGCCGCAGGGCGACGGGGGTGAGCGCCATCGTCAATGGTCAGGCGAAGACATTCCTTGCGCCGCTCGTCATTCTCTCGGCCGGTTCCATTCACTCGCCTGTCATTCTGCAGCGCTCCGGCATCGGCCCGGCGACATTGCTTAGAAAACGCGGCGTCGAGGTTGTCGCTGACTTGCCGGTGGGCGAGAATTTCTTCGATCATCCCTACTGCCGCATCGAGCTGAAGCTGAAGAGCGAGTTTAAGGCGACCGATGTCAACGCGCGCCATACCAATTGCTGCGTGCGCATGAGCTCGGGTCTTCCGGGCGCGCAACGCGACGATATTCTCTTCGTGTCGATGAACCACGGTGGTATCGGCGTCGAATCCGACAGCGCCCAATTCGGCGAGGCAATGATCAATCTGATCCTCATGGAGGCCAAGAGCCGCGGCTCGGTCAGCCTCCGCTCGGTCAATCCGCTCGATCAGCCCGTCGTCGAGGAGAACATGCTGTCCCATCCGCTCGATCTGGCGCGCATGCGCGCCGGTTACCGCCATCTCGGCAGGATGGCAGCGCAGGCGCCGATCCAGGCCATCACCGAAGGCATATTGCTGGGTGATTCCGATCTGCCGCTCTCCTGGCTCGACACTGCCAGCGATATAGCGGTGGAGGATTTCCTGCTGACGCAATCTTCCGATGCACAGCACGGTATCGGTGGCTGCAGCATGGGGCGTGCCGGCGCCGGCGTCGTCGATCCGGAATGCCGCGTCAACGGCTTCGAAGGCCTGCGCGTCATCGATGCGTCGATCATGCCGCTCGACTGCCAGGCCAACACCAATCTCACCACCATCATGATAGGCGAGAAGATGGCTGACAGCCTGCGACGGGCTGTCCATTGAAAGCGGAGGGCGGACGCATGGCGATGGATGCTTACGAACGGCTGAGTGCCCTGGGGCTCACGCTGCCGAAGACGCCGAAAGCGGCGGGCAATTATATTCCGGCCAAGTTGTGCGGTGAGATGCTCTATCTCGCCGGGCAGGGGCCGCAACGCCCCGACGGGTCCTGGTGCGTCGGCAAGGTCGGCAAGGATGTGAGCTTGGAGGAAGCCTATCAGCATGCGCGCCTCGTCGGCCTGCAATTGCTCGGCGTCATCCACGATGCCGTCGGCGATCTCAACCGTGTCGAGGTGATCAAGCTGCTCGGTATGGTCAATGCGGTTCCCGAGTTTGCCGATCATCCGAAGGTGATCAATGGAGCATCGGATCTGCTCATCGAAGTGCTGGGTGAGGCGGGCCGTCACGCTCGTTCCGCCGTCGGCATGGGATCCCTGCCGAACGGCATCACCGTGGAGATCGAGGCTATCCTGCGCGTGCTGCCGCGCGACTGATTTTTGACTGTTTTCCCCAACTGGCCTTCGTTTCCTCTGTGTGCGAAGGCCATTTTTTTATTGCGGCCCGGCGTGTTGCCGGGCCGGCAGCATTCCTGCTTATCGCGAAATATCGATCGTCATCGTCTTCAGATCGCACATTTCCATGAGTGTGTGCCGGCCGCCTGTGCGGCCAAGCCCGCTCCGCGTTCCGGCTGCGCCGCCGGCGGGAATATGCGGTTCCCAATAGCAGCTTTTCTCATTGACGTTGACGATGCCGACGCGAAGGCTCTCGGTAAAGAAGAAGGCTCTCTTGATCGTGTTGGTGAATACTGCCGCCGACAGGCCGTATGGGCTGGAGGCCGCGAGCTCCAAAGCCTCCTCATCCGTATCGAACGTCAGCACTGGGGCGACCGGGCCGAAGGATTCCTCGGTGTTCAAAAGGCTCTCGCGTGTCAGTCCGGTCACGACTGTCGGCTCGAAATAGAGGTTGGTCGGCAATCCCACGGCTATGCCACCGCCGGTCACGACGCGTGCCTGATGAGCATGCGCATCGGCCATATGGCTCAGCATCTTGTCGAGCGATGCCGCATTGTTGAGCGGCCCCATCGTTGTCGACGGGTCGAAGGGATCGCCCATGCGCACCTTGCCGGCCGCCTTCATCAGCCCATCCACGAAGCGATCATGCACGGATCTATGCACGAGAACCCGCTCGGTCGCGGTGCAAATCTGCCCTGCATTGGCAAAGCACCCCGCGCCGATCTCGGCCGCCGCCATGTCGATATCGGCGTCGGCAAGCACGATGGTCGGGCCATTGCCGCCCATCTCGAGCAGCAGCGGCTTGCCGGCGCCACGGCGAGCGATTGTCGCGCCTGTGGCCGAGCTACCGGTGAAGCCAATGGCGTGTATGCCCGGATGGATGACGGCCTCATCGCCAACTTCCGCGCCATCGCCGAGAACGAGGTCTATGACACCATCAGGCACACCGGCCTCGATCATGCATTCCATCAGCGCTACAGCGATCAGCGACGTCGTCGGCGCCGGAATCCAGACGACGCTATTGCCGGTCGCAACTGCCGGGCCGAGATAATAGAGGCAGGGCAGGGCGGCGGGGAAGTTCCATGGCGTGATGATGGCGAAGACGCCCTTCGGCTGCAGGAAGCTGAAGGCGCGCTTGTTGGCGTCTGCGACCGGGAAGGCAGCCGTTTCCAGCCATTTGATCTGCTCGGCAGCATTGCGGAAGCCGAGGGCTGCTGCGGCAATCTCGCCTTTGGCCTCGGCGTGGAAAGGCTTGCCCTGTTCAAGGCACAGAAGCCGGGCGAGTTCCTCGGCGCGGCGATCGATTTCGTCGGCGATCTTCATGCAAAGGGCCGCCCGCGCAAAGACGCCCATCTTGCGCATGGTTTCGCGCGCGGCCTCTGCGGCTGCCACCGCGCGCCCGACATCGGCGCGGGTCGACAGCGCCAGATATCCCAGTCTCTCGCCCGTTGCCGGACTGTCGACCGCAAGAAAGGTGCCGGTGCTGCCGGCAACCCATTCCGAACCGATCCGGTTCTTGCCGACGCGCGCGCCCGATTCCGTCTCGCTGACGATCGGCATGCCGCGCAGGTGCGGACCGTCGATCGAGGATTTGAAATGGAATGTCATGAAGGCCTCCTTTGACCGTAGTCCTTTTGGATTCTGAGGATCGTGGCGCGGCTACGCTCGACGGCGGCGGCAAACAGCGTTTCTCCGGCTTGCCGGGATGCTTCCGATGGCGTGCCGATGACGCCATTGTCCCGGATGGTTTCGAACGGCCTCCACACGGTAACGGCAGAGCCGGCAAACAGATGCGGATCCGGCCAGGAGGGCGGTGTCGTGCCCTCCGGAATCAACGGTTCTCGGACGCTTGCCGGCACGACATGCATCATCAGGGAGGTTTCGAGCGCACAGGCATGGCCGGTGCCGCCGGCCGCATCGGGCAGGACCTCGGCCGCTATGTCGGCGATAAGGTCGAAATAGGAGAAGCCGGCTGACGTGATGCCGCGCTGCCCGAGCTTGGTGATCGCCACCTGCATGGCAGCGCGGTTGCCGCCATGGCCGTTGAGGATGACGGGGAGAAAGCCGTCCTCGGAAAGGCAGGTGCAGAGATCGACCAGAACGGCGATGAATGTGTCGGGGCTCAGGCTCATCGTGCCAGCAAAGGCGCGATGATGATGGGAAGAGCCGTAGGCCAAAGGCTCGCAGACGCGCATGCCCTCTTCGCCTTCAGCCGCAGCGAGCGCGACGGCATGGGCAAGCCAGATATCGACGCCGAGTGGCAGATGCGGGCCGTGCTGTTCGACGGCGCCGACAGGCAATATTGCGACCGGCCTTTTCCGTCCGCTTTTGCTCAGCGCCTTCGCGTCCGGCGAGGTCATGAAGGCAAAGCCGGCTGTGTGCTTGGTGGTGGCATCACCACGAGAGGAGGTCATCGTGAAGCCTCCACGAGGCGAGCCTTCGCGTGGGTCATGGCGGCGTCGGCAAGAAGCGCGGCGATGATGATGGCGCCCTTGTAGAGCTCCAGGCTCGATGGGTCCGTACCGAAGATGCGCAGGGCTGTCGTCAAAAGGCTGACGATCAGCGCGCCGACCACGGCGCCCCAGACCGTGCCGCGGCCGCCGAAGATGCTGGTGCCGCCAAGAACGGCCGCTGCGATCGCATCCAGCAGCAGTGATGTTCCGCCGATATTCGGCGTGACGACGGGAACCCGGCTGATCATGATGAAAGCCGTCAGAAACACGAAAAGGCCGGATGCGCAGTAGACGAGGATAAAGTGTCGCGTGACCGGGATGCCGGCCAGTTCTGCCGCCGCGGCATCGGAGCCGAGGGCGTAGGTTCTTAGCCCGAAGGCGCTGCGGCGCATCAGCACGGCGGCGACGAGGATGATGGCGAGCGTTGCGAAGATGACGTTCGGTATGCCGAGGGTGCGTTCGATGCCGACGAACTTGAGTGCCGGCTCGCGCAGCACCAGCACGCCCTTGGAGGCGACGCCGAGCGTCGCGCCCTGCAGCGCCACCATGGTGGCAAGCGTCGTTACGAAGGGCGGGATTCTCAGTAGCGCGATGACGAGGCCATTCACCAATCCGACGAGGAGCATGACGACCAGCGCGATCACCAGGGCAGCAGGCAGGCCGAGCCCGGAATCGATCAAGGTCGCGATCAGCACGGCGCAGAAGGCAACGCCGACGCCGGCCGACAGATCAATGCCGGCGGTCAAGAGCACAATCAGCGCGCCAAGGGCGAGCACCGCAACCGGTGTTGCCTGCGACACGATATTGATCAGGCTCTGCGTCGAGATCACGCGCGGATCAGCGGCCGAGAAGACCGCCAGCAGCACTGCGAGCAGGATGACCGGTGAAAGATCGAGGATACGCCTCAGCCGCAGATTGTTTGTTGTTGTCATCATCTGTCCCACCTCAAATGTGCCAGTCTTCCACCGCTTCGCGCTTGCCGGTGTCGACGCTGCGCAGGATCGCGTCATTGACGGCAACAGCCCTCAAGGCATCCTCGACCGGCATGACGAAGGGTTTTTCGAATCGGACCGCCGAAATGAAATGCCTGACTTCCTCGTAGAGATCGCCGACGATATGTCCGTTCGTCGTCGGCCAGTGCTGGCTATCAGGCAAAGACCAGGAGCCGCGCGATAGCAGCCGCAGACCATGGTCGCGGACATCGAGATCGATCAGGCCATCGGTGCCGACGACTTCGGTGCGCGCCCATATGCCGGTCGGAGCGGTATCCGGCAGCGTCCAGCCGAAATAGAGCTGGCCGCTCATGCCGTTCGACATTTCGACCGTCGAGAAAATCGCGTCCTCCGAAGCGATGCCGAGCGAGGGCATGAGCTTGGAGACTGCGCGCGAGTAAACCGAGGTGACGTCGGCGCCGCTGATCCATTGCAGCATGTCGATGTCATGAATGCCCAGATAGAAACAGACGCTCGACTTGCCGTTCATCCGCTGGCCGACGTCGCGCTTGGTGAAACGGCCGCTGCTGGCATGGATCGGCTGGCCGATGCGGCCTTCACGCACGGCAACTGCTGCCTCGCAATAGCGGGGATCGAAGCGAAGAATATGGGCGACGAGCAGGCGCGCGCCGCTTCTCTTCGCCGTTCTTGCAATGGTCTTGGCCGCGTCGAGCGTATGGGCCATCGGCTTTTCGAGAAGGACTGGTTTGCTTGCCTCGAGGAGTTCGCAGGTGACGGCCTCATGCAGCCGGTCGGGTGCGGCGACGATATAGGCATCCGCCGCGCCGGCGCTGAGCGCGGACGCCACATCTGCGAAATGAGGAACACCGAATTCATCCGCTGCCTGTCGGCCGAGTTCGACATTCGGATCGATGATGGCGGAAACGTCCGCAAGGTCGCTATCGGCCACCACGCGAGCATGCAGACGTCCCATGAAGCCAGCGCCGACGATCGCTATGCGCAGTCTGCTCATAAAACCTCCTCACGCAACGTGTTGCGGTGCGCTCTCGGCGTCGTTCGGATTGATATTCGGGGGCTGAATAGTTTCGCTGAAGGCGAGCGCCATCACGTCCTCTTCGCTGGCGCCGCGCCCGAGTTCGACGACCGAGCGCCCCTCGCGCATAACAATGATGCGGTCGGCGACGCCGAGCACTTCGGGCAATTCACTCGATACCATCAGGATGGCGGCGCCCTGCCGTTTCAGCTCGGCGATAAGGTGGTGCAGCTCGGACTTGGCGCCGACGTCGACGCCGCGCGTCGGCTCGTCGAGCAGGATGATCTGCGGCTTCGTCGCCAGCCATTTGCCGATGACGACCTTCTGCTGGTTGCCGCCGGAAAGCTCGATTGTCCGCTTGTCCGGCTGTGCCGGCCGCACACCGAGGGAGGCAATCAATTCGCCCGCCAAGCGGCTGATCCGGCGCGGCGACAGCAGGCCGAAGCGGCTATTGCCGCGTATCCAGGCGAGCGAAAGGTTGTCGCGGATGGACATGGTGCCAACAAAGCCTTCGAGGTGCCGGTCCTCCGGGATATAGACGATGCCGGCGCGGTTCGCCGCCTTGATATCGCCGCCGGATTGCCCCTTGCCAAAGATCTCGATGGACCCGCCGTGCAGCGTTTCTAGACCGGCGATCAACCGCAGCACTTCCGAACGGCCGCTGCCCATCAGTCCGGCAATCGCAACGATCTCGCCGCGATGGACGCAGAGCGAGGCGGATTTCAGCAGCTTGCCGTTCGAGGCATCCAGCACCTCCACCGCTTTTTCGCGAATATCGGCCTTTAGATAGGGGAAGATGTCGCCGAGATCGCGGCCGACCATCATCGAGACGATCTCCGCTT
This sequence comes from Rhizobium sp. SG570, assembly GCF_012275345.1. Classification (NCBI taxonomy): domain Bacteria; kingdom Pseudomonadati; phylum Pseudomonadota; class Alphaproteobacteria; order Hyphomicrobiales; family Rhizobiaceae; genus Rhizobium; species Rhizobium sp. SG570. The sequence goes on along the minus strand of NZ_JAAZQI010000019.1, from coordinate 38,788 downwards.
CGTTGGTCAGCCGCGTCTGCCGTTCGCCGATGAACTTGCCGTCGCGCAACACGACCACGCGGTCGCACTGGCTGAAGATTTCCTCCATCTTGTGTGAGATGTAGAGAATGCCCGCTCCGCGTTGCCTGAGCTTTGCGATAAGCTCATAGAGATGATCCCGCTCGCGATTGGAAAGCGCGCTCGTCGGCTCGTCCATGATGAAGAGCCAGGCGTCGGACAGGACGGCGCGGGCGATCTCCACCATCTGCTGGCGGCCAACGGAGAGGGTCCGCAATTCGGCATCGATGTCGATATCGAGCGACAGCTCCCGCATGATCGCGGCGGCCTCGCGGCGCATGCGCCCGCGGTCCAGCAAGCCAAGGCGCGTGTGCGGCTCGCGACCGACGAAAAGGTTCTCGGCGACCGTCAGATCCGGCGAAAGGCTGAAATGCTGATGGATAACGCTGATGCCCTCGGCATCGCTCGGTGCATGAAAATCGACCAGACGACCGTCGATGGCGATATCGCCTTCATCGGGCCGGTAGACGCCGGAAATGCACTTCACCAGTGTCGATTTGCCGGCACCGTTCTCGCCGGCGAGTGCTACGACCTCGCCCGACGATATAGCGAATGAAACGCCGTCCAATGCCTTGACGCCGGGGAATGACTTGCCGAGCGCGCGCAGCTCTATGCGCCGACCCGCAGACGCTTTCGCCGCGTCATTCTGAGGCGGAGCGGCCTTTGTCGCCTGGCTTTTGCGCCGGCCGCTTTTGACGAATGCTGTGATGCTCTCCGGCTGGCTGGCCAGCACCGCAACGAGAATAAGGGCGCCGGTAATGTAGTAGATGACGATCTGCGGCACCTGGAGAAAGGAAAGCCCGGTATTGATCACGCCGAGAAGCAATGCCCCGATCGCGGTGCCCCAGATGGAGCCTTGCCCGCCTGAAAGCTTGGTGCCGCCGACGATCGCTGCCGTGATGGCGGTGAATTCGAGGCCGGTGCCGGCCAGCGGCTGGGCCGAGCCGAGACGGCCGATCGTCAGGATGGCGCCGAGCCCGGCGGTGGCTCCGGCGATAAAATAGACCGAGATGCGCACAAGGCCGACCGGCACCATGGAGGCCCGCGCCGCATCGGCATTGCCGCCGATGGCATAGATCCAGCGGCCATAGACGGTACGGGCAAGGACGAACCACCAGGCAAGCAGGCAGACGGCTGCGACGATGATGGCAGCTGGAATGGGACCGAGGCTTTCGCGCCCGGCATAGAGAACGATGGGATTGTCGATCGCGATGCTCGATGCGCCCGAAAGGCTGAGCGAAAGCCCGCGTGCGAAGGCCATGGTCGCGAGCGTTGCAATGAAAGGAGAGATACCGACAAAGCCGATCAACACGCCGTTCAGCAGGCCTATGACGGAGCCGGCCAGGATTGCGGTCAGGAGTGTCGCCGCAGCCGAACCGGTCGCTGCATAGACGAGGCCGGCGGCCACACCGGAAAATGCCAGCGTACTGCCGACGGAGATATCGATGCCGCGGGCAATGATAACGGCCGTCATGGCGAAGGCGATGAGTGCGATGACGGCGCTCTGCTGGGCGATGCTCACAAAGTTGCCCGCCGTCAGGAACCGCGGGTCGATCCAGCCGAAGACGACGACGGCAATGGCAAGAACGATCACCAGCACCGGCTCGTTGCGGCGGAGCAGGGATGAAATCCGGTTTTGAAGCATGGTCGGCCGCCTCTCGAACACGATGCGCATCGCCCGGAGGGGCGAGGATTCAGGATGTTCATGGAGTGGGGACCGCCGGTACGGATGCGTACCGGCAGCCCTGCGTCGGACTTATTTCCCGACGGTCATTGCCGAGGTCGGAACCTTCGGTCCAAGCTGCTCCGTATAGTTCTTGGCTTCCACCGCTTCCTTGTCGGTGTTGATATGCTCGAAATTGAGGCCGGCCTTCTTCAGTTTTTCCGCTGTCGCGTCCGAGGTCACGAAATAAGTCGGCATAAAGAGATCGTTCGGCATTTTCTCGCCGTTGGCAAGACGTGCGGCGACCGCAATGTTCCAATAGCCGACGCGATAGGCGCCGGTGAGCACATCCATGACCATCTTGCCGTTGTCGATCAGATCCTTCATCTCGGCATCGCCGTCATAGCCGCCATAGATCAGGTTGATGTTCATCGAGCTGGCAACGGAATCGGCGGCAAGGCAAAGGCTGTCGGAAATGCATGCGATGGCTTTAAGATCCGGATAGGTCGTCAGCCATGTCTGCGCGGCGTTGGTTGCCTTGGCGGCATCCCATCCGGTCGGCTCGATGCCGACGATCTTGATCTTCGGAAACTCCTTCTTCATCGTTTCGACGAAGCCCTTCTCGCGCGCATCTGAAACGAAGTTGCCGCGAGAGCCGACAAGCAAGGCGACTTCGCCCTCGCCGCCGAGCGACGTGCCGACGGCACGAGCGACCATCGACATATTGTCATAGTCGGGATAGAGCGTCGAATAGTTGCCGCCGGCTTCGACCTTGTTGCCCATGGTGATGACCGGGATGCCGGCAGCCAGCGCCTTTTTGATGGCAGGAACGACAGCATTCTTGTCGATCGGGTCGATCAGAATGGCGCTGACGCCCTGGTTGACGAAATTCTCGATAATGCCGACCTGCTTTTCCAGGCTGCCCTCGGCGCTCTGCCAGGTGGCCTTTACGCCATAGTCCTTGCTGGCGACATCGCCGGCTTCCTTCATGCGGACGAAGAACGAGTTTTGCAGGTCGATCGCTGCCAGGCCAAGAACCTTGTCCTTGGCGATCGATGGTGTTGCAAGCGCAAGCGCGAGCAGGGCGACGGATGCTTTCAGAAGTGCGCGCATGTTTCTGTTCTCCTCTGCCTTGAAGGCTTTTCGTGATCATGGCGGGCGATTGTCTCGCCTCTTCTTCACATTCCGCCGGTCAGGCATTCGTCCCCAGTGACGCGTCCTGTCGGCGACTATGGCGCTTTGCGCTCATTCTTATACAGCACTTTCTAAATGTGCTAGAATTATTCAACCTTTACGCGTTAAAGCCATCGACTCCCGAGCCGCAGACGAGGCCGGCGATGCGGGTTCCGGGTGGCGGCACGAGGGCTCCCGACATGACGGCGGCCAATGAGGCAGCGCCGCTCAAATCTGCAGCGATACCGAACTCGAACCATAGCAGTGCAGCGGCACGTTGCATGGCATCGTCGTCGACCAGAACGATATCATCGACATTGCGCCGTGCGATCTCGTAGATGCTCTCGTCCGTGCGGCCGCAGGCCATCGTTGCGACCCTGGTGGTGACCTCGGCAAGACGCACGACCCGGCCGGCATCGAAGCAGGCGCGCAGCGTTGGCGAGCCGACAGGCTCGACGCCGATGATCCGCGCCTTCGGATTGACCGTCTTGATGACTTGGGACATACCGGCGATCAGGCCGCCACCGCCGATCGCGACGATGTAGAGATCGGCCTCGGGCAATTGTTCCATCATCTCCAAAGCCACCGTTCCCTGGCCTGAAACGATGGCCTCGTCTGCAAAGGGATGCATGCAGAATGCGCCTTGCCGTTCGGCAAACGCAAGGGCGGCCTCCTGTGCCTCGTCCCATACGTTGCCGGCACGGCGAACCTCCGCGCCCCAGCGACGAAGCTTCTCTTCCTTGATGGGACTGGCATTGCTCGGCAGAAAGATCGTTGCCGGAACGCCGGACTGATGCGCCATGTAGGCGGTGGCGAGACCATGATTGCCGCCGGAGGCCGCCACAAGGCCCCGCTGAATTCGCTCAGGCGGCAGCGACCTTACGCGATTTGCCGCGCCGCGGATCTTGAAGGAGCCGCTCACCTGCAGGCATTCGAGCTTCAGGTGGAAATCGTTGCGCAGATCGAAGCCGGCGCAATGCTCGAGCTTGATCGTCGGCGTGCGGCGCACGAAGGGGGAGATGCGAAGGGCGGCGGCCTGGATATCCTCATAGCTCATTGCTCAACGCCTCCGGATATTCGTTGGCAAGCACGAAACAGCAATTGCCGGGGCGGACCCGGCCGGGCTGGCGCTTGGCGAAAACGATACCATCGATCGGATGATGGAGGATGACGGGTTCCCGGGCCGGCGAGCGCAGGAAATGGATCCGGCCCGCGATCTCGCCCTTCTTGACGGCGGTGCCGAGCTCGCTGATCGGCTCGAACACGCCGTCGTCCTCGGAAAGTACATAGCCCTCCGTGCCCGGCACCTTCAGTACCCGCGCATTGGCGCCGGCCGGTACATCCGGCGCGCCTTTCAGCACGCCCGCATGCTTGAGGATATTGCGGATGCCACGTCGGCAGATGGTGAGCGCTTCCTGGCTGACGAGGCCGCCGCCGGCCATTTCGCTGCCGATGACGATCAGGCCCTGCTGGTTGGCTGCCGCAGTCGACGTACGGGTGTCGCCGAGATTGTCGATCATGACGACGGTCGGTGCGCCGAAGGCGAGGGTGGCCCTTATGTTGCGCCGATGCCCCTCCGTCGTCGCAGACGGCTCGATGATGGCGCTTGGGAGGATCATCAGCGACGATCCGCCGGAGTGGAGATCAAGGAAATAGTCCGCGATGGGAAACAGACAATCGTTGACATAGGCGGCAATCTGGCTTGTCAGCGTGCCGTTGAAATCGCCGGGAAAACTGCGGTTGAAATTGAGCCCGTCGATGGGTGATGTCCGCTGGCCGGCCTCGACGGCACGCACGTTGATGGCCGGGATCGCGATGATGCGTCCGGTCACGTCGGCGGGATCGATTTCGCGCAGCAATTCGCCGAGCGCGATCGGCCCTTCATATTCATCGCCATGGTTGCCCGCTTCGATCAGCACCGTCGGCCCGGTACCGTTCTTGACGACGGCGATCGGCACCTGAACGACACCCCAGGCATCGTCATGCGGCGATTGCGGCACGCAGAAATAGCCGATCTGCTTGCCGGAGCGATCGAGATCGACTGAGGTGAAGATGCTGTTGCGACGCGGTGTCAGCGGCTTTCGCTCCGAAGCGCCCGATTTTACCACACTGAAATTTGTCATGCCGTCCGCTCACCTATCTTGCTGGAGGTATCATGGCGGTTTTATATATGGTGTCAAGTTTGAATATGAAACGAATGACAAGCGCTACTGCAGTTCCTATGGTTGGTGACCCATGGAGGATTCGATTCATGAGCAATGGTTCCAATGAGGGCGGCAAGCTTTCCTACTCGGCTCCAGCCCTGACGAAGGGGTTGGAAGTCCTGGAACTGCTTGCCGAGGCCGACACGTCCCTGACGATGAAGGCGATCGCCGACGGCTTGGGCCGTTCGAAGAATGAGATCTTTCGCATGCTCGTTGCCCTGCAGGAACGCGGATACATAGAGCGCGATGCCGAGACGGATGCCTTTTCGCTGACGGACCGGCTTTTCAAGCTCGGGCTGCATACGCCGAGCACCCAGGACCTGATGACGGCGGCGATGCCGGAGCTGTCCACGATCGCGCTGGAAAGCCAGCAGTCGCCCCATCTCGTCGTCATCAGCCACGGGCTGACCGTCGTCACCGCCGCCGTGCCCGGCGGCGAGGACATGTCGTTCACGCTGAGGCTGGGTTACGGTCGGCTCGCAACGGATTCAACCTCCGGCCAGGTGATCCTTGCCTTCCAATCACCCGCCACGGCGAAACGGCTTATCGATGAATGCCAGGCGCGCTCAGCCGCACCGATCGACCGCAAGGCGCTGGACAAGCAGCTGACGGCCATACGCCGAAGAGGCTACGAGCTGCATAACAGCCGTGACTTCGTCGGCATTACGGACATTTGCTGTCCCGTCATCGGTGCCGATGGCAATGCCATCGCGTCGATTATCATCGCCTATATCAATCGTCACACGCGGGAAAGCCGCCACGCCGCCACGCTCAGCGTCCTGCAAGCCGCCTGCGACCGCATCTCCGCGCGGCTCTCGCCGCGTCTGCGCTCGCCCAAGGAGATGGGTGCTGGCGGTTGATGCATGCCGAGGCATGTCGCGTCGGTGATATCACGCGATAGGCCATAGAGAGGATCGACCGGATGAGTGCCGCTGCAGGACATGATTGCATCGAACCGCAAGAGGTTGCGAGCCTGTTGAGCGCCATGGTGTCGATCCCCAGCATCAATCCCGACTTCCTTCAGCCGAGCTTGCCGTCGGGCTGGTTCGGCGAGGCAAAGCTGGCCACGTTCATCGCCGACTGGTTGAGCCGCGAGGGGATCGAGGTCGCGATGGAGGAGGTTCTGCCTGGACGCCCCAATGTCGTCGCCCATCTGCGTGGCCGGCCGGGAGCGCCGTCGATGATCTGGGAAGGGCATACCGATACGGTTCAGGTGGAGGGCATGGCGTCGCCCTTCCAGCCGCGCATCGAGGGCACGAGGATCTATGGCCGAGGTTCTGTCGACGACAAGGGATGCCTCGCCATGTTCATGCTGGGTATGCGGGCGCTGAAAAGGCGCGGCTGCGGCTGCGATCTCACCTTCGTTGCCGCGATCGATGAAGAGACGACCTTCCGGGGCGTTCAGCACCATGTGCGTGCTCACCAGCCCTATGATCTCGGCGTTGCCGGCGAGCCGACCAGCCTTGCCGTCGTCCGCGCCTGCAAAGGTGTCATTCGCTGGGTCATCGATGTGCGGGGGCGGGCAGGGCACGCGTCAAAGCCTGAGGACAGCATCGACGCCTTGGCCGTTGCTGCCGATCTCCTGCACCATCTCCGTGGCTACATTCGCGCGACCGATCGAACGCATCCGCTGCTTGGCCGCCGCAGCCTGACCTGCACGCTGATGCAGGCGGGCGAAGGAGCAAACACCGTGCCGGGTCATGCTTCCTTGACCTTCGACTTCCGCACCCTGCCTGATCAGACCGGTGATGAAGCCTGGCAGGAAATCGCTGACGTGGTGAACGCCTTTGCGCGGGGTCATGCCGCCGGCGCCGACATTCTTATGCAGGCTCCGTTCGTCGATTCCGTGTCGATGGAAGTCTCGCGGGATGCGCGCATCGTCCGGGAGCTGTCGGCGGTTCTCGCTAAGGCGGGTCTGCCTCATGAGGCTATCGGCGTGCCGTTCGGCTCGGATGCCTCCAAGCTTACGCGCGCGGGAACGCCGACCGTGATCTTCGGTCCCGGCCGGATCGAACAGGCTCACGCCGCCGATGAGCATGTCGACATGGAGGAGGTCGCGCGGGGCGCCGATATCCTCGTCTCGCTGGCAAGCGGGCTCTAGCCGCGCCTAGCCCTTGACCGCACCTGCCGTCATCGAGCCGGACAGCTGCCGATACATCACGATACCGAGCAGCGCCGGCGGCAATGCTCCGAGGATCATGACCGCCGATGCCATGCCCCACTGCACGCCGCCGCCGCTGGCGGCAAAGAAGAAGGAGGCGCCGACGGTCATCGGCACGGCGCGGCTGGTCGTCAGCATCAGCCCAAAGAGAAACTCGTTCCAGGCGGTGATGAAGCCGAAGATGAAGGTGGTTACAAGCGTCGGGCGGATCACCGGGCGAATGATACGGATCATGATGTCGAAGACGCTTGCTCCATCGACGGTCGCGGCCTCGTCGAGCTCCACCGGCACGTCTGATATCGCGTTGACCAGCATCACCAGAGCCAGTGGAATGTTGACGATCGTGAAGATGAGGCCGAGGCCGATCTGCGTGTCGAGCAGGCCGAGCCATTGATACATCATATAAAGCGGGATCGCGAAGACGATCAGGGGAACGGCGCGGAGGTTGATGACGAGCGGAAGCAAGAGCTTTTGGCCGGTCTCACTGCGCGCGATCACATAGGCCGCAGGGAAGGCGAGCAGGATCGCAAGGGTCGTCCCGATGAGGGCAGCTGCGGTGCTGTTGGCGAGATAGAGGAAGATGTTGAAGCGCTCGGTTTCCGTCAGCACCTTCAGATAATTGTCGAGGGTCGGTTGCTCGATCCATAGGCCGGGATTGCCGGCGATCTCGCGCGTCGTCTTGAACGAGGTGATAAGGGTGACGAGGACGGGGAAGTTCATGGCAAAAACCACGAGGCCGTAGACGATCCAGCGCAGCGACTTAAGCATCCTATCTTTTCCTTCGGGCGCTCAGCCAGTTCAAGCCGTAGAGGACCAGCAGCGAGCTGATGAACAGCACGACGGAGGCCGCTACCGCCTTGCCGATGGCGCCTTCCTTGAAGAAGGCCTGGTAGATGTAGATCGAAAGCGACGTCGTCGATCCGCCGGCGCCGCTGCCGGTCAATGCATAGACGTTGTCGAAAACGCGGAAGCCGTCGATGAAGCGTATGAAGAAGGCGACCGTCAGCGTCGGAAGCATCAGCGGCAGGTCGATGCGCCACAGCCGCTGCAGGCCCGTGGCGCCGTCGAGGGCGGCCGCCTCGTGGACGTCTTCGGGAATGGCGATATAGGCGACGTAAAAAAGCAGGAAGGCGAATGGCGTCCATTGCAGCACTTCGATCACGATGAGCGTGCGAAAGGCATTCGCATAATCGAGGAAGGCCGGGCTGTCGCCGAACCATTCGAACAGGTAATAGGGCACCGGTCCGGCGAATTCATGCAGCACGAGGCGGTACATCAGGCCGACCATGGCGGGCGCGACCATCAGCGGCAGCATCAAGGGTGCCATCAGTACCGGCCGTGCCGACAGGAGCGGCTTTAGGAAAATCGCCAGGAAAAGGCCGAGCAGGCACTCCGAAACCGCCGTGATGATGCCAAAGCGCAGCGAGAACCATACCGATTGCCAAAATGCCGCGTCCGTCAGGGCCGCGGCATAGTTGCCGAAGCCACTGATCTGAGGGCTGCGCAGCGTTTCGAATGAGACCGTGGAGACGGAATAGAGAAGATTGAGAAGTGCCGGAAAGCCGAGGAACAGCAGAAGAAACCCGACAAGCGGTGCCAGGTAGAGCCTGCCTTCGGCGCGTTTTACGAGAGCCATATTGTCAGCCGCAGCGGCCGGATGCCGTAGAGCCGGCATCCGGCCCTGTCCCTATTTTTTCAACAGATCCTGCATGCCTGCCTTGGTGTGGGCAAGCGCATCCTCAAGGCTCTGCTGGCCGGACCAGTAGCCGGTGAATTCCTTGGCCTGCAGTTCGTACACAGAAAGCGCCTTTGCGGAGGTGGCGCCTGTCATCACGTAGCCGTATTTGCTGGCAAATTCGCCGAGCTTGACCAGATCAGGACGTTCCTTGGCCACCTTGGTGACGACATCAGGCGTCAGGGCGGGGGAGCCACCGGCACGGGCATAGGCAAGGGCCGCGTCCTCCGAGGACAGCCATTTGAGGAACTTGATGGCGCCTTCCTTATTCCTGGCGTTCTTGTTCAGGCCGAGGCCGAGACCGTGGATATGGTCGGCGCGTCCATTCGGCCCGGCCGGCGGCGCGACGATGCCGGTGACATCGGCCACCACTGGCGACTTCTTCGCATCGGTGAGTTCGGCCGCGGCGGCATTCCATTGCAGCGCGGTGGCTGCCTGCCCGGAACTATAGGCGGCATTGGTCTCGGCATATTCGTAGCTCAGTGAATCCTTCGGCGAAGCGCCGGCGTCATAGAGTGTCTTGTAGAGCGTGAGGCCGGTCTTGTAGGCATCGGAATCGACAGTGACGTTGCCGCTCGCGTCCGTCCAGTCGCCGCCATAGGCGCGCGGCAGGGATTGGAACACCATCATGTTGAAGAGGAGGTTCTTCATCTGCAGCACGGTGCCGTAGCGCACCGGGCTTTGGCGGTTCACCTGCTTGCTGAAATAGAGCGCGGTCGCCGCCCAGTCATCCCACGTCCAGTCATCCGGCTGCTTGGGCGCAAGCTCCTTGCCGAGATATTTCTTTGAAATCTCGGCATATTTGGCCTTGGCATCGGGGTCGGCGATAAGCGCGTCGATGAGATCCTTGCGGTAGTACATGAAGTGCAGTGAGAGGTCGGTCGGCACGCCATATTGCTTGCGGTCGAACTGCATCGTCTTCAGCACGGCGTCGCCGAAGACCTTCGGCGCGTCGGCGTTGAGTTCGATCGGCTCCATGTAGGGTGCATAACGGCCGATCGAATAGGTCGCCACGAGATTGACATCGAAGGCATTCGAGCCGGCGGCCATATCGGCCTGCAGCTTGTCGAAGAAGCCGTCGCGGTTGAAGAACAGAAGTTCGATCTTGTCGGCATCCGCTGCCGTCTTGTTGTAAAGGTCGGTGGTGGCGCGCAGTGCCGTTTCCTCCGAACCACCAGGCCAGCCGAGTACGACCACCTTGGCGTTCGCCAGGCCCGGAAGCGCTGCCGCTGATAGCATAAGGGCGAGCACTGCAGACGATATGTGCTTGAATTTCATCATTGTTCCCTTTCCTTTATCGTTGTTGCTTGAATCGAATTGGGTCCGTCTAGCTGTTGCGGCTGGCAAGATCCGCCGCGCCGATGATGCCGGCGCGTGGGCCGAGGCTTGCGGCGACCAGATGCGGCGCGAGGTGCGGCGGGAGCGCGACGAGATGCGCGCTGATGGCGTCGAGATAGCCGGATGCCAGACCAATGCCGCCGCCGATGACGATGCGTTTCGGGGCAAACATCATCTGAACGTCGCGGCACAGGAGCGCGACGCGCAGCGCCGACTGCGCGACGATCGCCTGCGCCCAGGCTGCGCCGTTGCGAGCGTGCTCGAAGATCTCGGGCGCCTCGGCCTGATGTCCGCTACGAGCGGCCTCGGCTGCCATCCAACGGCCGGAAGCGACATCCTCGAGTGGAGCTTCGCCGAGCGTCGGGCTGCGTAGCTGGCCGAAATGGCCAGCAAGACCGAGTAGGGCGCTTCCGTTGATGACGACACCGCCGCCGATGCCGGTGGATATGGTCAGGAACACCGTATCCTCGTTGCCGCCGGCGCCGAACCTGTGCTCGCCCCAGGCTGCGGCCTGGGCATCGTTGACGGCAAAGGCGGGTTTGCCGAACAATTTGCTTGCCTGCGCGACGAGCGGGTAGCCATCGGGGAGCGCGAGCGTTGCGGGATTGAGCGCCGACCAGCGCCCTTCGTCGATAAGGCCGGTTACGGCAATACCGACGCGCTCGTATCGGCCGCTCCAATGCTTGGCCTGTTCGGCGATGGCAGCCAGCCAATCGTCGGGACCCGCTTCCCGACCGGTGGCAATGGTTGCCTCGGCCAGCACCTGCACGCCGCGTACCAACGCCGCAAGTATCTTCGTGCCGCCGATATCGATCGCAAGCGTCGCCGCGTCGCGCTGCGAGAAGGCGGTCGAAACGGCGTCGTGGAACCATGATGTCACGTGCTCGGTGCGCGTGATCGCCGATCCGACGACAACAGCACAGGCGCCGGCGCGCACGGCGTCGGCCGCCTGCTGCGGGGTGCGGATGCGGCCTTCGGCAATGACATAGGGTGTCAGCCGCCGCATGGCGGCGATCAGCGCGATATCCGGCTCCGCCGGTTCGGGGCCGCCGACATAGCCCGACATGGTCGAGCCGACGAAATCGGCGCCGGCGGCCAGCGCCCGTTTCGCATCGTCCAGGCAGGAGCAATCGGCCATGGAGAGCAGGCCCCTGGCCTTGATGGCCGCCAGAAGCGCCTCGATCGTTGCTGGCCGAGGCCGATCCGTGGCGTCGAAGGCGATGATGTCGGCACCCGCATCGGCGAGCGCCTCGACATCGGCGATGAAGGGTGTGATACGCACCGGGCTGTCATCGAGATCGCGCTTGACAATGCCGATAATCGGCGCGTCGACGGCTGATCTGACCGCGGCGACATAGGCTGATGATTCGATGCGCAGGGCTCGCGCGCCGGCTGCGAGTGCCGCGCGCGCAAAGCCGGCCACGAAAACAGCCTCGTCCATCGCGCCATCGGGCACGGGCTGGCAGGAGACGATAAGACTTAGATTGAGATCTTCCTTGCGCATTCGGCACCCCTTTCGAAGGGTCACGATAGAGCAAGGTCACCAGAAAGCAACCGGTTTTAAACTGGTATTATCTCTGGAGTTCGAAGACGAAGTCGTAGACCTCGCCCTTGTAGCGCGTCTCGCAATATTCGACGATCTCTCCATCGGCGAGAAAGCAGCGGCGCTCCGTCGTCAGGATCGGTGCGCCCGGCTCGCAGCGCAGATGCTGTGCATCTTCAGGAGAAGCGGCCCGCGCCCGCATTCTCTGGACGGCGCGCCGGGGCAGAAAGCCGCGCTGGGCAAGAGCTTCGTATAGGGAATCGCCAACGGACGAAGGTGAGGGAAGAAAGCGTACGGGCACGGCCGCGTGCTCCACCGCAATCGGTGCGCCATCGGCGGTCCGCACCCTGCGCATGCGCAGGACTTGCGCGTTTGCGGAGATGCCGAGCGCCATCATTTCAGCCGGGGAAGGTCGGGTTAACTGTTTGGAAAGCCAGATGCATCCCGGCTCCATTCCGCGCGCCCGCAGATCTTCTGAGAAGCTGGTCAGCGTGGAAAGCGATTTTTCGACCCGGGAGCCGATTTCGCTGCGTGCGCCTTGCCGCCGGCTCAGCATGCCCTCCTCTTCCAGCATGGCGAGTGCCTTGCGGACTGTCACGCGCGACAGCGACAGGGCCTCGGCGAGCGACCGTTCGCCTGGCAGAGCCGAGCCGGACTTGAAGGCGTGGTTGCGAATGGCGGTTTCGATCGCCGTCTTGAGCTGCTTGTACAGCGGCATCCCCGGCGCGCCGGCTGCGAACTCCCTCCTGACCAGGTCGATGATATCAGTCGCCAAGGCAAACCTTCCCTTCGATCGCACGACTAGGAGCGAAATTTCGTCCTGTCCGATACTGGTATTATACTGTACGGCTTTTTGCGATCTGTCGAGCGAGGAAAAGAGTGATAGGGACGCCAGGTGGGCCGCAATGAGGGCTGCCTTATGGTCTTTGCGGCGCTATTGCTCGACGCTCCGTCCGCGCCACGATGCCCGCTTTGCCGGCGCTCTGCAATTGCCCTTTTTGAGCGGCATGAGGGATGGTAGCCTTATTGCCTTGGCCCGCCCTCAGCCACCGAAGAATCGCGTCAAAACCGGGTTGAGCCGCGCGTTTGAACTCGGGGCTCATTTCCGCATCCATGCCGCAAAGCGTTGCGATTTCCTGCCAGTCCACTCTTCCGGCCCGCAGCGGAGGACGCGACTGGAAGACGACAAGCCCGATCATGAAGCCCTTGAGGTTTTCAAAGCTGCGGGGCTGCAGCAAAGGTGCGAGCCTCAGGTCGCAAAAATCCGAGATCTTGCGTTGGAAAACATCAGAAGCAGAGCTTTTCTTTACGGGCATTGTTCATTCCTTGCATACGACCTCGTCCAGAGGCCGGGGTGTGCGCGCTAAAGCACGGAAGTTAACGAAACGCAAACAACCGACCGTTTAGCCGCTTTCAATTCTACGATGCGTTGGCAATTGGCAACTCTAGTGATGAGCTGATCCTGATCGGACATCCCGGCTCTCGCACGGGATCAAGGGCAGATCATGGCGCCCTCGGTTTATTTCGGTTTCGGTCGATCAAAACCATGAAGAAACTGTAACTTGCCTCCCATGCCATTGAGAGCGACATTTGCCTCGCGCCGGATTGATGAGGTGAAGCAAATGTCAGTCTTGGAAATATTAGTGAGACGCCGTATGCAGGAAGAATATGCCAAGGGCACATCCCCCGAGCGGATTACCCGGCTCCTGCAGGAATTCTTCAACGGGGTGGAAGCCTCCCAAGCAGATGCTGCCCCGCACCGGTCTTTCGGCAATCGATAGCAATCGACACATAGAACGAAAGGGGCCGGCCCTCGACGTTTCTCCGAGAGCCGGCCCCTTTGTGGATTAAACATGTTCCGAAGGTGCCGCCTCCTATTGCGCGCCGTTCGAGCCGGGCAGGCTTTCGATTGCTGTCAGGATCTTGTATGCGGCCTTGACGCGTTCCGGGATCGGATAGTTCTTGTTCGCCAGCAGGACGATTCCGATTTGTCTGGCCGGAATGAAGGCCGCATAGGCGCCAAAACCGTTGGTCGAGCCGGTCTTGTTGAGCAAGATATCCTTGCGCGGCTGTTGTGGTGGCACGAGCCGGGTTATCTTATGTGGCTTCAGCGCCATGTCCGATGAATTGCCTGACAGTAGCCGGGTGAGCGTCGTCGGATAGGCGTAGATTTCCCAGCCCAGCGCCTGTGTCGTGTTTCCTACCGTGTAATAGCCGACATGGGTCGCGGCGATCGCGCGCTGAAGAGTTTCGTCAAGGCGAGAGCCGTCCATATTGGCCTCGAGAACGCCGATCATGTCAGCCGAAGTGGTTTTTACGCCATAGGCTTGCGTGTCCAGAACGCCCGGCGTCACCCGGACAGGCTTGCCCTGCTTCGAATAACCGTAGGCATAATTGCCCATCTCTCCCGGCGGGACGCGGACATAGGTATGATTGAGGCCGAGGCCCGCGAAGATCTTCTCCTGCATCAGCGCATCGAATGGCTTGCCCATGGCTTCGGCGGCGAGATAACCGAACAAGCCGATGCTGGGATTGGAATAGAGCCGATGGGTAGCCGGTGCATAGGATGGGTGCCAGTTGCGATAGTAGGCGATCATCTTGTCTTGATCGGTCACATCATCCGGAAACTGCAGGGGCAGGCCGCCTGCCGTGTATGTGCCGAGATCCAGAAGGCTGATCTTGTTGAAGCTGCTGCCGGTAAGCGCGGGCAGATACTTCGACGCCTCATCGGAAAGTGACAGTTTTCCGCTGACCTGAGCGTAAGATGCGAGAACCGCGGTGAAGGTCTTGCTGATCGAGCCGAGCTCGAAGATCGTGTCGTTTGTGACCTTCTGACCAGTCTCCTTCGAGGCGACGCCATAGTTGAAGAAGTAATGCTTGCCCTTGACCGTGATCGCGACGGCCATTCCCGGGACATCGTTTTCCGTCATGACCGGCCGGATTGTATCATTGACGGCTCGCTCCAGCCGATCCTGATCGTTGTCGTCTGCCGCATGGGCGCTGACCGCATAGAAAAGGCAGCTGGCGATCATGCCGAGTTTCGGTAGCGAGATGGAATGCATGTGCAAGATAATATCCTCATATTGGTGACAGGCCGCGCAGACGATTGCGGCCTGAGGTCATGGATCCGGGGTTGGTGGGCACGGTCGGGGTTGCAGTCGATGCCGCCTGGGGGTCATTTGGCCCCTGCAATCACCTCGCGACGCAGACTATGGCGCCCCCTTGTGCCCTAGACAAACGATCAATTCTGGGCTTAGGCATGAGAAAAACTTGGGCTTAGGACATAATGGACATTTCACAACTTCCGCTGAACGCGCTCCGCGTTTTCGAAGCGTCGGCGCGGCATTGCAGCTTCACGCGGGCCGGCCTTGAACTCCGGGTGACGCAGACGGCCGTCAGCCATCAGGTCAAGGCGCTGGAGGATGTGCTCGGGGTAACGCTGTTCAAACGGCTGCCGCGCGGACTTGCATTGACCGACGAGGGCCATGCCTTGCTGCCCGTGCTGACCGATGCATTTCGCCGCATGAGCGCCACCTTGAGCCAGCTGGAGGAAGGCAACTTCGACGAGATCCTGACAGTCGGCGTGGTCGGCACCTTTGCGATCGGCTGGCTTTTGCCTCGGCTGAGTTCGTTCAAGGCTCAGCATCCACATGTCGATCTGCGTCTGAAGACGAACAACAATCGTGCTGACATGGTGCTCGATGGGCTCGATTTCTTCCTGCGTTTCGGCGATGGGGCATGGCATGGAACCGAGGCGATCCATCTGATGGATGCGCCGCTGTCGGCGGTTTGCACGCCCTCGATCGGCGCACGTTTGCGCACGCCGGCCGACCTTGCCGATGTCGAGCTGCTGCGCTCCTACCGGATCGATGAGTGGGCTCTCTGGTTCAGGGCGGCAGGCCTCACGCCGCCCAATCTTCGCGGTTGGATGTTCGATTCTTCGTTGACACTGGTGGAGGCCGCGGCGCGTGGTGTCGGCGTGGCACTCGTCCCCGTCGCCATGTTCTCGCATGAGATTGAGGCGGGCAGGATCGTACAGCCGTTCCGGATCACCGCTATCACCGGAAGCTATTGGCTCACACGATTGAAATCGCGCGCGGAAACCGCATCGATGAAGGCGTTTCGCCAATGGCTGACAGCCGAGATCGAGGATCTGCCGTCATAGGATTGGAGTTGCCCGCCGTTTCGGATCGGGATGAAGAATGTTGCTCCTGTTCGCGGCCCCATGTTGGGCCACGAGATTTCGCTTCGGCCGATGAAGTCTACAGCTGTCAGTTCTTTGCCCATTGGGCGGCGGCATCTCTGGCAAAGGTGCTGTAGGAGCGTGGTGCGCGACCGAGCAGCCCGGTGAGACGACGAATGTCGTCCGCCGTGGCGACCGCGCCATCCGTCTGGTAGCGGCTGAACATCAGGCGCAGGTCGAGCGCATGCCAGGCGGGCAGCATGGTCTTCATACGCTGTTCCATCGTAACAAGATCATCGCCGCCATAGCGGATGACGCGGCCGAGCGCTTCGCTCCAGATGGCGGAAATGTCCTCGCCCGTCAAACTGTCCGGACCGACCAGCGTATAGGTCTCGCGGCCGAGCGGTGCGGAAGCTTGCTCCCGCCGGATTAGTTCGAGCGCAGCCGCCTCGCCGATATCGCGAATATCGACCATCGAGATGCCCTTCGACCCAACAGGTACGCCGTAGGCACCGACATTCAGCAACAGATCCCTCTGACGAAGGTCGTTCTGGATAAAATAGGCTGGGCGGAGAACAGTGGCCGGGAGATCGAGAGCGTCGATCATCCGCTCGACCGTGTGTTTGCCGGCGAAATGCGGAACATCGGCATAGGCCTCACCCTTGAACACCGAGAGATAAACGATGCCCTTGACGCCGGCCTCGCGGGCGACGGCAAGCGCGAGCATCGTCTGGGTCAGTTCGTCGGCAACGTTCGGGGCGAGCAGGAACAATGTGCTGACGTCTTTCAGCGCGGCGCGCAACGAATCCGGGTCGGCCAGATCGCCGCGGACCGGCGTTACGCCCAAGGGAAGCTGTGCCGCTTCAGGCGAGCGCGTCAGGGCGCGGACATCGACATTATGACCCTGCAAGTGGGCCAGGACCTGGGACCCGATGGTCCCTGTGCTGCCGGTAACAAGAATAGCCATTTTAAAAACTCCTCAAGATGTTGCGAGAGACCCGATGTCTCGAGAAGAAAGATAGCCGTTCCAATTTCTATTTGGAGATGGCTATATTAAGACAGGTCGTCTCAATTATGGAACATGAGTATGGATCTGCAGGCTTTGTCCGACTTCAATCTGGTCGCTGCCCATGGCGGGTTCGGTCGCGCCAGCCGCGTCACCGGAAGGCCGAAGGCGACGCTGTCGCGTCGGGTTGCCGAGCTCGAGCAGAGCCTCGGTGTCAGGCTGATCGAACGCGGATCGCAGAGTCTGCGACTGACCGACGAGGGGCGGGCGCTCCACGAGCGCACCGATGGGCTGCTATCTGAAATCGCCGAGGCCGGCGAGGCGGTTGTCCTTGGGGCCTCGACCCCGAGAGGACGCCTGCGTGTCAGCGCGCCCGTGGTCTTCGCCCATGTCGCGCTCGGTCGCATCGGCGCGCGTTTTGCTCTGGCCTATCCCGAGGTCCAGCTCGAGATCGTCGCCGAGGATCGCAAGGCCGACCCGGTCGAAGACGGCTACGACCTGATCATCCGCATCGATCCGGCACCGGACGAACGGCTCGTCGGTCGCCGCTTCCTCAATGACGAACGCCTGATCGTGGCGCCACCGGGCATGCGGCGCCCCTCGCCAACGGCAGACGGCGAAGAGCTTGCCGTGAAGGCCGTCTTGCTCAGTGCATCCTCACAGACGGCCGTGTGGCGACTTGGCTCCGGAGCAGAGCCAGACGTGGTGCTGAAACCAGAGCCTGTCCTTCGTCTTTCATCGCTTTTAATGGTTCGTGATGCCGTTTTGGCGGGTGCCGGCGTGGCTTTGTTGCCGAAGCTTCTTGTCGCTGACGATATTGCGGCGGGCCGGCTCGCTTATTGGGGAACCCTCAGAGGTCCACCGGTGGAAATCTGGGCACTCCAAAGCTCGCGCCGTCTGATCGGCGCCAAGGTCCGCGCGTTTCTGGACGTGCTGGAGAAAGCCTTTCCGGAGAAGGTGTTCGTCCCGACGATATGATGCGGTGGCGGCCCTGACGCTTGGGCTATCCACTCAAGCAAGATCAATGGCCGGCGCCATCAACGCCAGCCGAGAGCGGGCGCGACGTGGGTGAGGATCGCCTCGATCACATGCGCGTTGTATTCGACCCCGAGCTGGTTGGGGACGGTCAGAAGCAGAGTGTCGGCCTCTGCTATAGCCTCGTCCTTCCTGAGTTCTTCGATCAGTTGATCCGGTTCAGCGGCATAGCTGCGTCCGAAGATTGCCCGTGTCTTGTCGTCGATGAAGCCGATCTGGTCCGCGTCCTTGCCGCTGCTGCCGAAATAGGCGCGGTCGAGATCGTTGACCAGTGCGAAGATGCTGCGGCTCACCGAGACCCGCGGCTCGCGCTTGTGGCCGGCCTCCTTCCAGGCTTCGCGGAAGACCCGGATCTGATCGGCCTGCTGGACATGGAATGGCAACCCGCTCTCATCGTTTTTGAGCGTTGAGCTTTGCAGGTTCATGCCGCGCTTTGCTGCCCAGACAGCGGTCGCGTTCGAGCTCGCGCCCCACCAGATCCGTTCGCGCAAGCCCTCCGAATGCGGTTCGAGACGCAGGAGGCCGGGCGGGTTGGGAAACATCGGTCGGGGGTTGGGTTGCGCAAATCCTTCGCCGCGCAGGATGTCGAGCAGCACGTCCGCATGCCGCCGGCCCATGTCGGCGTCGCTCTCACCCTCGGCCGGCTCGTAACCGAAGTGGCGCCATCCATCGATCACCTGTTCAGGCGAGCCGCGGCTGATGCCGAGCTGCAGCCGGCCTCCGGCGATCAGATCAGCTGCGCTTGCATCCTCGGCCATGTAGAGCGGGTTCTCGTAGCGCATGTCGATGACGGCGGTGCCGATCTCGATGCGGCTGGTCTTGGCCCCGACGGCCGCCAGCAGCGGAAACGGCGAAGCGAGCTGGCGGGCAAAATGATGCACGCGAAAATAGGCGCCGTCCGCGCCCAGCTGCTCGGCAGCGACGGCGAGATCGATGGATTGCAGGAGCGTATCGGATGCCGAACGCGTTTTCGATTGGGGCGAGGGTGTCCAGTGGCCGAATGAAAGGAATCCGATCTTCTTCATGGTCCCGCTCCGCAACGTTTGGTTCGCTCAGCTTTGCTTCATGACATGATTTCGGCTGCCGATACAAGCGGAGTGAAGGTATCCTGGCTGCGCGAGCCGCGCCCTCGGTATCAAATAAATAGGCCCGCCGTTTCCGGCGAGCCCACGGGAGGCCGATGCTGCCGCCGCGCCTGCGGTCTCCAGCTGAAGATCGTTATTTCGCTGGCTGGATCGAGCCGATGATACCGAGCACTTCCTTTTCGTGCTTGGCCTGGTCTTCCTTGGAGCCCCAATAGGTGAGCACGAGGATCTTGTTGGGCGCCGGCGAAAGGACGCCGAGATTGATGTTGACGGCTCCGTCTGCATCGGTGCCCTGCCAGTTCAGGATCGACAGCTTCATGCCATTGATTTCGTTGCTGTCGTCATCCTTGCGGGTGCTGGCGTCGATCTTGACGCCGTTCTTGTCGAGGAAATCGACGGCATCGCCGATGACCTTCTCGACATTGTCGCCAGTGGCAACATCGAGGGCAAAGTAGATGGCGGCATCAGGCGAATTGGCGTCGATGCCGGATTCGGTTTCCTTCGGCTTCCAGCTGTCGGGGATGGTGACGCTGGCAACGGGCGCTTCGCTCGGAAAGGCGAGCGTCTTGGCATTGGCGAGCATTGGAAAGACTGCGAGCGCAGCGGCGATGAGCAGCATCTTTTTCATGGGTGCTTCCGTTCTGTCTTTGAGTTTTAGGTCGCCGATCAATCTCAGCGGATACGTGAGGTTGGCATGGTTTTCGGCAGTGCGGAGACAGCCGGAAAAAGGGGATAATTGACCGCAATCAGCTGGCCGAAGCGATCTCGAAATCCTGATCGAAGGAACTCGTCTTTCCCGAGGTCATGTCATACAGCGTATAGTGAAGCTTGTATTTGCCGGCCGGTGCACCGTCGACGTTCAAGGTCATGTCGAGCTTGAACTCCAAATTCTGCTTGTGGCTTTGAAGGTCGCTATCCAAGAAGCCCTTCTTGCTCCACACGACCTCGCCGCTGGCGTCGATAATGTCGAGGTCGGCAACGAGGTGGAGTTCATAGAGACTGTCCGGAAGCTGCTTCCAGCCATAGCCGATCGGTTCGGCATAGCTGAAGATGGGCTCGCCGGGTTTGAAAACGTTTGAGTCACGTTTCTTGTAAACCCCGTAACCCGTTGAAGGCTCGGCCACGAAGATGACGTTCTGTTGTGAGAACGGCACCTTGGTCCAGGCTTCGATGACGGCCTTTTGTGCAGTAGCCAAATCCGCCAGAGGATCGGCATGGGCAACGGCAGCAAAAGTCATCGCAAAAATCAATACAAGCACTTGCCGCATGGCAGTCTCCAATCGGTCTGCTGATAATGATTCCGGCAGGCGCCGGAGAACGGGTAAAGCCATCGTCTCATTGCGTAATTTCGAGGCATGATCGACTTGCCCCAATCGAAGACGGTGGGTGCCGGCGCATCCCGCCTGCCTCATTCGTGGATGGTATAGCTGCCGAGTTCGCACAGGTTCTGGGTGTCCGTCGTCGTATCGAGGCTGGAACCTTCCTCGAACTCGAACTTCATGTCGTACTTGCAGACAGTCCGACCATCGCCGATGGTGATATCCATGCTCTCACCGGGGTTCAGTACCTGCTTGCCGAAGACATCGTCTTCCCAATTATTGACGCCGACCGGGGACGTATAGAAATTGGTGAGCACGGATTTGGTGCCGTTCTTGAGCGTGAACGTCAGGTCGTCGGCGCTTGCAGCACCGGCAAGGCAAAGAAGCGCTGCCGACGCCGCGAGGGCGAAGCGAAATTTCGTCATCGAATTGATCCTTCGGTGAAAGCTGATGCGCGTCTTTTTAAGCGTTTCAGCGGCCGTGAGCTATATATATTGCACGCCAAGCTCGGCCCATTTTTGGGCTAAAACGCAACCCGGATCGAGGCGTGGCGTCGGCCTGTCGCCCGGCGACAAACGCGGCACCGCCGCGAGCTACTCCGTCCGCACAGAAGCGAACAGAGACCTGTAATTGGGAGTGGGCCGCGGCATGCGACCCGAAGTGGAGACCCCGCTGTCGAGCAGGGTCTCGTTCAGCGTAAGTTGACGCCCGCCATCAAGGCAGGAGGCTGCGCTGCAGGCTTTGGCGCTGTGCCTCCTGAGCGGCCTTGAGCTGGGCCTTGGTATACATCAGGGCATGCTCGGCAAGGTCGCGGCCATCGTCCCAAAGGTTGCGCCAGATGCCGAGGATGCCTTCGAGCGGCTGGCCGACGACGCGCGAGGAGAAGGATTCGAAGGTGATCGGGCCTGTGTAGCCGGAGCGGACAAGGGCGCGGAAAACGCCGGCAAGGTCGATCGTGCCCGAGCCCATGTAGCCACGATGGGAATCGCCCGTGTGGAAATATCCGAGATGGTCGCCCGTCTCGAGAATGGCGGCCTGAATATCCGATTCCTCTATATTCATGTGGTACACGTCCAGATGCACCTTCACGTTTGGCATGCCGATGCGCTTGCACATCTCGACGGCCTGGGCCGCGGTGTTCAGCACGTTGGATTCGTAGCGGTTGACCACTTCGAGGACGAGCGTGATGTGGCTTCGCGCCGCTGTCTCGGCCACCTGACGCAGGATCTCGACCGATTGTGCGACGCCTGCCGCCGTGGTCGGCTCGGAATATTTGCCGAAGGCCGAATGCAGGATGCCGCCGATATATTCGCCACCGCAATCGCGGCAGACGGCGATGGCCTGCTCGAGCTTTTCCTTGCCGCGCCGTCCCTTCTCCTTGTCGCCGCTTGAAATGTCGCTGTCGAAATCGAGGCCGAGCGAGAAGTTGATGCCGATGCCGTTTTTTTCCAGCTGGCGACGGGTAAACTCCGGATCGATCAGGCTCGGATCCAGCGCCGGTGCCTCGATGAAATCGTAGCCCACCTCGGCACTACTGGCGATTGCGCGGGCGCATTCCTCCTTGCTCCAGCCGGCTTCCCATACCAGCGCGTGAACTCCCAGCTTGTTCATGATCTTCCTCCCGGTTTCGTGGATGCAAAATGAATTGCTGCAGTGCAGAAGACATGAATCGTTTTATACTTGAAAGCGCTCATGTTGACACCGCACTTACTCAGGTATAGCTTACAATAAATCGTTTCACCAGAGTTTTCATATTATCATTGGCGAGGGCGTAGTGGGGGAGGGCAAGATGTCGAGACAGCAAAGCCCTTCCATCAAGATGGTGGCCGACAGGGCCGGCGTTTCGGTCGCGACGGTCTCGAACGTCCTCAACGGCAAGCCAACGGTTTCTCCCGATTTTGCCCGGCGCGTGAATGATGCGGTGCGCGAGCTTGGTTACGTCGTCGATCTCGGCGCGTCGCGGCTCCGCTCGCGCAAGGCGCAGCTCGCCGGCGTCGTTGTGCCGGATCTTACCAATCCGATGTTCGCCTCCTTCGTTTCCACGCTGGAGCATCTGGCGCGCCTCGCAGACTACGATCTGGTCGTCGTATCAGCGCGCAACAATGCGGAGGAGGAGGCCGACCGGTTGCGCAAGATTCGCGCCTGGCGCCCCGCCGGCCTGATCGTCATTCCCTGCGACGGCGCCTTTGCCGAGCGCCTGCCGGAT
Source organism: Rhizobium sp. SG570 (assembly GCF_012275345.1). Lineage (NCBI taxonomy): Bacteria > Pseudomonadati > Pseudomonadota > Alphaproteobacteria > Hyphomicrobiales > Rhizobiaceae > Rhizobium > Rhizobium sp. SG570. The sequence goes on along the minus strand of NZ_JAAZQI010000019.1, from coordinate 16,080 downwards.
GGCTTCTTTGCACCCGTCGTCCTTGCCGACCGCATACCCGATGCCGCCGGCTTCGATCTGATTGCCGTCGACAACGGGCCGTCGGCCGGTGTCATCGCTGCGCATCTCGATCAACAGGGCTATGAGGATTGCCTCGTCGTCGGCACCAGTCTTTCGATCAGCAACATACGCGAGCGTTGGGAAGGCGTGCGTGCGTCGGCCAAGCACATGCGGGTCGAGATGCTGGAAATCGGCATCGATGACGCCCATGGTGCACAGCTTCTGGAGGAGCGTCTGCGCCATCGCGCGCTGCCCGGCGCGCTGTTTTCGCTCGATCAGGGCACGACGCTTTTGACCTACTGCACCATGGCTGAGATCGGGCTTTCCGTGCCAGGCGATATCGCCTTTGCGAGCTTCGACGAGATGGAATGGATGCGGCTGGTGACGCCCGGGATCACGACCGTGCGTCAGCCTGTCGAGGAAATGGCCGAGCAGGCCTGGGCGCTGCTGTTGCGGCGCATGACCGGCTCTGCCGGAAAGCCGGTCACGCGGCGCTTGCGCTGCGCCGTCGAGATCCGTGGTTCGACACCGCGGAACCCGCTTGAGGAGGCGGGTAAACTGAAACTGGGAGGAAGAAAATGGAAGTTACAAGGCGAACCATACTCACCGGAATAGGCGGCGCCGTCGTTGTCGGCACCCTTGGCGGCACGATCGGCGTAGCCCAGGCGGCTGAACCGCAACTCGGCGTCGTGGTCAAGATCGGCGGCATCCCGTGGTTCAATGCCATGGAAGTCGGCATCAAGAAGGCCGCGCCGGATTTCAAGACGAATGCCTGGATGGTCGGGCCGACACAGGCGGATGCTGCTCAGCAGGTCCGCGCCATCGAAGACCTGATTGCCCGCAAGGTTGCGGTCATCGGTATCGTGCCGAACGATTCCGCAGCGCTCGACCCCGTTCTCGGCCGCGCACGGGCAGCTGGTATCAAGGTGCTGGCCCACGAAGGCCCGAGCCAGAAGGAAGCGGATTGGGACTTTGAGCTCACGACCATCGAAGGCTATGGTCAGGCCCATATGGACCTGATTGCCAAGGAGATGGGCGGGGAAGGCAAGTATATCGTCTATGTCGGCTCGCTGACTGTTCCGCTCCACAACGCCTGGGCCGATGCGGCGATTGCCTATCAGAAGCAGAAATATCCGAAAATGCAGATGCTCGGCGATCGCTTCGGCGTTGCCGAAAGCTTGGATGAAAGCATCAAGACCACCCAGGATCAGCTTCGCGCCAATCCGGATCTCAAGGGCATCCTGACATTCGGTTCGCAGGGGCCGATCGGCGCTGCCCGCGTCCTCGACGATCGTGAAAAAGCCAAGTCGATCGCGCTGGTCGGTGGCTTCTCGCCGGGGCAGGGCGTCAAGTACGTCAAGTCCGGCACGATCCGCGGCGGCTTCATCTGGAATCCGATGACGGCTGGCGAGATCTTCGTTCAGCTCGCTTCCATCCTAGCGGCCGGCAAGGAACCGACCGACAATATGGAGCTGACCGGCGTCGGCAAGGTGCGCGTCTATCCGGACAAGAGGCTCATTCAGGCGCAGAAGCTTGAATCCCTCGATAAGCAGAATATCGACCGGCTGGTCGCGCTCGGTCTCTAGGCGTTCCTCCCGAGGGCCGGCGGTTGGCCTGAGTGCCGCCGCCGGCCAACCCAAACAATCGGAGTGGATCGATGAGCGATGATGTTCCGTTTCTTCGTTTAACCGGGCTGTCCAAACGGTTCGGCGGCGTGCGTGCATTGGAGGAAATCGACTGGGACGTTCGCCCAGGCGAGATCCATTGCCTTGTCGGCGAGAACGGTTGCGGCAAGTCGACGCTCATCAAGACCGTTGCGGGAGTGCATCCGCCCTCGGCCGGCACCATCGAAATCGAAGGCAAGCCGGTTCTTCCGCTTGATCCGGCTCGTGCCAAGGCTCTGGGAATCCAGGTGATCTTTCAGGATCTGTCCCTGTTTCCCAATCTTTCCGTTGCAGAAAACATCGCCGTTGAAAACCATCTCGATCGGCTCTTGAAGCCGGTCAGCTGGAAGCGGATGCGCGAGAGTGCGAGTGCAGTCCTCGCAAGGCTCGGCTTTACCCTCGACCTCGATCTCGTGGTATCAGACCTTTCGGTTGCCGAGCGCCAGATCGTCGCCATTGCGCGCGGCCTCGTCGCCGAGGCGCGGCTGATCTTCATGGACGAGCCGACGGCCTCGCTGACGCGGACGGAGGTCGATCGTCTGCTCGGGATCGTCGGGCGGCTCAAGGCCGATGGCATTGCCGTCGTCTTCGTTTCCCACCGGCTTGACGAGGTGGTCGAGATCGCCGAGCGGGTGACCGTGATGCGCGACGGCCGCAAGGTCGGCACCTGGCCCGCCGATCAGGTGAACGAGAAGAGGATCGCGCATCTGATGACCGGGCTCGATATCGATCACTGGATTGTCGCCCGCGATATGGGCAAGGCCGAGCCTGTCCTTGAGGTCAGCGGTCTGTCACGTCGCGGCGAATTCGCCGATATCGATTTCACCCTTCGTCGCGGCGAGGTGCTGGGTATCTCCGGATTGCTGGGGTCGGGCCGCACCGAGCTTGCCTTGACGCTGTTCGGCATGCATCGCGCCGAGCACGGCAGCATTCGCCTGGAAGGCCGGCAGCTTGCGCTTCGCTCCAACCGTGACGCCGTGCGCGCCGGCATCGCCTACGTCTCCGAGGATCGTTTGAGCCTTGGCGTCATCCTGCAGCAATCGATCGGCGACAACATCATGCTCGCGGTCATGCGGGGCATGGCAAACCGGCTTGGGCTCATCCCCGGCAACGCACGCAGGCAACTCGCCGACGATTGGGTGCGGCGCCTCGCCATCAAGGTCCCGTCAGCCGATCGGGCCGTGCAGACGCTTTCGGGAGGCAATCAGCAGCGGGTCGTTCTGGCGAAGTGGCTCGCCACGCGGCCGAAGGTCCTGATCCTCGATTCCCCCACCGTCGGCGTCGATATCAAGAACAAGCAGGGTATCTACGATGTGGTCGCCGATCTGGCCCGCCAGGGCGTTGCTGTCATCCTCATCTCCGACGAGGTGTCCGAACTTTTCGCGACCTGTGACCGTATCCTGCACATGCGCGCCGGCCGCATCGTCGGCGAGGCGGTGCCGGGCGAGATCACCGAGGCCAACATGAAGGAGCGCATCTATGCATGAGGATAGCCAAATGGCCGCCGGATCGTCCTTTCTCGTGCAGTTGCGGCGCCGCCCGGAAGCGTGGCTGCTGGCGGTCATTGCCGTGGTGGTGATCGTCTTTTCGCTGACGGCGCGTGATTTCCTGACGCTTGCGAACATCATCGATCTGCTTGAGACCTATTCGGTGCAGGCGATCATGGCGATGGGGCTTTTCGTCGTCCTGGTTTCCGGCGGCATCGACATCTCCTTTGCGGCCACGGCATCCGTGGCGCAATACTGCGCGGCGCTGCTCGCAACGCAGCTCGGATTTTCCGCGCCTGTCGTCATCCTCTGCGGTCTGGCGATCGGTGTCGCGCTCGGCTGCCTGAATGCGCTGCTCGTCCACTATGTGCGCATCACGTCCATCATCGCCACGATCGCCATGATGAGCGTCAGCTTTTCGCTGCTCATGTATTTCTCGGGCGGCAAGTCGATCTATACGCTGCCGGACTGGTGGACGAATCGCATCGTGTTCTGGCGGATGGAGACGGCATCGGGCGATATCGTCCGGGTGACGCTTCCGATCGTCGCGATGGCGGTCGTCACCCTGTTTACATGGGCATGGATGACCCGCTCTTCGGTTGGGCGTCAGCTCTATGCCATGGGTGGAAATGCCGAGGCCGCGCGGCGGGTCGGCATGAATATCGGCCGCCTGCAATTCGTCGCCTACGGCTATCTCGGGCTGATGGCGGCGATCGCCGGGCTCCTGCAGGCCCACCGGGTCGGCGAAAGCGTGCCCAATGCCATGTACAATACCGAGCTTGCCGTGCTCTCCGCCGCTGTTCTCGGCGGCGCCAGCCTGACGGGCGGCATCGGCACCGTGCCTGGCGTGCTGCTCGGTATCGTGCTCCTGGCCGTGCTGCAGAACGGGCTCAACCTGCTCGGCGTCTCCTCCTATTTCTTCCAGATCGTCATCGGCGTCACCATTCTGGTTTCGACCTCGATCACGGTGATCAGTTCACGGCCGGGCCGCCGCCATCGCATCATCGCGGGAGCACCATCCAATGGCTGAGCCGCCGCTTCTCTATAACCTCAACAACGGACTTTCCGACCTGATGACTCGCATGAAGGCGGGCATTCCCGGCGCACATACAGGGCTTGTCGTTCTGCTTGTCCTGCTGGTTGCCGGCTTTTCCCTGTTCATTCCGAACTTTGCCTCGGTCGGCACTCTGCAATCGTTCATGTATCAACTGCCGCTGCTGGGGCTGCTGTCGCTGGCCATGATGGCGCCCCTGATAACAGGCGGCCTCAATCTGGCGATCATCGCCACGACGAACCAGTGCGCGCTTCTGATGGCCTTCATCATGCAGAGCCTGATCACGCCCGATAGCAGCGCCGGCTCGGCCGCAGCCGTCATCGTTCTGGCACTTGTCGCCGGCCTGGCGCTTTGCCTTCTCATCGGCCTCGTCACCGGCACGCTCATCGCCTATACCGGCGTCCATCCGATCCTCATCACGCTCGGCACGAAATCGCTGATCGACGGCATCAGCATCTATCTGACCCGCGGCATGGCCCTTTCGGGTATACCGGACGGATTTGCCCGCATCGGCACGATGACGATCGTCGGCGTACCGCTGATCTTCCTGCTATTGATCGTGGTGGCGGTGATCGTCAGCATCATATTGCGGCGCACCGCTTTCGGCGTCGCCTGCGCCATGATCGGCTCCAACATCGAGGCCGCGCGCTATTCGGCGATCGACACGCGTCGCGTGCTGGTCGGCGTTTATGTGATGTCGAGCCTGATCTGCTTCTTTGCTGCGCTGGTCATGCTGGCAACTTTCAATTCGGCCAGCGCGGATTATGCCCAATCCTATCTGCTGGTGACGATTCTTGCGGCCGTCCTCGGCGGCGTCGATCCTTTCGGCGGCTTCGGCACGGCCGGCGGCCTGATGCTGGCGCTTGCCATCCTGCAGGTCATTTCCTCAGGCTTCAACCAGTTCGGCCTCAGCAACTATCTCACCGTGGCGATATGGGGCGGCACCCTCATCTTCGTCGCCATGGCTCAGACGGCGCGTCCCTATCTCATGGGATTGCTGCCCTCACGTTTTGATGGTTCGAAATGAGCATCGTCGCGGTCTTCGATATCGGCAAGACGAATGTGAAGCTGTCGGCGGCGAGCGACGACGGCCGCGTCTTGGAAACTCTGTCGACGCCGAATGTCGTAAAGGACGGTCCGCCCTATCGCCATCACGATCTCGACGGGCTGGACGACTGGCTGATCGACAGCCTGGCCGCGCTCGGCCGCCGGCATGATATCGGCGCGATCGTCACCTGCGCCCACGGCTCCGGCGGCGTGCTGGTCGACAGGCAAGGCGCTGCGTTGCCGATGATCGACTATGAGCAGCCCACGCCTGCCGACGTTGATGCATACTACAGGAAGATTGTCGGCTCCCATCGCGAAAGGGCGAGCGCCGTCATGCTCGGTGCGGCACATCTCGCGCGGCAGATGCTGTGGCAGGAGATGCACTGGCCCGAGACTTTTGCTGGAGCCTCCGCCTATCTTGCCACGCCGCAATATTGGGCCTTCCGCCTGTCCGGCGTTCTCGCAAGCGAGGTGACGAGCCTGGCCGCGCAATCGCACCTCTGGGCATCGGCCGACGGGCGGCCATCTGCTCTCGTAGCAAATCGCGGCTGGCAGCGGCTCATGCCGCCGATGCGAAGCGCCTGGGAGACGCTCGGCCCCATAAGGCCGGACATTGCCAGGCGTACCGATCTTAAGCCGACGACCCGCATTCTGTGCGGCGTGCACGACTCCTCGGCCAATTTCTATCGCTACCAGGCGGCGGATCTCTCCGACGTCACGGTCATCTCGACGGGAACCTGGATCGTGGCGCTGACCGATCGTACCGGCGTCGATTTCAATGTCGAGCGTCCGGGGCACTCATGCAATGCCGATGTGTTCGGCAATCCGATGCCCGGCATGCTGACCATGGGCGGGCGCGAGTTTGCCGCTGTCGCCGCGACTGCCTCCGGCCCGGCCTCGCTGCCGGCCCTTCAGCAGATCGTCGCATCCGGGACTTTTGCAGTGCCAACATTCGGTTCGGATGACGGGCTCTTTCCCGGCACGGCAGGCTGCGGCCATCTTGAGGGGCCGCTGGCCCGTGAGGAGAATATCCGCTTCACGCTTGCTGTCCTCTATTCGGCGCTTCTGACTGCGGCCTGCGTGGATGATCTGCCGCCGGCGAAAACGGTGGTTCTGGACGGCAATTTCGTCGTCGATCCCCTTTATGGTGCCGTCGTCGCGGCGCTGTTGCCGGATCGGCGCGTGCTGGTCAGCCTCAGCACGACGGGAACGGCGACGGGTGCCGCTATGCTCGCCGCGCACGAAACACGGGCATCGCCCGTGACGCTGGCGGCCGAAGCGCCGGATATATCAGGCCTTCCCGACCTTTCATCATACCAGAGGCGCTGGCGTGCCCTGGTCAAGACAATGGAGCAAGCATCGTGACGACATATGACGACAATAGCCTGCGCGAGGACATGGTGGCGGTCTGCCGCCGGATGAACGCCTCCGGCATCAATCAGGGAACGGCCGGCAACGTGTCGGTGCGCAATCCCAAGGGGTTTCTGGTCACGCCGACTTCCCTGCCTTACGACATGATGCGGCCCAATGATCTGGTGCAGATGTATTTCGACGGCAGCTACGAGGGTGAGCGCCGGCCATCATCCGAATGGCGCTTTCATCGGGACATTCTAGCTTCCCGCCAGGACATCGATTGCGTGCTGCATTGCCATTCGGTCTATGCGACCACGCTTGCGGTGCATCACAAGACCATTCCGAGCTTTCACTACATGACGGGCGTTGCCGGCGGCACGACGATCCGCTGCGCACGCTACGCCACTTTCGGCACCCAGGCGCTCTCGGATGCGGCGATCGAGGCCCTGCAGGACAGGCTTGCCTGCCTGCTCGGCCAGCATGGCCAGATATCGCTTGGCAAGACGCCCGCGGCTGCACTCGCCTTGGCGATAGAGGTCGAGACCCTGTCGCGCCTCTATGTTCAGGCGCTGACGCTCGGCGAGCCGCCCATTCTTGATGACGAGGAAATGGCGCGCGTGATCCAGCAGATGAAGAATATGAGCTATGGGCAGGCGCCGGATCTGGATGGTGTCAACGACGTGGCAAGACGCAAGCAGTAATTCGAAATCGCAAGGCAAATCTCGTCCAGCGTGTCCCGGTATATCGGCTGTCAATGGTGTCCTCATGCCGAGCGGGGAGGCGCCTGCGATGATCTTACGTCGATATCTCTTGTGAAATCAAAAATCCTGATATAAATGAAGCTTATTGATGGGGCATTCAGGATTCGATGAAGCGCGGCTTTCTGACAATTTATGCGGGTGAGAATGCCGCGGTTTTGCGGGCGCTTTCGGCGCCGGCGCGCGTCGACATGTTGAAGCTGCTCTGCGCCAAGGGCGCCATGAACGTCAACGAGATCGCCCGCGAGCTGGATCTGCCGCAGTCGACCGTCGCCACCGGCATCATGATCCTGGAGGAGGCCGGTCTTGTCGAAACCAAGGCGGCCAAGGCGCGCAAGGGTTACCAGAAGATCTGCACGGCGCTTTACGACGAAATCCTTGTGAGCTTCGAGGATACGGCCTTCAAGCATGATGAGGATGTGATCGAGGTTGCCATGCCGATTGGCCTCTATACGAGCTGCGAGACGCATGCGCCCTGCGGCCTGTGCTCGACCGAAGGGGTGATCGGGCTTCTCGACGTTCCCGACTATTTCCTCGATCCGCAGCGTATGCAGGCCGGCCTTCTCTGGTTCGGTCGCGGCCACGTGGAATATAAATTCCCCAACAATGCCAAGATCTTGAACAAGGCCGTCAATGCCATCGAATTCTCGATGGAGCTGTCGTCCGAAGTGCCGGGCACCAATCCCGACTGGCCATCCGACATCACGATCTGGGTCAACGGCGTTGCCGTTGGCACCTGGACGTCGCCGGGGGATTATGGCGACAAGCGCGGGGCCTTCACGCCGGGCTGGTGGAAGCTCGAAGGCTCGCAATACGGCAAGCTCAAGACCTGGCGAATTTCGAAGAAGGGCACCTTCATCGACGGCGTCGTCGCGTCCGACGTGACCGTCGACGACCTCGCCATCAGCCAGCATTCTTCAATCCGTCTGAGGATCGGCATTGCCGAGGACGCGCGCCACACGGGTGGCGTCAACATTTTCGGTCGTGGTTTCGGCAATTATGGCCGAGATATTCTGATGCGCATCGACCTGACGTGAAAAGAAATCACATTTTATGATATATAGCGCGCAATCGGGCCGAATCTCGAATTCGTCATATTTTTTATAGATAATTGTTTTATCATCATATTTCTGCATTCGTAGACTGCGAATACACGATTATTTACGCGGAATGCTCCCTCAATGGCGTTGACGACCCTATAAAACTGTATCAAGATCAAGGTATAAGAACGAGATATATGATACATAAGGGAGGATAGCCGTGAAGGCGGACGTGGTCATCCATCGCAATTTCCGAATTGCCGACATCGACGATCGACTTTACAGCTCGTTTCTGGAGCATCTGGGCAGGGCGATCTACGGAGGCATCTATGAGCCCGGCCATCCGACCGCCGATGAGCACGGCTTTCGCCGAGATGTCATCGAACTGGTCCGCGAGCTGAATTCACCCTACTGCCGCTATCCCGGCGGCAATTTCGTCTCCGCCTATAATTGGGAAGACGGTGTCGGACCTCGTTCGGAGCGGCCGGTGCGCCTCGATCTTGCCTGGCGGACGCGCGAGAGCAACCAGATCGGCGTCAACGAATTCGTCGATTGGTGCAAGAAGGCCAATACGAAGCCGATGCTCGCCGTCAATCTGGGGTCACGCGGGCTGGATGATGCTCGCAACTTCCTCGAATACTGCAATCATCCCGGCGGCACCTATTGGTCGGATCTGCGGCGCAAGCACGGTTGGGCTGATCCCCATGGAGTCAAACTGTGGTGCCTCGGTAACGAGATGGACGGCCCATGGCAGGTCGGCCATAAGTCTGCCTATGAATATGGCCGTCTGGCCGATGAAACGGCAAAAGCCATGCGCGGTTTCGACAAATCGCTGGAACTGGTCGTCTGCGGCTCGTCGAATTCCGACATGAAGACCTATCCCGATTGGGAAGCCCAGGTCCTGGAACAGTGCTACGACAGCGCCGACCATATCTCGCTTCACATGTATTTCGCCAACCGCGAGAAGAACACGCTCAACTATCTCGCCAAGGCTGAAAAGCTTGACCGCTACATCGTCACCATCGGCGGCGTCATCGACTATATCAAGGCAAAGAAGCGCTCGAAGAAGACGATTGGCATCTCCTTCGACGAATGGAACGTCTGGTACCATTCCAACCAGCAGGACAAGGATATCCTGGCGCGCGACGAATGGCCGGATGCGCCGCACCTGCTTGAGGATGTCTATAATTTCGAGGATGTGCTGCAGGTCGGCGGCATCCTCAACACCTTCATTCGCCGCTCCGACCGCGTGCGCATCGCCTGTATCGCCCAACTCGTCAACGTCATCGCGCCGATCATGACGGAGGATGGCGGCCCGGCATGGCGGCAGACCATTTATTATCCCCTTTATTTCGCCTCGAAATACGGTCGCGGTTATGCGCTGCGCCTGGTCGCCGACGGTCCGACCTACGACAGCGACGAGGCCGACGACGTGCCCTATCTCGATGTCTCCGCGGTTCACGACGTGGCGGCCAATATGGTCACGCTGTTCGCCGTCAACCGGCATCCGGACAGTGCACTCGACCTCGACACCCGGCTGGAGGGCTTTGCCGGCGCCCGCGTCGTCGAGCAGCACGAGATGGTTCATGAGGACTTGGCGGCGGTCAACACGGCATCGCGGCCGAATGCGGTCGTTCCGACCAGCACCAGCGATGCGAAAGTCGAGGACGGCCGGCTTCGCGCCACATTGAAGCCGCTGTCCTACACGGTGATCCGGCTGTCGGTATGACAGCTGGCGGCCGCAAGATCGCGAGGAGGCGGTCCCGGTCGGCCTAGGCAGCGTAAGGAGAAGAAAGTCGCGGTCCGCCCGGCAGTGTCCGGGCGCAGCGCGCAATCGATAACAACGGGAGGAGATCATGCAACAGTGGAAGAAGCTTGCTTTCGGCGTCGCACTGGCCACGTTCGGCCTCATCGCGGCAGCCAAGGCTCAGGATTATACCGCCTTGCCTCGCAAGGAGACGCTGATCGTCGAAAATCCGGAGGGAACGGTCAAGAATCCCGGTTGGTTCAACGTCTGGGTCAATGGCGGCGGCGGCGTTTCGACCGGCCTGCAGCAATTGACCATGGACACGCTCTGGTACATCGACCCCGAGAAGGGGTTGGGCGGCTCGGCCTGGGACAATTCGCTCGCCGCCGACAAGCCGCAATATAATGACGACTTCACCCAGATGACGGTGAAGCTGCGCAAGGGCCTGTACTGGAGCGACGGCGTCGAGTTCACAGCCGACGATGTCGTCTACACCGTCAAGACGCAGATGGACCATCCAGGCATGAACTGGAGCGCCGCTTTCTCGGTGCAGGTCGCAAGCGTCGAGGCGCCGGATCCCTATACCGTCGTCTTCAAGCTGAAGAAGCCGAACTCGCGCTTCCACGCCATTTTCACAGTGCGCTGGAACGGCGCCTGGATCATGCCGAAGCATGTCTTCGAAAAGGTTGCCGATCCGGTTCGCTATGATTTCGCCAATCCGGTCTCGCTTGGCGCCTACAAGCTGAAAACCTATGATCCGCAGGGCAAATGGTATACCTGGGAAAAGCGCGACGACTGGCAGCGCACCTCGCTTGCCCGCTTCGGCGAACCCGCTCCGAAATACGTCACCTATGTTGATCCCGGCCCGCCGGATAAGCGCACCATCGCTCAGCTCGAGCATAATCTCGATATCATTCACGACAACACGCCGGAGGGCATGTTCACGCTGAAGGAAAAATCGAAGACGGTCGACAGCTGGTTCCCCGGTTTTCCCTTCGCGCATCCCGATCCGACCTTGCCGGCCGTGATCTTCAACAATCAGGATCCGTTGTTCCAGAATGCCGATGTACGCTGGGCGCTTGCGTTGCTCATCGATATCAAGGCTGTGGATATGGCGAGCTATCGTGGCACCGCGACGCTCTCCGCCCTCGGCGTCCCGCCAACGGCGATTGCCATGACGGACTATCAGGCGCCGCTGCAGGATTGGTTGAAGAGTTTCGAGATCGATACTGGCAAGCGCAAGATCAAGCCCTATGATCCGACCATCGGTCAGCAGATCGCCGATATGCTGCGCAAGCAGCCGAAATATAAGGATCAGATCCCGACCGATCCGGCCGCCATCAGCGCCGCCTTCGGCTATGGCTGGTGGAAGCCCGATCCGCAGGCTGCCGCCGAACTGCTGGAAAAGGCCGGCTTCAAGAAGGTCGGCGGCAAGTGGATGACGCCGGACGGACAACCCTTCAAGATCCGCTTGACGGTCGAAGGTGATACGCGCTCTGTCTTCACCCGAGCTGGCACGTTGATCGCCCAGCAATGGGCGGCCTTCGGCATCGACGCCAAGGCAGTTCCGACCGTCAATCTCTGGCAGGTCGCGCTCCAGCCAGGCGATTTTCAGGTGGCTATCGCCTGGAGCGTGGAGACCTGGGGCGGCGATCCCGACCTGTCCTTCTTCCTCGACAGCTGGCATTCGGAATTCGTTGCCAAGAAGGGTGAAAACCAGGCGCCGCGCAATTGGCAGCGCTGGTCCAATCCGGAACTCGACAAGATCATCGAGAACGTTCGCCGCGTCAGTGCCGATGATCCGAAGGGCGTCGAGCTCGGCAAGGACTATCTGAAGCTCGTTGCCCGGGAAATGCCGACCATCCCGTTGATGTCCTATAACGTCTTCACCTCGATGGATACGACCTACTGGAAGGGCTATCCGACCATATCGACCCCCTACACCGACCCTGTTCCCAACTGGGCTAACTCCCGGTTGATGATGGTCAAGCTGAAGCCGGCGCAGCCGTAGATCTCCCACCTTGATGCGGCGGTTGCCGCGTCAGGCACCTTTCGCCGGACACTAGGCACGTCCGGCGAGTCTTTTCAGTGAAAGATGAAGCGCAAGCAGCAAGGAAGACGGCAGCATGACGTCCTATCCAGTTTTCGTATTGAAGCGATTTGGTCAGTTCCTGCTCGTTGTCTTCCTTGGCATTTCCGCGACCTTCTTCATCACCCATATGACGCCGATCGATCCCGTCGAGGAAAGCATCGGCGCTATACAGCAGATGGGGCAGTCCGATCCCCGTGCCGTTGACTTGATGCGCCAGTCGCTTCGCGAACTCTATGGGCTCGAAGGCTCCGTCTGGCAGCAATATCTTCACTTCTGGGGCCGTCTTGCCACGGGTGATCTCGGGCCGTCGCTATCGGCATTTCCAACGCCCGTTTCCACCATCATCGCAAGAGCACTGCCCTGGACAATCGGCCTGATGACCGTCTCGGTGATCATCACCTTTATCCTCGGCAACATGATCGGTGCGCTTGCGGGCTACTACCGCAAGAGCATGGTGCTGAAGGCCGTCAGTCTCGTCTTCATCGCCATGCAGCCGATACCTTATTATATCCTCGCCTTCGTGCTCATCATCCTCTTCGGCTATCTCTGGCCGATCCTGCCGATCAATGGCGGCTATGAGATGAACACCGATCTGCGGCTGTCCTTTTCGCTGGTGCTCGACATTCTGCGCCACTCGATCCTGCCGGCGCTGTCGCTGATCCTCGTAGGGACTGGCAGCTGGCTCATTGGCATGCGGGCGCTCGTCTCCAATATCATCACCGAGGACTATGTCGTCTTCGCCGAACTCGGCGGCGTGCCGAAGCGCAAAATCCTGCGCTCCTACATCGCCCGCAATGCCATGGTGCCGCAGTTTACCGGCCTTGCCATGTCGCTCGGAGCGGTCTTCAACGGCACCGTCATCACCGAAATCGTCTTCGGCTATCCGGGCATCGGCAATCTGCTGATCTCGGCCGTGCATGCCGGGGACTACAGTCTCGTCCTAGGGCTTAGTGCGCTGTCGATCGTCGGCGTCGCTGCCGCAGTCTTCATCATCGACATATTGGGTCCGCTGATCGACCCGCGCATCAAGGTGGAGTAGGGCCATGCTGACGATCGTTCGCGACCTTGCCCGCCAGAATACCGAATTCCTTTCTGGCCTCCTGCTGCTTGCCATCATTGTCGGGCTGGTGATCCTGTCCTACTTCTCGCCCTACGGTCCTTCAGATATCTATGTGTTGCCGCCCGACATGCCGCCCGACGGGCAATATTGGCTGGGCACGACCTCGCGCGGCCAGGACGTCTTCTGGCAGCTCACGACGGCGCTCCGCAATACGCTCTATTTCGGTATCGGCGTTGCGTTCCTGTCGCGCATCATCTCGCTGGTGGTGGGACTGGTGGCGGGCTATGCCGGCGGCATCGTCGATCGGGTGCTGATGGCGATCAATGACAGCATCATGGTCATTCCGCAGTTCCCGGTGCTGATCCTGTTCTATTTCGTGCTGAAGGACGGAATGACGTGGACGGTGCTCATCATCGTCATGGCTTCGCTCGGCTGGTCCTATGACGCGCGCCTGATCCGCTCGGTGGCGATCAGCCTGAAGACGCGCCCCTTTACCACGCAGAGCGTCTATTCCGGCATGAGCATGTCCAAGATCCTCGTCCAGGAGCATCTGCCCTATGTGTTGCCGATCGTCTTCGCCACGACCATGAACAACATGATCTGGTCGATCGGCATGGAGATCACGCTCTCGGTGCTCGGCTTCACCGATATCGAGACACCGACCATGGGCATGATGATCTATTGGGCCAACGCCCATTCGGCGCTGATCGCCGGAACCTGGTGGTGGGTCGCAGCACCCGTCGCCGCCATCATCGTGCTTTTCATGGCGCTCTTCCTGCTGTCGATGTCGATGAACGAATACAATGATCCGCGCAGTCGCTTGAACCGGATGGGGGGCTAGGAATGGAGCCTGTGGTCGAGGTCAACAACCTCAAGGCATATTACCGGGCCTTCCTCTATGGTGTCGATCGTGAAGTGCGCGCTGTCGATGATGTCAGCCTCAGGATCGGTCGCGGCGAGATCTATGGCGTCGCCGGCGAATCCAGCAGCGGCAAGACGACATTGATCAAGACGATTGCAGGCGCCATCCGCCCGCCGCTTCGGGTAGTTTCCGGTTCGGTGAAGTTTCACTTCAATAGCGGCACGCAGGATATCTACGCCATGGCGCCGGAGCAGCGGGCGGCGCTTCGGTGGCGGCATCTGTCCTATATCATGCAGGGCTCGATGAACGTGCTCAATCCCGTCCGGCGCATCCGCCATTCGTTCACGGATTTTGCCTTTCGCCACATGAAAGTCGATCGCGGTGCCTTCTTTGATCGGGTCGGCGCTCATCTGCAGCGCCTGAAACTCGATGCCGATCTCCTGAATGCCTATCCGCATGAATTGTCCGGCGGCATGCGCCAGCGCATGACGATTGCGCTCGCCACCATCCTGACGCCGGAATTCATCATTGCCGACGAGCCGACGACCGCGCTCGACGTGATCGTGCAACGCGATGTCCTGCAGATGATCCGGGAGATACAGCGCGAGATGGGTTCCTCCTTCCTGTTCGTCACCCATGACATGGGCGTGCATGCCGCCGTCTCCGACCGTATCGGCATCGTCTATGCCGGGCGGCTGGTCGAGGAGGCGCCGACGCGCAAGCTCTTTCATCTGCCGCTGCATCCCTATACGCAGCATCTGGTGGCGAGCCTGCCGCGCATCGGCGATCTCTCCACCCGTCCCTCGCTCGAGGGCAGACCGCCCAATCTCGCCATGCCGCCGGAAGGGTGCCGTTTTCATCCGCGGTGTCCCAAGCGCATGGATATCTGCAGCCGCGAGGTGCCGCCGATGGTGACCGTCGAGCCGGATCGTCGCGTCGCCTGTTTCGCCGTGACGGGAGGATAGAGTTTTGAGCGATCTGCTTTCACTCTCGCATGTCACCAAGGTCTACCGTCAGGGCGGCATGCTTAGCCGCCGGCATGTCACGGCTGTCCGCGACGTCAGCTTGAGGCTTGGCGAGGAGCCGGAAATTCTCTCCATCGTCGGTGAATCTGGCTCCGGGAAATCGACCATCGCGGCGATGATCCTCGGCCAAACGGCGCCAACGTCGGGCATCCTGAATTTTCGCGGGCGGCCCGTTGCCGTTCATGGAAAGGTTGAACGGCGCGCCTTCATGCGCGAAGTTCAACCAGTCCTTCAGAATCCGTTCGAAGCGTTCAATCCGCTTAAGAAGGTTGATCGATATCTCTTTGAAACCGCGCGAAATTTTTCACCTGATGGTATCAGGCCAAGCCAGGCCGATATCGAACGCATGGCCGACAGGGCGCTTGTCCATATCGGCTTGACGCTTGCCGAAGTGAAGGGCCGGTTTCCGCACGAACTGTCGGGCGGTCAGCTGCAGCGAACCGCGATCGCGCGCGCGCTCATACCGCAGCCCAGACTGCTGGTGGCAGACGAGCCCGTTTCCATGGTCGATGCGTCCCTTAGAATGGCAATCGTCAACCTCTTCAGCCAGCTGAAGAAAGAACTCGGTCTGTCGATCATCTATATCACCCATGACCTTGCGACGGCCTATTACATCAGCGACCGGATCATCATCATGAAGAAAGGGGAGATCGTGGAGGAGGGCGGCGCGCGTGCCGTTCTCGACAATCCGCAGCATCCCTATTCGCGCGCCTTGAAGGAGGCGGTGCTATCCGCCAGCCCGGATATGGAGCCAGCTTCGCTAGAGCGTTTCTGCTTTTAGCTGAATCGGAAGGGATTCCGTTTTTGGTTGATTTGTGATTCAAGATGTTGGCTGGAGTGGAGGCCAGCATC
>NZ_JAAZQI010000018.1:0-131704 GCF_012275345.1 Rhizobium sp. SG570 | reverse complement strand
TGGGGAACCCTCGCAGGCTCTATGTGGCGGATAATTCCAAGCCCGAGATTAGACAGAGGCAGCCCCAGACGAACACACGGAAATGCGGTACCCAATCCGCGCATAAGAGTATGCCAGCCGTCGTCAAGATGCCCTGCCTCCTCCTTTGTTCAACAGCTTCAAACATGCGTGCTTTCGTCCGCAAGGCCGGAAAGGAAAGAGTCATGATTAAGGAGCTTGCAAATGAACATAAGAGAGCCTGGTTGGTCGTCCAGGCACTGGCATAGCCGGCATGTGCGCTTCCAGGCGGAACACTCGGGAACAATTGGTGCGGGTCAGGGTTCGTAGGGCTACCGACCGACGAAAGACATCATGACAGAGACGGACGTTCACGATGTCTTCGTCGTCGGCGCGCACAATGCGTATGTGATGGAAAATCAAGCATAGCATCATGAAGCCGCAGCCCATTGGACCGGCTGTCCTTCAATCAAGGTTCCACGTTGCCAGAGGAAGAGCAAACATGGCTGACGACAGATTTGCATGGATTAGCAAGCGTGCCTACGCCATCTGGGAAGCGGCCGGGCGTCCGTCTGGATGCGATCAGGAACATTGGAAGCAAGCT
This sequence comes from Rhizobium sp. SG570, assembly GCF_012275345.1. Taxonomy (NCBI): domain Bacteria; kingdom Pseudomonadati; phylum Pseudomonadota; class Alphaproteobacteria; order Hyphomicrobiales; family Rhizobiaceae; genus Rhizobium; species Rhizobium sp. SG570. The sequence continues at coordinate 131,103 of NZ_JAAZQI010000018.1, read as the reverse complement.
GCTGCCGAGCGCGATATCATGGAGCGTTCGCGGGCGTCCGTAGATGGAGAGGAGTTGCTTCTTAGATTTCGACAGAAGGCAACTCCTCCCAATCCGGATCAAGCTTTGCAAGCAGAAGACGGAGACGAGCGCATCATGGCAGACCGTATTTCATAGCCGGCCTAATGGCTCACCGAAATGCAATGGGCGTCTCTACCGAAAAGATGGATTTGCTCCCGATTGATGGTGAGACTGACAGACTGGCCAACGCTTAGTTGAACGTTGACCGGCAGCCGGACGGTCGTCAGTTGATAGCCACCATGAACGACATAGGCATAGGTGTCGGAGCCGAGCCGTTCGATGGTGCAATTTTCAATCCCTCCGCCGTCGGCTCGACGGTCGGAGTAGCTACATCGTGCTTACGAAGGCTACACAGGAACCATCTGGGAAGCGGCTGATCGAAAATCTGGATCAAACTGCGAGCGCAGAGTCTTCCTTACGCGATTGATGAGGCGGACACGAAGTGGCCTCGGATCCCTCTCCGCAACATAACGCAATGTGAAAAGACACTCCGCAACATGGGCCCGGCACATAGTGACACGTCACGAGGCGGGCTGATGCGTTTCGCAAGTGCCCTCTCTTTTGCAGAACAAAGATGAGGCATCTCAATAATGCATTTCAGGATATTCGCTATCGCCGCCTTGGCTCTCTCTTCCGCCGTGCCTGCCGTGGCCGCGGACATGACTTACGAGCCTTCATTATACCCATGAAGGCTGCCTTCATCGCGCTGGGCCTGGCTGCCGCCACGATAATTGGCCCTATCACCCCGGCACTTGCTCAAGTCGTCATTCACCAGGATCAGTCGTCGACGACTATTCCACCCAGGATGACACGGAGCAGAATTTCCTTCATGCCTGAAAGAACCATCACGATGCGCGTAACAGGTGGGGAGAGCGCCGCGGCAACTTCGGTCCGGACGATGTGATCCGTCTCCTGGGGGCCGTGGCTATCGCGTGAAAAACGTAAATCACGTCGAAATTCGCTACCTGGTCGAGGCAACGCGAGGCGACGACAATCTCCTGGTGAGCGTATCCCGTCGCGGAGAGATTTGGGCGTCGTCCATGATAGCGGCTATTGACGCCGATCATAACCAAGCCCCTCAGCTGCTATACGATCAAGCTGAGGAACACTCAGGATACATCAGCAGGGTAAACGCCACGGCCATTGAAGGACGCGGTTTCCTCATGTGACATCAAACCGCTCAAGCATCTTGTTAAGCCGCAAATTCTCGGCTCGAAGCTGTTCAGCCAGCAGCCTCTTGAGCCGCTTGTTTTCTGCCTCAAGCGCGGTCACTTCGTCCAAGGAAATCGGATCCTCGAAAGTCGCGGATCGCGCGCTTTGCTTCTCGTGTGCACCCGTAGAAGCCTGCGCATTCGCATGAGTGGAGCCGTGCCTGGTGCGTTTCCTCGCAGCGCGCGCCGAAGCCGCTTGAGGCTGCGGTGCCGGCTCGCTCTCCTGCATCTGTGCGACAGCTTCGACGTTCGGGCGATCCGCCTGCTGCTTCGGCGCGTCAAACTCCGTAGCCACGGCCGACGGTATCAACGTTTGTGCAACATCGAGATCGTCCGCATCTTCGCCGACAGAACCCGCATTGCTCGGATCAGGTAGCTTGTCTTCACCCGCATCCGGCGTGCGGGATAGGTCATTCGAGCTGAACGGATGCGATGGCTTATCATGGACTTCGCGGGCCAGAGCCTTGAGGTCAGTGTCTCCCCAAATCGAGCTCACCCGTGTCTTTGACTGTCGTCGCCCCGACTTGACTTCAACAACGAAACTCCGTTGTGGCGTTCTCATATATTCCCAACCTTAAGCAACTGGTGAAAAACCGACGCCGATCGGCGCCGCTGTATTTTGCTGGCGGACAAATATAGCTCCTCACCGCGCGCTTCAACTGGTTGGAGCGCAAGGGTGACGTTTTGCCCAGCGCATCAACAGTCTCGTAGCTGACGTGATTCCACAAGCGAAACATTTGTCTTTTCGATTGTCCACCTTGATGGAGCTCGCTGGAGGCGAGCCTACAAAATGCCGGCGTCAAACAATGTCCGGCACTCAATGGAGAGACTGACCGCCCACTCCATTCCGATCTTGGATTAGTCCAGTCCGAGCCTCTTGCGCAGCTCCGCATTTTCTGCGCGCAGCTTTTCCGCCAGAATCTTGCGAAGCCTTTGGTTCTCTTCTTCGAGTTGAACGAGATCGGCCAACCCGTTGCCGACCGAAACAGGCTTCTCCCCCCCTTGGTCAACGGCCTTCGCTGTCCGTTTCCACTGATAGTAGGTTTGCTCCGATATGCCGGCGTTCTTGATCGCGTCCCTGAGCGTACTTGTACCCCCGGCGACCTGCGTTCCTATCAGCTTGAGCTTTTCGCCTCTTTCCTGCTCGCTATATCTCCTGGGCTTTGCAGCTGGCACAGCCGACGTTGCATCAGTCGCCTTTGCTTCAGCCTGAACCGGTGTGGCAACCGCCTTCTGGCGCCGTGGCGCTCTCTGCTTCTTGACCTTCGGCGTTTTCACCTCTGCCTCTATCCCCGTAACTGCAGCAAGCGGTCCCGTGTTAGTCTCGTCAGCCATCAGTGTTTCCTCCTTAGCCATTGCCTGTTGTCTGCCGAGTGAACGACAGAGTCAACTCAACCGCCAGCCCGGTGCTCCACGGATGATTGATCCGGGATCCATGCTGCGTGGTCATGCAGCCCTTGCGGATAAAATGTGTGCCGGGCACATCAGAATATGTGACGTCAACATCACTTGGCCTAGCTCATTGCTTGAGGCCACTATGTCAGACGTAAATCCAGGCTTGGATGAAGCTTCTTCAGATTTGGCAGTGACTTCATCTGCCATGGAATCTGTGAAGAGCCGCAAACGGTAAGGTGAATGTCTGGATGCTTGCGCGCCTCGATCGTCAGTTTGGCAAGCAAGTTGATACCAGAAGAATTCAAGAAGTGCAGGCCGGTCAGATCGAAAGTAGCCTTACCACCGCCCTCGTCGAGCACTTTTTTAGCCAGATCATAAACCGGCGCATAGGCATCTGGACCCGCCAGGCGCATGGTTCCATCAAAATACAAGGTGCTGCCTTCGGACCAGACGCGGAACGCTTCTTCTTTGATTTCCATACGACATGCCTCTCGCGGGTTCACGATAGCGCAATTGCCATCGCAGCATAGGTTTCCAGCTTAGTTCGCCTGTGCGGCCGATCTTCCTCGAAACGCCAGGCTAGATGAACCTGGTAATCGCTCATCAAAGTCAACAGTCCCAATCCGGATGTGTTGCCACCTTCAAGCGCAGCCGCTTCGATCTGTTCTATCAGGAGCTCGTTCGGATCGCCGGCTATCACCCTCGACAACAATTGTTGAAATCGAGCGGTAGTATCGTCATCGACGAAGTTCGCTATCCGCATTCTAAAGTTATGGGCATCCGTCAGAGCCTCGATAACGATCTCACCGGAAGTGCGAAACTTGATGGCGTTTTCGATCAGCTCATTCGTAAGATAGCCTATGTCGTGCCTTATGGTCTTGTAGTGGCGTTCGGAAGACCGAAAGCCGAGCGCTATCGTTTCTGCGATAAAGTCCGAGGTTATAGCTGAATGCCGCCACGCGAGCCGTAGCGGTCCGTCAAGCAGGCGAAGCCGCAGAGCTTGGCTTGTATCGAAAGAAACGAGATTTTCTTGGCCATATAGTACGACTGTCATGCTCTCACCTATGCCGCATGACGACGAGGGTAATGTCATCATGAATCTTTTGCGTGCCGATGTAGGCCATCAGATCGTCGAGTATCCCCTTGACTACCTCTTCCGCGGTTCCGCCATGCAAGCGACGCGCATCCTGCAAAAGCCGCTCGAAGCCGAACAGTTCGCCGCTGGGATTTTCAGCTTCGGTGACGCCATCCGTATGTAGGACGACCATATCACCTTTCTCAAACGATACTTCCCGCGTGTCGATGAACTGCGTAATATCGGCTTCGAGGCCAACCGGAAGACCGAGGTCGCCGGTATCTATGCGCTCGACCTCGCCGTTCTGGCGGATAATGATCATATCCTCATGTTGGCCCGATATCGTCAATCTCTTACCGTCATAGTCGAGGAAGGATAAGGTGATGTGCTTGTCCGTCTCCGTTCGTTCGATGTTCTTGAAAATCGTGCGGTTGAGGTCGGCCAGGAATTTTGCCGGATCCATTTCGCCTGCTTCTTGCAGCGCACGAGCGATCGATTGAACCATCAGCATCAGCACGCCGCTCTCAAGCCCGTGGCCGGTCACGTCGCCAATACCGATCTTCAGATTGTTTCCGTGCTGCAGGACATCATAATAATCACCGCCGACCTCATCGGCCGGGCGCATGTAGGCGGCGATTTCCAGATGCTTGAAGGCTGTCAGCTCCTTGGCACGCGGCAAAACCATGCGCTGAATATGCCGCGCCACATCGAGTTCCGCACCAAGGCGCAGGTTCTCGCTCTTCAACTGATTGGCGAGCGTGGAGATCTCCTCCTTTGCCGCCTCTATCTCCTTCGTCCGCTCCACGACCAGCTTCTCGAGATTTTCGGTGTGAAAGCTGATCTCCTCGGCCATCCGGTTGAATGCGACGCCGGCTTCAGCCACCTCATCCCTGGTTGGAATGTCGACCCTGACGGAGTAGTCTTTTGCCTGGATGCGCTTGGCGGCACCCGCCAGCGCGCTGATACCGCCGGTGATGCGCTTCGACGCCGCAAAGACCGCAGCGGTGACGATCATCAGTGACACGAGAACCGCGAGGATCTGATAAAGCAAAATCCTGTTGGTCGCGCGTGATATCTCCTCCTTGGCCGCAATCAGCGAAGCATAGATCTCGCGCTCTGGCACGACGATTCCAAGCGACATGACCTCGCGCTGTATGGGCCCACTCACCCAGAGATTGGTGGGACGCAATTGCTTGACGACTACGAGATAAGGAACCTCTTCGCCGTGTTCGGTGAGCGAGATGTGCTGGATGGCACCATCGGCATCAAGCGGCATGGTCGCAATGGCCTTTTGCGTGCTGTTCCGCAGCGAGCGGTCGAGACCGGTGACGCCCTTGTTGGCGGCGTCATTCGCCGCTCGCAAACCGATGGCCTTCTCTCCGACCGGATTGATTGCGACGACATTTCCATTCGACATGGTCAAGAAGCCGAAGCCGCTTTGAGCAACCTTCACATTCTCGACGATCTCGGCAAGCTGAGTAAGGGTGATATCGGCGCCGGCGGCACCTGCCACTCCATGCCTGTCCGCCGTCCAAAGCGGATGGAAGAAGCTGACGATCAGTTTTCCGGTAATCGCGTCCGTGTAGGGAGCGGTCTGGGTAATGTAATCGGCAACCGGCCGCGACGAGGGAGACAAAGCCCATTGCTGCCAGGATTCATAAAGGCCAGGAAAAAAGAAAGTCCAGAAATCAGCACTGTTGTGGCCTGGGTAGAGCCGGTCGAATGTCTGCGCCTGCGTCGTGTAAGGCGCAGTCCGGAAGATCGGGCGCTCCCTGGGACCGATATAGTACATTTGCAGCTTCGACGCGCCGTTATGCAGCAGCGATGGAGCGACAAGATCAAGTATGGCGCTCGTCTCAATGTCGGCCTGTACCTGCGGAAAGGGATGGTGGTCCTTGTCCAGCATATAACCCCAAACACTGATGACGGAGGGCCCTCCCGGAAGATTTTGCGCCCACTGGCCAACGGGATCGTAGGTCACCGTCACGGCATCGGGGGCAGCTTTGGCCAAGGCTGTGCCGACATTTCCATTCCTTGTGGGATGATCGATCTGACCCTGGAGCACCCCTGCCAGCGCGCTCACATCGGAATGCACCTGGTCGAGAAGCAGACCGACCTGGGCGGCCGTGGAATTGGTATAGGAGCGGATATAATCCTGGCTCGCCTTTTCGAGGCCTTCGCCCACTTGGGCGGTCGCGTTGCGGGAGAGGCGCTGCACATTCCAAAGTGCAAGACCGCCGCTGACCAGCAGGTCGAAAAGGACGGCACCTCCGACAACGATGAGGAATTTGGCGCGAAAGGAACGCAGACCGAGTCTCGGTTTAGCGGTTGGTGGCATCGTCATAGCGGCTTTTGTCCCGATGAGGCCCAGATAGGCCAGCCGGCATAGCCTCTTGGGTGAAGCGCGGCAAAGATGTGGTCCTCGAACCCCTGTTTAAACCGATCGATGAATTCAGGTGAATCGCCTCTCCTGACCGCCATCTCATCGGCATAGACATTCCGCCATGCCGTGATGATGTCAGCGAAGTCCTGGGGATCGTCGTCGAGATTGGTCACCATGAAACTTTCCATCTGCACGTTCCTGAAACCGGCATCCAGCAGCATGCGACGACCTTTCGGTCCCATTTCGACATCCATGTCGAAATGAGCGAATAGCTTGGCAACCTCGTTATATGTCCACTGGATGCTCTCGGCTTTCGGCTCTCCAAGGCAATGGGAGTTCTTCTCGTTGGTGATGTAAACCCTGCCACCCGGTTTGCAGATACGATAGAGCTCCCGCAGCAGCACATCCGGGCGGTCGAAGATTTGCAAAGAGTGCCGGCAGGTCACAAAGTCGAACTGGTTACTCTCGAACAGCATCTGCGATGCGTCACCATAGGTATATTCGATGTCCTGGACGTCGAAATTCTCCGCCACTGTGCGGGCGTAGGCGAGGCTTGGAATCGAGTGGTCGAGTGCAACGATCCGGGCCGGTTTGAAGTCCTTTCTCAAGAGCATCGCAAAATCGCCGATCCCGCAGCAAATATCGGCAATATGCATACCCTCGCGAAGCCCGTGGCGCGGCAATATTTCGCGCTCATGCCGCCAGGTCATCTTGGTTTGAGTCCTGAGGATGGGGATGAAACTCTGGTTCTCGACGAATGTCTGACCCGGATAGAACGCGGAGTCGTAGATCTCGACGGTGATATTGGGCGATAGATCGTTTAGATGGCGGAACAACCGGGACGCCCATGCGACGACGCTCGACGCGACCACGGTAAGCTTGATATCCGGCCTTGAGCGGGTCGCGTCGATGAGGACATGCGCCAAGGCGCGGAACGCCGTGTTGTTCATATGGGTGACACGCTTCAAATTGATATAGCAGACGCCCTTCACCGTTTCGACGCCGTTTCGCAGTAGGGCCAGATCATCGGCGAGTTCCGAGACCGAATGGGGTCTGAGCACTCCGCAGAGAGAGAACTCCTGATTGTTGACGTCGAATTGCGCCGTGAAGCGGTGGGACGAATAGGTGCTCAATTGAGTAGCCTTTCGAGCGGCAGATCCACGACAAAGGTCAACATTCCGGTATCCCTATAGTAGAGCGTGATGTCGGCGTCGTAGTTGATGGCCAGACCGAGAAGGATCGCATGCTCGGCTGGCGCGGCACCACTCGTGATCACATCGAGATAATTCGCAAGCGCCTCGTCGCTCTTCAAGCCCGTCACGACCGCATCGTAGAAGCGACGTTTCTCAGGCGAACAGGGAAAGGTCAGTTCTATCCGCTCCGTTTCGTCGCGTCGGTAGAAGCGACAGACAAAAGCACCATCGCGCTCCCGAGCGTGGAACGACATCTCGAAGAGCTCATTCAGGGCCGACGAAAGCACATTGGCGTGGCGGATGGGATCGTGACGATCAAGACTGACCATACCGGCGACATAGGTCGAGCATTGATCGCAGTTCAGCCAATCCGCCGTAAAGGCGGCCATCTTCATTTCCAGCTCGAGCATCGGCTCGAAGGCAGCATCTGCCGGCGTTTCCGTGGTGTTCAAGCGAAACCTCCTAGATGAAATGTGCCTCAGAAAAATCAGGGTCTGGCCTCGACCTCATCAAAGGTCACGGCCGGGTGCACGCGCGCCCTTTGCTTTATAAAGTCATGAAGCCGGTCGACATCGAGCGGCGGACTGAGAAAATATCCCTGCAATCGGTCACAGCCTTCGCCCTGGAGCCAGGCGGCCTGTTGCGCCGTCTCGACCCCCTCCGCGGTTACGCGCATGTCCAAGCCATGTGCCAGGGTGATCACGGAGCGAACAATGGTCTGGCTCTTTTTGTCCTGCAAAAGGTCCCTGATAAAATACCGGTCGATTTTGATGTTATCGAACGGGAAATTCTTGAGGTAACTCAGGGAAGAATACTCGGTCCCAAAGTCGTCTAGTGAAATCTGGATTCCGAGCACGTTGAGCGTGTTCAGAGTATCGAGATTGTTGATGGTGCGCTCCAATAAAACGCCTTCAGTGATTTCGAGTTCCACGCGCTCGGCGGGAAATCCGACCACGTCGAGTGTTTGCGAGACCCGATCGGTGAAACCCGGCGTCAGGAATTCCGCAGGGGAAAGATTGACGGCCAGGCTGTAGTTCACCGGCCACGTAAGGGCCTCCCTACATGCTTCCTCGAACATCCACTGGCCGATTTCACTCATCAGGCCGTCGGCCTCTGCCATGGGAATGAAGGCTGCCGGCGGAATGATCCCCAGGGTGGGATGCCGCCAGCGTATCAGCGCCTCGAAGCCGACGACGGTGAATGGAGGCTCGACCAGCGGCTGGTACTCGATGAAGAACTCATCGTGTTGGAGCGCCACGCGCAGACTGCGACGCAGCAACTCCCTTTGCTCCACCACGACCAGCATGCTCGGATCGAATGTTCGCGCCCGACGCCGGCCTTCCTTCTTGGCCGCATAGAGAGCAACGTCGGCAGCTTTCATCAGCTGCTCTCCCTCATTGCCGTCTCGTGGCGCGACGGCAACCCCGATACTGACGCCGACGAACAACGAGATACCGTTGACGACAAACGGCTTCTTGAATTCGGCGACCAGAGCGTCCGCCAATCTTTCAGCCTCGAAGAGTTGTTGCGAACCAACCTGTATGATGGCGAACTCATCGCCGGCGAGGCGGTAGACCGTCCCATTTCGACCGAGGGTTTTTTTTATTCTTTCGGCGGCAAGTTGAAGGATGACATCTCCGGCGCCGTGCCCCAACGTATCGTTGACGGGCTTGAAGTCGTCCAGATCGAGCTGCATCAGGGCAGGTCCAGCTTCTCCGCTGGCCGGCAGCAGCTTTTCCAACTCCGCGCTGAATTGGCGGCGATTCGGCAATCCGGTTAAAACATCATGTGTTGCCTGATGAATGAGCCGTGCCCGTTCACCGTCTTCAGACGACGTTTTCTTCTTGGCATCCGCACCGTCGATCTCGATGACCAAAAGACCGGTCCGGATATAAAACAACAACAGGTCGCATTTCTTGGGCATTGAAGCGTCGAGCCGGATGGTTCGCGGTTGGCCGGTATCAATCACCAGCTGGACGATGGCCGCAAGGGCGGGCTTCGCCAAGGCAGGATAGGCCTGCCGCAACGTTATACCTGTCCGAGATCCAAAACCAACATGCTCCTTAAATTTCTTGGAGGAATCGACCAGTTTGAGATCGAGGTCCCAGAGTGAGATCAACGCGTCGAAACCGCTCTCAGATTCGGACTCTTGTGGAATGAGCTGCGACCGATCCACACGGCTTTCGGGCATAGGGCCTAGTCCTCCCAAAACAGCCACCCGGCGTGTGGCCGCTATCCAACTTGAACTAGCCCGTTCGCATCGGCGCTTATGCATCCATTATCGCAGTCACATCAATCGTACGGGCGCAGGCATAACTTTATCGGCGCTTGGCGACTATTTTAAATTAACATATTACCAGATGTTTAATTAGAAAATAGCTAATTGGCGCTACAACATATACGGGCGAAAAAGCTGTTGACAAATCGCTAACGGAGCCACGCTCGCCGGAACCCTTATCGATAGTCAAAAGCAACCTTCTCGACCTCGCCGAAAGCAAGCGTCACTCTGCAAGCATGTGCAGCGCGCTTTTGTGCAAGTTTAAAGCGTTAGTATATTTTAACATGAAAGAATCGAAAGGCGTTGCCTGTGCTTCCAGGCACTTCCTATAGCATGATCTGGCTGCTTGCGCCTGCCTATCTCAGCCCTGTCCCTGCTGAACGCGCAATGGCGGCTCCTCCGACCAAGGTCGCCATTAACGGGCATCGGAATTAACTGTTCGAATGACGCCGGTTGGGAAGAAGTTGCCGGCCGGATTGATCGACCGCCCGGTAGGATCTGTCAGCATAGTTATTCGTGTCACTTGTGCCGACGGTGGAGGCCGGCCGGTTCCGATTTGCATCCCTCAGTGATCGCGGGGAGATCTCGAAACTCAAACCGTCATCGAAGCCGAGATCGATATCGCCTATCTCCAATACACCCCAGAGGACTTCTCTTCGGCTGGGATTGATGCCGGAGCTGCCGGTCTTGTCGCCGGCCATGACGATGGCAGTTGGATGCTCAACGATGCCGGCACGTCGGGCTGGGAGGATCCGGGGCGTTCCGATGTCTCGTGCCTGCATTGCAATTGCTCCCTTTTTTAATGTTATTATTGAGACCGCTGTTTGGTTGAGTACCGCATGCCGGATTGTCAGGATGACAAAGTGCCGATCTGCAAGTCATTATTCAGATACGAAGCAAGCCGGCGAGTGAGCCCGCTTGCCTCAATAAATCGGGCCTCTTGATCCGAATTTAGCGACGACACTGCCGGACCTGTCAAATCAGCAAAAGGAAGGGGGAGAGCGATGGACGCGCCGTGAGCATGACACCAATTGCGCAAGCAACTTAATCACTTAGACTATATCCAGCAGGTTCATATTCGACGCCCCCTCCAAAGACAGGACATTCGGTCGGAATTGCACTTTGCATCTAATCGATTTGGAGGTACGTCCGACCGCCTGCTCTAGTCTTTGTTGATGTGATGCTCCACATCGGGAATGCTCGTCGAGCCTGGTCGCATCGACCTTGCCACCCGCCCGCATATCCTCCGCCCCGCATAGCCTGAATGAAAGGTGGAAAGTCAGACGGCGCGGATCCCCATCATTGCCGAGGAGATCGATGGTGACGGCGCGCGGAATGCCAGTACAGCTCAAGCTTATGCTTGGGTGTGATCCATTATCATGCATCCAACAAAAAAAGCCTCCGAGCGAACCGGAGGCTTTGGCGAGCGTCTTGAAAGTTACAATATCTGCGCGATTTTCTTCGGACCATGGCTCGGTGCCTCATCGCGTCTCACTTATTTTTTTCCGGCAAGGCAAAACGGCAAATCAGATTTCCGGATGCATCGAAGACCTGCAGCTCCGCGGCCCAGCTACTGGGTGTGCTGCCGACGATAGTCTTGGACAGATCCTCGCGATGTCCTCCCTTGGCAGAAAACTCTCCCCCTTGCATGTTGGAGGACACGCCTCCCTCCGAAGTCGACTGGACCTGAAACTGGTAGCTTCCCTCGCGTGCCTTGGCGGGGATCAGCACGGCGGCAAGATGCGTCATGCCACCGATATCCTGGTACTCGATCTTGCAAGTGTCTGCGGGCGGTAGGGCGTTTACCATCGAACTTCGAGCTCCTTACAGTTTGGGAGAGCCGGGCGAAGCGCCGGCTCTCCCAAGCGCATTAGTGCTGGACCGTCACGGACATGTTGCCCTTGCCAGACTGATCCGTTTCAGAATAGTTGGAATGACCGAACTGGACAGTTGCCGAGAGGTTGGCCTTGCCAGCCTGGTTCGTATAGGACTGATTGGCCTTGCCGAACTGAGCCGTTGCCGAGATATTGTTTTTGCCACTCTGCAGCGATTGGGCGTAATTTCCTTTGCCGACCTGACCGATGCCAGAAAAATTGCCGTGGCCGACTTGTCCGGTTGCAGCCATATTGCCTGTGCCGCTCTGCGACGTTACAGACACGTTGCCGCCGGCAAAGGCCGCAGTCGAGGCAAATACGATAGCGGCGGAAAGAATCAGAGTTTTCATGGACATGGATGTTCCCCTTTCAATATCCGTCCCCATTGACGGTTATTGCAGGCTATCGACGTCCCCGGCGTTCTGCAGTGCCTCAATCAGGCTAAGCTGATAGCGGTTTTAAGAGATGACTTGGGCTGACGTTCATGAGGGGCTGCCTCAACACTTCGCAGCATAGGTAAAACAGCCTGCCGCCTGGTGGAGACGGACTATCCGATAAAGAGAGACAGCGTTGACAGAAAAGAGAGCAGTTGCCCCTGTCGATGAAATCCATGCCGCGCCATGATCGAAGTCAGCTGATTATGGACCGTGTTCTTGGCGACGCCGCGAGCATGAGCGATCTCTGCTGGGGCATTTCCCTGCGCAAGTTCGCAGGCAAGGCTGGCCTCGGCCGTGGTCAAACCAAGCACGCTGCCGACGACGGCGGGTGTCAATCCGTTGCGGTCTCCCATCTTGCAGAAACTCAGCATGGACTTGGCGTCGTTGCCGAAACCGAGATTCGCAAATGGCGTCACATTGAGCGACTTGGATCCAAGAGGCTCAACTTTCAACAACCAACCAAAACCACCTTCCGCCTCCTTTACCCAGGCGATATTGGCATGGCCCGTTTCAGCATGCTGCTGCGATCGCGCCAGAAGCCTGTCGATCTCCTGACGCAGAGCCGATGAAGCCACCGTGAGAAAGCCTTCCGATCTTTTCAGGAACGAACCGTTCTTCTCGATCAGACGCTCGAAGGCCCTGTTGCTTTCGATAATCCTGAAATCATCGCTGACAATGACGCGGGGCGTCGCGGACTGGGAAAAGAAGTGGTCGAGCCGTTCAGCCTTCTCCCGATCCTTCAGCATTTGTCGATGAATGCCCATTGCGATTTGAAGATGTGGGGTCAGTGCCATGAGCAATTCATTGGCAAGCCTGACATCGGCCTGATCTTCGTAGCTGAAGATCAGGCCGAGAATGAAACGCCGTTGCCCTTCTTTGGTAATAATGGCAATGACTAGCTGCCCCTCGCAATCAAACATGTCGGCAAGATATGCCTGCCAGGTGGAGCCATTCCGCTTGATATCAAGGGCGACGGTTCCACCCTGGCCGAGACTTGCTGTTACGGTATGGACGATGTCGACGAAATCGGCTCTGATGAGCAGATTCCTGTCCACGTGCTTGCTGACGACACTGGCATTCTGTTCCGCGCCGGGGCCTATTCCCATGAAAAAGGCGCTGGTTGCGCCTGTGATCTTCCTGATTTCGCCAACGACATCGCTCCATCCCTCGGGGTTGCAAACGGCCTCATAGATCGTTTGAATGATGTAGAGATGCATCCTTCGTTTGAATTCTTCGGCCATGTTTCTCTCCCCGAATTATTCTGGCGATTTGTCAAAAGGACACGGCAGCAGCGCGGTCATCATATGGGCTGCTGCATGCGTCCGGCGGCAAATCGGGCGATATTCGAGACCAGCTATCTCTATCTGCTTCGTCTCCTGTGTGTCTTTGCTGACAAAATTGCCGGCGCGTCCGAAAGCGCTCGCTTCTATTTCAGAACCGCGCCGCCAAGGACACTCCTACTCCATATTGGCTGGTATTGTACCGTTTGATATCGCCCGCTGTCGGCCGTGGTGCGCCGAATGTTGACTGAACGCTGCCGGACACGCGGAGTTCAACGCGCTCCTCCAAGGGGAAGATGAGGCTGACTTCCATGCCGGTGAGCCCCATCACACCGCTGTCGCGCCGCACGCTTGCCGTATCTTCGATTGCAGCCACCTGAGGCAGGACGACCGTGTGGGTCAGTCTCGATCGCGCTCCGAAGAACGCCATTCCCGCCGTACCGCTGACACCGATCATGAAAGGAGCGGGCGGATGGAAACGCGCGTCGAAACCAACGACGGGGCCGCCTGCCTCGACGTTAAACTTGCCGGCCTCCGACAGGCTTACGGTCGGTATGCTCGCACCCGAAACGCTGCTGGCCAGGTCGAAGGCCATACCGTTTCCATAGCTTTCGCGGCTACGGCGATAAGTCAATCCAGCTTTGAGCGTGAAATCCCTGTCCGGCGCGAGTGGCTTTGCAAGCCAGACGGTCTGGGTATAGCCCGTCGCATGGACGAAAGACCATGTGCGGACGGTGCTCGCGCCAAAATCTCCGACACCCGCGAAAATCAAACCCTGGCCATCCGCAAAGGCGCCGTAAGACGCAGCGCTCGGTCCCCTGCCGTCAGTGACCAGCGCCGCAAACGCAGCGCCGGCGGCAGTCGGGCTCACCGCATATTGCGTTACGGAATTCGGACCCGCCGGAGAGGAGGCGGAACTGGAAATTGCGGTCGTCGCACCGGTGCTATCGGTGAAATTGACATTCGCAAGCGCTGATGCGCCGGAGCTGTCCGTAATTGTGGAGAGATCGATTTCGCCGGAACCCGGCGAGCCAACCGTGATAATGAACGGGTTGCTCGAAATAGCGTTCGTCGAACTGGAATGCCCAGAAAGATCAAAATAGCTTCCGGTCCACATCAGGGAAAAGGCATCGGGGTCAGGCGATAGACGAACGCCTGCCGAAAATCCCGTTGTCGGCCCGGAAGCCGTCACGCTCTTCTCTCCCATTGGAAGCGTGCCGGAACCTACGGACGGAATTGAGAATTGTTGCCAGGAAAAGTCGACCTGGCCGGCGAAAACGGCTTGGTCCTGGGCCGAAGCCTGTTTTGCGCAAACAGCAAAAATGGCCAGCAAAGAGCCCAGACAAGCCTTCGATCCCAAAGTGAGAATACGCGTTTGATCCCCCCACAGTATGAAAAACGAGATTCTCTTATCGCAAGCTATCATAAAATATCGGTGAACATGCTATTTCTTTGTACGCCTTTTGGATGGGGAACAACAACCGCCTACGCCAAAGGTATAATGACCATGCGGATCCATCCGCTGAACTCGCTCCCCGCTTGTTCTTCTTGCCGACGGCGGTTTCAAGCTTGCGGCTTACACATGAGAGCAGCATGACCGCTCGCAATCGGGAGGCTACCGGATCTATTGAAGCGTTGCACTACGTGGCTCGGTGACGAGCGCCGGCAACTGCGCTTCGAACGCGCGTTGCATGGCGGCGATGTTGTAATCTCTGCGGTGCTGGACCGTCTTTCGCATCATCAGTTCCTCATCGATGATGGCCTGCATACCCACCATGAAATTGCGAAGACTGAATTGGCCTGCATGCGCCCGTAGCGCCTCGGGATGGAAGAGATGCTCATTCTCCTCGAAATCACGCACGGCCTTGATCAGGCCTTCGACGGATTGCTCGCCAAACAGCATGCCGCTGAGGCCCGGAACGACCGTTTCCAGTGCGCCGCCGCTGCCATAGGCGATGACGGGCCTGCCGCTCGCCATGGCTTCGACTGGAACAATGCCGAAATCCTCCTCGCCCGGAAAGATCAACGCACGGCAGCGGGAAAGCTTTTCCTTCAACACCGCAAACGGCGCGCGCCCGAGGAAGGTGATGGTGGGGCCTGCGGCTCGCTTCAGGCGCTCCATCTCCTTGCCTTCGCCGATCACCACCAGCTTGCGGTTCATCCGGGTGAAGGCCTCTACCGCCAGGTCGATACGTTTATAGGGGATCAATTGGCCGGCGCAGAGATAGAAGTCGTCGATGACAGCTGACGGCGTAAAATCGTCTACGCTGACGGGCGGATGAAGGACGGTTGCCGGGCGGCGATAATACTTGCTGATGCGGTCGCTGACATGGTGCGAATTGGCGACGAAGCGATCCACGCGCAAACTTGTGCTGACATCCCAGGACCGTAGTAACGGCGCCAGCACGGGCAACATCAGCCGCGACGCCAGACCGGCATGGGACCGATAGAAGTGATAGTGATCCCAAAGGTAGCGCATCGGTGAATGGCAATAGCAGACATGTGTTGCGTGCGGCGGGGGGATAATGCCCTTGGCCGGACCCGATTCGCTCGAAATAATCAGATCGTAGTCGGTGAGATCGAAGCTCTCCAGCGCAAAAGGCATCAGCGGTAGGAGCGATTGGTATGCTTTGATGGCGCCCGGGATACGCTGCAGGAAGGATGTGGTGACCTTATGCTTGCGGATTTTCTCCGAGACGCGACTTTCATCGTAGACAAGGGTGAAGATGTCGGCATCCGGGTACATGTCGCAGAGGGCTTCGACCACCTTTTCGCCGCCGCGCATCGACACAAGCCAATAATGAACGATTGCTACCCGCATTGTTCTTTTCCCTCCTTGGGTCGCAACAACATTGTGCGGGCGGCAACCTTTGCGACAGAACCCATATCGGTCCGCCATCGCATCCAAATGGCCGAAGTGGGCAGCCGAAAGAGTTAACTGACGATGAAAGCCTGCACGCAAGGATGTGCAAGCCGGCCTAGGGATGTTCGAGGCGCCTGTTTGTCCTGCCAGAAGTGATTAGCCCAAGCGCTGCCGCGGGGTATTTACACGTTATGCGTTCAGCTGATGATCTCGTTGCATAGCGCTTGTCCCGGTTTGTGGCGACGCAAGCGACATAACAACGAGATCTCGCCCATGCTTCCAACTTCCGTTTTCTCTCCCCGATTCGGCCGCAAGCCCTCTGGAGCCCTGGTGCCATGGGTGTTGGCATTGGCGCTTTCCGGGGCAGGTTTGCTCGACACAGCCAGCGCTGCGGCCGACACGGCCTACCACATCAGACCGCAGACGCGGATCAAGGTGGCGATTGTCGAATGGATCGCCGCGACAGGCGAATACAAGGAATGGACGGCGCTGAACGGCGAATATGTCGTTTCGCAATCCGGTATGATCTCTATCCCGATGATCGGGGAAATGCAGGTCAACGACAAGACGACCAGCATCGTCAGCGCCGACATCGGCGACAAGCTGAAGCAGATCACCGGTCTTGCCGTCGCGCCCACCGCCTCGGTCGAGGTGGTCAAATATCCGATGATCTACGTCTCCGGTGCTGTCGAAAAACCAAGCGAACTGGAGTTCCGTCCGGGCCTGACAGTCAAACAGGCCATCGCCATGGCCGGTGGTAGCCAGCGCCATTCCAGTCAGACGGGCGACTATTCCGAAGCGCAGCAGATCAGCTATGCCGGCGAGATCAATCGCATGGAGCTGCAATTGAAGCAGCTCAGTGCCCGGCGCGCTCGTCTGATGGCCGAACTCAACGATCAGCCGACCATCACATTCCCGCCGGAGATCAAGGCCGCACCGGACGGGTCGGTCATCAAGCAGATCATGATAAGCGAGATCGATCTGTTCAATGCCCGTGCCGACGCCCTGCGTCAGCAGCTCGTATCCGCGGGGGACCTCGAGACGCTGCTGCACAACGAAATCAACATTCTCGATGAGAAGATGAGTTCGCAGGACGAGCAGGTGAAGATCGCCCAGGACGAGTTGAGCGATATTACGAAGCTGGTCGACACCAAGATCCTGACGACGTCACGCAAGACCTCGCTGGAGCGGATCGTTGCCGAGATGCAGGCCGGCAAGCTGGACCTCGTCGTCGCGTCGATGCAGGCCAAGCAGAAGCTGAGCGAAACCGAACGCGACGCCCTGAACCTCAAAGGTCAGCGCAAGACCGAAGCCGGGCAGCAACTGCAGACGACCGAGACAGATATCGAGGACACGAAACTCAAGCGCAATACGACGCTGCAGTTGCTCCAGATCGCCGGCGCATCGCTCTCCCGCAGCCAGAGCATCCAGTCGCTCGATCTTCAGCCGCGCGAATATTGGATTACGCGAGGCGGCGGCGACGCCGCCGCTACCCAAGTGTCGGAAACGACGGAATTGCAGCCCGAAGACGTTCTGGACGTTCGCTACAACATTTCCGGAAACCTGGACGGTACGGTGCTGTCCTCGGTCGATCCTACGCAATCCCAATGACAATCAAGACAATCAAACTAAGGTTGGGGAACAATTATGGCAGTTCACGAGATCGGTAAGGGCTTGCGCGGTACGCCATCGGATACCAAGCGCTCGGGGGGCAGCGAATACATCTCGTTTCGCGATATCTGGCGCTTTCTGCAGCGTCATTGGTTGATCTTCGCCATTTTCACCTCGGCGGGACTCGGCATCGGTGGCTTCTATATGGCCACGACACAGCCGGTCTATCTGGCAACAACGCGCGTCGTCATGGACCCGGACCAGGGGCGTATCGTGTCCCAGGATGCGTTCACGGGCACTGTCATCATCGAGGCAGCCGAAATTGCCAGCCAAGTCGAGATCGTCAAGTCCGAAGCGACCGCGCGCGCCGTGGTCGAGAAACTCAATCTCAGCGAGGATCCGGAGATCGTCGGAGGCGTGTCGTGGCAAGCGGCCTTCCACGACAAGCTGCGCGCCTTCATCAGCTTTTTCAAGCACGGCGATGCCAGCGTCAAGGCCGTGCCGAGCGACGATGACTTGATGCGCCGCACCATGGCCTCCTTTCTCTCAAGGGTCTCCGTCACCCGGGTCGGCCAATCCTACATTCTTGAGATTGGCTATAGTTCCATCGATCCGGAAAAGGCTGCGCTGGCGGCGAACGCGATCGCCGAGGCCTATATCAAGACGGGGTTGTCGGAACGCGCCTCCGCGGCGCAAAGTGGTGCCAAATGGCTTGAAACACGGCTCATCGAGGTCGGTCGGCAGGCACGCGAAGCGGCCATGAGTGTGGAAGAGTTTCGCGCCAAGAACGGCATTATGGAGATCAGCAACTCTTCATCACTCGATCAGCAACAATTGTCCGAGATCAGCAGCCAGGCAGTCGCGGCGAAGGCGCAGACGGCGGCTGAGTCCGCCAAGCTTGCCACGCTCAACCAGCTGCTGGCGGGCGGCAAGGTCGAGGGCGACGTCGACGAGACAATCAACAATCCCCGCATCCAGAAGCTGCAGGAAGATCTCGGTGTGGCGACCACCAAGCTCAACAACCTTATCAGCCGATATGACGCCGACAATCCCGCCGTTATCGCCGCGCAGCAGGAAATTGACCGGCAGAAGAACGAAATGCGCAAGGAATTTGCCCGTATCCAAGCCGTCTATAGCGCGAATCTTGAGGTCGCCAAGACCCGGGAAGGGCTTCTGGGTGATGAATTGACCTCGCTAAAGGAAACCGGGACGGACAAGAACCTCGCACGCGTGGAATTGTCCGAAATGGAAAGCCGGGCAACGACATATCGCCGCATGTATGAAAGCATTCTCCAGCAATTGATCGGCGCCATGCAGAAGGAATCCTTCCCGCTCGGCAACGTCCGAGTTGTGACGGCCGCCGCCGCACCGCTGACCAAGGCCTGGCCGAAATCGTCCTTTGTAATCCCCTTCTCCGCCATGCTGGGCCTTACGGCCGGCCTGATGGCGGCACTCCTGCGGGATGGCCTGGATCGACGCGTCAGTTCAAGCGAGAAGCTCCGGCGGGAGCTGGGGCTCAGTTTGCTTGGTCATGTCCCCGTCTATACCAGCCCATCTTTCGTGCCCGGCAATATAGTGGCAGGAGGCTCTTCATGGCGGCGAACCATGTTGCCGCTGAGGTCCGTGCTCGACACGCCCTATTCGCAATTCTCCGAAGCGTTGCGTGGCGTCAAGCACTCGATCGATTCCTCCTTCCCGCCCAATGCGCCCATGGTGATCGGCATCACCTCGGTCGGCACCGGCGAAGGCAAGACGACGGTCGCGACCAATCTTGCGCAACTCTATCAGCACGAAGGCGCCTCCGTGGTGCTGATCGATGCCGATTTTCTCAACGCGCGGCTGAGTTGCGTGGCGATGGAATCCGGCATGGATTTCGGGATGGAGGTGCTGAGCGTAAATGATGTGCCGCGCCGCTATGCCGTAGCGCATGAAAGCGGCATGCTGGTCGCGAAGACCGATCATGAGCCCGAGGCCGAGAGGTCCTCCGCGCAGGCCCACGGCGGTGTTCCTGTCGTCACCGTCGACGAGACGGAGAAGTCGGTCGCCTCCTTCCAGCGGTACGGGCACCTGCCTGCCTTGAAGGCTGAGATCGACCTGTTGCGGCGGCGATACAAGGTCGTCATCGTCGACATGTCCGCCTTCGAGGACTCCGCCGATACGCGGGTCATCTGCGCCTATCTCGAAGGTATCGTCGTTGTCGTCGGGCAGACCAACAAGATGACGGTCGAGCGGCTGTCTGATGCGCTCGCAAGCTTCGGCACCACGTCGATCAACATCCTCGGCATCATCGCCAACCGCAGCTACGAGAAGCGGCAACATGGCGAACGTCGCCGTTGGTGGCGCAAGTCACGGGGCCGCGAGACGCGCTTTTCCACCAGACGCCTCGTGGGTTATACGGCGGGTCGCCCTCTCAAGGTCGTCGTCGGCATCGCCAGCACCGGCCGGCGGGACATCCTGTCGTCCATCCTTCCTCATATCGCCAACCAGAGCCGCAAGCCGGATGAGGTCGTCGTCTGCCTTTCGTCGCCGGAGGATATCGATCCGAGCTGCCTTCGCAATCTCGACTTCCCCGTGCGGGTGCTCATCTCCGAACGTGGCCTTTGCCGCCAACGCAATCGCATCCTCGACAATATTCGGGATGCGGATATCGTCCTGTTCCTCGACGACGACTTCCTGATGACGCCGACCTATATCGAAGAAGCCGAGCGGCTGTTTCAGTTCCAGCCCGATGTCGTCATGTGCACGGGCACAGTATTGGCCGACGGTATCACCGGCCCCGGCATTTCCGTTCGGGACGGCTTGCGGCTGGTCGAAGCCAAGCGCCGACGGCGCTCGGAGCCTACGATGCAGGTTCAGCCGGTCTACAACGCCTATGGTTGCAACATGGCAATCCGGATGGCCATCATCAACGCTACCGGCCTGCGCTTTGACGAGAACCTGCCATCCTATGGCTGGCTCGAGGACGTCGACTTCAGCCGGCTTGCCGCCCATTATGGTCAGGTGGTCAGTGCCAAGCAGCTCGAAGGTGTTCATCTCGGCACCAAGAGCGGCCGGTCGGCCGGTGTCCGTCTTGGCTATTCTCAGATTGCCAACCCCCTCTATCTGATGCGCAAGCGTACCATGAGCGTGCCGCACGCGACGGCGCAGATCGGCCGCAACCTGGTCGCCAATCTCTTCAAAACCTGGCGGCCGGAGCCCTGGGTCGACCGTAAGGGACGGCTCAAGGGTAACATCATGGCTTTCCACGACCTGCTGAAGGGCAGGCTGGCGCCACAAAACATCGAAATGCTGGAATAGCCCCGTGCGCCCCGCCAATCTCGATCGCGTCGTCATCATTAACGATCGCTCCGCCAGGATAGGGGGGGCATCGAACCTTGCAATCCTTTCGGCTGGTTTGCTGCAGGACGCAGGGATACCGGTAACCTATTTTGCCGGAGATGCCGCCGGCTCCGATCCGCCGGCGGCCGATACCATCAATCTCGACGCCCAGCCGCTGACGCAACAGGCACGTATGCACGCCCTCGTCAGCGGCCTGTACAGCCGGCATGCCTATGCCGCCCTCCAGGGCCTTATCGCCCGCATCGATACACCTGGCACCATCTACCATGTGCACGGCTGGACGAAAATCCTGTCGCCTTCGATCTTTCGAGCGCTGTGGCCTGTGCGCGAGCGTGTCATCCTGCACGCCCATGACTATTTCCTGTCCTGTCCGAATGGCGGATTTGCCAACTATCGCAAGAATCAGGTCTGTCCGCTGACGCCCATGTCGGTCCAATGTCTGACGACGAACTGCGACAAGCGCGGATACGATGAGAAAGTCTGGCGGTCGGCGCGTCATCTGCTGCGGGAGTATTTTTATCCCACACGGCAGATACCCGCCAATATCGTTGTCGTGCACCAGCGCATGCTCGATTATTTCGAGCGCGGCCAGATGCGGACAGCCAATATTGAAATAATCCGCAATCCCGTCGAACCGTTTCTGAAACACCCCATGGATCCCTGGAAGAAACGCGATTTCTTCTTTGTCGGCCGGCTGGAGCCCGAAAAGGGATTTGAAGATGCTGCGATCGCAGCCCGGCTTGCCGGCGTGAAACTCCACGTCATCGGGGACGGTGCCGGCCGCGCGCGTCTGGAAAAAGACTATCCCGAAGTCGTCATTCACGGCTGGAAAACCAAGGATGAGATTCGGGACATCATTGCTCAAGCGCGCGCGCTCGTCGTGTCCTCGCGCGTTCCGGAACCTTTCGGGCTTGCCGCGCTGGAGGCCGTGACCAGCGGCATCCCCGTCATCCTTCCCGATGCAGCGCTCCTGGGCGACGAGCTCGAGGCGCTTGGATGCGGGCTGACCTTTCAGAGCGGCAAGGTGGAAACGCTCGCGAGCGGGATGCGTCGGCTGGCCAATGACGACATGCTGCTTCGTTGGATGAGCGTCAATTGCATCCGCCAGTCCGGCGAGCTGGCGCACACGCCGGCATCATGGCGCGATGCGCTGCTCGTCCTCTACGAGCACATCCTGAAGCGGGCAAACACCACCAGGACGGGCGAAAATGTGCCCGCGCACAGTGATTTTCCGGTCGCCCGTCAGGTTGTCGACGAGACAAGCTAAGCTGGCGGTCAGCCTTGTGTTCGCGGCTCTACGCCAATGGGACTAGGTCAATGCCCGTAGGGTCAATTGTAAAGGGCGATGGCAACTGCCAGCTTTGAGAAAAGGATTCAGCAGGTGGTAAGGGGTCTGAAACATGCTATCGGCTTTTGATGGCTTTGCCCATGGCGAGCAATCGCTTCGCGATTTGAAACGGACAGTACGGCGCAGCCGTTCGAAACGCCTTGTCGACCTTATTCTTTCGGGCGCGGGATTGCTGTTTCTTGCACCGGCGTTTCTCGTCATTGCAGTCGCATTGCTCCTGGTTGACGGCCGTCCCATCATCTATCGCCACACCCGCATCGGCCGTGACGGCCGACCATTTGAATGTCTGAAATTCCGCACCATGCGCAAGGACGCCGACCGGCGGCTGGCGGAACTGCTCGAACGAGATGCGCAGCGAAAACAGGAATGGCTTTCGACACAGAAACTGATGAACGATCCGCGCGTGCACTGGCTTGGAAAATATTTGCGCATGAGCAGCGCGGACGAGCTGCCGCAGCTATTGAACGTTCAGCGCGGCGAGATGAGCCTGGTCGGACCCCGTCCAGTCGTGGCCTCGGAACTCGAACGCTATGGCGCGCACCTCCACTGCTATCTGGCACTGCAACCGGGCATAACCGGCCTCTGGCAGGTCAATCGCCGCGCGGAGACAACCTATGAAGAGCGCGTGCAATTCGATGTGGATTATTACCACAGCCGCTCGCTGCGCATCGACCTGGCTATTCTCATCAGAACCGTCGGCGTCGTGCTGCTTGCCCGCAATGAAAAAGAACGTCTTACCAAATGAAGAACATGGCAACGGCGATCCATACGATCAGGCAGAATATCACGATCATCCAACGAACCGCGTATTTCCGATGTGATGGGCGTGCCCGTCCTTCGATGATGCGATCGCGATCCTGGTTGTCGTCTTTCATACGCTGCTCTGCATGGTGTTTCATGATAGTTACCGACAAGCCCATTCTCTCTGGCCGACAAACCCGATCCGGTCGCGGCTCCCAAGGCGGTATTTTCTATAAAACAAAGTCGTATAGTCTCGGCTTTTCCCTCTTAGACGCAGCACCCCATGGCATGGAATCATGTCCTGAATGGGAACCCTACAAATTTTTTCTGACGCAAAACTGGATTATTCCACCGATATTCACTCAATATAGTACCAATATTGGGAGGCCAAGGGTCGAGAGGGACATATTGTTCTTTCGCGACTTGGGACAGGCGGTGCGCTGATGGACGGCCTGCCGTTGCATCCCAAAATTCCCAGCCGAACCAGAGTGCAGCGGTGGCTTCTTTCCCGCCTGCCATCTATAGTCGGGGACGGTGCTTCGACGCTCGGCTCGAAGGTCGTCTCGCAGATCGTGCAGCTGCTCGTTTTCCTCGTTGCCGCACGCATGCTGGAATCGGCCGAATTCGGTCTTTACGCTTACAGTTCCGCCATCGTGGTCATGCTCGTCGTCATCGCGGAAGGCGGATGGGGCGAGTTCGTGATGAAGAGGGATTGCACCGATCGTGAACTCGATCAGATCGGGACGATATCGATCATCGCCGGCGTGCTGGTCACGATTGCCGGCCTGTCGGCTGCTGCTCTCGCCTGGTTCCTTTTGCCACGATCCGACGAGGCATTTCTCCTTGTTCTCTTCAGCTGCTGGTTCCTGCCGTCATCACTCTATGTCGTCTACGACGGGCTATTGGTTGCGCGAGGGCTTTTGCGCAAACAGGCCGCCATCCGCATAGCGAGCGAAGTGGTCGGACTTTGCGTGACCATGCTCGGCCTATGGGCGGGATGGAGTGTATTTTCGCTCGCAGCCGGCCGGCTTGCGGCGCAATTGGTTTGCCTCGGCGCGTCCGCCATTGTGCTCAAATGGTATCCAAAGCTCCACCTGACATGGCCTTTCGCGCGGGAGATTCTCGAATTCTCCGGTCATATCCTGTCGAACCGGCTGATCCTCTTCCTACGCTCCTATTCCGGCACGCTGGCGATCGGCAGTTTTCTAGGCCTTGCCGAGGCAGGCTACTACCGCGTCGCCGAGCGCATCATTGCGGCCTTTTCCGAGCTCATAGGCGAGCCGGCGCGCATGCTTGCCTGGACGCTGTTTCGCCGTTCCGCGATGATACCGGATTCCAACGGAACGCCTAAGCGCGATATCGGCGCATCCGCAACAGCTTTCATGACGGTCCTTATGGCGATTTCTGCGCCGATCTATCTCGGCCTCTCGCTCATCTCGTCCAATCTGATCGACATCGTGCTTGGCGATAAATGGGCGCCGGCGGCAATTCTCGTGACGATCCTGTCGATGAAGCAGGTCCTGCTCACGCCGGGATACGTCACCGAGGCGCTCCTGTCGTTATCGGGCAATATCCGCCGCATGCCTCCGACCATGCTGCTCAATGCCGCGGCCTCGGTTGGCCTCATCTTGCTTCTGGCGCCCTTCGGTGTCGAAGCGGCCGCCTGGGGCCAATGTGCCGCCGCCCTGATTTCCTTTCTGACGTCGATGCATCTGCAGCGAAACTACGGCGGCCTTGGCTGGGGGCGCGTCATGCGCAAAAGCGGCTACATCGCCGTGGCGATCCTACTGATGGCGGCAACAGTCTATGGGCTCGGCTGCTGCGCCGAAGTCTGGAACATGCGGCGGATCCTGACGCTCATGCTGCAAGTGCTGATCGGAGGAGCGATCTACGTCCTGGTGCTTGCGGCTCTAAAGAAGCTGATCGGGGACACGGCTTCGATCCTGTCGCCCAGCCAACCGTAACGAGGAGATCACGATGACAACCCTATCCGTGTCCGGCAACACACGTTCTATTCTCAAGGGCGCGGCACAGAGGGCTGCACACGCGTTTTCACCCCTGCGGGCGGTAGTCGGGCGCCTACACTATCTTTCGCCTCTTCCACGACGATTTACAGGCGCCTACGGCACCTTTGAGGCGGCCATGACAGCCGCCCGCCGGCAGCCGATGGCCGGCTATGATCACGAGGAAATCGCAAGCGTCTCCTTTGCCAAAATGTGCCAGGTGGCGCCATGGGACTATCCGGTGCTGTTCTGGATGCGGAGCCTGATGCCGACAGTGGATGGTCTCATCGATGCCGGCGGGCACATGGGAACGAAATATCGCGCCTTTCGGCCGTTGCTGTCGCTGGATGGCTCCTTTCGCTGGATCGTCTACGATCTGGCAGCCATCGTTCGAGCCGGCCGAAGCCTGGCCGAGCGTGACGGATTGACCGGCCTTTCCTTTGTCGACCGGATCGAGGACGCCGGCGCAACGCCGTTGTTCCTAGGGTCCGGGCTGATGCAATATCTTGATATGCCACTATCCGATCTGCTGAAGCGCCTGCCAAGTCTGCCGCCCCACCTGATCCTCAACAAGGTTGCCCTTCGCAAGGGCGGAGCCGTTGTTACGCTCGAGCGGATCGGTAAGACTCATGTGCCTTATCATATGCGCGACGAGGCTACCTTTATCGATGATGTAACCCGGCTTGGCTACCGGCTGGTCGATCGCTGGTCGATCCCCTCGCTGTCGCACGTGATCGACACGCATCCGGAGCTGGGACGCAGCGAAAGCGCCGGCTTCTACTTTCGGTTGGACTAGGCCGCGGACTCACAACGCGCAGCCATAGGCGGATACAAACGAGCCTGACGAACGCGCCGGCGTTATCATCAACCCACCGCATCCATGATGACAGCACCGATAGCCTGATTTTGCTTCCGTGTTCGCGGAGCTATAGCCGCATATGCCGTTTGACGCCTCTCGGTCGAAACCGACAAAAGCAGACGATTATGTGCTAATCTCACGAGCTACCAAACGGACGGAGGGTGGTGCCAATGTTGGAAACGGACAAGGTATTCGCTGGCTCGATTCCGGAAAATTACGACCGTTATATGGTGCCGTTGATTTTCGAGCCGTTCGCCGCGGATCTTGCACAACGAGCAGCGTCCTTTTCGCCAAACGCTGTTTTGGAAATCGCCGCGGGCACCGGGGTTGTCACTCGCGCGTTGGCGCCAAAACTGTCCGCCGGCGCAAGCTATATCGTCACCGACCTCAATCAACCGATGCTCGACTACGCCGCTTCGCAGCAAGCTCCCGACACCCGCATCAAATGGCGCCAAGCGGACGCTCTGGCGCTGCCGTTTGAAAATGCGGTCTTCGACCTCGTTTGTTGTCAGTTCGGCGCGATGTTCTTCCCCGACCGCTCGGCTGCCTACCGGGAGGCAAGGCGGGTTCTAAAGCCCGGAGGACGTTTTTTGTTCAACGTGTGGGATCGCATCGAGGAGAATGTATTTGCGGATGAGGTGACGAATGCTCTCGCAAAGATTTTTCCGAACGATCCGCCGCGCTTTCTGGCACGCACGCCGCACGGCTACCACGATACGGCACTGATCCGCAGCGAGCTGGAGGACGCGGGTTTCTCCCGTGTGGTGATCGAAACGAGAGACGAACAAAGCCGTGCATCCTCGCCCCGCCTTCCGGCCATTGCTTATTGTCAGGGAACTGTTCTTCGCAACGAAATCGAGGCCAGGGAAGCGGGAAGCCTGGAGGCTGCGACCGACTGCGCTGCATCCGCGATCGCAGCCAGACACGGTCCCGGCGAGGTTGCTGCCAAGATTCAGGCCCACGTTATCGTGGCTGTGGTCTAGGCGTCGGAATATGCCATTCCGGCACTTCGCGACATGCCGCTGCGAAGCAGCAATTGCGTAGCTTTCGGAATGAAGCGGATATGAACCGAATTTGTGGGTACACGCCCTAGCCCTAGGTGTGATGCGTCGATAACTGCCGGTCGCGGATAGACGCCTTAGGCGACTGCTCGATCTCGTGGCGGCGCTTGATATGATCGGCAAGCCGGATCGCCAGCGTCAGCAGCATCAATGTCGGATTGGCATGGCCGGGTGTGGGAAACACCGAACTGCCGGCGACAAACAATCCGTCGATGCCGTGGACCATGGCGTTGGGATCGACGACGCTGGTCAATGGATCGGTACCCATGCGGGTCGTGCATGAGGGATGGGCCATGTCCATGAAGGCGGCAGCGCCACTGTCGTCGGCTTCGATCCAGTCCGCCAATTGCGGCCGCGGCAAACCAACGCGATCAAATTCGTCCACCATGATTTGGGCGAACCGCTTGATGCTCTCGATTTCGCAGGAGCCGATCTTCCAATCGACGCGTGCCAAAGGCTGGCCAAGCCGATCCCGTTGCTTCGAGAGCGTAACGCGGCTTTCAGGATCGAGCCGTTGTTCCGCCATCGCGTCGAAACGCAGTTCTGTGGAGCGATGCGGCAGACCCCGCTTGCGGATCAGCCGGTTGTAAAGGCCGGACGTAATCAGGGCCGGAGACGTTCCGATCGCGAAAAGATCCTGCATGAATGCCCTGCTGGAACCATGGGCCAAGCGTTTGAGCGCCCCCCAGGGGTCGTGATCGGCGTGGATCTGCACGGGATAGGCAGCGCAATTGGTAAGACCCTCCCGCTCCTGCATTTCGGGGCTCAAGGACAATCCCCTTAGATAGAAATGCGTCCGGCCTTCATGCGTCAGACCGTAGAAATTGAAATGCTCGGCGATGGCGTCGATGTCATGCCCGGTGAAGCTGCAAAGCGAGGTGCGCGGGTGGTCGCAAAGATAGCGGCCGACAACGTCGTGCTGATTGCCGATGCCTGCACCCATCACCGAATTTGAGGCCAGCAGCAGACGCGCGTTCTCGATACCTCCGCCACAAAGGACGATCGTGTTCGCATGGACGGTCGCCTTTTTGCCGGCGAGGCTTTCCACGCTCAGCGATGTCGGCCTGAGGCCCTGATCGTCGAGATTGATCTGCGTCACCGTCGCGTGCGTCAAGAAATCTACATTTGCCGCCGCGATGTCGCAGGCAAGGCGGTTGAAGCGTGTCGGCTCACCGTGTCGATCCAACGTGTGGCTGAATTGCCAGAAGAAGGGACGCAGAAACTGTTCGTCCAAGCCAAGTTCGCTTGGGCGCGAATGGAGCAGGCCAAAGAGCCGTTTATCATAGAAATTGGGGCCAAGGTTGAGCAGTTCCCCTGCCCGATCAAGGGCTGTCAGCAGTTGATAGCGTGCAATCGGCCAACCGGAAAGCGGGAGCCAGGGCCGGTGGGCGAAGTCGATCTCGTCGAAGGCGGCGCACTTGCCGATCCAGGTATGGCTGCTGCCGCCCAGGATACGGTCGCGCAGCTCGAAGGCCGCTACGTCGTTCAGCCATGCCAGGTTGCCGGCATAGCCGCGTCCCGTCGGCTCGACGCTTTTTGAGGCTCGAGGTTCCCCGATATTCTCAACCGCACTCAATGTCTGGGTCTCTGCCTGGTAGTCGGTACCGCCGCTCTCGATGACAAGGACGCGAATCCGTGTGTCGGCAAGCTCTCGAGCGATGGCGATACCTGCCGGCCCACCGCCGATGATAGCCACATCCGCAGCCATCTGAATATTATCTAATATTGATCTGAGATCGACGATCGCCATCATAGTATTCCCGTGTATTCCCGCGTGTTATTTTACTTTCTACCAGCATCGCAGCGATCCGGATAATCGTTCAATTGGCATAGGCGGCGACGACGACTACCGATTTCGGATAGGTATATTCATCGAACATCGCGCCCTTCTTAGTCGGAAAGCCATGCTGAAAACGGCGGGAACAAGCGCTAGGCTCTTCAGGAAAATGTCGATTTCCCTGGGGAGTGAGAGTTATGGCCAAAGTGGGGTTACGTGAATGGTTGGCGCTTGCGCCGGTATTTGCTTCCGGGAAGCTCGCGCGTTACAGCGACGAGACCGGTGGCCCGCTCGGACGCTTTGAAGCTGATTTCTGCGCCAAGTTTGGCGTGCGCCATGCGCTGACGATGAGCAGCGGCACGGGAGCCTTGATTTCGGCGCTGATCGCCGCAGGCGTCGGCCCTGGCGACGAAGTGCTGGTGCCGGCCTATACCTGGATTGCAACGGCCGCCGCCCCATTGGCGGCCGGCGCGGTCCCGATCCTGGTCGATGTTGACCAGACGCTGACCATGGACCCCGCCGACATCCTTCGAAAAATCACACCCCAGACCCGCGCGATCATTCCGGTCCATATGTCGAACATGGTTTGCAACATGGACGCCATCATGCGCATTGCCCGAGAACACAATCTGGCTGTTATCGAGGATGCCTGTCAGGCTGTGGGATTGCGCTACAAGACCAAGCGGGTCGGCACGATCGGCGATTTCGGTGCGTTCAGCTTCAATCAGTTCAAGAATATAAATTGTGGCGAGGGCGGCGCCGTCGTTACGAACGATACGCGCTTGTTTGCGCGTGCGCGGATGTATCACGACATCGGCTCGATGTTTCGCGGCCATCTCGACAATGCCAATGAGCCACCCATGCTCGGCGTGAATTTCAAGGCGAGCCAGATCCAGGGCGCCATGTTGAACGTACAATTGAAACGGCTCGACCCGATGATCGCGCGCATGCGCGAGCGTTACGACGTCATGAGTGAAATTCTTTCGAAGAACAAGCGGCTGCGCATTGGCCCGCACAATGACATCGGCAACGCTGCCGGGCTGCACGTCATTTTCGAAACGTCTGACGATGCCAAGCAATTTGCCGAGGAAAACAAGCGTGGCGTCTATCGCCTCTATGATTCGAGCCGTCACGTCTACACCAACTGGCAGCCGGTCTTGCAGCAGCGCACCGGCCACCCAGCGATGAATCCCTTTCTCTGGACGGATCGCCGGATCGAATATACGCCCGAGTCCTGCGCGCAAACGCTTGATATCTTGAAGCGCACCTGTCGCATCAGCCTTGGCGAGAACTACCCGGTGACCCTGGTCGCCTACATGGCGCGACGCATGGCGAGATCGACGCCACCGACCGCTGGCAGCCTCTTTTACGCAACGACCTAGCATGGAAGTCATTGGCCCCGATACGATCGACGTCTGGACCTGGAGCTTGGACGTGCCGCCGCCTGCACTTGGCGCCTGCACCGTGCTGCTATCAGTTGATGAATGCGCGAGAGCCATGCACTTCGCCCGTGAACGCGACAAGCGGCGTTTCGTCGCCGCAAGGGCGCAACTGCGTTCCGTGCTGGGACGATATCTCGGACTCTCGCCACAGTCGATATGCTTCACCTATGGCGATTATGGGAAGCCGTACCTTACCATCGACGGTACCCCGCCCTTCTACTTCAATCTCAGTCACAGCGCCGACCTTGCGGTCCTTGCCATATCCGATTGCTATGACCTTGGCGTCGATATAGAGGAGATCCGCTTCCTGAAGGAGGACATCGCAAGGCGTTTCTTTTCGCGTAAGGAATATCAGACCCTGCGAGCCCTGCCGGCGGCAACTTACCTTGATGGCTTTTATCGCTGCTGGACGCGCAAGGAGGCATTCGTCAAGGCACATGGACGCGGATTGTCGCTACCGCTCGACAGCTTCGACGTCACGTTCGACGGGTTCGGCGAGCCAAGACTTGAGCGGCTGGAAGGCGATCCGGATGCGCCATCGAACTGGAGCATCCTGGAGCTTGAGACGCCGGTCAATTTTGCCGGTGCCGTCGTCGCCTCGACAAAAGGGCATCCCGTCCATCTGCGTTATCGAGACGCGGACATGTAGCTACAGCGCTTCCGTTCCAAACAAGGTCACGGCAGCGCTCTATCCTTTTGTTCTTGCGCATTTCCGCACGGAAAACCGCTTCACACTTTTTCTGGAAATGCTCTATGTGCCTAATCTGGCGTCCAGAATGTAACGGCCGTTTGTCGCATCGAAATGATGGCAGCCGCGCAATCCGGGTTTGAATCCGGGTGTGATCGTGCGAATGCAGCGCTCGCGATAATCGTCGAGCGTAAGCTCTTCAATTTCCATGATGTTAAGCCCGTAGCCGTAAACGCCGTTTGTATTGCGCTGCGACGGCCGCAGGAGCCTGCCGTCGTGTTCGAAGATGCGCCCGGCACCCCGCGCCACGGTGCTGCCGATCACGACGGGATTGTGTTTATGCGGTTCGATGCGCGTCAGTTCGGGACCGTCGACCTCGAACACATAGAGCTCGCTGCAGTGGTCCTCATAGGCATGATAATCCGAAAGGTTGGTGAACAGCCACCATTTGCCGTCGTGCCGCGTCAGGACGCTATCGGCAGGCGATTGTCCTTCGAGAGCGGTAGCATGAAGTTCCCATTTCAGGGGAAATTGGCTGCAGCGCCAAACCTCGAGACGCCGCGCCTGATGGGTTTCCGGTATCATGAAGATCTGATCACCGTCGCGGAACACGCAGGGATAGGAAAGATGATACGGGCGCTCCAGCGCCACGCCGACCTGTTCGACTGTATCACCGTTGAAGCGGCCGACGGCGATATGCGCCTTGCGGTCGCCGCGCGCGTAGGCCTCGTAGAACAGATAGCACTCGCCTTCATGCTGGAACAGGAACGGATCGGCCTTGATGCTGCTTTCGGACGGAGGGATTTCGATCGCCTGGCTTGGATCGAAATCGCCGATGTGCCCGCGACCCGTATAAAGTGTCCAGATGGCGGAATCGGAACGAAGTCGAGCCTTGATGGCTCTGAATGCTCTGGCTGAGACCGAACCTGTCAAAATACGGGCGTAGCGAAGGAGATCGCTGAATGATGGGGCGGGAACATCCGGCTGCCCGTAGACGCGAGGCAGGTCGAACTGACGGGTATCGGCCAGACGCGTGAGCTCACGCAGCAGGAGCGTTACACCTCGCTCGCGCACGACGGCACTGCCCCTGGCGGCGCTGAGCTTGATGTTGAATGCCGCTCTGGCGATCTCGACCCTGGCGGCTTCGCTGCCGTATTTCGCATAGAGCAGCAGGTTGGTTGTCGGAGCTTTGGCGAGAATGTCGGCATAGCCGAACCAGTCTGTATCTACGGACCGCTGGTCGGAAAAATTGAAGGCCCATTCGCCGAACGGCAGCAGGCGGATCGCGTCATCGGGCATGCCTTCCGGCGTCGTGCGTATGACGAGATCGAGGTTCAGGCGCTGCAGGAATGCCGGCGTCATGTTGCCGCCGGTGCCGTCTTGATTGGCGACGGCGTCGTAGCAATCTATGAAATGGCGGCTGGTGTCGAAGTGCTTTGAGACATAGGCTGGCTGTCTGGCGAAGGCTTTCGCCTCCAGCCACGCGCCCCACGACAATAGTCGTGAGGTTTTGTGCTCATTGAACGCGCAATGATGGATGAGCACCGCCGCGAGTTCCAAACGCGGATCGGCAAGGATCCGATCGAGAACCATGAGTTCCCAATTCTCGAACGCGCGCCCGTGCGCAATGAGAACGCCAATCCTCAACGGCTTGGTCACATTCATAATTGTGTTTCCTTGCGTGGCCTCGCCCGTTGCCGCCCAAACTGCTGACATCTACTTGCCGATGAGCTTTTGAGAGAAGATCGATGCCAGATCGCGAATACCGTTGCTGGTAAGCGAATCCTCGTGCCAGCCATCGATATCGACGACCATGGTGTCTGCCGCGACGGCCTCGCCCCAGCCAAACAACAACTTGCGAGCCCGGGGATGGTTGGCGCGGCTGCGCAACAGGATCACGCTGGGGTCCCTGACTTGTGCCGGTTTGTAGCGGCGTGCGGCTATCACCAGTAATTTGGTGACAGCGTCGTTGGCCTGCTCCTCAGGGGAATATTCACCTGCCTTGACGCCAAACAGCCTCAGAAGAGCGAGAGAGATTTCGAACTCCTTGAGATAGTCGATCAGCCGAATGCGTCCCAGCAGCAGTTTCTTGGTGAAATAGGCAAGGCGCTTGCTCCGCCGCTCCCGACCCCAACGTTTCTGCTCCCGTTTCGGCAGCGAGGCGAAATAGCCCGGCGCCCATGCATCGATCATTGCGGTAAAGCCGACCTCGATGCCCTTTTCGCGTAACTGCCGGCTTACCTCCATCGCGACGATGCCGTTGACGCAGAGGCCGACGATCGCGACGGGCCCGGCGCTCGCATCGATTTGCATGGTGTCTATCGCATGGCGTGCGATATCTTCGATCGGGAGATCGGCCAGGCCGCTTTCGAGATCCGCATGAAACATGTTGACGTTGTGGACCGATACCGTAGCTGGCAATTCGTTGGCCAAACGGTAATAGAGAAACGGATGGTTGAGCGTATAAACCGCCGCCGTTCCGGTACCCTGCTTGCAGGTGACTAACTCCCACGGGTTCGCGGCTTCTTCGCGGGACGCCTGCGCTTCCCCGCGGTCGAAGATCGCTGCAGCAAAGCCAGCAAACGTCGGCTTTTTGAATAGAAGTTCCAGTGTCGCCGGAGCATTGAACGTAGTTCGGACTGCCGAAAGAAGCCGTAGCGCCAGAAGCGAATGACCGCCGAGCGCGAAGAAATCATCTTCCGGTCGTATCTGCTGAACTTGTAGGATGTCTCTCCAGAGAGCAGCAAGCGTTTCCATTTGTGTATCGGTTGACGGGCTGCTTGCGGTGGAGCCGCCGACCGACGCATCCTTGACGTGGGTCGCTGTTTGCCGCTCAGGCGCAATGAGCGAAGAAAGCGGCGCCTCTGGGTGTTCGAGAGCAATTTCATAAGCTTGCCGCCACAACTGTAAGAGGCTTTCTATCGTCTCGACCTCGAAGAGATCGGCATTGTATTCGATCGACATGCGCCAGCCGGTCGGTCGGCCGATCATGATGAAACTGAGATCGTAGATGACGCCGGGCGATTGCGAGGCCGAGCTGATCAGCTCGAAGCCGCCATAGCGACGATCCTCCAGAAACGCTTTCTGCAGATTGAAATTCACCGAGATCAGCGGATTGCGGGCGGGATCACGAACGGGGTTGATCAGCTCGACCAGCTTGTTGAACGGCATGCGCTGATGGTTCAAAACCCCTTCGACCGTTTCGCTGACCGCGTGGATATGCTCGGCGAAGGAAACATCGGAAGCAAAATCGAAACGCAGCACCAGATTGTTGATGAAGACGCCGATCAGATCTTCCAGATCACTGTGCTCGCGGCCGGCGACCTGCGAGCCGAACAGGACGGTCGGGGCCAGCGTCAGGCGATGGAGGACGGCGCTGACGATGGCCGCGCCGTAACTGTACTGCGAAACACGGTGTGCGCGGGCGGCGGCATCCATGCGCTCGCTGAAGGCGAGAGGCTGGGCGATCGACAGGATATTGCCGTGACTGGTCTTGACGGCGCCGCGCGGGCGATCGGGAGCGACCTCGAAATAGGGCGCATCCTTCAGCGTCTCTCGCCAGAACGTTTTTTCCGTCTCGAAGCCGTAGCCTTGCAGGTACTCCTGCTGCCAGAGCGCGTAGTCGCCATACTGCAACGGCAGCTCGGGCAATACCGGCTGCCTGCCGGCATCAATCGCCGCGGCGATTTCACCAACCTCCCGCCCGAGGACGCGGATCGACCAGCCGTCGAAGCAGCTCTGATGAGCTGTTATGAGCAAGACACCGCGCTCGTTTTCGGCCATCAGCAAGGTGACGCGAAACAAGCCGGGCGTGCTCAGGTCGAACGGGGCTTGCGCCGTCTCCTCGCCGATCGACAGGATCCTTGCCTGGCGCTGCTCGGGCGCCATGCCTCGAAGATCGATCACCGACATCTTGAAATTGATCTCGCTGACTGCCTGCTGGAAGGGATGGCCATTCCGTTCGACGAAGCGAGTTCTGAGAATCTCATGGCGCTGAACCACCTTGCGGAAAGCCGCCTCGAGGGTTGACGCCTTGAAGGCGCCGCGGATTTCCCAGCGAACCGCGACATTGAGTGCGGGATTGCCCGGGCTGAGCTGGTCGATAATCCAGCAACGCAATTGCGTCTGCGTGCACGGAAACTCGCCGATGATTTGCGGTTCGGTACGCGAACCGTCGGGGCTGTTGTCAAAGATGCTCATAGTGCTGTCCCCAGGCCGCGGCGTGCGCCGTTACGAAAATCTCGCAAGGATGGAACGTGGAGCTGAATAGGATCGGGTGAAGCCTCTTCCAAGCTGCCGGCAAAGGCCGCCAGCGCCGCAATCGATGGATGGCGAAGCAAGTGCTTTGCCTCCAGCGGCAGGCCATCGTCGCGCATCCGGGCAGCGATGCGGAAGATGGTAAGTGAATCGGCGCCCAGTGCGTAGAGATTGTCGTCGACACCGATGTCGCCGAGATCGAGCACATCTTGCCAGATCGTCAGCAGCCGCTCTTCCATCTCGGTTTTTGGCGGGGCCTTGGTCTGGGCCACTTCACGCTGCGGCACCCCACGTTGTTGCAGCGTCTTGCGGTCGAGCTTGCCGTTGGCGGTATGAGGCAGCTCGCTTTCCATCACCCAGAAGGCCGGAACCATATGAGCCGGGAGGCTGGACTGCGCATGGGCGGCGATATCGGCGGAGGAGATATCCTTGCCGTTGGCGGCCGGCACGATGTAGCAGACGAGCGAGCGGTCACCTTTCTGATTTTCGGCCAGGACGACGGCGCATTGACGCACGCCTTCCGCTTTCGCGACGACGGCTTCTATATCGCCGAGTTCGATGCGGAAGCCACGCAGCTTGATCTGCTGGTCGCGCCGGCCAAGCAGCTGTAAGGATCCATCGGCAAGGCGCCGGCCGACATCACCGGTCTTATAGAGCCGCTTCGGCTTGCCGACGGTAAAGCAATGCGGGACGAAGGCCTTTTCGGTAAGATCAAGGCGATCGAAATATCCTTCCGCCAATCCATCGCCGCCGATATGCAGCTCGCCGATGACGCCAATCGGCGCAACACTATTGCTCCGATCGAGAATGTAGAGTTGCGTGTTGGCAATCGGGTGGCCAATGGTGATCGGCTGATCGGCATCCGTGATGCGCTGCAACGATGACCAGATCGTCGTTTCCGTCGGGCCATACATGTTCCACAGCTGGCC
This sequence comes from Rhizobium sp. SG570, assembly GCF_012275345.1. Lineage (NCBI taxonomy): Bacteria > Pseudomonadati > Pseudomonadota > Alphaproteobacteria > Hyphomicrobiales > Rhizobiaceae > Rhizobium > Rhizobium sp. SG570. Next base: position 94,999 of record NZ_JAAZQI010000018.1, on the reverse strand, counting down.
TCCGATCGCCAACAGCGATCTCGCCAACTCCCGCGGCAAGGGTTCCCCGCCGCAGAGCATTTTCAGCGTCTTCCGCTCCTTGAGACCGGCCTCCACCAGCATCTGCCAAAGCGTTGGCGTCGCCTGCAAGACCGTGGCGTCGTGCTCCTCGATGAGCTTCACAAGTGCGAAGCCGTCCTGAACCTGGTTGCGGTCGGCGATGACGACCTTTCCGCCCGATATCAGCGGCAGGTAGAGCTCCAACCCAGCAATGTCGAAGGAGATCGTCGTCACCGCAACGAGCGTGTCTTCGGCGCTGAAGCCGGGTTCCTTTGCCATGGAGAGAAGGAAGTTGGTGAGCGCCCGGTGAGAGACCTCGACCCCCTTCGGCATGCCGGTGGAGCCGGAGGTGAAGATGACGTAGGCCGGACCCGACGTGTCGAAGGATAAGGTCTTCAAGGGCGCGCCGGTCATCGAGCCGATCGCCTTGGCATCCTTGTCAAGGCGGATGACGGGGGTGTTGGCGGCGACCAGTCGAGCCATGTCGTCGCTGTCGCAAATCAGGCCCCCGATGCGGGCGACATCCAGCGTCTGACGCAGGCGCGCCTCGGGATGGCCCGGGTCCATCGGCACATAAACATGCCCTGCCTTCATGACGGCGAGAAGGGCGACGATCATATTTAGCGACCGTTCGACCAGAAGCGCAACACGTCGGCCGGGCTCGGGAATTGCCATCTGCAGGTAAAGGGCGAGCTGGTTCGAGCGGGCCTCGAGTTCTCCGTAAGTCATTGCCTGGCCAGCATGTTGAACGGCGACGGCATTCGGGCTCTCGGCGGCCCTTCTGGCGAAGAGCGAGAACATGAACTGATCGTGATCGTAGGGCACCGCCGTATGGTTGAGGTCATCGATCAACCAGGATTGCTCCTGTGCCGACAGCAACGGCAGCTCGCAGATCTTCCGATCCATGTCCTTTGCCAGAGCCGCAGCCAGCGTCGAAAAATGGCCGATCCATCGTTCAACCGTGGTGCGGTCGAAAACGTCGGCGTTGTAATCGACATCGATACGAATGTGATCGGCAGCTTCGATCATGTTGAAGAACAGGTCGAAGTTGGAGAACGCCTTGGCATTCGGCTCCATCGTTGGCTTGAGGTTGCCGAAGGCCGATCCACCGGCGATGCGCTCCAGATTGAACTGGATTTCGGTGAGGGGCAGGCGCCGCGAGTCGCGTTTTACGTTCAGCCGGCGCACCAGCGTGCCGTAGGTGTAGTCCTGATGCTCGAAGGCCTGAAAAACCAGCTGCTGCGTTGCCTTCAGATGGGCCAGGAAGGGCTCTGCCTGTGCCACTGCCTGACGCAGCGGCAGAAGATTGACGCAATGGCCGACAAGGATCTGCCCGTCGAGCAGGCTCTGACCGGCCGAGGGGATCGCGATCACGATATCGTCCTGACCGGACAGACGCGTGATCATCACCTGCAGCGTGGCGAGCAGCGTGGAAAACAGCGTCGCCCCGGATTTCGCGCCTCTCTTCTTCAGAGCCTTGTAGACATCGGCGTCGATGTAGCCCGTGCAGGTTCCACCAGCGAAACTCCGATATTCCGGCCGAGGCCGGTCGAGCGGCAGGTCAGGCAAGTCCGGAACCGTCTTGAACTGATCGAGCCAGAATTGTTCGGTGACCTGTGATTTCTCCGGTCTGGGTGCGAGGTCCGTCGAGTAGGTGGCGAAGGACAAAGCCGGTTGGAACTGCGGCGCGGTGCCCGCCTGGTAGGCGCCATAGGCGGTTGAGAGTTCATCGACGAAAGTGTTGATCGACCAGCCGTCGCAGATGATGTGATGGGCGGTGAAGACCAGCACATGCTTATCGGCCGCAAGCTTGACGACGCAGGCGCGCGCCAGCGGTCCGTTGATCAGATCGAAGGGTGTATGAGCCTCATCATCGAGGATCTGAGCGAGGCCTGCCTGGTCGACACCATCTAAAGACGGCAGATCGAGCTTGAAACCAGGGATGAACTGAAAGTGCTCGCCGCTCCGATCGAAGCGGATGTGAAGCGCATCATGGCGGGCAACGACCGTGTCGAAGGCCTTGCGGAATGCGTTCTCATCGAAAGCCCCTTCCAGCGTCAATGAGAAGGACTCATTGAACGAACAGGATGCCTCATCGCCTGCCTGGGCCGCCAGCCAAATCTCCGTTTGCGCCTCCGTCAGCGGCGCGGATTGAGGTGGCGAGACGGGTGCCGGGACCGCAGCCCGGATCTGCTCCGGAGGGGCGATGTGATCTTGGATGGGCGTGAAGATCCCGACTGCTTGCATGGCATCGAGACTGTCGCGGAAAGCCTTGGCGATCGCGCGGAAATCTTCCTCGCTATGCGCCGTTGTCAGGAAGCAGGGATAGCCGTCCTGAATGTGGACGCCATTGAGGCGCATCTGGGCATAAAAGAGCGCCCCGAGCGCATCCTGGCTGGAGAAGTCGGTCGCGAACCAGCTCTTGTAACCATGAACGACATCGGCCATGCCGCGCCGGGCAAGATCGGCCCTGATCTCTGCCACCAAGGCTTCCGTCCGCTCGACGACCCGACCGTAAAGGGCTGATCCTTCGCCCTTGATGTGATGCAGGACGGCGTGGGCGGCTGCGAGCGTCAATGGATGACGCACGAAGGTACCGGCGAAGAAGGTCGGAGCGGTCATGGGGACGGACTCGTCGCCATAAGCCCAGTAGCCTCCATCGAGCGCATCCATGAAGCGTGGGCTTCCGACCAGCACGCCGATCGGCATTCCGCCGCCGACAACCTTGCCATAGGTCGCCATGTCGCCCTTGATCCCCCAGATCTTCTGCATGCCGCCGGGATCGACGCGGAAGCCGGTGACGACTTCATCGAAGACCAGGGCGAATTCGGATTTGGTGGCGATATCGCGCAGCTCGAGGACGAATTCCCGTGGCTGCAATTCCGGATGGCGGCTCTGGATCGGCTCGATGATGACGGCGGCAATCTCGTCGGCATTGGCGCGGATGAAATCGAGGCTTTCCGGCGCGCCATAGCGCAGCACTGTCATATTGGAGACGGACGCCATCGGGATGCCGGAGGCGACCGGCAAGGCAATCGGCTTGTCGGAGCGGTTGCGGCCCTTGACCAGCACTTCGTCGAACTGGCCGTGATAATCGTTGGCAAAGACCACGACACGGTCGCGGCCGGTGACGGCGCGGGCAAGCCGCATGGCAGCCATGACAGCCTCCGAACCGGTATTGCAGAAGGTGACGCGCTCATGGCCCGTGACCTCGGCGATCATCTTCGCCACCTCGCCGGCCAGCGGCGTCTGTGGGCCGATGGCAAAGCCGCGGTCAGCCTGATCCTTGATGGCATCGATCACGAAATCGGGCGCGTGACCGAAGGCCGTCTGCCCGAAGCCGTTGACCAGATCGACATATTTATTGCCGTCGACGTCCCAGATGTAAGCGCCTTTCGAATGCTCGCAGACGATCGGGAACACCATTTCCTTCCAGTCCGCCCGGAAGCCCGAAGCCGAGCGTGGATCGGCCAGGTGGCTGCGATGTTCCTGCGTGAAGGTCTTCGACTTGGCGTTCTTGGTTTCATAGGCCGCCGTCAGGTCGGCAATGAAGGCCTGTTTGGTCGCGGAGATCTCCGGTGCCAGGCTCTTTGCGTTCGGGCGATACAGCTTGATGCGTTCGGTGCCGAAATCGCTTTCGACGGTAACGGCAGGGACGCGCTCAGCAGCTGCGGGTGCCGGCATGGGTGCGGGCGGTGCCGCCTGTGGGCTTACGGCTACCGGCTCGGGCACGGGGGCGGCAACGGGTTGAGAGCCGCCCTGCATGGATTGCAGCATCAGCAATTGTTGCGCGAACAGGGACTGCGCCATCTGGAGCTGCGATTGCATTACCGTGGCAAGATCCGACCCAGCACCCGGCATCGCCTGTATTGGAGCGGCGGCAATCGTCGTTGGTATCGGCAGTTGTACGGGCATTGGTGCAGCCGATGCCGGTGCAACTGCGACAGGTGTCGCGACCATCGGCGGCTCGGGCACCTTTACCGCGTCCGGTGGCATCTGCTCGTCAAGATAGAGCGCCAGATCCGCGACCGAGGGTATCGCGCTGAGCAACTCCCGGAAAGAAACTTTGATCTTGTAGTCTTTCTCGATTCGTTGCGCGAATTGTCCGACGAAGAGTGAATCGAAGCCGAGCTCCAGGAATGTCACCGCCCGCTCATCCGGACCGAGCGTCTCTCCCGACATGTCGCTGAGCAGGGTCAAGAGGCTGGTTTCCAATGTGAGAACGCGGTGGGAAGCGGAGATTGGTGCTGCGACATTCATTGATTTGTTCTCCTCGGCGAGGTTGACGTCTGAGGCGACGGGGATGGTGATGGTGGGATTGCCTGGCATGGCGCTGATCTGCTGTGCCGACGCCCGTCGTGCCGATGCGGGGGCGTCGATCCAATGGCGCTGGCGTTGGAAAGGATAGGTTGGCAAGACCAGTCGCTGTTTGGCGGCGATCGGGAGAGCTGGCCAGACGAGCGAACAACCCGCCATCCAGAGCTTGCCATGTGCTTCGGCGAGCGTTTCGGCCGCAGCGGAAGCGCGGTCGTGTTCAGGCAGTGATTGCACCACCGCCGCCAGATCGTCACGCGCGATTGTCTGCGCGGCAAAGACGGAAAGCGTGCGCCCCGGGCCAACTTCAAGAAGGATTGGCTTGCGGTCACGGCATAGCGTCGCCAGACCATCGGCGAAGCGGACAGTGTCGCGGCAATGCATGGCCCAGTAGTCGGGCGAGGTTCCTAGTTCCCCTGTCTGCCAGTCGCCGGTGACGCAGGAGATGAAGGGCATGGTGGCAGTGCCATAGGTAACCTTCTCCGTTTCCTGACGCAGTGCCTCGGCGGCGTCGTTCATCATCGCGGAATGGAAGGCATGCGATGTGTGCAGGCGGCTGAAGGCGATATTGGCGGATTCGAGTTCGCCGCAAACCCTATCGATATCGGCAAACGGCCCCGAGATGACGCAGAGTTTCGGCGCGTTGATTGCGGCGATTTCGACTTCGCCCCGCAAGTATGAGCTGGTCGTTTCGACATCCGCGCGAACCGAAACCATGGCTCCCTGCGGCTGATGCTGCATCAGGCGCCCACGATTGGCGACCAGCCGCAAGCCGTCTTCGAACGAGATGACGTTGGCAAGCGTGGCGGCAACAAATTCGCCGACGCTATGGCCGATCATGGCATAGGGCTTCACGCCACGACTGAGCCACAGCCGTGCCAGCGCATATTCGACAAGATAGAGGCAGGGTTGGGCGATGCGCGTCTCGCGCTGCTCATCGGTGATCGCCTGGGTTACCGGCCCGGTATGGCAGATGTAGTCGCGCAGATCGAGCCCGAGCGTCATCTTCAGAAGCTCGGCGCCACGATCGATCCAGCGGGTGAATTCGGGTTCCGACCTATAAAGGCCAGCGCCCATGCCGACATATTGTGCGCCCTGCCCTGGAAACATAAAGGCGACGGGCGGTTCGTCCGCTGCAATGAAAGACTGATAGTTCTCCGTTGTCAGCCGACCGATGGCGTCTTCGACACTGCTGGCAGAGATAGCGAGGCGATGGCTGAACTCGCGGCGCCCTTCCTGAAGCGTATGGGCAAGCTGCATCACGGAAATTTTCGGGTTCTTGGCGAGATGATCGCCAAGAGCGGCCCGCATCGTCGCGAGGGCGGGCTTGCTGCGCGCCGAGAGCGGCAGAATATATCGTCTTCCAAGCTCTTCGGCTTGAAGGCGCCTGCGCGGCGGCTCTTCTAGGACAACATGGACATTCGTGCCGCCCACGCCGAAAGAGCTGACGCCGGCCCGCCGGGGACCTTGCCCCTGTGGCCAGTCGATCATTGCTGTCGGGATGTAGAAGGGGCTGTGGTCGAGATCGATGTGCGGATTGGGTTGCTTGTAGTTGGCCATCGGCGGGATCTTGGCGGAGCCCAGCACCAGCGCCGCCTTGATCAGGCCGGTGACGCCAGCGGCGGCGTCCATGTGTCCGATATTGCCCTTGATCGAGCCAAGTGCACAACTTGCGGCCGTCGGCGGATTCTGTGCAAAAGCCCTCTTCAGCCCGTTGAACTCGATGGGGTCGCCAAGCGGTGTCGCAGTGCCGTGACATTCGACATAGCCGATTGTCGACGGCTCCACGGCAGCATTGGCGAGTGCTGCGGCGATTGCCTCGGCCTGCCCCTCGGCGCTCGGCGCGACGAAGCCGACCTTGTCGCTGCCGTCATTGTTGATGCCATAGCCGCGAATGACCGCATAGATATGGTCGCCGTCGCGCAGTGCATCTTCCTGACGCTTCAAAAGAACGACGCCGGCGCCGCTTGCAAACACCGTTCCGGCAGCGTTCGCGTCGAAAGGTCGGCATGTTCCATCCGGAGAGGCCATGCCGCCATCCTGGTACATATAGCCTCGCCTTTGCGGAATGGTGATCGACACCCCACCGGCCAGCGCCATGTCACAGCTATAGGTGAGCAGATTCTGGCAGGCCTGCGACACGGCCAGAAGCGAGGTCGAGCAAGCCGATTGTACCGTGAAAGCAGGGCCGCGAAGATCGAGCTTATAGGCGACGCGCGTTGCCAGCGTATCATTGAGAGCGCCGACAAGCTCATGGAAGCAGCCGATCTGGTAATTGGAGGTGAATTCCTCCGCCTTGGCGCGGTCACGCAGAACATTGTTGATGAGATAAGTCGGCATGGAGCATCCGGCAAAGACGCCGATCATGCCGTTGTAGCGCTGCGCATCGTATCCGCCGCTTTCAAGCGCCTCCCAGCAGATTTCCAGGAAGACCCGATGTTGCGGATCGGTCACCGCCGCCTCCCGCGGAAACATGCCGAAGAACTCCGCATCGAACATCCCGACGTCAGGAAGATGAGGTCTTGCCGCAACATAGTTCGGCTGCGACCGCTCTTCGTCCGTGAAGGCGTCTTCGATCTCGTCCGGCGAAAAACGCGAAAAGACGTCCCGCCCTTCGCAAACCAATTGCCATAGCTCGTCCACCGAAGGCGCGCCTGGGAAGCGACCGGACATGCCGATAATGGCTATGTGCCCGGAACCCTGCCCGACCAGATCCTCACTATCCAAGAAATCAGGCTCTTCGCCCTGGCCATGGTGACTTGCCTTCATGAGGAGCTCCTGCGGAATTGGGATATTGCCTTTTGCTGAAGTGCAGCGCGCTGAGCGGCCGCCGCTGCTCGTATCGGGTCCGGAGCCTTACCGTCGAGGTGACGCGCCAATTCCCGGATTGTCGGATGGCGGAACAGCGCGACCACGTCGATGGGATGGTCGAGCTCGGTTTCCAGGCCGGCGTGGATCTCCATGAGCTGAAGGGAGGTTCCGCCGAGATCGAAGAAGTTCCTGTCGATTTCAACTGCGCCGAGGCCCAATGCGTCCTGCCACAGCGTCGTCAGCAGCTCTTCCGTCCGGCTTTTGGCAATTGCGCCCATGGGCGTCGCGATGGGTTCAATTGCCGGCGGAGTAAGCTTGGAGCGATCGACCTTGCCGGCGGGCGTCAATGGCAAAGCATCGACGATAACGGCGGCGCTCGGGATCATATAGGCCGGAAGTACCGCGCGCAGCGCCGCCATGACGCTCGGCCCCAGATCGGGACCCGCGCCCGCGCGATCCTCTTTCGGGCACAGATAGGCGACGATCCGTTTCAGATTTGGACCCTGCTCATGACAAAGAACAATGCCGTCGGCAAGACGCGGATCGCGTCTCAGCGCCGCCTCGATCTCATCCAGTTCGATGCGCTTGCCATTGATCTTGACTTGACGGTCCCGGCGACCCTTGAAGGCAACCGTGCCGTCGGCTTGCAGGAAGGCGATGTCACCGGTCAGATAGTAGCGGGTCCTGCCGTTTTTCGTGTCGATCGTCACGAACTTCTCGGCCGTCAATTCGGGCCGCTTGAAATAGCCGATCGCCAGGCCGTCGCCCGATATCGCCAATTGACCTTCGATTCCCCGGCCAACCTCGCGCAATTCCTCGTTGAGGACGGCGATACCGGTGTGCGCGATCGCCTTGCCGATCGGCAGTTCTTTGTCGGAGAAGTTTGGAAGCACCTGGAACGCGGTCGCAAAGACGGTCGTCTCCGTCGGGCCATAGGCATTGGTGAGCTTGCAGCCGGGATGACGCTCAAGAAAGCGCCGGGCATGAACCGCCGACCCAACGTCGCCGCCGAACAGAACATGGCGAAGCTTCGGCAGAGGTCCGCGGGCGTGATCGGCGAACACGTTGAACAGCCCGGTCGTCAGGAAGGTGATGCTGACACCGGTCGTCCGCATGAAATCGCACAGGCGGGCGACGGAGAGGCTGGTGTCCGGCATGATTGCCAAGGCGCAGCCGTTGAGCAGGGCTCCCCATATTTCGAAGGTCGAGGCGTCGAAGGCGATGGTGGCGGTGTGAAGAACGACGTCTTCAGGCCGAAAGTCGACATAGGTCTGATCGAGCACGACCCGCGCAATGCTGCGGTGGGAGATCATGGTGCCTTTCGGCCTGCCGGTCGAACCGGACGTGTACATGACATAGGCGAGATCGTCGCCGCCGACCTTGACGGCTGGGGCGGGAGCATGGGCTCGATTTGCCATCTCCGCGATGATGGCGCCGGCCTCGATAACCCTTGCGGCCATGCTGGGAACCGAGCCGAGCGTTTCGCCATGGGCTGCATCGGCAAAAATGACCTTCGGCTGACATTCGCCGATGACATGGTCGAGATGCTCGATTGGAAAGGCGGGATCGAGAGGCAGGTAGGCGCCGCCGGCCTTGAGAATGGCCAGCTTGCAGATGATGGCGTTGAGGCTGCGTGGAAGGAACAGGCCAACGATATCTGCCTTCCGGACGCCGAGCTTTATAAGATACGTCGCAAGCGCGTCGGAAAGCCGATCGAGATCGCGGTAGCTCACCGTTGTGTCGCCGAAAACCAGGGCCGTTGCCTGTGGAGCGGCCTCTGCCTGGGCGTGCACCATGTCGTGAAGGCAGCGGTTGCGATCGTAATGCATACTTGCAGCACCATCTGCATTTTTAAGAGACTCGCGATCGATCATTGCTACCCTCCGGGTTGTCTTGCGGCCGGCGCTGGCACGACATGCGTGCCTCATCGCCATCCGCAGAATTTCACGCTGCCGGAAAATCACCAGTTGATCATTGGGATGACCATTGCCACCCACAAAAGTCTTAAGCCTTAGGTGATGTAGCCATTTCGTCGAAAGAGATCGAAGGAGCAGTTGCAACCTGACCGAAAGCATTATGGACGGCGCCGGCAAGAGGAACGCACCGATTTCTGGCAGGGATGTGGAGGTTGCCGCGGCGTGGAGCGCACGCGGGCCAGGAGACGGTTTGGGGAGGGATATTGTTGCGGCGACAGCTACTTGAACTGGTAGGCCCTGACATAGTCGACGAACATGAAGGAAGGATCGGAGGCGACCATCCGCGTCACTCCCTCGACAATGCCGAGATCGACGAGAATATACATGGGCTGGCGATGTTCCGGCAGAACCTTGGTTTTCCAGACCAGCGCGCCGTCGAAATACATGCGAATGAAGTCGGAATCGATCTTCACGCCATAGCTGTGCATTTCCGAGGGGCTTGCCGCCCCAAAGACCTTGATGCGGGCATAATCGGAATCGTGTCGGCCGTCCTTGTGCCAGACGTGAACGGTCGATGAGTAAGCGCCCGGCTTGTCGCCATAATATTCGATGACATCGATTTCGGCGGTGGATTTCGATCGATCCTTGCCGATCAACCAGAAGGCTGGCCACACACCCGGGCCGTCGGGCAAGCGGGCACGCATTTCGAAATAGCCATATTGCTGAGAAAAGCCATTGCCCTTGCTATCGACGGAGGCAAGCAGGCCCGAGCGCCAGACGCCCTTGCCATCACGCGCCGCGGTAATGCGCAACATGCCGTCTTCGACCGTGAAGGGAAAGTCGCCGTTCGGATCGGAGAAGCGCGCGCCGCCAAAGTCGCCGTTCCAGGGCGTATGAGCAATCCAGCGAGTGCCCGGCCCCCAAGCGGAAACGCTCAGGTTGTCGAAATTGTCCTCGAATGTCAGCGCCATAGCGCCAAGGTCGAGCCCATCTCCGGTATCACTGGCATGTGCGGCCGGAATACCTGCGATTGCGGCAAATGCCGCTACGAGCCCGGCGCGGAGAAATGTGCGGCGGTCGTTCGAGCATGGCCAGATATGTCTGCGCGAGGTGTGATCCATGTTGCCAGCATGAACGGCGCAGCTCGTCCGGCATAGAACGTTTTTCGGCTAGCGCGTCCACCAAAAGGCTTAGGCATGGCGGAAATACAGCAGCATACCGGCATGATAGCTTGTGGCAACAATGAGGCAGGAACTCGGGGCTACAACCTATGAATTTAATGGGACTTGTGACATTGATCGTTGGCATTGCGATGCTGGCCGCACCTGTGCGGTGGTCGTTCGTTGTCATGATACTGTCGACGATCTTCGGCGCAGCCGCGGCCTTCAGCGTGCCCGGCCTCGGCGGCGCATCGGTTCTGGTGCCGAGCCTCTTTCTGTTATTTTTCACGGCACGGTTGTTCATGGCGCATGGAGAAGGGCCGTTCCTTGCCGCCCTGGCACCCCCGCGTCCGGGCTTCCTCCTACTGCTTCTGACCGCCTTTGGCTTGGCAACGGCCATTTTCTTTCCGCGCCTGTTTCAGGGCGTGACGCAGACCATGTCGGTCGAGCGGTCAATCGGCGCACGTAATCTCATTGCGCTGGTGCCGCTGAAATTCTCGTCGAACAATATTACCCAGTCCGTCTATGCGGTGGGGGGCCTCATCTGCTTCGCCGCGACCTTTGCCTTCTTCCGAAGCAACGGCACCCCTGGAATCCTGATCAACGGCATTTTGGTTGTGGCGAGTGTCAACCTCGGCTTCGCGCTTGCCGATATCGTCACCCATTTCACCCACACCGATTTTCTTCTCGGCTTCGTCCGAACGGCCAATTACGCTCTGTTGACCGGCGCCGAGAAGGGTGGCCTCAAGCGGATTTCAGGGACGTTTCCCGAAGCTTCCGCCTTTGCGGACTTCACGCTTGTTCTCTTTGCTATGACAACCAGCCTGTGGCTGAGCGGTATCCGCTCCACCACGACAGGCATTGTCGCCGGGCTATTGCTTGCAGCGCTGATCCTTTCGACGTCGGCGACAGCACTGGTTGGGCTCGCTGTCTTGCTGCCGATCCTTTGTCTGCAATCCTTTCTGGCTTCTCGTCGCGAACCGGGCGCGGGGCGACCTGTCATGATTGTGTCGATTCTGGCGGCGATGCCGCTCGTCGTATTTTTCGTCTTGATCGTCATGCCTGATCTTGCTCACAACCTGCATGATTTTCTCGACGAGATGCTCTTCTCGAAGGCCGACAGCCAGTCCGGGCGCGAACGCTTTATGTGGAACGCCATGGCCTACCAGGCATTCCTCGACACGAGTGGCTTCGGCGCCGGCCTCGGCAGCGCCCGGGCGTCGAGTTTCGGCCTCGTGCTCCTATCCAATGTCGGGGTCATCGGCACACTGATGTTTGCAAGCTTCGTCGCCATGCTGATGGCGGCCGACACGCGATCCAGACATTTGCCGTCCCGTAAGGTTTCCGCAGTTGTGCGCGCAGCCAAAGCCGGGCTCATTACCGTCCTGATTTCGGCGGCAACCTCCGGCACGGTCTATGATCTGGGATTGATGTTCTACATCCTTGCAGGCGGTATTTCTGCCCTGACAGCCACGGCAAGCCAGATGAGTATCGCGCGCAAGCCGCAGTTCGGTGTTGTCGGAGAACTGCAATGAAGATTGTCGTCTTCAACGTCAAATACAGCGAAAATCTGGGCGACGGGCTTCTGGCGCAATGCGTCGAGACCGCGTTGAGGAACAGGGCGGACCATATAGAAGTCGAGACCGTCGATCTTGCGGGGCGACAGGATTTCGGGACAGGCCGCGGCGGGCAACGCCGATATGCGCTCAAGCTGCTACAGCGGCTACCTGTCTTCGCGCGGCAACGGTTGGTTCGCTTCATGCTGGAGCGGAAGTTGCGCAAACTCCATGACCAGTGGGACGCCAAGATTGCGGCGGCGGATGCGGTGGTGATCGGCGGCGGTAACCTGTTCCAGGATGACGATCTCAATTTTCCATTGAAAGTCGGCCAGGTCCTTGACTGCGTCTGTCGCCACAATCGGCCACTGGCGATCTACGCAGTGGGCGTCAGCGAGCGCTGGTCGAAGAAAGCGTATGATCTCTTCGCTCGACTGAAGCAGGCTCCGCTCGTCCATCTTTCCGTGCGTGACGGCTTCGCCCAAGATAATTGGCGCGAGCATTTTCCTGAAGGGCCAGCCGCCAAGATTGTTCGCGATCCGGGATTGTTGGTCCAGGCATTTTCCGGCCATGAACGTCGCATGCCATCGCAAGGGCTCCAACCGACGGTCGGCCTCTGCGTGACGGATCCTACGATCCTGCAGCGACACGCCAGCCGGAACATGTCGAAAATCCCATTCTGCAACATTGGAGATTATCGGGATCTGATCGGACTACTTCTTGATGATGGTTATCGGGTGATCCTGTTCTGTAACGGCGCCAAAGAAGATCAAGCCTTTGCCGAACAGATTCGGAATTCAGTCTCGATGCATCGTGTCATTGCAGCCGGAATATTGGATCTCGCTGAACGCCCGCGGGTTCCAGATGATTTGGTCCGGATACTTCATTCGACCGACGTTATTCTGGCACACAGGCTGCATGCTTGTATCGCCGCCTATGCTCTGAGGATTCCGCATGTAGGATTGGGCTGGGACGGGAAGGTCGAAGGCTTCTTCAATTCGGTCGGGCGAGAGGCATATTTCGTCGGCAACGCAGCATTGTCCCCCCCTCATATCGCTTGGTTGTTGAAAGCCGCGGAGTCCGAGGGAATCGAATCGAATCGTCATCGTACCACCGTGGCCGAAGCCGAGGCCGGAATCATGAATATGCGCCGACATCTGATCGGGGATGACTTGCAGGCCATGCACAAAGTATAATCAAGGCAGCCACATGTAATACTTTAATGTGAGTTTCTTCGCTCAGATTTTCCTAGTTCACCATCCTATTTTATTCTTTACAGAAAGTGTATTTCATATACTTATAATAGTGCAGCGCGGTCATGATTGTAGATCGATTTCGATCAAAGACACATCTGATTTTATATGATATAAAATTGCCGCGGATAGCGAGATTTATATTTGCGAATGGTCTTTTTGAACGTTCAGGATATGCTTTCGGTTTGAGGGGCCGATATCATGGCAGCGCAGATCTCGATCGATCATATACAGAGTTTAGGTGGCGTTCCGCGTACCTTTGCTGCCGGTAACATCATCTGCGATTATGAGAGCGATGCGCCGCGCCTCCTCTTTATCCAGGAGGGATGGGCGGCCTCCAGCAAGATGATGCCGAATGGCACGCGCATCGTCACCGAATTCGTATTGCGCGGCGACATGGTTTCGACCCCGCTGACAGTGCTCTCACGCGAGACGGTACAGGCGATCACCAATGTCAGCGTCATAGTCTTTCCGGACTTCACATCGCTTCCGAAGATCGAAGCGCCCGCCTCTTTCTATCGCGTTGTCCTCACAGAATTAATGCGACGCCAGGCCCGTATGTCCGAGGGGCTTGCCAATATCGGCCGGCGCGATGCAATGGAGAGAACCGGTTATCTTTTACTCGAGTTGGCGACCCGGATTGGAGCCTCGCGGCAGCATCGGAATTCCGACGGCTTCGACTGCCCATTGACGCAAGCCGACATCGGCGACGCCGTCGGTCTATCGACCGTACATATAAACCGTGTGCTCAGGGATCTGCGCGAGGCAGGCCTTCTTTCGTTCCGCAACGGTGTCGTTGCGTTTCTCGATCGTCAACGCCTCATGGAGCTCGTCGATTTCGATGAGTCCTATTTTGATAAGCATGTGATGTGAACAAGTCGGCCAAGATTATTGTTGTATTCGAGTTGTAAGAATTCGTGACCTCAATATTCCTAGTTTTTATTAACATATGTTAATGCGCGCAAAAATATATAAAGTAATAGTTTGTAATAAGATAAACCTAGATCGAGGGGAGCAATATGAAGCAAGAAGCAATGCTGAAATTTAGACAAGGGCTTTGCTATCCAAAGAATAGAAGTATTCGGGCGGTCACAAGAAGAATAAGGGTCACACTAAAGGTTGGGGGTATCGACCATGAACGGACAGTCATTAACGAATGAGAAATTCGCTTCAGAAACAGCAGCTCGCATCATTTCAGTTCGAACACCGGATTCATTGAGGCCGTTTGTTGCCTCGGGCATCGCCGGCGCGGCAGAATCAGAGGACTATATCCTTCTGATCGATTCCAGGGCTCTGGACCGCGAGTGCCTATCAAGAAGCCTCACAGACTATGACGACAGCATGAATATCGTCACCGTAGCGTCGTTCGAGGAATGGCAGATACGGGACATGCAGGTCGCACCGTCAGCCGTTCTCTTCATGATTGGCGGACGCAAAGTTTCCGACTCCGAAATCAGCACGAAAATTTGCGCCTTGGTGGAGAGATTCAAGGCCAGCCCCGTGATCGTCGGCGCCGACAGCGACGAGCTCGCACAGCTTTTGCAAGCACTGGAATGCGGTGCCCGCGGCTATATTCCGACCAGTGTCGACGTCAAGGTCGCAGCGGAAGCCGTGGCCCTTGCCCGTGCGGGAGGTGTATTCGTGCCCGCCAGCAGCATTCTGGCTGCCAAGGAGTCGATTACTCCCGCCGCGAGCAAGAATTGCTGCCTCGACAGTCTGTTTACACCGCGCGAGGTTGTTGTTGCCGAGGCGCTGAGGCGCGGCAAGGCAAACAAGATCATTGCCTATGAAATGGACCTCTGCGAGAGCACCGTGAAGGTTCATATCCGCAACATCATGAAGAAGCTCAATGCGACGAACCGCACGGAAGTTGCCTACAAGATCCGGGAACTCGTGCAGTAACGCTTTGATCGCGCCGGCGAGCTTTGGTTGCTGCCCACCATGTGGCATCGCCAAAGATAGCGATCGTCGGCGTGAACTTGATACGGCGACAGACGAAGCGGCCTCAGCCAAGGCATGCGTCATCGCCAACACCGGATCTTGCGCCTTGAAAAGATTTGAGCCGCTGGGCAGGTCGACGCCGGCCCGCTAGCGCAGCGCTACAATTTCATGACATTCCGGCGCTTGTCGGTTTCATTCTATGCTGCATTCAGGTGAATGCAGCCTAAGAATTTCAAATGGACACCCGACTGCGGCGGAGACTTGAGCTTGCCCGTGACAAAGGTCAGCCTCTGCGATTTTCTCTTCTTACAGTTCTTTTTGAAGCGGAGAGCGCATGGGCGGTTTTCGTTGCGCCAACGCGGTCTTGCTCTGGATCATAGAAGCATATTTGCTGTCTGTCAGATCGCTTCCGGGCATTGAGGGCGACGTCCGCTTTTCGGATCAGCTCAATGTAGTGCATGGGAGAAGAGCGCCTCGACCCTGCGCAGGTCCGGGCTGCGCGCGATGCCGGTTTGGTCCAGGTCACAATTGGCAAGGAAAGCCGACATCTCGTTCCCGGCGATCCGCCGAATGGAAATTTCCACTGCAAAGGATCGAAACGAAGCGCCGGCACCTGTCCGCCAAGCCTTCGAGCTTCAGGGAGTACGTTTCCTTCGCGGCGGCAAAGGACGAATCTCCGTCGGATTGGGCGTAAATCACAGCCATGAATCGGATGGATTTTTCCACACACCGGCGAACGACTACGATGGCCTCGCCGCCCGAGCAGGATGCGCATCCGGTTCGATACTGATCTGGTCGCGCCCCTTCATTTTGGCGGCGTAAAGTGCGAGATCGGCTCTTCGGTAGAGCTCACCGACATCGTCGCCACCCACGGCACAGGCAATACCGGCGGAAAACGTATAGCGAAAACCAGCGTGCTCAGGTAGCGGCCGTGACTGCCGCACCGCGAGCAGCATACGATGGACGATCACCTCCGCCTCGTCCGGGGTCGTGTTCGGAAGAATGAGAACGAACTCTTCGCCGCCGACCCGCCCGAAAATATCCGTCCTGCGGACCAGTCTTTGCAGCGTGATGGCGAAATCCTTCAGGATCAAGTCGCCAAAAGCGTGGCCGAAGCGGTCGTTGATGTATTTGAAATTGTCGAGGTCCAGCACGGCAAGACATCCAACCGGCTCCGCAACACCGCCATGACTGCGCACCAGCTCGTCAAGCTTGGACATGACGAACCGCCGGCTGGGAATCCCTGTCAATTCGTCTGTCTGTGAAGCCTTGAGCGCGAAGTCGCGATCTTGCCGGAGTGTTCTTTCATCGGACCGGATGGAGGTGATGTCGCTTGCAACACACAACATCCAGCCGCTGGGCTGCATGGTCTCCGTCATCCAAAGCCAGCGGCCGTCATGGAGATCCGTCTCGAATGCCCGAAACCCGCTCTTGCCGCGCCTGGCCAGCGTTGTCAGCAACCAGCTCTCGAAATCGTCGGTCTTGATGATCGTCCCGCGACCAGCATGGAAGTTGCGCCGCATGAGCTCTGGCCATAGCGGATACTCATCCTCCTCTATGAACCACGCCGAGCGAAACGCGCGGTTGGTAAAGCGAACACGGTCATCCTGGTCGTAGACCGCAACCAGCACCCCCGCAGCTTCCATCAACTGCGCAACCTGTAGCATCGTTTCATTATCGACCAAGGCCGTCATGCCCTCAGAATGGATCGTCTCCGCCCAAGCTTTAATCGTGAGCGCTGAAAAAACAAATAGGCCGGCCATGCAAAACCAAACAAGCGCCCAAGACCGGGCGGGAAACTTCCCACGTTCATCGTGAGCTGCACAGGGCCTGTGGTCGAAAGTCATACCGCAAACGTCAAATTGGCGAAGCTCGATTGAACGCTTCCCCTGTCTCAATCGTGACATCGTCGAGCGGGCAATCGCACCCAAAGAGGCTGGGTTGCCGGGTGCTAGTCAACGATCGCCGGCCCGGCTCTCGCGGCTGCCTCTATGAGATCGGCATGGCTTGGTGCCGGCGTCGCGATCAGGATCGCATCGACATTTGGGGACTTGATGACGTCGGCAACCTCGGCGCCCGTGCGGTCGTGAGGCGGCCAACCACGCCTCGATGCACGAACGAATGCGGCCGGGCTGAAACATGTTTCAGCCCGGCCGCATGATCGAAGGCTCTTGGCGCCGACGTTAGGATGCCAATGCGTAGAGACGGGACCCGGGGACAGCGGCACTGCGTGTCTTGAACCGCTGCACCAGGTCCGCGAGGTTTTCCGTCTCCTGCGTCAGGCTCTGGGCAGCCGCCGTGGTTTCCTCCACCATGGCTGCATTCTGCTGAGTGACCTTGTCCATCTGATCGCCGGCGGCCGAGACCTCTCTCAGGCTGGCAGCCTGTTCACGCGCGGCAACCGCGATTTCCGCAACCGTGCTGCTCATCGCGCTGACTTGCTCGACGATCTGCGCAAGCGACGTTCCGGATTCGCCGACGAGTTCCACGCCTGCCTTGACCTGCGCGGAAGAGGTCGAGATCAACGCTTTGATCTCTCTCGCGGCACTGGCCGATCGCTGGGCGAGCTCACGCACCTCCTGGGCGACAACGGCAAAACCCTTCCCCGCCTCGCCGGCTCGCGCGGCTTCCACACCCGCGTTGAGGGCAAGAAGATTGGTCTGGAAGGCGATCTCGTCGATGACGCCGATAATATTGCCGATCTTGGACGATGAACTCTGGATTTCCGTCATAGCCGCGATCGCACGGGCGACGATCGCCCCGCCGTTCTCGGCATTGGCGCGCGCGGTCGCCACCGCGTTCTGAGCATGACTTGCCCCCTCCGCCGTGCCATTGACGCCGCGCGTCACATCGCCGAGGGCAGCCACCGTTTCCTCAAGCGAGGCAGCTTGCTGTTCCGTGCGGCGGGCAAGATCGTTGGAGGCCGTCGAGATTTCCGAAAGGCCAGATTTGATCGTGCCGACTGCGCGGATGACGGAATCGAGAGCCTCTTCCAGACTGGAGACCGAGTTGTTGAAGTGATCCCGAATACGGACGTAACGACCGTCAACCTCGCCGACACGCACGGTAAGGTCGCCCTTCGAAAGTGCATCGAGACCCAGAGAGATCTGCTGGAAGGCGTGCTCCATCACCTGCGCATCGGCAAGCCGCTCGGCTTCCTGGCGCAGGCGCTCTTCTTCGGCCGCAAGGCGAGCCCGTTCGGCATTGGCTTCCGCCATGAGCTTGCCGCGTCCCGTCTCCTGGAAGACCTTCAGCGAGCGCGCCATGGCGCCGAGCTCATGACGATGCTCGGTACCGTCGACCACCATTGTGTCGTCGCCGCGAGCAAGCCGCTCCATCGTCTGCGCCATATTGCGCACGGCCGAGGAAATCAGCTGACCGACGAAATAGGCGAGCACGAGGCCAATCACGATCAGCAGCCCGCTGAACATGAGTGTCGAGCGCGTGGCGGAGGCAACCGTCGTCTCGACCGAGCCATCGAGCGTCTTCTGTCCATCGATGACCGTGGCCTGCAGATTCTGGAAGCCCGTTGCGATTTTCGGTGCCAGAACATCTAGTTCGCTCGCACGGATCTTGTTGGTCTGCAGCAAGATATCCCTCACGTCGCCAAGACGGCTCGTGTAGTTCTGCATCAACTGACCAGCACCCAGAACGCGCTTATGCTGCAGTTCACCCTTTGCCACCTTGGCGGCGGTGTCGTTCAAAGCCATCGCGTCGTTCAGCGCCGATTGCGCGATGTCGTAAGATGCTAGATCACCGGAGTAGATGAAGCGCTCCGAGAAATAGAGGCTGCGATTCAAGGCCTCGAGCGTTGCGGCGGTCGCATGCAGGAGAGCGACGTCGTTCTGCCGCCATGCGCTGCGCATGACGTCATTGAGCGCGATACTGGTCCAGGGGCCGAACTCGGTAACCTTGGAGATCAAGGCTTCGCGCCTTGCATGCAGGGAGACGATCTGCTCGAAGGCCGTGCCATAGGCCGCAACATCCTGGCGGATGCTTGCCATTCCTGTCTGCAGAGCGTTGTTTTCGGCAAAGCGCTGGTCGTCGGCGGCAAATGCCTTAACCCCGGCACGGAACCGGCTCACGACATCCTGCGTCGGGGTGGATCGGAAAGCTTCCACCGACATCTGGATTTCGTGCAACTGATTGCTGTAGTCGGAAATAGCAAGGCTCTGGCCGGCAGTGCTGCGGTAGGAAGAGAAGATGGACGAAAGTCCGTCCATGCCGGAAATCGCACTGACCGAGAGCAGGCTCATGAGCAGGATCAGCGGCAGGAAACCGGCCGTTATCTGCGCGCGGATGCCAAGTTTATTCCAAAAGCGCAACATCATAATCCTCGTTTGCTCACTGGGTCTTCGGCAAGTATTGGGCGATATTCTGGGGCGTGACGAGTTCGAAGGGCACGTTGTTTTCTCGTGCCACCTTTTGCCCGCTTATGAGCTTGATTGCAGCATCGACCGCTGCAGCGCCCTGCCCGGAGGCACTCTGAAGGATGGTGACATCCAGATCGCCCGCTTGCATCGCCGCCAGCGCATCATCGGTCGCATCGACGCCTGCGACGACGATGTCCTTCATCGACATGCCGTTTCGCTTCATGGCACGGATCGCGCCGACCGCCATCTCGTCGTTATTGGCGATAACAGCGTCGAACTTCACGCCAGCCGACAGCCATTCCTGCATTTGCTGATCGGCGTAGTCGCTCGACCAATAGGCCGCCTGCCGCTCCACGATCTGGAGACCTCTGCAATCAGGCGTGGCGATGACATTGTCGATGTCCTGAGTGCGTGCCCGCGCGGCTGCGTGGAAGGGTTCGCCCATCAGCACCACGACGCGTCCCTTGCCTTTCAGGAGCGAGCAGACTTCCTTCGTCTGCATGGTTCCCGATTCCGCTTCGTTTGACGCGACCACGACCTGGTTTTCCGGGAGATCCGACAGGTTCGAGGGGACGTTGTTGATATAGACCAGCGGAATATGGGCATCGGCGGCAAGCTTGGTCATCTGCGGGCCGAGGTCGCCATCGGAAACGGCCAGGATGATGGCGTCGACCTTATCGGCTATGAACTGCTGGATCTGCGCCTTCTGAGCCTCGTTGTCGCCCTTGGCGTTCTGCACGACAAGTTTCAGCCCAGGAATCGTCTTTCCCTGCGAAAGGACTCCGTTGAGCAATGCGGTTCTGAATTTATCCAGACCGGACATCGACACGCCGATCGTCTGTGCGCTTGCAGTCGAGGCGGATATCGCCATCACGAAAGCAGCAAGTATGGCTTTTCTCATTATCCATCTCCATAAGACGCGCACCGCGTTGAAGATTTATAATGAGTTTTTAGTTAAATTTTACTTTACGATAACCAATCTAATTAAGAATATCATAATGTATTCAATGCAATCAGCACAATATGTTATTTGCAAAAAGCTTTTCTTTGGTTGTATTATTCGCAGGCAATATTCTCCATTAGGGAAAGATTGCGTATTGGCCACTCTATTTAATCTTCGAGGTCTTCGTTGCTTTGGACTGGAGCTGGACAGCCAAGCTTCGAGAGCGCAGCCGTTCGAGGCGCCTTACAGGTAGCTTCCGCAGTACGGCCGTAAGTTTCCCTCAATTCCAAAGTCCCCCCACTTTCGTCGTTGCCGACAGAGGTGAACCTCTTCGTCACAAACAGTCGTATCTGAGGCGCATCCTCCAAACGGATGATGCGAAGATCAAGCGTCCCTTTTCCCATTCAGCTCTCCCTGATTGCAGCCTGGCAACGCCTGTATGATTCAACAATGTCAATAGACCCCGGAGTTCGCGGGTTGCCCGAAGAGCGGAGAGGATTTTCGTGGTCGCCAAAATGACCATTTCCTAAGTCTGAGGGCCTGAAGCCGCTCTATCCCATGGCAGACCGGATGATTTTCGAAAGGCGCAAAAGGAACTTAGGTCTCGACGAGGCGACAAGCTTCCAGGACAGAACGGCTTTCGCCATGCGGCGAGGCAGGATGCCTGCTGAAAGAAACCAGGCTGCCTGCATCGCACGACGTCGTAGGGATGTCTTCATTTCCAGACTTGCGACCGCCCCGGCAGTCGCCAAGGAGAACCTGGAATCATCGGTTATGGGGTGCTGGTCCCGATCGATGCAAAGGGATGCCAAACGCTCTTCCAAATGAACGGGATCGCGGAGCCCGATATCCGGCGGCACCTCCAAGCCGATCTCCGTTGCCTGATCCGACAAGGCTTCCAGCCGATGAAAATCATGCTGTATGCGCCAGCGCGCGCGTTGGCCGAGCTTTTCGGCGAAGACCGAATGATTGGCTCCATGTATGCGGTAGGCGCCAAGGCAGTCGTCGATCGATGTGACGTCCCCATGCAGCGGCGCGACGGTTGCCAGATACCCGTCGGCCCCTTGCCTGAAATCCTGCTCCGGAACCGGCATGATCCTGTCCAGGACCGAGCGCTTGAACGCCAAACCGCTCGTGACGGTCGTCTGATAGCGCCCCTTCCGCAGCAGCTTCGGGGTGACGTCACCGGAATCAAACGGCAGCTCCGAAGGCGGAAACACATCCTTCACGTGCATATGTTCATCGACGATATGCAGCCTGAACTGCATCTGGGCAGTCTTCTCTTCCCAAGCGTCGACGACCTCGGATATGGCGTTTGGATAGAGATAATCATCGGCATCGAGAAACAGCACGATCTTGCCGCTGCTCGATGCAAAGCCGGTGTTGAACGCAGCGGCATGCCCGCCGTTCACTTCCCGCAGACGGGTCTTGATTCGCGGGCCATAGGACGCAACGACATCGGCCGTGTCGTCCGTTGAAGCATCATCGACGACAATGACTTCCGTATCGTCGTAATTCTGCTCCAGCGCACTATCGATGCTGCGCCGGAGAAAGCGGGCGTAATTGTAGTTCGCAATAACAATGGAAACTGGAACACGGTCTTGGATGGAATACATCGCATTGAACCTCGCAGATTTGCTTTGGTTGCGGCGAACCTTCTCATTCAGGTCCTTATGGATAGGTAGGTTCCCGGCAAGCGCAGCTTTTGGGGCGCAAATGCTGTCTCAGAGACATGCCGAGCAACAGGTGCCAGGGATCATACTCGATCCGTTTGCACCTCTGCGAGCCTCTTCAGTTTTGTGGCTTTTGAATGACTGGCCAAGAAATAGGACTGCCTTGACGATGCATTCTTCGAATAGGCGGGTGTTACGACGACTGCGCGCGTTTGATTAGCGTGGACACAACGACTGGATGCTATTCTACTCGCAACACGACAGGTGCATCCTGCCCATGGGTGGCTAGGATGGCCTCATGACTGCCCGTTCGGGTGGGTTAAATAAACTTCTAGTAGATGGTAGAATAAACGCTACCGGGTCGGATGCCACCCCCAACCCGGCCAGTGCCGCGTCCGACGAGACTACACCCCCAGCAGTGTCGTCGGACGCACCCATGCACAGGCGATGGGTCATCCAAGCTCTTGAAAACAATTATGCCGTCTTTGGGAAGGGCCAGGCGGGGACACTCCGCAATACCGGCCCTTTGTATTTTGCGCGAACACTTAGATCGCACATCGCGTAACCCCAGCTGACCAGTTCGTTCGATACGTCGTCACCGAGATTGCTTAACCGGGTAGGTGCGCCCGTAGGGGGCGAGACTTGCAATCGCCCCTCGGTGGAAAGGGGCAACGCATCAATAAGGTTCATGGACCATCGCCTCGTTGTCGGGGCAGGCAATTGCCGCGACCAGGATCATCAAGTCTTCAATGCGAGAAGAGAAGACGATCCTTTGCGGCTTGAGAACCCGCCGTGTAGAAGCGACGAAACCAGGCATCTTGCCCGGCAGCCGGGGGTCGCGCGAGCGTCAAGCTGTTGGGCGCGCCCGAACCCTGCATTGCGGCACGAAAATGCAGATGGTCGAATATCCGCAGGGCCTCGATGGCGTAGGATGTCGCAACCCGCTGATCCTCGATCATGACAAGATTGTCGCCATTGCCCGTTTCGCCGCTCGGCGACAGATTGGACGATCCGGTGAACACCTTGGCGGTCGGCAGGTTGAAATCCGTCACGACGAACTTGTCATGCTGATGAATGCCGTTTCCACCACCCCATTCGGTCTTGAAGGGCTCCGGCGCGTGGCTTGCGAGATAGCTGAAATCCACCAGGCCGACAGTGCCGTCGGGCTTGCGGATTTCGAGCCCCCCTTCCTTATCGGAAATGCCATAACTGAACACGTCCTTGCCCATCAGCCGATCGACCGCCTGGCGCACCGAGCCCGAGCGAATCTGATTGAGGAAGGCGATCGCATAGAACACCGACGACGACGCCTGGTCGATCGCCGCACCCACGGGACTGAGCGACAGATCGCTCGACTTGTGCGGCGAGAAGCAGAAATGCGCGGCAGGCATGCCGGCGGCCTGAACGAGGTTCCACTTGCTGCTTATGCTGTCCTGGCTGAAGGCCGCCAATCCCTGGAAGGTCAGATCGAAAGCACGGCCAAACAGCTCGGCCGCGTCGCTCGAATGAAAGACGAGGGCATTGTTTGCCTGTATGTAGAGACCGCGGTAACTGAAATTGGTGGAGCCGAACAGCACCTTGATGGGTTGGCTGCCGCGCCGGACGACAAAAACCTTGTTGTGCTGCAAGGTCTTGAAATGCATCCGTTTTACGGCATTCGACCCGGCCGAGGCGGCGAGGCGCGCAGCCGCCTGCGATTCAGCGCTGCCTGCTGGCTTGTGTGATCCCGAATCGTCTATGATGGCGCGAACCCGGGCACCGCAACTCTCAAGTTTGGCAACGATGTCGCGTTCGTTGAAATCATAGGCGAAGACATCGATGGCGAGATTGGGATCGTTCACCACCTCGTCCAACAGACCGAATATGAGGTCATAGGCTTCGAAGCCGAGCCATTGGTAGACGTCGCCCTGCAGCTTCGTAAATGTCAGGCCCTGATCAGGATCGCTCGGGATTACATTCGGATTGTTGCCGAATTTATCGGCATAGGCCTGCGAGGAGGCGAAGTTGCGGGTGAAACCGACGTCGAGATAATCGCTGTACGTCATGTGGTCGAGCGAGATCGGAAGGTCGGCGACCTGATCGCCACTGCGCAATGCGCCGGCGGCGTTCATGTGCATCTTGGTCACCCTATAAAGATAGTCGCCATCCGTTGGATCATAGGGAAAATCGATCCAGCGGAACTTCTGGAAGGGCGCAGAGGTCGACGGAAAATTGCGGAAGCCGTCCACGCCCTTCCCTCCAGGGGTATTGTAGTCAAAATTCAAGCGGTTCTTCAGGGCAGCATAATCGGCCGAACCCGGACTCTTCACTTCGATCGCGAAGCCGACGAAATCGTCCTCGGGGTCGGTAACGTCCATCCCGATGAGACACATGCGTTCGCCTCGCCAGAGCTTTACCGCAAGGCTGCCGTTGGTACCTGTGTTCGCAAAAGCCATCTCAATCCCCTCGTTTCGTTGTAAAGAAGGTGATGCTCGTCTCACATGCGCGGCTGCTGAAGGCTGCGAAGGCCTGTTAAGATCAGACTAGAATGGTTCGGACACGTCCGAGACAGTGGGCACGCCATCGCGGAAATCAGCGACAAGAACCAGATTGAACACGGTCGGCACCCATGGATCGGGATAGCTTCCCTCGGGCGCGCCAAGCGCCTGCATCAATCCGGGAATATGACCATGATGCCAACAGATCAGGATCGTGCCGCCGTCAAATTTACGCTCGGAAAGCAGCGCCTCGGCCAAGGCAGCATAGTTCTCATCGGCATAAGGTGTGTACAATTCGCGGCCCAAGGCATCGGCGAGAGGCTGCACCGTCTGAACGGGTCGCTCGCTGTGTTTCGATATGGCTGCGGCGAATATGAAATCGGGGGGACCAAAGGTTTCAGGATACCAGGTGACAAGGGCTTTAGCCCGATCCTGACCTTCAGGCGCCAGATTTGGATCGGCCTGGTCGCCGGGCTTTTCGGCATGCCGCATGATCAATATTTTGACAGGCGCCATTTCATCCCTCCTTGGCTGCTGTCACCCTCCATCACTACCTTAGACTGGATTTACGATATTCGCTCTGCAACCAAGAGCAATGACAATTGTTGGGTTTAACAAAAGTTTCATCTGGCTGCAGTCTTTGCAGCAGCCAACTGACTTGCTGCCTTGGACGTCGCCGCGCCCGTAGGGACCAAAGCTCCGGCTCATGGTGGCGTGGCTCCCGGCACATTGGGAACCGGCGCAGGCTTTTGAGGACTTCCAGGCGTGTTGGCAGCGCCGGAACCTGTTTGCGTCGACCCGGTTGCGGTCGAGGTCTGCGATTGGCCCTGCTTTGCATTCGTTGCGCCGCCGCTCGGCGATGCCTTCATGGTTGCCGCCGTATAGAACTGAAAACCACCGAAAATGATAAGGATGACAACAAGCGCGCCGCAGACTGTGCCGACAATTTTCCGAACCCGATTATAGTCCGACACGCTCTTCTGGATCGGCGTCTCGCTGAACTCCTCGATTTCAGAGGCCGTGAGCACCTGGTTCAATCGCAGGGTCCATATTGTACGGGCCTTGTCCTGGCCTGCGAAGTAGCTGCCGTTCACGAATGTCTGGACGCGAAACGACAAGATCAGGAACGCAGCGGCGCCAATGGCAAATAGGCCAGCAATCCAGGTGTTGGGCGTCCTCGAGGCGTCGGAGAGAATCTTGATCACGAAGGGCGTTGTCGCAACGGCTAGATCCTTCCACAATGCGCCCGTCATATCCTGCGCTCGCTGGGTCGCTTTCTGCGCTTCGTCCACGACTGTCTTGCGCAAGTCGGCAAGCGCCTTCAACGTTTCCTTGCTGCCGGCCTTTACATAGGCCGCGTAGGCTGCCTTCGCGGATTCAAGACTCCCGTCTCCGAATGCGGCGAGTGCCCCTTGACGATAGCTGCGCGCCCACTCCGCCGCGAGCAGCACGTGACGGGTCTCCGTGTCCCTTTCACCGCCTGTAAACACCCAAAGCACACCGTCACTAAGCCGCTCAAAAAGCACAACCAACTCGGCAGCGGAGGCGCTGACCTTTCGACTGGGCGGACCGGAAAGCTGATAGACCGTGCTGGCAGCGTCCTTGTAAACCTGGTCTGAAAGCGCCGCCATCAGTCGGGGAGCCGCCAACAAGCGCCAGGCCGCGAAGGTGGGCGAGGATTGCTGCGGATGATCCTGGAGCAGCCACGGGCGTATGTCCCCGGGCACGAGCCCTACGCTGCTGGCATCATGACTTATACTTCGAGGATTGGGAAATTCCGTCGCCTGATCGAATGGGATTGGAGGCTGCTCGGTCCAAGGCTGAAACCTCGCACCATAGGAGGTGAATGCCTGATCCGCGGTCAGGTCTGCAACGCACACATGAAGGCAACTATCCAGGTTTTTTGCCGGGCTGATCAAGGATTTTCCGTAGAAAAGCCGGAGAACGGCGGCATCCATGGCCTTGTTGAGCGTAATGGCGAAAACCGTGTTCGCAAGCGGCACCTCGTCGTCATTGAGGGCGGTGTCCGTCCCCTCTCGCCTGATGGTGACGGAGCTGAGAAAGGCAGGAATATTGGCGCGCAACCTCTGCCAGTCTGCACGCAAACCCGCATCATCAAGTCTTGCCCTGATGGTGATCAGCTCCGCGTGCTCTTCGACCTCCTTCGTCGGACGCGTGCGAAGAATAAGATCGAGGATCTCAGTTGGGGTCATCGGTTTCAACCACCAGCTTGTCATGGATGACAATCATGCCGTCGTCGGTCTTTTCGATCAGCGCGCGGAATTCGTTCGGAACCCGGATCTCGATACCGTTTGCGGTCTTGTAGTACAGGGTCTTTGGTCCCTTCACCTGATCGGGAACAAGCTTCATCGGTACCCCTGAGATTCGCTCGACGCTGAGGGCACGGTTGAACTTGCCGAGCAAGGTGTTGTCGTCCGCAAGCTTGTGCCCGACGACTGTCTCGAGAAACGACCGCTGATCTTCGCTATCGATCCTGCCGCCACCCGAAGCAGCGTCGTAGGTCCGCTTGGTCAATTCCTTGACCACCTCGCCATCAACGAGCTCGGGATTATCGCCGATCACCTTGCGCGTCACATCCACGAGCTTCTTCGTCAGCTCCGCATCGCTCAACGTCTGGCGCGCGCCAAGAAAGGCTTCGAAATATTGCGCGACCTTTTGCTGGTTGCGCCTGTCCAGCACCGTTAGCTCGCCACCCTTGTCCGTGAGTTTGATGAGGGCCGCCTTTTGCAGCGCCGCCTTGTTCTGGACGAAAGTTCGCTGAATGGCTTCAAGGCTGACCGTCTTTCGACCGCCACTGCCATCCTTCAGGTCGTAGGCGACAACTGTTTCATCGTCATATTTGAGAAGCGCGAACGATCGCGTTGCTTTTGCCTTCAGGACAAATAGCAAAATCGCACCTTCAGCCGCGGTCCCGCCATGATGGCTTTGAAAATCCTCGGCCAGCTTTTCGCTTTCCTCCTGGAAGAGCCCGCCGTTCGATGCGATGCGGCCAAGACGATCGCGCGTCGAAGATGCATCCGAAAAAGCATAGGGTAAGCCACCATTCACAGACCTGATGCGGTCGATGAAGAAACTCTCGAACTCGCCGGGATTGACTTCCTCCAGTTTGACCAGGCCGTTCTTCGGCCCGACCAGATGGAAGATCATCCTTTCGATCTTGAGCTCATTCAATTCGCTGTCATCGAAAAAAGCCAAGCGCCCCTCCCAAACCTACCGGTGAACACTCAGAAAACAGGATCAAAGTGATATAAGGCGATCATCAAGCCTGGATGACGTTGCTCGTGCAGCCATGCTTTGTGCCACATGCCGAGACACATGGTACGGTGCTCAATGGTACTGCCGGCGCAGCCGTCCAGCCGGCGACGGCGCTTTCAAGATGCACTGCCAAATTCGCCCCGTTCGAGTGAGACGCCGTTGCCAGAACATCGCCGCCCGCGACGACCTGCGCCGGTGTGGTGAGCGACCATGCTCCGTGTCTCCATCCGGCACCGTCGTGTGCGGTGACCGCGACCGCCGTCGGGTGGCTGATCGACGTCTTTCCGTGCTTGTTGTCCGGCCCAAAGCTGTAGAACAGCCTTGCATGCAGAGCCATCGCAGCGGGAGGCGCACCCTTATGGCTCATATCGGCGCCATGATGAGGGACCGTCAGCGCCGTCAAGGTAAAAGCCGGGCCGGCGCCGATCTCGCTATAGCCTGCGTCGCCCGTCAAAAGCCAGCTGGCCTGATAGTTATCGTCGTCAAGGTAGCAGGCGATCCCGCTGCCGTTTCGCGTGGTGCCGCTGCAGCGCTTGATCGATAGGGTCTGCCCAGGGCCGTTGCTGATCGACCGTACCTTCCCCGGCGCTCCGGACCAGATATGGAGCGTGCCACCATTCTTGAGGATGCGGTGAGCAAATGCGTGATGGCGCGGCCCCAGATTATATTGGCGCGGCGCAAGCCATTTTCTTGCCCTTGCTCCATGATCGCTGTTTTCCCCGGCCCAATGATCGGTATCCCAGTGCGACAGGACAATCGAGGGAGAACCGCGCCAGCAAAACCGAAGCGGCCTTGGTCGTGTTTGACGATTGCCATAGGCGCCCGCGCCGAGGTCGAAATACAGCCGGGCGGTCTCGGAACTATCAAGCAGACCGATAGCGCTGCCCTGCCCGATATCATACATCGCAAGCATGTCGATCGTACCGACACCGGACAGAATAGCGTCAACGTCCCCATCGGCAGCGTCAGGCCACGCATCCACGTCGAATGCATTCGACAGTGCCGCCGCCGTATCGCCCGTAACCTGCAACAAAGCGAGCAGGTGCGCTATAACTGGGGCTGCCAGTAGAGATCCGTAGACATCGACGGGAAAACGTCCTGTGTCACCGAGCTCGATATCGAGCCAATCCTCTTCCCCGATAGCGATCAGGACGTCCCAATATCGATCACCCTTCTTCGACGTTACCTCGATGTTGTATATCGGCATTTCATCGAAGGGGTCTTTAGGGGGGCCAAGGTAACCTTTAAACAATTGTGACCAGAAATCGCGCATCTCGTCGCGCGTATCAACGGGCTTTCCCAAATCCATCCGT
The DNA here is from genome assembly GCF_012275345.1 of Rhizobium sp. SG570. Lineage (NCBI taxonomy): Bacteria > Pseudomonadati > Pseudomonadota > Alphaproteobacteria > Hyphomicrobiales > Rhizobiaceae > Rhizobium > Rhizobium sp. SG570. Next base: position 65,954 of record NZ_JAAZQI010000018.1, on the reverse strand, counting down.
TCATTGAGCGGAAATCCGAACCAGCCAGCATCGACGGCGTCAAACGAGAAAACGGCCTCTTGCGCCGTCGTTAAGTCGTCCGGCTCGTGATGGTCGAGGCGAGCGTAAGATCTCGGCGGAAAGTCCGGCCACGCATCCTCGGGATTGATTGAGAAGATCCGATTCATTGCCCTTCTCCTGCAATGCCGAAATCCGCCCTATATTTGCTCGTCATGCAAGAATAAGCAAGTTTATATTTCGCGCAGAAATAATTATCTTACCTGCCGATAGTATCTAATTTTCAAAATTCAGTTGTATTCGCAGCATCCTACACAGGCTGATTGGCCTGATCGGATGACAGCCGGCAAGCCGGCCTGGAGATTGCCTTGGCGCACGCTTTCTGAGTTTCCGGAAGTCACACCAATTCACCTGCGATCGATCTTCGGTCAATCTTCGCCGTCAACTCGCAGGCAATACACTCTGCGCCTAGGGGCGCAGGTCATTCGACGGATCACAAACCTGTAACTGGCATGGGCGTCCGCCAGCGGAGTTCAGGGCAAGGCGCTCGGTAAGCTTGCTTGGGCAGCGATCCGGGCCATCGACAAATCTGTCAAACAATGGGACGCCGCGTGGAGATGAGTAATGAATAACCACAGCTCCACGCTGACGAATGGCCGTTTGAAGTGACTCACAGCTTGCGGCAACGGAGGGAGCCCCTGCCTCCGCAACGGCAGGCGCAATACATATCGCGAAGACGAGCATGCCAATCGAATGTTTCATGTTGATCTCACAATTGTCGTTCGAGAAAGTTGCAGACAACAAAGCATATGGAGAACCGTGGAGCACTCCGTTTATTGCTGCGAAACCAATATTGGCCGGATAATACTCGAATAAATTACAGCTCACATTGGAATGTCAAATTTTGACGAACCGGTCTGCCGCGCCCGGGATACCCAGGCGCGGCGTCTTCGATCATTTAACCTGAGTGACGACGAGCTTGCCGTTCACGCGCTCGGCAACGAACTCGATGGCTGCACCTTCCTTGAGCTTTTGCAGCAGCGCGGGGTCTTCAACGCGGAAGACCATCGTCATTGCCGGCATATCGAGGTTCTTCAGATCCTCATGCTTGATGGTAACCTTCTTCGCCTTGGCATCGACCTTGTTGACCACGCCCTTGGTGAATTCCTGAGCAAATGTCCCAGAGGCTGCGCTCAGCAAGAGCAAGGTGGCAATAGCGGTCGTGATTGCGATTCTCATATCTTCGTTCCTCCGTTCAATTGTTATTTCGCCGCGACCATGACATCGCCATGCATGCCGGCCTCGTAGTGACCCGGCACGAGGCAAGCGAACTTGAACTGGCCATCCGTCGTAAACTTCCAGATGATGTCACCGGATTGACCGGGAGAGAGCCGGATCGAATTGGCGTCGGCGTGTTCCATTTCCGGGAATTTCTCCATCTGCACCTTGTGCTCGAGAATCTTGTCCTGCTGATCAAGCACGAACTCGTGGTCGACGGTTCCGGCATTCTTGAGCGAGATTCTGACGGTCTGATCCTTGCGCACCTTGATGACATCAGGGGTGAAGATCATTCTGCCGTCGTCCGTCTCTTTCATCGTGACGCGGATGGTCTGTGTCGCCTTGGCCTTATCGCCGGCCTCGCCGACGGCCATCTTTTCGTCATGGCCGCCGGCGTGACTGCCAGAGGCGACCGCATGGCCGGCCAGGGTGGCGAACACGAGCGCGAATGCATATTTCTTCATGGGTAGATCCTTATGTGTGCGATGGGAGATAGCAGCGCTCAGCCCTTTGTGGGCTTGGGCGTGATCTGCGTTTTGGCGTCTTTGATCTTGGTCGCGTCCGGCACTTCGCCGGTCCATTCCCAAGCCTGCGTTCCGGCTGGGTTTTCGTACCAGCCCGGATCGGAGTAATCGTCCGCGGAGACGCCCTCGCGGACCTTGACGACGGAGAACATTCCGCCCATCTCGATGGGGCCGTGCGGACCCCAACCGGTCATCATGGGGATGGTGTTTTCAGGGATGGGCATTTCCATTGCACCCATGTCGGCCATGCCCTTGGTGCCCATGGGCATATATTCGGGCTGGAGCTTGCGGATCTTCTCCGCCACTCCCCTTTTGTCGACGCCGATGAAGGTCGGGATGTCGTGGCCCATCGCATTCATCGTGTGATGCGATTTATGGCAATGGATCGCCCAGTCGCCGAGATATTTGGCGTCGAATTCGTAGGCCCGCATCGCACCGACGGGGATGTCGATGCTGACCTCCGGCCAGCGTGCCTCGGGCCTGACCCAACCGCCATCCGTGCAGGTGACCTCGAAATCGTAACCGTGCATGTGGATCGGATGATTGGTCATCGTCAGATTGCCGACGCGGACGCGAACACGGTCGTTTTTGGAAACCACCAGTGGGCTGATGCCGGGAAAGACCCGGCTATTCCAGCACCACATGTTGAAATCGGTCATTTCCATGACCCGAGGTACATAGGAACCCGGATCGATGTCGTAGGCATTGAGCAGGAACACGAAGTCGCGGTCGACCGGCATGAACTTCGGGTCCTTGGGGTGGATGACGAAGAAACCCATCATGCCCATGGCCATCTGAACCATCTCATCCGAATGCGGGTGATACATGAACGTCCCCGACTTCACGAGATCGAACTCGTAGACGAATGTCTTGCCGACGGGGATGTGGGGCTGCGTGAGGCCGCCGACGCCATCCATTCCGGACGGCAGGATCATGCCGTGCCAGTGGACGGTCGTGTGTTCCGGCAGCTTGTTGGTGACGAAGATGCGAACCCGGTCACCTTCGACCGCCTCGATCGTCGGTCCTGGCGATTGACCGTTGTAGCCCCAGAGATAGGCCGTCATGCCGTCCGCCATCTCGCGTTCCACCGGCTCGGCAACCAGATGGAATTCCTTGACGCCATTGTTCATGCGGTGAGGAAGCGTCCAGCCGTTCAAGGTGACGACCGGCTGATAATCCGGGCCTGAGTTGGGACGGATGGGCGGCTGCATCTCGGCCGACCCCATTGTCGGGGCATCCGGCAGGCCCATTGCCGATGTTTTCGTCCATGCTGCGGTTGAAAGCAGGGCGGCACCTGCTCCGATGATCTGTCTTCTGTTGAACATGTTCGGGATCCCAAGTGTCCTGCGCTGCCGGCATTCGGTGTCGACGCGGTTTCGCCCGGTCCGGCCGCCTCGCCGGAGCCGCCGCCATAAATCGCCGGCATGAGATTGGTGTCCGCCAGCCAGAAGTCGCGCTTGGCGTTGACGGAGAGCAGGATGGAGTTGATCTTGTCGCGCGTGTCGGTCAGCAGCTCGAAAGTGTTCGAGATCATCCCGTTGTAGGTCAGGAGCGATTCTTCCTCGATCTTCGTTCTGAGCGGTACGACGTTGTTGCGATAGTGCTTGGCAATCTCGTAGTTCGATCGATAGGCCTCATAGGCTGACCGAGCTTCCGAGCGAACGTTGACGGCCTTTTCCGCAAGCTGGTTTGCGGCGCGCATGTAGGCCAGCTCGGCTTTTCGCGAGCGGGCCTTGCCGGTATCGAAGATCGGTATCGCGAAGTCCAGCTCGACCTGGCCGGCTGTCTCGACCTTCTTCTTGCCGTCCTCGATTGCCCGTTCCGTCTCGAAGCCGGTCAGGATTTCGAGGTCCGTCACATATCGGGTGGCCTCCGTCAGGCCGTAGGATTTGGCGGTGGCATCGAGCTCCCATTTTGCCATCTGAAGGTCGACGCGTTTTTGAAGCGCTTCGGCTTCGATAGTGTCTCGTTTGATCAGCGTCGTCGGAAGAGCAGGAAGCCTGTTGGGTATCTGATAGTCGGTCGAAGGGCCCCATAGCCCTATCAGCCGCGTCAGCTCTTCCTTGCTCAGCCTGGCCGCCAGTCGAGCCTGAGCCGTCTGCCCCGCAAGTTCCGCTGCGAACACATGCTCGCGGGCTTGCGAGCTCTTGGTCATCGCGCCGGTTTCGCCAAGCTTGGATGCCAGCTCGGAGGACGCATCCGCGGCAAGCTGAGCACGCTGGAGCTGCCCCACATTCTCTGCCGCGGCGACGGCGTTGATCCAAGCGCGGCGGGTATCTGCAGCCAGTTTTAAGGTCGCGACTGCAGCTCCCAGCCTCGCCTGCCGGAACCGAGTGCCGGCAATCTCGACATTCTTCTTATGGGTAGCCAAAGCCAGAATGTTCGTGGCGATCATGCCTTCAATGGTCTTGAAGGCCTCCAGTTCCGGGGCTCCCAAACCACTGGTTCCAATCGAGACCTTGGGATTGATCAGCATGGTCGATTGCCAGGCGTCGGCGGCGCTGTCGCCGAGATCCGCATAGGCTGCCTGCAGCCCCTTGTTGTTAAGCAGGGCGATCTGGACGGCGGTCTCGGCATCCAGGGGCCGCTTGCCGATCAAGCCCTTTACCTCGTCGGAAACGGCCTGCGCCTGAAGCTTGTTCTGTATCCATACGGCATGCTTGGCAGTCGCGGCGCCTGCGATATTGGCGACCGTCTCGAAACCCGCATCCCGTTTTGCATATTCGGTGGATATGCATCCGCCGAGAATAATCGGGAGCATGAGGAGGGCCGCGTTCTTGAGGCTGAGCGTCATGATGCATCTCCTTTTGAAGGAGACTGCAACTCGTTTTGCCTTTTCCACTGTTTCGGATCGGCGGGTTGGCGTGCGACATATCCGGTGAGCGGAGTGCGATATTGGATCGACCGTGCCGTCGAGAAAAGGTCTTCGTCCGGCGTGGGAACGTCAGTGGGAGGCATGGATGAGCAGCCGCCGACGATCAACGGCAGTGCCACCACCAGAATGGTAGGTCTCATGTTCTTTTCCGAATAGGAGTATGTGTCCGGAAGGTCGTCGGCTCAACGAAGCCGATAACGATCCGATGCGGTGCCCAAGACAGGCAGTCTCGCTATTCAGATAGTCGGGGGGCGGTGAAGCGTCGGCAGTTCGCCAAACGAGCGCTGGTCGTTCATGAACTCGCGGATGAAGGAAACGACAGGGCCGCCGAGCCTGGGCTCGTCGCACATGATCGCGAAGCCGCCGCAGAAGTCCTTGCAGCATTCCTTCTTGACGAGTTTCACAGCGCCCTCATCATCCGAGGAGGCAGAACCATGACGATGGTCGTCAGCGGATGCATGCTCCATATGATGGCCGTCGCTCGACGGTGTCACATCGGACATGGTCTTCTGGATTTCAGGAAAAGCCGAACCGTGCATTGCAGCGTTGGCGCTGGACATGGTGTATCCCGCCAGCGATACGATGATCGCCAGCCGCACAAAAACCAGTATTGCGCTCTGTGCAATTCTGTAGGTTCTGTCCATGCCGCGACGATTACTATTAAAGCCCCCCAATTACAAGAACAGCGACGGCGATGTCACATTGTTTTAATGACCGAAGATGGCATCGGTTCGTAAAGCCAGGCGGGCACAGCACCTAGGACAAGGCTGCTACCTCATCCTTCACCTTGGGAGAATTCCAGCTTTCAGCCTTTACAATCGGCGTTGTCGGCTTTTGGGGCGATAGGGAGACGATTGCTATCGCCGCGCAAGCCTACGCGTCCTTCCATCTGGAAAACGTCGCTGCCTGTCCGCACCTGATCCCATCACGATCGACGAGCTGCCAGACAATACCGTCCTCGATCCAGAAACGCCGCCCGGATTTCGCAATCCTCAGCCCACGATAGTCGGAAATAAAGCCATTGCGCGTCACCGCATCCAACAACCGCTGGCGTTCCGCGCGATTGGGAAGCTCCGCCGAAAGACGTGAAGGCAGGGTCACAAACTCGTCCCATGGATACTCAAAGCAATTTTGCCCGGCTTTGTTGGCATAGATGAAGCGCGGATCGGCGTCCGTATTGTGGGCCACGACCACGAAAGGAGCCTCGTGGTAAAGCCAATCCGGTCCAAGCTCCTCGTTGACCAGAGAAACCCCAACGATGCGGCGAAAGCTCTCCGTCAACAGTTTGAAGAATGCGTGATCAATCGATAAATTCACGCCACTCACTTTGGGCTCGCTAACCATTCATTCCCTTCCTGTCATCATGGGCATCGCTGGTGAATACACCCCTCTCCTGCCCTATCGGCAAGCAGGATTGCGGCCGGCGGCAGAAGGCCGCACCGCTCAGGCCATCCATTTGCGGTGCTCGGCAAAGCGTTCCACGAGGAGGTCGATGAACAGCCGCACCTTGGTCGGCAGATGGCTTCGGTTGGGGTAGATGGCATTGATGGTGAACTCCACGGGGCGGTAGTCCGGCAACATGCGAACGAGCCGGCCTGCTGCGATCTCCTCGAAGACGATGAAACTCGGGGCAAGGAAGATCCCCTGGCCGTTCGCCAGCAGATAGCGCAGCATCTCGGGGCTGTTGGAGACGACATTGCCGGAAACTTTGACACTTTGCTGCCTGCCGTCGGCATCCTCGAAACGCCATTCGTCTCCATAGGGATAATAGGCGTATTGCAAGCAGTTGTGTTCCGCGATCTCGGCCGGTGTCTTCGGCATGGGATGTGCATCGCGATAGGCCGGCGAGCAGACGAGCATGTGGCGCCAGGGCGTGAGCTTGCGCACGACCAGCGTGGAATCCGGCGGCGACACCGCGCGGATTGCAAGATCGTAACCCTCCTCGATCATGTCGACCATACGTTCGCTAACACTGAAATCGAGCGAGATCAGCGGGTAGAGCGCCATGAATTCGCTGACGACAGGTAAGAGGAAGCGGACAACCGCCGTGCTGGAATGGATCTTCAACGTACCGCGCGGCGTGGTGGCGAGCGCGCCGGCCGCCTGGTCGGCCTCCTCGAGATCGGCGAGAATCTGCGAGGAGCGTTCGTAATAATATTTGCCGGTTTCCGTCAGGCTGACCTTGCGCGTGGTGCGGTTCAAAAGCCGCACGCCGAGGCGATCCTCCAGCGATTGCACATGGTTGCCCACCATGGTGACGGACATGTTGAGCCGGCGGGCGGCGGCGGAAAAACCGCCGCATTCCACCACCCGGCCAAAGACTGCGAGGCTGGTCAGCCGATCCATATTGCCCTCGGATTATCCGCTGAGAGTTGATGATCCTTCCAGATTTAAGGAGATTATCAGAAGGACCGTTCGGACGCATCTTCATCGCATCAAACAGGACCCCATGCAAATGGGGCGTGATATCGAAGGAGAAGGACAATGGTCGAACTACCCCGCAACGAGGCGTTCAGAAACGCAAGCCAGGCCGAGGCCGCTCCGGCTGGCGAAGTGGCAAAGTCTCCCGTCGCCGAGGCTCCGCATGCACCGGTTGCCGAGGCGCCCGCCTCTGCCGCTGCTACGGCCCCCAAGACCGGCCGCAAGCTCATCAAGCGCGGCGTGCTTGTCGCCGCACTGCTGGCCGGCGTCGCCTTCGGTGCCGACTTCGGCTACCACTACTGGACGGTCGGCCGCTTCATCGAATCCACCGACGATGCCTATGTGAAGGCCGATTACACCACGATCGCCCCGAAGATCGCCGGCTACATCAAGGAGGTGCTCGTCAACGACAACGACACCGTCAAGGCCGGCCAGGTGCTTGCCCGCATCGACGACCGTGACTTCCAGGCCGCTCTTTCCCAGGCGAGGGCCGATCTCAAGGCCGCCGAGGCCGCGATCGCCAATATCGATGCGCAGATATCGCTGCAGCAATCGCTGATCAACCAGGCGAAGGCGACGGTTGACTCTTCGCAGGCCTCGCTCGATTTCGCGCAATCGGATGCCGCCCGCTCGGCCCGGCTGATCAGCAATGGCGCCGGCACGCAATCGCGCGTCGAACAGACGCAATCGACCCGCGACCAGGCTACCGCCGCCGTCGAGCGTGATCAGGCCGCCCTGGTTGCGGCTCAGAACAAGGTGCCGGTACTGCAGACCCAGCGCGACCAGGCCGCCGCCCAGCGCGACCGCGCCGCCGCGGCGGTCCAGCAGGCGGAGCTCAACCTTTCCTATACGAACATTGTCGCCGCCGTCGACGGCACGGTCGGCGCCCGCTCGATTCGTCTGGGACAGTACGTCACGTCAGGCACGCAGCTGATGGCGGTCGTCCCGCTGCATTCGGTCTATGTCATCGCCAATTTCAAGGAGACGCAGTTGACCTATGTGCGTCCCGGCCAGTCGGTAGAGATCAAGGTCGACAGCTTCCCCGACGTCGCCATCAAGGGCCACGTCGACAGTCTCTCGCCGGCGAGCGGGCTGGAATTCTCGCTGCTGCCGCCGGACAATGCCACCGGCAACTTCACCAAGATCGTCCAGCGCATCCCGGTGAAGATCGTCATCGACGACGAACACCCGGCAGGGCTGCTGCGCTCCGGCATGTCGGTCGAGCCGGAAATCGATACCAAGGCCGCGCAAACCGCGCCTGCCAACGCCGAAGGATTTTCCAGTCACGCTGGATGATCCTTCCCATTCTTCGCCGATTATCATCTCAACATCGTCATGAGATTATTTCCGCATCAGTCGGAAGGAGAAGCATCATGGCCACTCTTCAGATCGCCGCAAACAACAATTCCGCCGCGGCAGCCGCCCCGGTCGCCCGACCCGCCATGAGCCCGCTGCGCATGTGGACCGCCGTGATCGGCTCCACGCTCGGCGCCTTCATGGCCGTACTGAACATCCAGATCGTCAATGCTTCGCTTGCCGACATCCAGGGCGCTATCGGCGCTGGGACGGATGATGGCGGCTGGATCTCGACATCCTATCTGATCGCCGAGATCGTCGTCATTCCGCTCAGTGCCTGGCTCGCCCGCGTCTTTTCGGTCCGCATCTATCTGCTGGCCAATGCCATCCTCTTCCTCCTCTTCTCGGTCGCCTGCGCCTTTGCGGCAAATCTGCAGCAGATGATTGTCCTGCGTGCCATACAAGGCTTCTCCGGCGGCGTCCTGATCCCGATGGCGTTCACCATCATCATTACGATGCTGCCGAAACCCAAACAGCCGATAGGCCTTGCCCTTTTCGCCCTTTCCGCGACCTTCGCGCCGGCCATCGGCCCGACTATCGGGGGCTACCTCACCGAAAACTGGGGCTGGGAATATATCTTCTACGTCAATCTGGTGCCCGGCGTTCTGATGGTCGGCATGCTCTGGGCGTCGCTCGACCGTGCGCCGATGAACCTTTCCCTGCTCGCCAAGGGCGATTGGCCGGGTATCATCACCATGGCGATCGGCCTTGCCGCGCTGCAGACCGTGCTTGAGGAAGGCAACAAGGACGACTGGTTTGGGTCGCCGTTCATCGTGCGCCTGTCCGTCATCGCCGCTATCTCGCTGACACTCTTTCTCATCATCGAGCTCCGGGCCGCCCATCCGCTGCTCAATCTGCGCCTGCTGGTACGTCGCAATTTCGGCTTCGGCATCGTCGCCAATTTCCTGCTCGGCATCGCGCTTTATGGTTCGGTCTTCATCCTGCCGATCTACCTCACACGCATCCAGGGCTACAATTCCGAGCAGATCGGCATGGTGCTTGCCTGGACCGGCATTCCGCAGTTGATCCTGATCCCGCTGGTGCCGCGGCTGATGAAGCGCTTCGATGCCCGCCTGTTGATCCTCGTCGGCTTCGCGCTCTTTGCCGCTTCGAACTTCATGAATGTCTACATGACCGGCGACTATGCCAGCGATCAGCTCTTCTGGCCGAACATCGTGCGCGCAGTCGGCCAGGCGCTGGCCTTCACCCCGCTCACCGCGATCGCCACCGCCGGTATCGAACAGGAGAATGCCGGCTCGGCCTCGGCGCTCTTCAACATGATGCGCAATCTCGGCGGCGCAGTCGGCATCGCGGCGCTGCAGACCTTTCTGACCAAACGCGAGCAGTTCCACTCGAATATCCTGACGAATTCGGTCTCGGTTTTCGAAGACGCCACCCGCGACCGCGTCGCCAGGCTCACCGGCTATTTCATGAACCATGGCATCAGCGACCAGGCGCTTGCCACCCACAAGGCAGTCGTCGCTATCGCTTCCAGCCTGCGCAAACAGGCCAACATCATGGCCTTCAGCGACACTTTCTTCCTGCTCGGCGTAGCACTCGGTGTCGCCCTGCTTGCCAGCCTGTTCCTCAAGAAACCCGGTCACCTCTCCGGTGCCGGCGCGCACTGAGCGCCGCACCTGAAACAGGAGGAGATAGTCATGACCATGCTGCTAGACATGCCCGAAACCGCAATTCTAAATTCCAGGGTCACACGCGCCGGCGCCAATACCGCAGCGACGCTGAGCCTCATCGAGTGGCTGACCGGCGACGAGTGCCACGCTCTCGATGAGCCCGATCTCGTCTCCGGGCTGGGACGCCGTTTGCAGGCGCTCGGCGTTCCTGTCGATCGACTGACACTGCACCTGATGACGCTGCACCCTGAATTCATCGGCCGCACCATCGCCTGGGCACCGGGCGAGCCGATCGAGATCCACGACCGCGAACACGGGATGCGCCTGGCGCTTGCCAATACACCGCTCCAGAAAGCGCTGGAGACCCGCGAACCACTGATTGTCGGTCCAGGCGAGAGCCCGCATGGCCACTGGCAGCACATTGACATCTTCTCCGGCCGCGGGCTGGTACAACTGATGATAGCGCCGCTGTGCAACGCCGATGGGCCGATCAGCTGCGCGGCGTTCGGCACGAAGCGGCCCGGCGGCTTTACATCTGCCGAACAGCAGGTGATCGAGCGCATCCTGCCGGCACTGCGCAACACCAGCGAACTGCGCGTCCTGCGACAGTGCGAACTTAGCCTGCTCGACACCTATATCGGCCCCATGACGGCAAGCCGGATCCTTGCCGGACACATCCGCCGCGGCGAGATCGAATCCATGGAAGCAGCGCTTCTGCTCTGCGACCTTCGCGGCTTCACGGAATTGTCCAATCAACTCCCTGGCAGCACCGTCCTCGGACTGCTGAACGCTTATTTTGACAAGGTCGTGCCCGCGATCACCCGGGAAGGCGGCGAGGTGCTGAAGTTCATGGGCGATGCCGTTCTCGCCTTCTTTCCGGGCATCGATCCGCTCGGAGCCTGCCAAGCCGCATTGGTGGCCGCAAAAGCCATCCTCGATGAAGTGGACGACTTCCAATATGACGGTATCCGCGTCAAGGTCGGCATCGCGCTGCACTACGGCGAAGTCAGCTACGGCAATGTCGGCTCCGGCAACCGGCTGGATTTCACGCTGATCGGCCCCGACGTCAATGTCGTCAGCCGCATCCAAAGCATCTGCAGCGAAAGCGGCGACGCGCTCTTGATGTCTCTCTCCTTCCGCGAAAAAGCGCGCATTGGAGACTCGGTCCCGATCGGGCCGCAGCGGCTGAAAGGGTTCGCCGATGCAATGGAGCTGTTTACGATTGCGCATTAAGGAAGCGTGTCAGAGGAACGCTATATATCCGACCGATCTCCTTGGTTCATACCATGGACCGTCGCATCCCGCAGTTTATGGCATTCTTCCAAGACGGATCAAACCTCTGCTAAACTTTGACTCTCCCCGGTATTTTCTACCGGGGACTCAAGGCGGCAACGCGATCGAGGGCTGCCGAGAACCCATGTAGCGACACCTGAAAGCTCAGCGGCTTGTCCGCATCGGCGGTAACCTTGAGGTTTAGGCGCGAGCCCGTCCGCAATTTTGTAAGTGTCGCGGAATCGATCGCCAACAAGGCAATGCATCCTGTCGGCAAACAGGTGCGGAAACGCATCGGCTTTAAAGGCGGCTGATCATCGACATTCGGCGTTACGCCGGAGTCGAGGACGATGCCGAACGGAAGGAGAAACGTTGCGATCGCACTGCCATCGGGGCGCATCTGCATCTCGACGGCAAGCAGCCTCTGACCGTTCTGCTGGGTCTGATCCTGCGAAATCACGCATGCCGGCGCCTTGTCGCGCAGGTTGCATGCAACACGCCAGTCCTGGTAGGTCTCCTGCACGGTCGATGCGCCGTTTGGCATAGCTGACTGGGCAAAGGCTGCCGGAGCAAACATGAATATGAGGCTCGAACAAAGAAGGGCAAACCCCGAACGAGACATGCTATCGATCGTCCTGTGGGGTCGGGTAGATGTCGCGATGAGCAAGGGAGCACGTCTTTCTGTTACAAGGAGGACACCGTCCTCGATTGGGTCTATAGGGCGGTGAAGGACGAAGGGCTGAGGTCCGCGCGACCGCTCGAAGCACGGCCTCCGTGGCTTCCATCCCGGTGGCCGCACCTGGTCACGATCGGGTCATGTACACACCCACTCGCGAACCTTGCATTGCGACCCTGAGCGCCCGCATGCTTTGAGAGCAAGGTCCTCGGCTTCTTGGCGCGTCGGTGCCGAATTTGCGCTCCACGGCGTGATGCGATTGTTTTCCTGCTTGCCGATGGCGAGCACGCCGCAGTGATAATACGGAAATCCAGTGTTGTCGTCGTCATCCCAATGCCGGTGATTGCGGAACACGCTGACCACGACACACTTGCTACCGCCGTCCCGCTCGCAATGCTTGAGGGCGATATCCATGGCTTCCTGTCGCTTGTCGGCACCCCAGAAGAAACCGTGCTTTTCGTCTGGCGTGGAGTAGGCGATTGCGGCCCATATGCCGCGCTCGGGCGGCGGAACGGGAACCTCCGCCTCCGTGGAGAGGTCAGCCGCGCTCGGGTGCCCTGTGGAGGCGAGCAGCATGCCGATCGCCGCAATGCTGGACCTGAATCTCATTTGGCACCTCCTTGCTTCCCTGCGGCCGACGCCACGGAGATAACGATGCAGCCGTTTCCGGCCGGCAGGAGCATCGCGTCGCCTCCGCTATTGCCAAGTTCGTAGACGCCGACCTGTCCAAGAGTGTTGATGAGCTTGCTGCCGTTGGAAAACTTTGCCGAAATATCCGCGCAGGAGGCCGTGAACGGCGCCACGCGGACCATTGAGCCTTCGCAACCGGATGCAACCGGCGCGGCGAAGACGATGCCCGCGGCCGGGCCGCTATAGCCCTGCGTGGCATAGTTCATGCCCACGAGGGCCTGCACCGCATGCTTGTCGGCGGCCCCGTTATTCCAGACCGACTGGACATTGTATTGGGTGCCGTTTGTCAACAATTCGCCGAGCGCGGGAAAGACGGTGGAGCAGGATTGCAAGCCCGCCTGTTTGGCGTGCTGCAGGAACGGCGTGTCGGCCAGGGCTTGATTGACTTCGTTGGTCGCCGCAACAGCCGGCTGCGATATGAAGTTCTCGACCGCATCATAGTGCATGACGATGGCGGCGGCGGCACCGACAACGGCAATTCCGAGCAGCGAGAAAATGACTGCTTTCCGCCAGTTGCGCCTCGGCTTCCCTTGGTCGCTGACCGTGCTTTGGCTCTCAGTGCCGTTCTGGTTTCGGGACATTATTCGATCATGGATTGATTGCTGATTCATTGAATATGGATCCGTCAATTTATCGCCTTAACGGCTGTGGAAAGGCCCTTGAGGGTGGCGGTCACGCTGATCGTCGTCCCATCCGTCGTCAAATAGGAGATCATTGGCGCCGCGTTTTTCGAAATCTGTTCACGCAGTACAGGCCCCACCGGCAGCATGCCGACGCAAACCGCTTTGTTGCATCCTTCGAGTTGGACTTGTATCGGTTCCTTGCGTCCCTCGAACCTCAGCGAGACAAGGCCGTTGCTCGCGGCAACCGGGGCGGTGCGCAAGATCATGTAAGGATTGCCTGTCTTGTTGGCCGCAAGCGACCAGCTGAACGCAACCTGTCCTGCCTGGTTCTCGATGATCTGGGTAACGTTGCAAACCCGTTGGCGGATCTTCAGGTTTTCGTCGCAAATCAGTGTCCAGTTTTCGAACGGACGAATGGTCCTCTGATAGTCACCAAGCTTCAGTTCCGGAGGCACGACGACTTCGGAAGGCTTTATTCGATAGTCGGAAGAGGCTGCCTCCTGTCCGGCCGCGGGCGGACCGAACAGGAGCAGATAGGCGACGAAAGCCACAACGCCGGAAAGCGTTCCCTTGACCATATGGGACTCAATTCAAAGTGACGCTGAGACCGGCGCCGATACCGACTTGCCCGCCGGCTGCCGTACCAGACAAATTCCCTCGAACTCGACCGTTTTCACTGGTGTAGCCTGCGCCGAAGGCCAGGGCACCTTCTCCCCGCCACAGGCCGCCGCCGACCGCCACGCTTACCTTGCCCGGACGATCGTCATAACGAAGCGATGCCGCGGCAAGCCCTATCGCGGCCGCCTGCCTTGCCTCCGAGCGTACGTCGCCAAGCTCCTGGTTCAGCCGACCGAATTTCTGGTCCGTATAGTTGTTGGCCGCAGTCAACGTGTTGGCGGCAGCGGTGTCCGCATACGATTTGACCTGAGTGACGCTATCGCCCAATTGGGCAACATTCACGGCATCCGTGGGGGCGACGCCCTTGCCGACGTTGGAGATGACCACCGGCGCATTCACGTCACCACCCTGCAGCGTGATGCTGTTCTTCTTGCTGCCGTCGGGATTGAGGTCATATGTGACGGCATTTTTGGTGATAGTTCCAACACCGGTCTGCAGACTTTCAACCGCCGAATTGGTGGCATAAAGCTGCGATCCGTTTATGGCGTCCGTGCTGTCAGCCGAAATGCGGCCTGCCGCGACATTGGTTATGGTCCGCTCCGCGCCTTGAGCACCAACGCTGACGGTACCGACAGGCGTGGTCCCGGCAAAATCGTAATGCTGTCCTTGAATGGTCGTTCCGGACGTGCCGACAGCCGCTTGTGTTACGGAACCGGAGCCCAACGCCACATCACTGGCATTGTTGGCCTGCGCGCCCTGGCCGAGGGCAACAGCCCCCTGTCCCACGGCGGTGGCTCCATGTCCGGCCGCCAGGCTGTTCGTTCCGCTGGCGACGCTTTCCGGGCCGATCGAGACGCTATCAGTGCCGGAGGCCTGAGAGTCCGCCAGCGTCGAATTGGCATGGAAATACTTGATCCCGCCGCCATTGGTGATGTTGGTCAGCGTGCTGTCGACCGCGCCGAAGGCGTCATAGACGGTCGAATAGCTGTTGCCCTGGACGTTGTAAGTCGGACCGGTGATCGAGCCATCGGGATTGACCACTGTGGTGCCACCGAAGAGATTGGCGACATTCTGCGAGACGCCTCGCAACTGCGAGACGTTGACCGCATCCGTATTTGCCGAACCGGCGGCAAGATTCGTCAACTTGCGCTCCGCTCCCGCCGAGCCGATCGATACCTCGCCGACCGAGGTCTGCGGGCTCGCAAGAGCGTAAGCCGTGTAGTTCGTCTCGGCGCCGACGGTGGTTATCGATTGCGCGCCGAGCGCAACGCTATTGATGTTGTTGCTTTGCGCACCAGCGCCGAGCGCGACCGATTGAATGCCCGCTGCGGTCGAATTCGTGCCGAGAGCCACGCCGTCAGCCAGCATGACGTGGGCGTTCTGGCCGATTGCCGTTCCGCCGGGTGCCACCTGATCAACGATGGCACCGTTGCCGATACCGATGCCGTTGTCCCCATTGACCACCGTGGTCGGGCCTACCGCCACCGACTCGGCGCCGACGGCGAGGGAATCGCCGGCGGCCGAGTTCGCATGGAAGTATTTGCTCGGCGTCGTTGCGACCGAAGCGATGGCGCCTTGGAGCTGTCGAACCGTGACGGCATCCTGAGCGTTGGTGCCGTCAGCGACGTTGATGATTTGCCTGTAGGACGTGCTCGAGCCGACCGATACTGCGCCCAAAAGTGTTTTATCGGTCGTATTGTATTGAATGAAGTTCGTGGGACCGGCCGCGATCTGGCCAGTGGTCGGCGCCAGGGTGCGATCGGAAATCGATCCGGAGCCGAGGGCGACCCCACCGTCGATGGTCGCCTGGCTGGCCCGTCCAAGCGCGAGCGAACTGTCGGCTACAGCGGTAGCGTTATATCCGACCGCGGTGGAGCCGACGCCCTGAGCGGAGGAATCGCTGACGGCAAGCGTGCTGTCATTGGTGCGCACATATCGGATGCCCTTACCATTCGCATCCGTATAGGTCGTCGATGTGTCACCGGCGATATTGTTGATCGTATTGCCGAGATTGGTCAGATTGCCGTTGATGGTCGTAATGTCGGTTGTGTTCTGCGTCACCTGCTGGTTGGTGGCAAAGAGCTGCGAACCGTTGATCGCATCTGTCGAACCATTGTTGAGGCGGCCCGCCGCAACATTGGTGATGGTGCGCTCAGCGCCCACCGCCCCGATACTCACTGTCGAGGAGGGTGTCGTACCGGCGAAATTATAGGTAGTGGTGCCGATCACGGTGCTGGCCGTGCCGACCGCTACGGCGGTCACCGAGCCGGAACCCAGCGCGACATCGCCGGCGTTGCCGGCGGTCGCGGCGGTGCCGAGAGCAATCGAATCACGACCGGATGCCTTCGGACCGCCGCCAAAGGCGTTGCCGATCGCGATGGCACCATCATTCGTGGCCTGCCCCGCACCAATGGCAACCGCCCCGGTCTGCGGCGAATTGCTGAGCGACGCGGCAAGCGCGCCCGAACCGAGCGCCGTGTCGGATGACGCCCGTGCCGCGGCACCGGTGCCGACCGCAACACCGTTCGCGCCGGCGGCACTCGCACTGACGCCAGCAGCAAGCGCGTTGGCGCCGGTGGCCCCGGCGTTGTTGTAGTTGGTGTCGGTTCCCGGCGCCGTGCTGTTGACGCTATAGTCGTGAGTCGCACTCGCGGTGATCTGGCCCGAGAGCGTATTGGCAACGCTGTAGAGCTGCGAGCCGTTGATCGCATCGGTCGAGCTGTTGTTGATCCGCCCGGCCGCGACGTTGGTGATGGTCCGTTCCGCCCCGACCGCGCCGACGCTGATCGTCGAGCCCGGCGTGGTACCTGCGAAGCCCGAATAGGTGACGCCATTGATCACTGCATTGGGCGTACCGACCGCGACCGCGGTCACCGAGCCCGAGCCGAGCGCCACGTCGCCGGAGCTCGCGGCCGCCGTCGCGCCATTGCCCAATGCGATGTTGCCGACGAAACCGGATGCGCCTGCGGTGGAGCCATTGCCCAGCGCCACGGAGCCCTGCCCGATCGCCTTGTTGTTGTTACCGATCGCGACTGCGCCGGCCGCCTGGTTGGCGGCGCTGGCACTTGCCGTTCCATCGCTGTTGGCGATGTTGTTGGCGCCGCCGGTGAAGGCGCCGGCGCCGCTGGCATAGCTTGGATCACCGATCGCGACCGCGCCGTCGCCGTAAGCGGAATTGCCGTAGCCGATTGCGACGGCCTGACCGCCATCGGCGATCGCGCCCGTGCCGATAGCAACGGAATCGTCGCTGAGCGAGCCGGCGGCGGTGCCGATGGCGATCGCGTTCACGCCTTGTGACACCGCGCCCGAACCGAGCGCGGTCGAAGCTGCTGCTGTCGCGACGGCCGACGTGCCAATGGCGGTCGAGTCATCCCCTCCGGCATTGGCGATACGGCCCGCCGCGAACGCACGGTTGCCAGCGGCCTTGGCTTCAGAACCAATCGCGGACGAATTCGCTCCCGTTACGCTGGCCTGGAAGCCCACGGCTGCGGAGTTGTCGCCGCTAACCACGGTGCCGATACCGAGTGCGGTACTGGCGATTCCACCGGCGTTGGCGCTGACGCCGGCAGCGAGAGAATTGTTGCCCGTCGCCTTCGTTCCAGAACCGTATGCGGAGGCGTTCGTGCCACTGGCGAGAGCAGTAGGTCCTGTGGCAGTCGAATTATCTCCGCTCGCGCTGGCACCAGCGCCCGCGGCAACCGATGAAACGCCTGCGGCATTTGCATTGTTGCCGAGCGCGACGCTCGAGGTTCCGGTGGCGGCAACGATTGCGCCCGAACCTATTGCGACAGCCCCACCGGCAGCGAGCGCCTGCGACTGGTTACCCAAGGCAACCCCGAAGGCTCCCGACGCAACGGTGGTCGGGCCGATGGCGAGTGAGTTGGTTCCCGATGCGGCCGCTGTCTTGCCGAGGGCAATGGCGCTCGTGCCCGTGGCCTGGCTTTGGCGGCCGATCGCGGTGGCGTCGACTTGAGAGGCCAATACATCCGTGCCGATGGCGATGGAGCTCTCTTGAAGAGCGCCCATTCCCGCAACAGTTCGGTTACCAAGGTTGACGGCATTGATCGCAGTCGCGGTCGCTCCGAAGCCAATGGCTATGGAGTTCTGGTTGCTTGCGGTAGCGCTATTACCTTGGGCAATCGAATCCAGTCCGGACGCGGTTGCCCCGAACCCGAGCGCAGTAGCGCGCAGCCCGGTTGCCCGGGTAACATAGCCGATTGCCGTCGAGTTCGTGCCGTCGGCACGCGCGTTCAGGCCAAAGGCGGCCGCGCCAGCGGCTGCGACCGAGTTGACGCCAATGGAGCTTGCTCCGTCCGCAGTAGCTTTGGCGTTCCCGCCTATGGCGAGCGCGTTGACGCCGGTCGCGCCCGCGAAGACGCCTATGCCTATGGAATTGAGGCCATTGACACTCATCGAATAGCCGATGGCGATCGAAGCATCGCCCGTTGCGCTATTAGAGGTGCCCAACGCCACGCTGTTCGCACCATTCGCTTGGGTACTGTTACCGATGGCGACGGAGTTGCCGCCTGTCGCGGTTCCACCGCCGGCGGCATACTGCGCCAGAGCCGGTGTGGCAATGCCCCCGAATGCGATCGCACCCAGTGCCACCGCTCCACCAATACCCAGCATCCCGTGCCCCAGACGGCTCCGCTTGAAGCCGAGCACGCGAGATGCCATCCGCAGCACCGCCATCAGTCGGCGGCGACCCATGCGATTGCCATCACCGCCCGAAATCCAGCTTCGTGCAAATCCGTTACGCGATTTGGTCTGCAGATGTTCCCCAACGCACTTGCTCATGCTGCTTTCTCCTCGCTGCTATCTGGACGACTAAGCACGCGTGAACCCGCATCGGCGGCTGCATCGTCGTTGAAATTATGCGCTTGCAGAAGCGCGCGACCCATTTTGGCGGCCTGACTTTCGAGCTGTTCACGGACAGTATCGGCCCATGGCTGCGTCAGCTCCGGAACGGAATACAAGGCAGCCTCGGCCCGATCAGGGGGGAGCTTCATCGTCACCAGGGCGCGGCAGACATCGAAATGGAATAGCGGCTCCCCTTCCCCATAGGCCGGAGAGGTCAAACCGAAGACGAGGCAGGCAAATAGATAATCGACCTCCGCGCCGGTCAGGCGGCTGGCATATCGATCTTGCAAGGCAGTCCAGGCTACCTCGATCTTCGGAGCAAAGATTTCAAATTCAGGGAATTGAATGTCCATAAGCCCACCGAATTAATACCATAGCGAGTTTGGCCATATTTGCGGTGGTGGTATTTTAGAAAACTACGGACTGTTTATAAGAAATTCCGGTCTTTACTCGGCGAACAGTAAGTGTGTCCGCTTTGCCACACTCAATTCGGCCTGCTCCGCTTTTCATTGGACCATAGCGCACCGGTGTCGAGCGTCGGCCGACGAACCACAAGCACGCCACCAGATGAATGATTTTTCAGTGTAGACGCGGGCGGAACGAATGGCGTCGCGCCCATATAGCCATGAGCGGACCTGCTCAAAATAGCGAATTCCACCAGAGCCAGGACCGATTACCTTGAAAATCGTAGCTCGGTCGGCGTTCTTCCCCTGTACTTCTTCATGGTGGCGGCCAAATGGCTTTGATCCGAAAATCCGGCCATGTAGGCGACTTCGGTAATCGCGAACTCACTATCGACAAGCAGTTTTTCCGCAAAATCCAAGCGCAGGTTAATCAGGTAGCGATGCGGCGGCACTCCAAACGTCTTGGCGAACCTCACTATGAAGTGATTCGGTGAAATTCCCGCTACCGACGCGAGCTCGGCGATATGTACCTTTTGCGTAAGATGTTCCATGAGGTATTCTTGAACACGTCGAGCGCTATGGGCGGAGAGCCCGCCCTTGGGTGACGCAGACTGCTTCTTGCGGCTTGTATAAGTGCGAAGCAGATGAATACCGAACAGCGTCACCAACGAGTCCAGATAGAGCTCATTCGGACGTGCTTTCTCAGTCAGCTCGCCGGAGACCCTCTGGGCTATATTGAGCGCCCAGAGATCGACCGTACCGAAAGCAGGCGGCTCAAGCTCTACATCGGCGAGATCGAACTCATGAAGAGCTAACTCGGACAGCACTTCGGGAGGTATAGCTACGACGAGATTTTTTCTGGTCGCCAACCAGGAGAGGCTACTATCGACGCCCGCAGGATTAATGGCGATACAGCCGACCGGCGCATCGTACTCCGTAATTTTGTCGCTACCGAGCGAGGCTCTCAACTTGCGCGCGGGCGCCAGCACAATTCCTACAGAATGCTCCTTGGCCAGGAACTTCTGCGATCCGGGGCTGCGAATGGAGTGTATCACGCTCCCTCGCATGGTGGCCTTTCTCGGACCTGCGCTTTCCGGAATTATATCGAAGACATATCGTTCCGCCAGCCCACGATCAACATCACCGTAAGCGCCTCGCTCCCGAGGCTCTTGCGTATCTCTCATTCTGTATCGCCCCGCCCGAACGAAATCATCTATGCACGAACCAGCAGGCAGGACTCCAAGCGTTGCTTGACGTCCCTTCTTTTCCCAACCCCACTTGCCGCACAGCGCCGCCAAAAATCAGCTGAACGCGCGGAGTTTAGATAGGACAGAACAGTTAATTGTGAAGGCGGAAATGTGTGTGAAGCAAAAGAAAGAATCGGTTGTTTGCACCTTTCGTCGATAGTGCCTGGACGTGGTGCCAGCCGGCCGATCGCTCTCCAGATTGAGATCGAGCTTCCTATCTCACCGCAAGAGCCTCTGGTTACAGATCACCGCGACGGTCCTCATAGAGATCCCATGCCAGGTCCGCCAAGGCCAAAAGAACATCTTTCTGATTCCACCCGGCCGCAACCGCTGCTTGGATAATTTTATCGACGAGAGGCCGCAATTGGCGCTGGCACTCGGTCGAGATGTCGGCAGCGGCTTCATCCGCCGGAGGTTCACCGAAGTTGAACTTCACCATCAATGCTCCCACGCAATCAATATGTCGGTTACCATATTCACTACACAAGATAAATAAAGCAAGAAACGTAGAATCCTTGAAGGGTGGCTCCAGATCACCGCAGTTCTATGCTTCACCGCAGCAACGTGGGTCAGGGCCGCCTTAAAGTATGACTTAACGCTTCATGGGGTGGCTTGTTTTAAGTACTGTTATGATAGCATTTTTGCTGAACGTTCTACGAATCAACAAAACGGCCTTGATCCCGATCACATCACACTTGTCTAGGTTGTTTTCGGCGTGCCTGCGCTGAACGCACGCGAAAGCGACCGGCATGAATGACGAGCAGGCGCGACCAAGAGCCTGCGGCTTCCCTTCCGGACGGATCTTTATGATTGTTACGACCTATGAGGGCCGCCTTGGGAGAGCCTGACGCGTCCAAGGGGCCTTAATACTGCGCCAATCCACATTGCTGCAAAGAGGCTGTCGCTGCGGCTCTGTCCCGAAAGTCCGATACCACGGTTGCGCCCGCGCTTGCGAGGATTTCCGCCTTTGAGCCTGTTCCTACGCCGAGGAAGTGCAACCCCAGGGCCGCGGCAGTCTTCAGGTCCCAAATTCCGTCACCGATCGAGACAACCCGGCCTGGGGTGAAGGCGTAATGTATTCGAGCTGCTTCGATCGCCTGCACGACCAGTTCTTCCCGTGTCACATATTCGGAAGCGGTCACGAGCAAATCATCCGCAAACTTGACACCGATCGCGGTCAGTTTTCTTCGTGACATTTTGCGCAGCCCACCTGTCGCGAAGGCAACAGCCCAACCCGCATTTCTCAGATGTTCGACAAAGGCGGCCGCACCAGCAATTTCGGCAATGATCCGCCCCCGGCCAATCTCTTCGAATTCGCTTTCCAACCGAATATGGAACTGGGCGCGCTCCTCCAGCGATGGCCGCCTGCCGTAAGCAGAGGACCACGCTTCTTCGAAGATGGCTGTATCGGTATGATGCGTGTAGCTCGCCCAATCCCGGTTGAGTGAAGGGAAGGAAAAGCCTTCCATGACCGAGAGGAACGCCGTCTGGTGAAGGGGGACGCTGTCGGAAAGAGTGCCATCGATATCGAATACGGCCAGCGGGCGATTGGTCATGACGTCTTTCCGGGAGCGAAATTCATTCGAGAAGATGTGACGACCATATCGCTTTGATCTTACCGAATATTCAAGCGCGAGGCTGAAAGCGCGCCTGGATCTATGCGAAGGCGCACTTTCATCAGAACGGCATCGGCGATGCGGAGCATCATCGTAAGCGTAGACGATTACTCGGGCTCGTCTGCCGGAAGCCTATGCCGCTTTCGTTGTCAACTTTCGATCACCAATCCCTTGGCCTTCAAAACGGCTTCGAGATTGCTGACTTCCACCACTGACTTTCCGGCCTTGTATGCCGCGATGTAGCCCGCTTTCACGTCGACGAACGGCGGCGCACCAGGGCTTGGCGAACGATGCAGCAATCCGAAAACAGGCGCGATCACCGTTTGGCCAGCCTTGTCGCCTTCGGGCTAGACGGCATCCGTTACGACAGATGGCTGAACAGGCTGTTATCGCGCAACACCCGGATTGTCCGCAGCGGCTGCCCGCCTGGAAATGCTGTTCGAGATTCGCACCGTCGTCCCGTCCTGGCTCACCACCAGCTCGGAAATTCGCGACCGACCGACGAATTCGATCAGCGTTTTGATCTTTTGCAGATCCATGATCTCTCCACCATACACGGCGTTCGAACTGCCTCCCCGCGCCAGGCTGGAAGCGAGCGCAAGGCACGGCCGGCCAGTCGAAGCGATCAGGATAGTTACACAACGCCCCGCATGATGGGGGCAAACAAAGTTTCAATGGAGCGTCATCTCCGGCTAAGGACCGGCGGTACAGCCGGCAGCCGGCAATGCGAAGATTTCGGCAATGCAGCCAACCCGCTGAACAAACAAAAACCCGCGCCGGAAGGGCGCGGGATGCTGAAGATAGCATCGAGCCTAACGGCGCGAACCGAAGGGGCGGAGCGTCATGTGGCGGTTGACGTCCTTGTAGAGCAGGTAGCGGAACGGGCCGGGGCCTCCGGCATAGCAAGCCTGCGGGCAGAAGGCGCGCAGCCACATGAAGTCGCCGGCTTCCACTTCCACCCAGTCCTGGTTCAGGCGATAGACGGCCTTGCCTTCCAGCACGTAGAGGCCGTGCTCCATGACATGGGTTTCCGCGAAGGGAATGACGGCACCGGGCTGGAGGGTGACGATCGTTACATGCATATCGTGGCGGAGATCGGAAGGATCTACGAAACGGGTCGTCGCCCAGCGCCCTTCCGTGCCGGGCATGGTGGACGGCGTGATATCCTTCTCGTCGAGGATAAGCAGTTCGGGATGATCCAGCCCTTCGACGGCCTCATAGGCCTTGCGGATCCAGTGGAAGCGGGCATGGGCGGTGCTGCGGTTGTGCAGCGACCACGTCAGGCCCGGCGGCAGGAAGGCATAACCGCCCGGCTGGAGAATGTGCTTGCCGGCCGGCAGCGTCAGTTCAACCTCGCCATCGACGACGAAGAGCACGCCTTCGGCTTCAGGATCCTGCTCCGGGCGGTCGCTACCGCCGCCCGGCGCCACTTCCATGACATATTGGGAAAAGGTTTCGGCGAAGCCGGAGAGCGGGCGGGCAATCACCCAACAGCGCGTGTCGTTCCAGAAGGGCAGGAAGCTGGTGACGATGTCCTGCATCACCCCCTTTGGGATGACCGCATAGGCCTCCGTGAATACAGCTCTTCCTGTCAGGAGATCACTTTGCGGCGGATGGCCGCCAAGGGAAGAGTAGTAGTTTCTTTGCATCGTCTGGGCCCTTCGTTCTCAGAGTTCCGGGAGGCTGCGGCATTCGCCTCCGCCTCCATATTAGATGGTGTCAAAGCCTTAACAAGGATATCCGGGGACACCTGCAAGCTTCCATGCACAAGACTACTCCGGATGTGGGACAATATCCTCCCATCGTTCCACCGGATCTTTCGTGCTGCCGCGCTCAATCAGGAACTGAAGGTGGTGAATCGCCGTACTTCGAAGTCGGCGGGAATATTTATCAAGATTCTCACAGGCGTCGAGGGCGGCGAATTCGTTTTCGCTAACCCGCCTTTTCAGAACATCGGATGGAAGGCGTATCGAAGTAGATCGCCTCCTGGGGGTTCGGTACAAAGCAAGCCTCGGGCTCAGCGCCAATTGACGCCGCTGCTCATCGTCGGTGCGGGAACATCCCCCGCCAGCCGCCCTGCCTTAAATCGCCTCCCTCGGATGCGGTGTATCTTCATAGGCGCCCCAGATCGATTGATCCAGATTGATGGTAGCGCCGGTCATCAGACCGGATTCCCCGGAAGACAGATAGGCGACGGCGCGAGCAACCTCGGCCGGCTCGACAAGCCGGCCGAATGGTTGATTGGCAGCCGCCTTCGCCAACCAGTCGTCGTCGGCGCCATGATACTCCCGTTGGATGCGGTCTTCACCATCGCTTGCCATCCAGCCGATATTGAGCGCATTGACCCTGATCCGGTTTCTCAACAGCGCGAAGGCAGTGTTGCGGGTCAGCGTGTCGAGCGCACCCTTGGACGAGCAATAGGCGCTGATGAAGGGCTGCCCGGCCATCGACGACATCGAGGAGATGTTGACGATCGTGCCCTCGATGCCATTGGCGATCATGTTCTTGATCGCGTCCTGCATCAGAAAGAACGGCGCACGCACATTGACTGCGAAGATCCGGTCGAACAGCTCCGGATCGGTATCGAGAATAGTGCCTCGATCGGTAATCGCCGCAACATTGACCAGGGCGTCGATCCGGCCGAACCGCTCGGCCGCTGTGTCTATGACCTTGCGGCAATCCTCAACCCGGCCGAGATCGGCTGCGACGAAGACGACCGGCGTGCCATATCGGTCACCGATCTCCCGTGCCTTGGCCTCGCCCTTGGCGGTGCTGCGGCCGCAGATCGTAATCCCCGCAGCGCCGCGCTCGGCAAAAAGACGTGCGACTTCCGCACCCAGCCCCTGCGTGCCACCGGTGACGACGGCAAATTTTCCATCCAGACGATTCATCGGACCCTCACGCCTCCCTGCGTGCCGCGTGAGCCGCGATCAGCTCCGCAAAGCGCCCAGCATCTACCTTGGCGTCGATCGCCTCGGCCATGATCTGAGCCTGCGTTTTCGGTGCAAGGCCTCCGACCGGCGGATCGCCGTCGAGATTGGTGGGGAAGGCATAGCCTTCGGCCGTCGATGCGATCACATTGGCCGCCTCGGCGCGGTTCAGCGCGCCTGCCTCAAGCGCGGCGAGCAACGCAGGATAGACTGTGACCGACATCCGGTTCCGATTGATGCTTTCCATTGCCCGTCCGAATGCCGATGACACCTGCAGGAGATTTGCCATGCGGTAGATGTCCTTTGAGACATTGTTGCCGGCGCCATGCATGACCGCTGGATTGAAGAAGACGGCATCGCCCTTCTGCAGCGGCAGCTGCACATGGTGCTCCGCGAAGTGCGCCTGGAACTCCGGACGGCCGAAGGCGATGTAGCCTTCGAAGAACGTCTGAGAATAGGGCAGAAACAGCGTCGGTCCGCTTTCGAGCGGCATGTCGCAATGCGCGACGGCTCCTTGCAGGGTGAGCAGAGGCGAAACGGCGTGGATATGTCCGGGATAGGCCTGCATCTGCTGGGGCGTCATGAAGCCGAGGTGGTAGTCGCGATGCGGCTTCTGCGCGGTGCCGCCTGGATTGACCCGGTTCATCTGCGCGGTCATCTGGTAGCCGGCGCCCAGCCAGGCTTCCGATACCATGGCGACGGCGGTGGAGGCATAGTAGCGGGCGAAATTCTCCGGATCCGCCAGGCAGTGCTTCTCAAGCGAGTTCCAAATGCGGTCATTGGCGCCGGGCTTGGCAAAGTGGTCGCCCGCGCCCTTGCCTTTCTCGCGCTCGTCGCGGACGATTGCATCGAACACGGCAGTGGCACGATCGACAACCGCACCGTCGGGCATGGCATTCTTGATGGCGATGATGCCGGGACCGGAGGTGAATGCTTCGACCCATTCAGCCATCAGCACGCGGCGATCATGTTCATCTCCTGCGGCGTTCCGGACCTTCTCGCCATCATAGATGAGGATGTTCTTCTCGATTCCGTCGGCAAAGGGCCAGTCTGCCGGGTCAGCAGTCTTTTCGACCAAAGTCCTGAAATGATCGAAGCTGCCGCAATCGGCCGAAAGCCAAACTTTCCGGCTGCGCCGGCTGGCGAGCGTCTGAGTGTCCATGGTGATCTCCTCCCGAAGTGGTGTTGGACTTATGCATTGATCGTAATATCCGCCCGGCCTATGAGAAAGGCAGAAAAGCCCTCAAAAACACCTCAAAGGGAAAACCGGTGACATCACGCTTTCCACTGAAGGATATCGCCTTGCAGGCCGGCCTCAGTCTGGCGACCGTCGACCGGGTGATGCATGAACGAGCGGGCGTTCGCGCCGTCACGCGAGCGCGGGTCGCGGCGGCAATTTCCGAACTGGAACGGCAGTATCTACAATCGGGCCTCGCCGGGCGGCGCTTCGTCATCGTTGTCGTGATGGACACGCCTCAGCGCTTTTCCACGGCGGTACGCGAAGCATTCGAGGCCGAGCTGCCCGGCATGCGTCCCGCTTCGTTTTCCGCACGATTTCACGTCGCCGAGACGATGAGCGAGCAGGAATTGCTGTCCATCCTGCACGCCATACGCCGGCGCGGGAGCCATGGTGTCGTCCTGAAGGCCGCTTCGACGCCGGCGATTGCCGAGCTTGCTGCTCAGCTCATGGCGGCAAAAATTCCGGTCGTCACGCTGGTGACCGATCTGCCGGCAAGCTCCCGGATTGGCTATGTCGGCATGGACAACCGGGTGGCGGGTGCGACGGCGGCCTATCTGCTCGGGCGCATGGCGGGAGGGCGGACGGGCAGGGTGCTGGTGACACTGTCGAGCAGGCTCTTTGCCGGCGAAGACGAGCGCGAACAGGGATTCCGCAATGTGCTCGCCGAACGATTTCCCTGGCTGTCCGTCGCGCGGATCTCCGAAGGTTTCGGCGTCGATCGCACGACAGAACTGCTCGTTCGCGATGCGCTGGAACAGGAACCGGACATTCGCGCAGTTTACTCGATCGGCGGCGGCAATCGCGCCATATTGAAAGCCTTCACCGAGGCCCGGCGCGAATGCACGGTCTTTGCGGCTCACGATCTCGATCAAGACAATATCAAGCTTCTGGCCGCTGGCGACATTGCCTTCGTGATTCATCACGATCTGCGGCACGACGCGCGCAGCGCTTGCCAGCTCGTGCTTGCCTATCACCGGATGCTGCCGGCCGATTTCCAGGTGGCGCAGTCGCGGGTTGCGATCGCAACGCCCTTTGATCCCTCGCACTGACACGCAGATTGACGAAGACACAATGACTTCGTTAGCTGATCGGCACGGGAAAGAAAGAGCGCGCGGATTGGCGAGGTGTTGGTTCGATTTCTGCAACTGTCATTTCGTGCGCGGGTTGCCTCTGCGCGATGCGCGTTCGCCACGACTATCGACGCCCTTAACGGCAGCTCAAAGACGCAGACGAAGCGGTGTGCCCAACGTGACCAATTTGCCATCGATACAAATAAGCAAGCATGTGCAGAAACGCCGCAGCATATCCCTCAACGCGGGCGGCGGATCGCTCGCACTTTACCGCTGCCGCCGCCACCGGCGAAAAAGAGGTCGCCGCCGTTGGATTCGAGGCCAGAGACGCCGGTGCCCTCAGGCATTTCCAGCCGTTCCAGCACTTCGCCCGTCATCGGATCGATGCGGCGAACGTCGCTTTCGCCGCCGTCCCAGGTGCCGTGCCACAACTCGCCATCGACCCATGTGACACCCGTAACGATACGGTTGGATTCGATGGTGCGCCTGATAGCACCGGTTTCGGGGTCGATTTCGTGGATCTTGCGGCCGCGGTGCTGGCCCACCCACAGGCTTCCCTCGCACCAGGCGAGACCCGAATCGCCGCCGTTGCCGGGCGCGGGAATGGTGGAGAGCACCTTTCCGCTCTCGGGATCGATTTTGTGAATCCGGTCCTCGGCGATCTGGTAGAGATAGCGCCCGTCGAAAGCGGTGCCCGCATGCGAGGCGACGTCGATCGAGCGCACCTGCGCTCCGCTTTCTGGGTCCAGGGCGTGCAGCTTTTCGCCAGAGGCGAACCAGACATGCCGGCCGTCGAAGGTAACGCCGTTTACGCGGGGCGCATTCTCGAAGGGGCCATATTCGCGAATGACCTCAGCTTGAGACTTTTTCATTGTATCCATCCTCCGGTCAGCATCTGTTGAATTCGGCAGCTCCAACCCTAGTCGCTCGGCAGTGGTCCCGGGAGTAACAATGTTGTCGGGAAGCCGACGACCGGCGGCATCATCCAGCGACAAGCGCGGCCATTGCCGATGCTTTGCACCCGCCCGGTGGCCGCCAGTGCATCGAGCGCCCGCTGCACCGTGCGCGGACTTGTGGCCAGCGCGATCGCCAGCGCCGAACTCGACCAGGATTCGCCGTCGGCGAGCAGCGCCAGCAGAGAGGCGTGCTCCGCCTCGACAGGTGGCGCCAGCACAACGATATCGCGTTTTCCATGCGGCGTCAGCGCAAAGCCGTGCGTCGTCGCGCCAATATCGGCAAAAGGTTCCAACGCAGTGCGCAGCCTGCCGATCTCGACCCTGAGCCGTGCCCGGTGGGATTCGTCGGCATGGCGGGCGTGGAAAGCGCGGGAAAGCAGCACGGCGCGCGACGCGTCCGCGGGAGCAGCCTCGGCAAGCACCCGCGCCAGTGTAAACAGCACCGGCCGACTCGCCAAAGACACGACTTCACCGCCGCTGCGCACGACATTGCGGCAGGCGTCGACGACCAGCGCTCCGGAGGACAGCAGAGCCTCCACCTCGCCGAGCGAAAGCAGGCGCTCCCTGCCGTGTACGATCAGCCGGGCCGCCGGTGCGTCGAGAACGCGCGCGGCGTCGCGCACTTCGATCGTGAGCGCGGGAATGCCGGCCTTGCGTGCTGCCTCCGCCGCTCGCGCCAGGGCACCACGGGCCTGCTCGGTACGAAGGCGGCGGATGGCGATACCGGCAACCGCAAGCTCATGGCTTGCCCTTGCGGCCGGCGGTAGCGGCGAGGGATCAAGTTTCGCGAGCATCCGTTCGGCCTCGTCGAGATGACCGATAAGCAGCAGGCGTCGTATCTGCAGGTTGCGGGCATGAGCGGCATTGATGCGGTCGCCATGCTTGTCGAGGACGGCCCGCGCCGTCTCCAGCGTCTTTTCCGGCCAACCGAGATCTCGCGAAACGAGGGCAATCTCCGCCTCGGCTACGACGCAACGGGCGCGGGCCACCGCCTCGCGGGGGCCGAAGGCGCGCGCAGCGCTCTTCAGCAACGTCTTGGCGCGGACTAGGTCGCCGAGCTGCGCCATGGCAATGCCGCGAAGCGCCAGCGCCGGTGCATCGTCGCGCAGCGCCACGCGTTTCATCGCGCCCAGCGGATCGCCTGACGCAAGCGCCTGTGCGGCGGCGATGATCAGCGAGTCCATCGAAATCCCGTCACACTTGTAACTCCCACCCGTCCTGCTTCCAGCCGTAAGTTATTCCCCATCGGCCGGCAAGATGCCGCGCCGGATAGACAAACCTAGCAGACACAGGAGATCAACCATGACGATGCACAGGACAGGAACGCGCAAGGAGTGGCTTTCGGCGCGGCTTTCCCTGCTGGAAGAGGAAAAGGAGCTGACGAGGCGCAGCGATGAAATTGCCGCGAGCCGCCAGCAGCTGCCCTGGGTAAGGGTGGAAAAGGACTATCGGCTCGAAACCGGGGATGGCACGGTTCCGCTCTCGGCGCTCTTCAAGGGGCGCTCCCAGCTTCTCGTCTATCACTTCATGTTCGGACCAGACTACACGGCCGGCTGCCCATCCTGCTCGTCGATCGCCGATGGCTTCAACGGCTTTGCCGTGCATCTTGAAAACCATGACGTCGCCTTTTCCGCGGTATCCCGGGCGCCGCTTGCGAAACTGCAGGAATTCAAACGCCGCATGGGCTGGACCTTCGACTGGGCCTCGTCGGCCAACAGCGACTTCAACCACGATTTCAACGTCTGGTTCACGCCGGAGGAGCAGCGTGACGGCAACATCGAATACAACTACCGCCGCGAGCCGCCGATGCCCGAGCCGCTGGCGGGCAAGACGGTGCAGCAATGGGAGTTGCGAGGTAGCGAAGGCCCGGTCGCGCAGATCGCCTCGATGACAGGAACGGATGTCGCGACTTACACGCGCGACCGGCCGGGTGTCAGCGCCTTCGCGATGCAGGATGGCAAGATCTATCACACCTATTCGTCCTATGCCCGCGGACTAGACGGCCTCTGGGGCATGTATCAGTGGCTCGACCGGGCGCCGCTCGGCCGCAACGAAACCGGTGTCTGGTGGCGTCATCACGACCGCTATGGAGCCTAGCCGATGTCCAGATTGTCTGAAATCCACGAAAGGGCCGGCGCGCGTGCCGCCGGCCTGCTGCAATATGCGGGCATCGGTCGCTGGCTTCAGCTGGCCGCCGCGCCAACCTTCGTCGCCATGGCGCTGCTGACTGCCCGCGATGGCGCTGCCGACATGATCTGCTCGGCGCAAGGCGGCTCGCTGTTTGGCGGAATGGCGCCGATGTATCTCCTGATGAGCCTGTTCCATGCCGGAGCCTGGCTGAGGCTTTTTGCAGGAGAAGAGAGCGCGCGCGGCCCTTGAGCGATCCTCTGCCTTGCTGCTCGAGCCAATCAATCCGACTATCGGAACATGGTCACCGCAGCGGAATCCAGAGCGGGCTCTTCCAGGCCTTCAACGCATCGAGAAAGACTTGCAGCTTCGATGGCAGGAAGCGCCGCGTCTGGTAAACCGCGTGCACGAAGATTTCGGGCGAGGACCAATCCGGCAGGAGGTGGATGAGTTCGCCGCGTTCGATCCGGTCGTCACAATAATTCGAAGGCAACAGGCCTACGCCGTGGCCCTTGTAGGTAAATGCGCTTACCGACTGGAAATCGCGGCTCGCGATCGGTCCCGAAACCTGCACCTTCGCCGATTTTCGGCCGTTGACCAGATGCCATTCGGTTTCATTGTTGCGGCCATTCAACAAGACGCATTGATGCTCCCGCAAATCCTCGGGTTTGGTGGGTAGGGCACGACCCTGCAGATAGGTCGGCGTCGCGACCACATAACGGACGCTCTTGCCGACGCGCTGCGCTATGATCGTCGAATCCTGCAATTCTCCGAAACGGATGGCGAGATCGACATTCTCGGCGATCAGATCGAGAAACGTATTGGTGATGAAGAGATCGACCTGGATGCGCGGATAGTTTTTCAGAAACGCAGAAATGAAATCGTAGAAGGGTTCCTGCCCCAGGACCACCGGCACGGAAATCCGAAGCAGTCCCTCCGGCTTTCTCTGTGCGTGAATGAGCACCCGCTCGGCATCATAGAGGTGGTTGAGCGGCTCGCTGCACTGACTGAAATAGGCGCGTCCCTGCGCGGTGAGGTTCAATTTGCGTGTCGTGCGCTGGAGGAGCGTCACACCCAGCTGCTCTTCGAGCGCTGTTACCCTGCGGCTCACCGTCGAGACCGGCATGCCGAGCGCATGGGCGGCCCGGCTGAAGCTCTCGAGCTGCGCTACTTTCACGAAAACAGCGATGTCATTCAGATCAGTCATCTTCTGATTTTTGCATATATGGAAAATTGATTCCAGATATTTCCATCTAATCGTATAAAGTCCAAGTGGGCATATTTCTCCCACGAGAGCAAACCAACCACCTCATCCTCTCTCGATCGGTCCGGCCCTCCGGGCCGATGCATGGCGGTGAGGTCACTTCGTGAAATGGAGAACGACAATGCAAACAGAAAAAACAGTAGTGATTACCGGTGCTTCGCAGGGCATTGGTGCCGGCCTTGCCAATGCCTTCCTCGACCGAGGCTATAATGTTGTCGCGACATCGCGGCGCGTCAGTCAAACCAACGAGATCAAAGCCTCCGACAGGCTGGCCCGCGTCGACGGCGACATCGCCGATCCCGCCACGGCCGAGCGCGTCGTCGAGACCGCGCTCGCCCGCTTCGGGACGATCGACGCTCTGGTCAACAATGCCGGGATTTTCTTCACCAAGCCGTTCATCGACTACACCCTGGAAGATTACCGCAAACTATCCTCGACGAATCTGGAGGGTTTTCTGCATCTGACCCAACTGGTCGTGCGCCAGATGTTGATGCAGAAGACCGGCGGCAGTATCGTCAGCATCACCACGCCTCTGGTTGATCACCCGATCGCCGGCGTCAACGCTTCCGTCGCGATGGCCACCAAGGGCGGTATCGAGGCACTCTCCAAGAACATCGCCCTCGAATACGCAAAGGAAGGAATTCGTGTGAACACGGTAGCGCCCGGCGTCGTCGACACGCCGCTTCACAAGGACAATCCAAGGGATTTCCTTAACACGCTGTCGCCGATGCACAGCATTTCCAGCGTCCAGGAGATCGCCGACGCCGTCCTCTTCCTGACCGAGGCTCCGCGTATAACCGGGGAGGTGCTGCACGTCGACGGCGGCGCACATTTGGGAAAATGGTAAGCGCTGGCAAAGCGCCGGCCGCTGGCACAGAACAGCGGCTGAAGGATCTTGGTATCGCGCTTCCTCCGCCTCCCACGCCGTTCGGCGCCTATGTGGAGGCGGTGAAGATTGGAAAGCTGCTATTCCTGAGCGGAATGCTCCCGGTCGTTGACCGCAAGCCGCAATATGTTGGACGCGTTGGCGGCGAACTATCCGCAGAGGACGGACGCAAGGCGGCCGAGATCGCCACCTTGAGCGCGCTTGCCGCCATCAAGGAATATCTTGGTTCATTCGACAAGGTGGCAGGCATCGCCAAGCTCGGCGTCTATATTGCGACGGAAGGCGATTTCCGGGATCATCCGAAAGTGGCCGATGGCGCATCCGAGCTCCTCCTCAAGGTCTTCGGCACGGAGATGCTGTCGGGCCGGATCGTCCTCGGAGTGGCCAGCCTGCCCCTCGGCATGCCGGTTGAAGTCGAACTCGTGCTCGAGCTCGCAGAGTGAAACACCGCGCCCCGGTCCGGTCGGGGCGCTTCACATCCGTCCGCGCCACGCCCCCTGTGGTTGCTTCCTGCAGGGGGAAAGCTCGCGGGACGATGATGGAACAAGCTGTGGTGACTTCGGCGTCCAACCCGCCCGCTTCCCAGGCTCGCCGCGCGCCAAGCTGAACCCTGTCGCTCTGCGGCATGCTTGATGCGATTTGACGTTACGGTTTAGGGGCGATTGATTCATACGAAATACGGTGAGCGAATACCAATTAAGGCTTATAGTAGTATATCCACAGATTACATACATTTATCAAATATTTCTCTATTAATACTTATAATATTCGAGCATATATTATGTTTATACATTTTGTTTCTGCGTGATGCATTTGCGCATCTACTACCTATTGATATGAAGAAATTACAAAGCATGACCGAAATATTGGATTTCGGCACGTGCATTTCCTTCTCTATCGTATGCGCGGGGGGCCGTCGGCTTCCAATCAAGGGGGAACAGCCGGATCAATGAACGTAGCGGGTGGTCGTCAGCGTCGTTCCGATCAGGCAAAGCGATTGGAGAAACTAATGAATATCAAGAGCCTTCTTCTCGGCTCCGCTGCTTCACTGGCAGTAGTTTCCGGCGCTCATGCGGCCGACGCTGTCGTCGCTGCTGAGCCGGAGCAGCTTGAGTACGTCCGTATCTGCGATGCTTACGGCGCCGGCTACTTCTTCATCCCGGGCACCGAAACCTGCCTCAAGATTGGCGGCAAGGTTCGTACCGAAGGTCAGTGGTACAGCGCGTATGATCCGAACGCCCGTTTCGGTACGCTCTGGCACACCCGCGCTGAGCTGCAGCTGCAGACCGCGACGGACACCGAATACGGTCCGCTGAAGACCAACACCGAGCTGCGTTGGGACTGGGACGACGGCGGCTCGACGTTCACCAACCTGCTGCATGCCAGCATCAGCCTCGGTGGCTTCACCGTTGGTAAGGAAGACTCGCAGTTCAACGTCTTCACCGGTTATGCCGGCGACGTCATCAACGACGACGTGGTTTATGACGGCCCGTACGAGTTGAACCAGATCACCTACAACTACGATGCAGGCAACGGCTTCACGGCCGTGATCTCGGTCGAAGACAGCAACTCTGGCCCGTTTGCTACCGGCGCTAACGGCGAAGACAGCTCCGACCATTACGCTCCCGACGTTGTTGCCGGTGCCGGCTTCAAGTCTGGCGCATGGGGCTTCAAGGTTGTTGGCGGCTACGACTCGATCGTCGAAGAAGGCGCCATCAAGGCTCGTGTCGATGCTGACTTCGGTGTCTTCTCGGCCTTCTTGATGGGTGGCTGGAACACCGACGGCGACAAGCTCAACAAGTATGCCGGCACCAATACCGGGACCGCTTGCCCTGCTGGTCGTCCGGCGCTGTGCGGCTGGGGCGACTGGGCACTTTGGGGCGGCGTTGGCGTTCCGATCAACGAAAAGCTGAAGTGGAACCTCCAGCTCGCCTACACCGACTCGAAGATCTTCGCAGCGACCACGAACATCAAGTGGTACCCGGTCAGGAACCTGCTCATCGAGCCGGAGCTCTCCTACACCAGCTGGGATTCGATCAATCAGGACCAGTGGGCCGGCATTCTCCGCTTTGAGCGCAGTTTCTAATCCAATCTGATCTGAAATAGGCCTCCGATCAGAAAAGAGAGGAAGGCTCGGTTCCGACCGAGCCTTCTTTCCGTCCAGGAAAGCTTGAGTCTGGGCCTAATCCCTCCGCTGACCTAGGGGCCTGGTATTGCTCTAGTCGGAAATTTGTTCGAACCTGATGTGCTGCGCTCCTTCCCAAAGCACCAGACGACCCAATTCAGCAAGCTTGTCGAGGTTGGAAGTCACCGTGATGAAGTGATTGCCGGCGAGCTGGCCCATTTTCGACGAGAAATCGACGCCGCCATAGGCAAGCAGGATTTCGGTTTCGCTGATGCCGCCCGGATAGAGGATGATATGCCCCGGTGCCGGATGGCTCGTATGGTTTTCGTATCCAACGCCGAAGTCGAGATCGCCGAGAGGAATCCAGACGCCCTCGCCCGACCAGCGGACATGGACGATCTGGCCCTCGAACGGCATCTGCTTGAGGAAGGCCTCGCAGGTCTTGGGCGCTTTCGCGGTTTCAAGCACGGCATCGAATTCGAAAGGACCGGCAGTAATCTTCAATTTCATCGGAATTCTTTCTTTGAGTTGGAAATGTCGCTTATCGGCCCGGAAAGCATCGGACGCGGTTGCTTCCTCAGTGCTGCAGGATCTTTCCGAGGAAAGCTTCGGTTCTCGGATTGTGCTTGCCGGCGAAGAATTCTTCGCTCGGGCGATCCTCGACGATCTCGCCCTGGTCGATGAAGATCACGCGGGTGGCGACACGGCGGGCAAAGCCCATTTCATGGGTGACGACCATCATGGTCATACCGTCTTTCGCAAGCCCGGTCATGACATCGAGTACTTCCGAGATCATCTCCGGATCGAGCGCCGAAGTCGGCTCGTCGAAGAGCATCGCCAGGGGATCCATGGCAAGCGCCCGCGCAATCGCCACGCGCTGCTGCTGGCCGCCGGAAAGCTGGCTCGGATATTTATTGGCATGGTCGGCAAGCTCGACGCGATCGAGAAGCTGCATCGCTTTCGTTTTCGCAATCGTCTCGCTGCGCCCGAGCACGATCTTCTGCGCCAGCATGAGATTGTCGATGATGGTCAGGTGCGCGAAGAGCTCGAAATTCTGGAAGACCATGCCGATGCGCGTGCGCAGGTTCGGCAGATCCGTCTTCGGATCTCCCACCTCGATCCCGTGGACGCGAATGGAGCCCTTCTGGAAAGGCTCCAGACCGTTCACGCATTTGATCAGCGTCGACTTGCCGGAACCGGACGGGCCGCAAACCACGACGACCTCGCCACGATCGACCTTGACGGTGCAGTTCTTCAGGACTTCGTAGTTGCCGTAGAATTTGGAGACGCCACTGATTTCGATCATGAGCAACCTTTCGCGAAACGAGTGATGGAAAACGGTTGCAGCGCTCTGCCGCTCTCCCGGCCAAGGACGAGCTGTGCCGTCAGCTGGCCGACGATCGGGCCAAGCGTGTAGCCGTTCGATGTGACAGCGCTGAAGTAGCCGGGCCGCGACGGATGCTCGCCGAGGATCGGCGCGCCGTCGATATTGATGTTCATCGCCGCCCAACTGCGGATGACATGAAGCTTGCGCAGCGCCGGGACCACATGCTGGGCAACCCAAAGATTGCCCTCAAGGCTCGAAAGCAGCGGCCTTGGATGCTGATGCACCGGATCGAGACCGGCCGTCCAGCCGCCGCCGATGATGAAGTTGCCGTTCGCCGCCTGCTTCAGGGTCAGGTGGCGATCGGCATGGGCGACGAGGCAGGAGATCAGGGGTGCTGCTGCCTCCGTCACCACCATCTGCAGCGGTGCGCCGAAGACGGGAATATCGAGACCAAGCATCGATCCGATGCGCGACGAGAAGGCGCCGGCTGCATTGACGATGCGTTTTGCCCTGATGACGCCGCGCGACGTGGCGACATCGAAGCCGGCCGGACTTGGCACGATGCCGATGACTTCACATCGGTCGAAGATGCGGGCACCTTTCGCCCGCGCTGCTTCGAGGATGTGCTGTGTGGCGACCAGCGGATTGATCTTGCCTTCCTGCGCGCAATAGGCGGCGCCGACAAAGTCCGGCGACAGGGCCGGTTCCAGCGCCCGCAATTCTTCTTGGCCAATCAGCCGGCAATCAATGCCGGCCCGCTGCTCGACACCGACTTTCTCGGCAAGGAAGCGCATATGCGCCTCGGACTCGGCGACCATCAACCCGCCCGTCACCTTCATCTCGAAATCGCAACCGAGTTCATCCTGCAGGGCGGCCCAAAGGGCGATGGAATCGCGCTGCAAGGGCAGCGTCTGCGCGGCCGCGCTACCGCCGCCTTCGGCGCGAGCGCCGTGATCGAAAGACAGAAGCTGCGCATGAAGGCTGCCGGCATTGCCGCCCGAGGCCAGCGAGTTCGGAAAGGCGCGCTCCAATACCGTGACCTCCTCGCCTTCACGGGCGAGAAAGAGGGCCGTCGACAGCCCGGCAATTCCCGCGCCGATCACCAGTGTCGACGTTTGCGACAACGGCAGCGGTTCGCGGCTTTCCAGTGGAGGTCTCTCCGGCAGCAGCGCCCGCTTATGGCCGCCCCATTCCGGCTTTTCAACTGCGAGTGCTGCGAGCGGCACCGGCCGCAATGGCATTTGCGGCGCCAGAAAGCCGCGCGTTTCGCCGGATGCGCGGGTTTCTCCGGCGACGACGGCAATCGCGTGCCCACAATAGCGGCTCTGGCAGCGCCCCATCCCGGCACGGGATAACCGCTTCAGCGTCGCAATATCCTTGGCGCTGTGCTCGCCAAGCGCCCGCAGCGTGCCATAGGTCACACCTTCGCAGCGACAGATGACGGTGTGATCAGGCGGCGCATTGCCTGCCGCCGGACGAGCCGGTTTGAAAGCTGTCCAGAGCGCGGCTTGAAAAGCCCTGTGCCGCGCAAGCCTGCATTCAGCCTCGGTATCGGCAGCGACGTCAAAACCCAGCTTTCGCGCCACGGCGATCCCGGCGAGCCGACCTTGCGCCAGAGCGATATGCGCGCCGCCGAAACGAGCGGCCTCCCCGACCACATGCACATGCGGAAGCGTCGTCTCGCCATCGTCCTTGCGGATGACGGCAAGGTTTCCATCGATGACTTCATGGCCGCAACCGAGCAGCCGGGAAAGCTCGTTCGATGAAGCGAAATCGCCGCCGATGAGAACGGTATCTGCCTCAAGCCTCGCTTCACCATTCGGTCCAGTGATGGTGATCGCTTCGACACCGGCCGTCCCCTCTATCGCCGCAAGGCTGCTTTCCCACAGAATCGGAATGCCGGCGGCGTGCAAGGCTGCTAGCTGCCGAACACCACCCAGTGCAAGCGCCCTGTCAGCCGCAAGAAGCTTAAGCGCCGCCAGCGGCTGCTTCCACGGCGCAGGAGCGGATTCCACCAGAGCGACCACGGAGCCACCCGCCTTGCGGATCTCGTTGGCGACCTGGATGTTGAGTGGCCCGTTGCCGGCAATGACGATCCGACCGGCGGGCACCGTGCCATAGCTTCTGAGCAGCGTCTGCGCTGCGCCTGCCGTCATGACGCCGGGCCGTGTCCAACCGGGAACGGCAGCCGGCCGTTCGTAGGCGCCCGTCGCGATGACGATCATTCGCGGTTTGCAGTAGAAAGCGCCTTGGGGACCGTAGCAGGCGATCCTTGCGCCGCTCTCGTCATTCTCCGCACCCCAGACGACCGTACTGGCCAGCGTCGATACGCCGGCAGCTTGCACGCGATTGATCAGGTCGGCTCCCGATCGTGCCTGCTCGTCGCCGGCAAGGCGCAATGTCGCCTTCGATGTCGAGGGTTGCTTGAAATATTGCCCGCCGGCGATGGCGCGCTCGTCGACAAGCGTCACGCTCGCCCCGGCCACTGAAGCGACTTCGGCAACGGCAAGGCCCGCCGGTCCCGCGCCGATAACCAACACATCCATCTCGGTGCAGGCGATCGACGCCGGCACGTCGCAGAGGTCGGCAAAATCATCTGCCGCGAGCGCCGGCCTCGAGGACGGCCGGTCGACCCGCATGCCTTCCTTGACCGATGTCATGCAGGCGCGCTGGCTGACCTTGCCGTCGACAGTGACGAGGCAATCGTGACACGCGCCCATGCCGCAGAAAAGACCCCGCGCCTCGCCTTTGAGGCCGCGGGAAAAATCATGCCGCCCGCCCGCCTCGATTGCCGCGGCAATCGTCATCCCGCTTTCGGCATACAGAGCCGCGCCGTCGAGGAAGAACTCGACGCGCGTTTCCGATCCGGATTGCGAGATTGCAAGGGAGGCGGACATTGCTCGATCCTCAGGCGCCAAATATCAGACCGAAGTCCGAAACCAGCTTCTTCATGGCCTCATCCTGTGCGGGCGGCAAAGGCAGGCGCGGCGGCCGTGGTGTTCCGGCGGCAAAGCCCATATGCGTCAGCAGCGACTTCGAACCCGCAACATAGGCCTGCCCGCCCACGGCTTGGATGATCGGCAGCCACTTCAGGTAAAGAGCGCGCGCCTCATCGATCTTCTTCTCATCCGCAACGAGCTCGAAAATGCGAGCCATCGGTCCCGGCGCGACGTTCGATGCAACTGCCACCCAGCCCTCAGCCCCCATCACGAAGGATTCGAAACCGAGGATACCACCGAAGACGGTCATATCCTCACCCGCCAGACGGATGATGTCACGCACTCGCGTTACTTCGAGGGTCGATTCCTTGATATAGTCGCAACCTCTAATCTCGGCTATGCGCTTCACCAGCTCCGGCTTCAAATCGACATTGGCTGTCGCCGGGTTGTTGTAGACCATGATCGGAATGGAAATTGCAGAAGCAACCGTGCGGTAGTGATGAACGAGTTCGTCATCCGTCGGCGTGGAATAGAAGGGCGGAATGATCATGACGCCGTCCGCGCCCATGGTTTCCGCCTTTTGGCTCAGACGAACACATTCGCGCGTGTCTTCCGCACCGGTCCCGATCAATACCGGAACGCGGCCGGCGACGGTTTCGATCACCGTCCTTGCGACCCCGTCGCGTTCCTCTTCGCTCAGCGACAGGAACTCGCCGGTCGAGCCGAGCGGGATGAGACCATGTATGCCCTCGCGCACCTGCCAATCGGTGAAGGTGGCGAGCGCCTTAAGGTCCACGGCGCCATTCGCGTCCAGCGGCGTGATCATCACGGTATAGACACCGCGAAACTTCCTAGTCATGTCAGATATCCTGGTTCTAGCGCTTCTCAGTGATGGAAAGCCGCGAGTTGGTGGCTTGACCGAAACGCTTCTCGATATGGTTCTGGAAGAAATCCCAGAGCGTGGTCAGAAGGAGGTAGTAGATGGCCGCCACCGCGAAGAGCTCCAGCACCATGAAACGTTCCTGGATGAGAACCTGGGTTCGCCTCAGAAGCTCCTCCATGGAGATGACCGACGTCACGGAGGTCGTCTTCAGCAGGCCGTTGACGGAGTTTCCAAGCGGCGGAATGATGACCTTGAAGGCTTGCGGCATGACGATGTGGCGCATGATCTGCCGTTCCGTCATCCCGAGTGCTCGCGCGGCCCGGGCCTGCCCTTCCGGAACCGCCTCGATGCCGGCGCGGATGATTTCCGCAAGGTAGGCGGCTTCGTTGAGCGCAAGCCCGATCAAGGCCGCCTCCACCACGGTGAAGCGAATGCCGAACTGCGGCAGCGCCGTGTAGATTGCGATGAGCTGGACGAGCAGCGGCGTGCCGCGAAACAGCCAGATATAGGTCTTGGCGAGGATCTTGGCCGACCGGAAGGGTGATCGCCG
Organism: Rhizobium sp. SG570; assembly: GCF_012275345.1. Taxonomy (NCBI): domain Bacteria; kingdom Pseudomonadati; phylum Pseudomonadota; class Alphaproteobacteria; order Hyphomicrobiales; family Rhizobiaceae; genus Rhizobium; species Rhizobium sp. SG570. Next base: position 25,569 of record NZ_JAAZQI010000018.1, on the reverse strand, counting down.
CATCAGGGCAAGGGCAAATCCAAGGATAAGACCCGCCGTCAGCGACACGACGGTCAGCCATATGGTCGTGAAGACCCCGCCGATAATGAAGGGATTAAACAGGTATCCGAAGAAACCCGACCAGCTCCAAAGCGTCATGAACGTAGCTTTCTGCTCAAGGCGAGCGCGACAGACCCGCGCATCGCCATTCCGATGGACCGATCAAGCCGATCAGCGGCCAGGGCCCTTCACGGAATAATCACCGGACACCATAGGCAATCCGTACTTGTCGAACAGCGCCTTCAACGATCCGTCGGCCTTCATTGCCTTGAGCGTCGCCGATACGGCATCGGCAAGGGCCGGGCTCTTGAAGGCGACGGCGACCGGCGCGGGATAGAGGCCGCTGAGAGCGCGCTTGAAGTCGCCCCGCGCATCATATTCCTTGGCGACGGCATCAATCGATACGACGCCGTCGACCTGCCCGGCACGCAGAGCCTGATAAGCAAGCGCGAAATTGTCGAAGGTCTGGATCGTCAAGCCCTGCTTGCCGGCATCGCGCAATTCCTTGTCGAGCAAACGCGTCTTGGTTTCCTCGAAGCCGCCGATTTCGACGCCGATCGTCATGCCGGCAAGGTCGTCCTTGCTGGCAACCTTCTTGGTGGAATTCGGCGCGATCGACACGCTGATCGCCTGGTCTTCATAGGGGATCATCTGCATGATCTTGGCGCGCTCTTCGGTGAAGAAGATGCCGGTGTTGATCATGTCCCAGCGGCCGGCTTGCAGGCCAGGCACCATCGCGGAGAACTCGATGCGGATATATTCCGGCTGAAGGCAGAGGCGCTTGGCGATCTCGGTGCCGAGTTCGATGCGCATGCCCTTCAGGTCGCCGCTGGAGTCGATGAACTGCAAGGGCGGCAGCGTCGGATTGGTCGACATGACGAGCTTGCCCGGCGTGATCAACTCGCCGGCTGCAACCTTCGGCGTGCAGGATTGGGCAAAAGCGAGCGATGTCGTCAGAGCTAGGAATGAGGCGGCAAGAACGCCGCGGGACAATTGAATTCGGAACATGATGACCTCTGGAGTTGTTTTTATTGGTGTCCCAAAGTTGCATTCATCTGGGATCCCACTTTTATACAAAATTTAGCCGCCGATGCAAGTGCTGTCGCGAAAGCTGTCAGTAATTTGTGAGAACGCCTTGTCGGACCGCATCGAGATGACGGGCCATTGCCTGCCGCGCCGCCTCGGGATCGCCCGCCGACAAAGCCGTGAGGATTGCCCGATGCTCGGCCATGCCGGGCTTTGCCCGGATCACTGCCATCTGCCTTTCGAAGATCGTTGTATAGCGCCGCATCTCGCCGATCGTGGCGGCCATGAAGGAATTGCCGCTCTCATTGGCGATGGACATATGCAGAGCATCATCAAACTGCCAGACGAGTTCCTGGTCCGGGTCCGGATCGGCTTCGATTGCATCGAGCATTGCGGAAAGCGACGTCAACGCCTCCACGGGCATATGAGGGGCGGCGGCCGCCGCCGCGCTCGGCTCCAGCAGCATTCGCATGGACAGACTGTCGAGATAGTCCTTCAGCGTGATGACCCGGACGCAAAGCACCCCCTTGTCGTTGCGGACCAGCAGCCCCTCCCCCTCGAGGCGGCCGAGCGCGTGCCGCATCGGCGAGCGCGATACCGCGTGCTTGGTGGCAAGCCGCCTTTGCTGCACCACCGATCCGCCGGCGAGCCGGGCCGAAAGAATATCGGCTAGAAGCAGGCGATAGGTCTCCTCCGCAAGGCTTTCATCTTCCGCGTCGTTCAAGCGATCGTCCATGAGACCCCTTTTTCGTTGTTTGCGAGTTGGGCTATCATATGTAACACCAGCCGACTGGAAGAAAGTGCGTCGTTGCACGGTCGCGCCCTCAACACGCGAAATGAGGTAAAGGTGACAGATATTTCAATCTTGCCGGATATGCAGCCAGCGGGCACGCAGCACAATCTTGCCTCGCTGACCTACAAGGCCGTGTCCGACATGATTCGCCATCGCCGCTTGAAAGGCGGGCAGGTCATTGTCGAAGCAAGGCTCGCCGAAGCCCTCGGCATTTCCCGGACGCCTCTGCGGGAAGCCCTGCAGCGGCTCGAGGGCGAAGGATTGGTGCGCAAAGGCGATGGCCGCAATTATGTGGTTCGCCGGGTTGATATCGGAGAGTACCTACAGAGCCTGAAGCTTCGCCTGCTGATCGAGCCCGAGGCCGCAGTGCTGGCAATCCCCAATATTCCGCGCCGGCAGTTGATCGCCGTCAGGCGCGAGATCCATGAACTTCTCGATGCAACGGCCTATCACACCGATGCGCACTGGGTCTCCGACGACAACCTGCACAATCTGATCATCGACCACTGCGCCAACGCGGTCATGGCGAAAGTACTGCGCGAACTGCGCGCCACCACACGCCTGTTCGAGATCGACCGGCTGAAGGATCGGCTGAAGCCCGATTCAACCGAGCACCTCGTCATCATCGAGGCGCTGGAACGCGGGGACGCTGAACAAACGCGGTCTGCAGTTGCGGTTCATATCGAAAGCCTGATCAGCTTTGCGAGAGAACAGTTGGAGTGGTGATCCCAAGACACGCGGAACTGCCTGATAAGGCAACCTAGCTCCGTATTTGGGCCGATGCCCGCGGGATCGCCGATAAATTAAAGCAGCATCGAGGCGCCACGATCGAGATAGGTATCGAGGAACTGTTCAAGACGCGGATTTCTCGGCTTCTTGAAGACTTCCTGCGGCGGCCCGGTGAACAATACCTTGCCGTGGTCGAGGAAGATGATCTGCTGGCCGACCGTTGCCGCGAAACCTATCTCGTGCGAGACGACAACCATGGTCATGCCCTCGGCCGCCAGATCGCGCATGACGTTCAGGACCTCGCCCGTCAGCTCCGGATCGAGCGATGAGGTCGGCTCGTCGAACAGCATGATCTTCGGCTTCAACGCCAGGGCACGGGCGATCGCCACGCGCTGCTGCTGTCCACCCGACAGCTGCGAGGGATAGTGCCCTGCCCGTGCTTCCAAACCCACCTTGACGAGTTGCGCCATCGCCGCATCCTCGGCCGCTTTCCGGCTCATCTTGTGAACCGTCTTCAGCGCCTCGCTGACATTGCCGAGCGCGGTCATGTGCGGCCAGAGATTGAACTGCTGGAACACCATGCCGATCTGGGCGCGGATCGCACGATTGGCGGCAGCCGAAATGCGCTCGCGCCGTCCTTGCGAATCCTCGGTGAAACCGAGCACCTCGCCGTTGATGGCGATCGTCCCGCGCGTTGCCTCCTCCAGAAAAGCCATGCAGCGCAAAAGCGTGCTCTTGCCAGAGCCGGATGGGCCGATGAGGCAGGAAACCTGCCCCGGCTCGATGATAAGATCGATGCCATGAAGGACCGTGGTCTCTCCGAAAGTCTTGACGAGATTGCTGACTGCGATCGCGGGGACGCTCATGCGTTGAAAAACCTGAATCTGGAAAGTTTCGTTTCGGCAAGATTGCCAAGCCAGCCGGTGACTTCGACCAGCACCCAATAGAAGAGCGCCAGCGCGGAAAGCGCTTCGACGAAGGCATATTGCTGCGATCCGATCGCGCTCAACGTTGCAGTCAGCTCCGGCACCGTAATGATGGATAGAACCGCCGTCTCCTTCATCAGGATGACCACCATGTTCACGGATGGCGGCAGCACCAGCATCGTCATTTCCGGCAACAGAATGCGCCAGACGATCTGCCCTCGCGTCAGGCCGACACATTCGCCGGCCTCGATATGACCCTTCGGCACGGCCTGGAAGCCGGAGCGGAAGATTTCGCTGAAATAGGCCGCGCCATAGATCGAAATACCGATCAATCCGGCAGGCAAGGGATCGAGATCAAGCCCGACGAAGGGACCGCCGTAATAGACCAGGAAGATCTGAATGAGAAACGGCGTGCCGCGCAGCACAGCGACGATAGCGCCCAGCGCCTTATCGACCAACATGCCGCCATATTGCCGGGCGACTGCCATGAGGAAGCCGATGATGGCCGCGGCGATCGTGCCCAGTATCCAGATCATGATCGTCACGCCAGCGCCGCTGACGATGGCCGGCCACTGTCCGATGATGACATTGATGTCGAAGGTCATCGCGGCACTCCGGGCAATCGGCTTTCGATCAGGCCGCCGGCAAGCGCCACCAACCAGTTGATGACGAGATAGATGAGGCCGGCGGATGCGAAGAGCTGCAGCGGCAGAAAGGTGCTGCCGGCGAGATCCTGTGCCATGCGGGTCAGCTCGACGATGCCGACCACTGAGACCAACGACGATGCCTTCAGAATGAGAATCGCCTCGTTGACGAGAGCGGGAAATGTGAGGCGCAGGGCGATCGGAACCTTGATGCGGCGGAAGGTCTGGCGTGGCGTCAGGCCGACCATCTCCGCCGACTCCACAAGGCCGAGAGGCACGCTGGCAAAGCCGCCGCGCAAATTCTCAGCCTGATAGGCTGCCGTGCAGAGCGACAGGCCGATGATCGCGGCGACGATGCTCGGCACATTGATGCCGATGCCCGGAAGCAGATTGTAGATCAGCAGCAATTGCACCAGCAGTGGCACGCCGCGAAAGAAGCTGATGAAAATCTGGGCAGGTCGCACAAAGAGACCGCGCCCCGACAGCAGCATTCCCGATAGAAGAATCGCGATCGCAAAGCCGATGAGGATCGACACGACGCTAATCGTCACCGTGTAGATCGATGCCTGCAAGAGCAATTCGAAGAGCTTGATGGACATGGTTCAGATTTCGCCCGCTTGACGGCCAGAAAGGTGCGGTCGCATTTCTCGGCCATGCCCCGACATTGCCGCGGGCATGGCCGATTTCCGATGGCTGATCAGAATGCCGGGTCCTTGACGGAATCCGGGGTGTCGAAGCTCGCGCCGAACCACTTCTTCTGCAGCGTCGCCATACGGCCGTCAGCCTTGATCTTCAGCATGGCAGCATCTATCGCATCCATCAGCGGCGCATGATCGGCATCCTTCAGGCCGATAAAGCCGAAATAGGATTTCTTGCCGAAGGGCGGCAGCACGACTTCGAACGTTCCTTCGCGCTGCTTGGCAACGAAAGCGATATTCGGCAGCGAGTTGGCGACACCGGCGATGCGGCCGGCCGCGAGGTCTGCATAGGACTCCGTAAAGGCCGGATATTCGCGAATGTCGACCTTGGTCGGCAGGGTTTCGGAAAATTCCTTGAGCTGATCGAGCTGGGCGGTCGCCTTGCCGACGCCGATCTTCTTGCCGGCAATATCCTCCGGCTTGTTGATCGTCTTGTCGCCAGCCTTTTTCAGGATTGCGATGGTCGCCTCGGCGAGCGGCGGCGTGAAGCGATAGCGTTCCATGCGCTTCTTGGTGATCGTCGCCGGGCCTGCGACGACGTCGAACTTGCCGGCTTCGAGCGCCGGGAAGACGCCATCCCAGGGCAGCGTGACCCATTCGATCTTCACGCCGAGTTCCTTGCCGATCTCAGCGAAGAGATCGACGTTCAGGCCGACATGTTCGCCTGCATCGATGAAATCGAAGGGTGCGAACGCCGTCTCGGTGCCGACCTTCAAGGTGCCGGCGGCCTTTACGGCGGCAAGCGTGTCGGCCGCATGGGCGGAAATCGTCGCGCCAAACAAGAATGCGGCGCCGACCAGCCCCTTCAGAAGCGAATTCATCCTCATGTTTTTCTCTCCAGTTTTTTGGCCTTCCGGTGGAAGGTCCAGGTTCCCCAAGCGTTGTCCCGCCAAGCGGATTTCTATGACCCGCTTTTGTCTATACAAATAGATACAGGCTGGCCTACACTGTCAAACATTAAACTCATTGGACGCAAGATTTATGCCGTACAGCGGCAATGGACCTAGCAAAAGCGGCTTTCGCAGCAACTGAATGTCATGGCTGGATCGAGGTGAGCATTGGTCTCAATTCATCGGAGAATTTTCGAAGACATCGAAGCCAGGATCATGAGCGGCGCCTGGCCGCCCGGTCATCGCATCCCCTTCGAACACGAACTGGTGCAAGAGTATCAATGCTCTCGGATGACCGTGAACAAGGCGCTGTCGGCCTTGGCGGAGCGCGGCATGATCATACGCCGCCGCAAGGTCGGTTCCTTCGTCGCCGCGCGGCAGATCGACCGAACGGTGATGGATATTCAGGACATCTCAACCGAAGCCGAGTTGGCGGGGCATGACCACAGCTACAGGATCCTGATGCGAAAAATCGAGACGCTGGATGCTGTCACCGCAACACAGCTCGGCGAACCGACGGGAGCGGAAATCCTGCGGCTTCACTGCCTGCATGCGGTGGACGGCAAGCCGAATGCGCTGGAACGACGCATCATCATGCTCGCCATGGTGCCATCCGCCAGAACCGAAGGCTTTGCCTCGGTGCCTCCAGGCAAATGGCTGCTGAACATGGTACCCTGGTCGAAGGCGAGGCATGTCATCCGCGCCGTGTCGGCCGATGCCGCCACGGCACGCCTGCTTGAGACCGAGCGCGGCGAGGCCTGCCTTACACTCATCCGCCAGACATGGCAGAACAGCCGCACGGTCACCTATGTCGAGATCATTCATCCCGGCGACCGTTTCCAGTTTGCCGGCGACTTTCATCCGACTGAGAGAGGCGTCAGGGATCAACTGCCGCGGAGAAGCGCCTCTTGACCGAGAAACAGGCTATCAGGACAGTTCCGCTCAAGGGCTTGCAGGCCTTCGAAGCCGTCGGCCGTTGCGGCGGCGTGAGCGCCGCGGCCCTGGAGCTTAAGGTTTCCCCCGGCGCGATCAGCCAGCAGATCCGCAAGATCGAGAGCTTTCTTGGAGTGACCCTGCTGGAGCGTAACGGCCGTACCGTGGAGCTCACCCCATGGGGGCGGCTCTACCATCAGGAAATATCGAAGGGCTTCGAACAATTCGCGCTTGCGGAGCAGATACTGGAACGGGCGCGCAATGAGAATGCCCTGGTTCTCAGCGCCCTGTCTTCCGTCGTCAACAAGTGGATCGGGCGCCGGATCTTCGACTGGCAGGCCCTTCATCCGGACGCCCATGTCAGGATCGTCGGCCGCGACAAGGAACCGCGCATGGGCTTCGACGACATCGATTTCCGCATCAGTTATGGATCGGATGTGCTGCAGCACGAACACTATACGGAGCTGTTCCGCGATTGGGTGGTCCCGGCCTGCTCACCGGCGCTGATCAAGGGCAAGGCGCCCTCCGCGGCGCGGCTTTTCGAATACCCACTCCTGCATGTCGAATGGGAGCGCCATTTCACGCCCTATCCGAGCTGGCGCGAATTCGCCGCGAAGACAGGGGCGGCACTCAAGGAGACCACCGCCGGTCTTTCCTTTACCCTATCGAGCAGCGCCATCGATGCGGCCGTCAACAAACGTGGCATCGTCCTCGCTCAGATGTCGATGATCGCAGACGAGCTTGAAGCGCAGACGCTCGTCATTCCCGTCGATATCCGCATCCCATTACGCGAAAGCTATTTTCTCGCCTGGGACAGGGCAGCGCTGCAGAAGCCCTTCGGCCCGGCATTTCGCGACTGGCTTGTTTCGATTTCGCGTCAACAGGCTCGCATATCCGCGCCGTCCACACCGGTGTAGATTTTTAGAAAAACTAAAACGAAAGACAGCGGCGCGATATTGATGAAAAAAATCGCAGGACGATAATCTGCGCAGACTTTAAGCTTGGCGATCAGGAGAACGGCATGGCGCGCACCGACAAGATGAAGCTGGGCACTTTTGTCTACACCTTCGGCTTCCATCCGGCCTCCTGGCTTCATCCGGCCAGTGACGTCCACGGCGCCAATGATTTCAGCCACCTCCTCGACGTCGCCAAACGATCCGAAGAAGCCAAATTCGATTTCATGTTCATGGCGGATTCGCCTGCCGCAGCCGTCGGCGATCCGGATGCGCTCGCGCGCATCCCGACCAAGATGAACCGTTTCGAGCCGGTGTCGCTCCTGGCAGCACTCTCCGTCACCACCAAAAATCTCGGCCTCGTCGCCACCCTCTCGACGAGCTATTACGAACCCTACAACGTCGCCCGCCTCTTCGCATCGGTGGATCATTTGAGCGGCGGCCGTGCCTGCTGGAACGTCGTGACCTCCGATCACGACGAGACGGGCTATAATTTCAACCGCGAAGGGCTGGATCCCCACGCGCTGCGCTATGAGCGCGGCAACGAATTCGTCGATGTGGTGTTCGGCCTGTGGGATAGTTTCGAGGAAGGTGCCCTGCTTCTCGACCGGGAAACAGGTGTCTATTACGACAAGACGAAGCATCACACGCTGAACCACAAGGGCAAGCATTTCCAGGTGCGAGGGCCGCTCAACATCGCCCGCACGCCGCAGGGCCGGCCTGTCATAGCACAAGCCGGCGGATCGGAACCCGGCATGGATATGGCGGCGCGCACCGCCGAAATCGTCTTCAGCCTTGCTTCCAACATCGACCGCAATCGCGACTTCTATGCCAATGTCAAACGCCGGATGCCCGCCTATGGCCGCGACCCGGAGGACCTTAAGATCATGCCCGGCGTGGTCATCAATGTCGGGGAAACGCAGGCTGAAGCCGAAGCCAAGGTCAATTATCTCATTGACAAAATGCATCCGGACGTCGGCCGGCTGATGCTGTCGGAATTCCTCGAGGCCGATCTGCACGGCGTGCCGTTGGATCAACCCTTCCCGATGGACCGGCTTCCGGCGGCACCGAAAGGCTCGCGCGCCCTGTTCGACGAGCTCGTCGATTTCGTCAAAAGCGGGCGCACGGTGGGCGAGCTTGTCCGCCATTATGCGGAAAAGCATACCGGCAACGGCATTACCGGCACACCGACGCAGATTGCCGACTTCATGGAGGAATGGTTCGAGACACGCGCCGCGGACGGCTTCATCCTGATGTTCCCGACCCTGCCCTCCAGCCTTGACGATTTCGTCAAGCTTGTCCTGCCGGAGCTGCGCCGCCGCGGGCTGTTCCGAGAAGAATACGAAGGCTCGACGCTTCGTGAAAACCTGGGGCTGTCCATGCCGGCCAACCGGTTTGCGAAGAGCCCGTCAGCCTAGCGGCAGCCGGCTCCCGAGCAGCCCGATCGAAGCGACATCAGCATTGGCAAAGGCAAGACGCAGATAGCGCTCCTGTCCCACGCCGAAATAGCTTCCGGGTATGCTGACGATACCCGCCCGCTTTGCCAGTCTCTCGGCCACCTCAGCGGAAGACTGGTCAGCGAAGGGGTGCCGTACGAAGGCGAAATAGGCGCCGATTGCGGCGATGTCCCAACCGGGCAGGTCGGACACCACGGCCTTCAGCGCCTCCGCCCGGCGCGCGATCTCCAGCCGGTTTCCCGCCCGCCAATCCGCAAGCACCGGTAAGGCGGCAGCCACGGCCACCTGGGCGGAGCGCGGGGCGCAGATCTGCATATTGTCCATGATCTTGGCGATCTCGCCCAAAAGCTTAGGCCCTGCCGTCACCGCCCCCAGCCTGTGGCCGGGAATGCAGAACGATTTCGAGAAACTGTAGAGCAGGACGAGCGTATCCTCCCAGCCCGGCTCCGACAGCAGCGCATGTGGCGGGCCATAATCGCCCGGAAGAAAGTCTCGATAGGTCTCATCAAGCACGAGCCAGGCGCCATGTTTCCGGCAAAGCGTAAAAAGATCATGCAGCAATGACGGCGGATAGACGGCCCCGGTCGGATTGTTCGGCGTGACGACCGCAAGCGCCCGGGCACCGGCGGCAAGCGCCCGCTCGGCCGAGGCAACATCCGGCAGGAAGCCGCCGGCCGCATCGCACTCGACAAGCACGCGCTCGATGCCGAGCATGGACAAGGTCGTCTCATGATTGAAATAGAAGGGATTTGTGAGTGCGATCGCATCACCGGCACCGGCAAGGGCGATGGCGGCACACATGAAGGCCTGATTGCAGCCGGAGGTGATGTGGATATTGGCAGCCTGGATCGACGCGCCGTAGATGTCGCTCACATGCCGCGCATAGGCTTCGCGCAGCACCGTTTCTCCCTCGATCGGCCCATAGCCCGTCATGGCCTGCGATGCCGCCGCCTCACCGAGGAGCCGCAGCATCTCGGGATGGGCGGGATAGCCAGGCACGGCCTGCGACAGATCGATCAGCGGACCGTGAGCGCCGGCATAGTCGCGCGCCCATGCAAAAACCGAGGGGATGGGCGGCGGCGAAAGCCGCGTCACGAAAGGATTGGGGATTGCGGATGGCATGTCGATGGGTTCCTTGGAGACCGATTGCTACACCGATATCGGTCACGATCTCAACCGATTTGTCGGAGCAAACCGTTCCTCAGCGAATTGGCGGCGATTGTTTTGCCAGATCGAAGATGTTGACGGCTTCGGCATCCGGCCCCTAAAGCTCGGCGACAAGAAGGCTTTCCGCTCGCACGGTCTGTCCGGTACCCGAAACCTAGCTTGGAGCGAATCGTGACCACCAAAATCCGTCTTTTATTGACGAACGATCCAGCGCTGCCGGCGCTGGCTGCCCTCATGGAAGAAATGCAGGCGCATTATCAGGTACCCTGTCCGTCGCGGGCCGAAATCATTGCCGGGCTCAAGGCAATGCCACAAGGTGCCGAGATCCTGGTCGTGGAGGAGAACGACGCCACCCTGGGCTTCGCCGCCTTCTCCGGGATCTATCCCGGACCTGGCCTGAAACCGGGCATCTTTCTGAAGGAACTCTTCGTAAGCGCCGCGCAACGCAGCCGCGGCTTAGGCCGAGACCTCATGCGTGCGCTCGCCGAGCTGGCACAAGAGCGGGGGCTTGCCCGCATCGACTGGACCGCCGACCCTGAAAACGCAAAGCTTCTCGATTTCTACGACGGGCTCGGCGGCACGCGCAAACCCGATAAGCTGTTCTATCGCCTTGATGGAAAGGCGCTCGAAGAACTGACGATCTGACCGCCAGCCTGTTGCAACGCTGCTCCCTGTCTCAGTCGCGCATGCTCTCGGCTTGCCCCATCAGCCATGCCTCAAACGTCCGCATCGAAGCGCCGGGGGAGATGTCTTCCGGCTTCGCGAACCAGTATCCGTATTCGCTTCGATAGCCGAAGCCATTGGGGTTGATCAGTCGACCTGTCTCCAACTCATCGAGAATGAGGCCGCGCGGTATCAACGCCATCCCATGTCCGGCAAGGGCCGCGCGGATCACCATGGTGTAATAGCCGAACCGCGTGATGTGATGGACGGCGATATCGGGCTTTCCGTGGCTTTCGGCGAAATGCTGCCAATGCAGCGGCGTCTGCGGATGTTCCAGCATGACACCCTCGGCCAGTTCGTCGATCGTGCCCGGAATGCCATTCTTCTGCCAATAGGATGGCGCGCTGACGATCAGAACCTCGTGCCCGAACAGATATTGCGCAGTCTCTCCCTTGTTCGGTGTAATGAGAAAACGGAATATGCCGTCCGCCGTCTCCGATTGCGTGGGTGACACGAAGGTCGTGAACTGCACGTCTATTTCCGGATGTTGTTCAGCGAATTGAACGAAACGCGGCAGCAGCCAACGATCGCCGAAAATCGGAAGAACCTGCAGGCGCAGCACACCAGGGCCGGGCTTCAGACGCGCCACGCGCAACGCCGCATCTTCCATCGCCTTCAGCGCGGTGCGCGCGTGTTCGATGTAAATCAGACCGATCTCCGTGGGGATCATGCCGCGCGGCGTTCGAGTGAAGACCGGACTGCCGATCAGGTCCTCCAATGCGAGCAACTGCTTGCTGACGGCGCTCTGGGACAGGGATGTGCTCTCTGCGGCAGCACTCGTCGATCCCCTCTCCGCCACGGCAAGCAGAACCTGCAGGGCAGTCATCGAAGGCAAGTGCTGTCGGCCCGATACCATGAGTTCTCCGCAGGAGCGCCGATCATGGCTACATCTCCTCGGCCCATTTCAATAATCCACTGACGAAATTCGAGCTAGTCGGTTTTGTCATAGCGTAGTGAAATAACTTCGCTTGCCGATTAAATCAGCACGTAGGAGCATTGCCAAAAGTTTAAACAAACAGGGGACATCAATGTCTGAGCCCACGCAGCTATGGGGCGGGCGCTTCAAGTCCGGACCGTCCGAGGCCTTGGCCAATCTGTCACGCGCGCCGCTGTCCTATTTCCGCCTTTTCCGGGAGGATATCGCGGGCTCCCGCGCGCATGCTTCCGAACTGAAGCGCGCCGGCGTTCTCGACGAAAGCGAATTCGCAGCGATCCGAGCTGCCCTTGACGACATCGAGACGGATGTCGCCGGCGGTCATCAGCAACCGATCGCGGGCGACGAGGATGTCCATACCTTCCTGGAGCGCCTGCTGATGGCACGCCTCGGCGCGCTCGGCGGGAAGCTTCGCGCCGGACGGTCCCGCAACGACCAGACTGCCAACAACACGCGCCTCTATCTGCGCCGCATGGCGCGCGAGCTCTCGCGGGAGATCATCTCGGTCCAGGAAGCATTGACTGAGCAGGCTTCGCACCATGCCGAGACTGTCATGCCGGGCTTCACCCATCTGCAGCCGGCCCAGCCGATCGTCCTCGGTCACCACCTGATGGCGCACGCCCAGTCCTTGTTGCGCGACCTGCAGCGCTTCGAAGATTGGGACCGTCGCTTCGACCGCTCGCCGCTCGGCGCGGCGGCACTTGCCGGCTCCGGCATCGCCTGCCGTCCCGACCTGTCCGCCATTGAGCTCGGCTATTCGGCCGCCTGCGAAAACTCGATCGACGCCGTCGCCGCCCGCGACCATGTCGCCGAGTTTCTGTTTATCTGCTCGCTGGTCGCGGTCGACCTGTCGCGGCTGGCGGAGGAAATCTGCATCTGGAGCTCCAAGCAGTTCAGCTGGGTGCGGCTGCACGATTCCTATTCCACCGGCTCCTCCATCATGCCGCAGAAGAAGAACCCGGATATCGCCGAATTGACGCGCGGCATGTCCGGCACTCTCATTGGCAACATCACGGGCTTCCTCGCCACCATGAAGGCCATGCCGCTCGCCTATAATCGCGACCTGGCCGAAGACAAGCGCGCTCTGTTCGAAACGATCGACGTTCTCGAACTGATCCTGCCAGCCTTTGCCGGCATGGTGGCAACACTGGAATTCGATGTCGACAAGCTACGTGAGGAGGCTCCCAAGGGCTTCACGCTCGCAACCGAGGTCGCCGACTGGCTGGTCGGCCAGAACGTGCCATTCGCCGAGGCGCATGAGATAACCGGCGCGGTCGTTCGCTATTGCGAGGAACGCGGCCACGATCTTGCCGGGCTCACCGAAGACGACCTGCCGAAGATCGATCCGCGGCTGAACAAGGATATGCTTGCCGCCATCACGCTCGACAAGGCGCTTGCCAGCCGCACCGGTTACGGCGCCACTGCGCCGGTTCGCGTACGCGAACAGATTGCCCGCTTCAAAACGGCAATCACCGCCTGCCGCATCTTTGCCGGAGTGTCTAAAGCCACGCATGGAGAGAACGACCCTCAGGAGCTTCGAAGCCGATGACAGTTGCAAGCGCCAGCCCTTCCCCCACCGATGACAAATACGAGATCGCCCATCTGCGCCTGGTGCCGAAGCGGCATATCGGCCGCATGGTCGCCGCCGCCATCGTCCTCGTCCTGCTCGCGGGGCTGGTGCGTGCTTTCAGCGTCGGCCAGATAGAATGGAGCTACGTTCGCGAGTTTCTGTTCGCGCCGGCCATTCTCGACGGTCTCACGAATACGCTGCTGATGACCGTAGCCGCCATGGCTGTTGGCATCGTGCTCGGCGTCCTCATCGCTATCATGCGCATTTCCGGCAATCCGGTGCTCTCCTACATCGCCATCGGCTATGTCTGGATCTTCCGTGGCGCGCCGGCGCTGCTGCAGCTGATGCTGTGGTTCAACCTGGCGCTGATCTTTCCGACCATGGGCATCCACGGCCTTATCGAATTCCGAACCGTTGACGTGATGACGCCCTTCGTCGCCGCCATGCTTGGCCTCGGCATTTCCCAGGGCGCCTACACCTCCGAGGTCGTCCGAAGCGGGCTGCTCTCAGTCGATAGCGGCCAATACGAGGCCGCCCGGACCATCGGCATGACGCAGATGAAGATGCTGCGCCGCATCGTGCTGCCGCAGGCCATGCGCGTGATGGTCCCGCCGATCGGCAATGAAGTGATCGGCATGGTGAAGCTGACATCGCTTGCAAGCGTCATCCAGTATTCCGAAATCCTCCACAACGCCCAGATCATCTACTTTGCCAATACCCGCGTTCTCGAGCTGCTGCTCGTTGCCAGCTTCTGGTATCTCGCCGTTGTCTCCGTCCTGTCGGTTGGCCAGCACTATATCGAGCGTTATTTCGGGCGCGGCTCGAAATCGATCAAAACGTCCATGTGAGGTCGACCATGAAACAGGATATTCTCGTCAAGGCCGTCGACGTCACGAAGAACTACGGCGACTTCTGCGCCCTCGACAAAGTCAGCATGGAGGTCGTGCGCGGCGAGGTCAGCTGTATCATCGGCCCCTCCGGCTCCGGCAAGAGCACGTTTCTGAGATGCATCAACCTTTTGGAGCGGATGGATGGCGGCGCCATCTGGGTCAATGACGAGCTGATCGGCTATCGCCGCGAAGGCAACAATCTGCACCAGATCAGCGATGCGGAAATCTCCCGTCAGCGCCGTCGCATCGGCATGGTCTTCCAGCGCTTCAACCTCTTTCCGCACAAGACCGCGATCGAGAACATCATCGAGGGACCGGTGCATGTCCTCGGACAGTCCGTGGAGCAGGCCCGCGAACGAGCCTCCATCCTTCTGGAACGCGTCGGTCTTGCCGAGAAGGCGAACCATTATCCGTCCGAACTATCAGGCGGCCAGCAGCAGCGCGTCGCCATCGCCCGCGCCATGGGCATGCAGCCGGATCTCATTCTCTTCGACGAGCCCACATCGGCGCTCGACCCGGAACTCGTCTCGGAAGTGCTCGACGTCATGAAGGATCTTGCAGCGTCCGGAATGACCATGATCGTCGTCACCCACGAATTGGGCTTTGCCCGCAATGTGGCCAATACCGTCACCTTTATGGAAGCGGGAAAAGTGGTCGAAACAGGCTTGGCATCGGAGGTTCTCAGCACTCCGAAAAGCGCCAGAACGGCGGAATTCATCAAAGCCGTTCACAGTTGAGAAGAGGAAGCTGGCGGAACAGGAAACCCTCCGGCTTTGCACCAGAGTCAAAATGGGGAACAACATGAACAGGCATCTCGTCATGCTCGCAGCTCTTTGCGTTGCTGCCACCGCAGCCAACGCCGAAGGCCTGCCGGAAAGAATCAAGTCCGCCGGCAAGGTCGTCGTCGCCAACCAGGCGAACTATCCGCCGATGGAATACAAGGATCCGGCCACCAACAAACTCATGGGCCTCGACATCGATCTTGGCCTCGCGCTCGCCAAACAACTCGGCACCACGGTGGAGTGGTCCGATATCGGCTTCGAACAGATGGTCTCTTCCCTGACGACCGGCCGCGTCGACCTCATCCATAGCGGCATGAGCGACCTGCCCACCCGTCGCGACACGCTCGATTTCGTCGACTATATGAAATCCGGCGCGCAGTTCTACACATCCTTTGCCCGCAAGGACGAGTTCAAGAAGCCGACCGACTTCTGCGGCAAGATCGTCGGCATGAGCCGCCGCACCTCCTTCCCGGATGAGACGGCGAAGTGGAGTGCGGCCAACTGCGAAGCCAAGGGACTGCCGGCCGTCAAGATTGTCGGTACGGAAGGCTCGGCGGACGCCCGTGCCCAGCTGAAGCAAGGTCGCGTCGATGGCGCGGTGCAGGGTTCCGAAACGCTTCCCTATCTGCTGAGCCTCGAGAAGGACACCTATACCGTTGTCGGCGAGCCCTTTACGGCCGTCTATCAGGGCATCGGCTTTGCCAAGAAGGATACCGAGCTCCGCGATGCCTATGCCGCCGCGCTGAAGGCGCTGATGGCCAGCGGCGAGTACAAGACGATCTTCGCCAAATACGGCCTCGAAGGTGCGATGCTGGACGGAATCTACGTCAACGCTCAAGCCGTAAAGTGACGCCTGGCGTCCGCGGCTCCGGCGTGAAAGCGCCGGGGCCGCAAACCAATGACCCGGTGAAGGCAGCTTCATTCGGGTCCATCATTCCCAAATACGAGAGAGCAGACAATCATGTCCCGCGTTCTTGGCGACGCCCCGATCGACAGACTGGCATCCTTTATTTCGGCACTCCGGTTTGAGGCCCTTCCCGCCGATGTCGTCGAAAAGACCAAAATCCATATTGCCGATACATTTGCCGCCGCTCTCGCCGGCGGCCGCTCGAACGAATTCCGGATCGCGAGGCGTCTTGGCCGAACGCAGGGAAATGCGAGGCTCTGGGGCACCACTGACCGGGTATCCGCCCGCGACGCCGCTCTGATCAACGGTGTTGCGGCGCATGCCTTTGAGCTTGACGATGCCGGGGGATGCGATCACTCGGGCGCCGTCGTCATGCCCGCCGTCATGGCCGCCATTGCTGAAGAATCGCGCGTCGTAACGGGCAAGGAACTGATCGCGGCTGTGGTCGCCGGCTACGATGTCGGTCGGCGGATTCTGGAAGCAGCCGGCGGATATGACAGCCACAACAGCCTCGGCTGGCACTCGACCGGCACCTGCGGCACGCTTGCGGCGGCGGCAGCCGTCGCCAATATCTGCGGCCTCGATGCCTCTACCACGCGCGATGCGATCACCCTTGCGACCAGCTTTTCGTCCGGTCTGTGGGCTTTCATCCACGACGGTTCGCAGGCCAAGAAAATTCATGCCGGCCGTGCGGCCGAAGGCGGCCTGCTTGCCGCGCAGCTGGCCGCGGAGGGCTTTGCCGGACCATCCAAGGTCTTCGATGACGTCTGGGGCGGCTTTTTCCGCTCCTTCAACAAATCGGCCTGCGAGGCGGAGAAGCTCAGCGACGCGCTCGGTGAAAGCTGGAAAGTAAAACGCGCTGTTTTAAAACCCTACGCCTCCTGCCGCGGTGCCCACTCAGCCGTGGATGCGCTGGACGACCTCTTGCAGGAAACGGGCCGCCAGGCCAGCGAGATAACGACGATCGAGCTGCGATTAAGTCCCATGTTGATGGGCATGTGCGGTGCCAAGGAGACCAGCGCGATGGCGCCGACCCAGATGAGCCTGCCCTATGCCCTTGCCGCGCGCTGCGTTTTCGACACGGCAGGGCTCCAGGCCTATTCGGCTGAGCGGCGCTCCGACGCCCGTCTCCGCAGCATCATGGATCGCGTGCGCCTCACTGTGGATGATGGCATGCAGCCGCTCGACGAACCGGTGGTGACGCTGATCTTCATAGATGGTTCCAGCGCTTCGCGGATGGTGCCGCGGGCCACCGGCTCTGCCGAAAGACCGATGCAGCCTGCCGCGGTCGCCGCCAAGTTTCGCGAGCTCACGGCCATGGCCATGGAGCCGGAACAGGCCGATCGGCTTTGGGCCGCGATCGCCGACCTTGAAAACCTGAATGACTGCCGCAGGCTCGAAACCCTGCTGGCGGGCAACGCGGACAACCGCCCCGTCTTTTGCTGAGGATACAGCCGTGACCTATGACCTGACCCCGCGCCCGCTCAACCCTGCTGACAAGGCCCCGGCGATGACCTGGCCGAACGGTGCCCGAAGCGCCCTGTTCATCGGCTTTGACGTCGATGCGGAAACCGCATGGATCGGCAACAATCCGTCCAATATCGACCGCATGGTCACCACCTCCCACGGCGGCTATGATGCACGCGTCGGGATAGGCAAGATTCTTGAGCTGATGGAGGAACTGTCCCTGAAGGCGACCTTCTTCACGCCGGGATGGACGGCGCTCGCCCATGCCGAGCTCTGCGAGGGCATTCTGAAAGCCGGACACGAGATCGGCCATCACGGCTATCTGCACAAGATGCCGGATCGCGAAAAACTGGACGAGACGTTCGAGGAGATCGATCGCGGCTTCGAGGCGCTGGAAAAGATTTTCGGCATCCGCCCTGTCGGCTACCGTGCCCCTTCGGGCGAGAATTTCCCGGAACTGCTGGCCTATCTTGCCAAATCCGGCATCCGCTATTCGAGCTCGTTCCGCGACGACATCCTGCCCTACCGGCATCGGTCCGCAGGCGATCGGCCGGGCTTGGTCGAGATCCCCGTCAATTTCGCCTTTGACGATTGGAACTTCGGCATGTCGAGCCGCACCAGTCCGCGGCCGCTTTTCGGGCGGGACACGGTGCTCCCGCTCTGGATCGAGGAATTCGAGGCAACCCATGCATGGGGCGGGGTGACGACGCTTGTCCTGCATCCGCAGGTCTCCGGCCGGCCGATGCGCTGGCACATATTGCGCGACTTCCTGCGCCACGTGCAGTCGAAGGAGGACGTCTGGATCGCGACCGGAGCGCAGATCACGGATCATTTTGAAACGCTGGAAAAAGAGCGCAAAGCTTCTTCAGTTTGAGACGAGGGGTGATACGACATGGCATTCGACCACGAAAAACTGCAGCAGCTGCGTGAAAAATTTGGCGAGGGGCATGGTGGCAACATCCATGATCCGGAATTCCAAGCCGTGGCCAACAAGATCTTTTCGGCAAGCGGTACTCGCGCTGCGCCCTTTAGCGGCATTCCGACCCTCCTCGATGCCACCTACCGGCCGATTGACGCCGAAAATCCAGACTTCGGCGATCTCGACATTGCCTTGATCGGGGTTCCGATGGATCTCGGTGTCACCAATCGCCCCGGTTCTCGTTTCGGGCCGCGGGCGCTGCGCGCCATCGAGCGTGTCGGACCCTACAATCACGTGCTGAAATGCGCGCCCCTCTTCGAAACGAAGGTCGCCGATATCGGTGATGTCCCATTCCGCAGCCGCTATCGCCTCGAGCTCAGCCATGAGGATATCGAACGTCGCTTCGGGCAGATCGTTGCTGCCGGCGTCATCCCGCTGGCGGTCGGCGGCGATCATTCGATCACGCACCCGATCCTCAAGGCCGTCGGCAAGGAGCGCCCTGTCGGCCTGATCCATATCGACGCGCATTGCGATACGGGCGGTGCCTATGACCTCACCAAGTTCCATCACGGCGGACCGTTCAGGAATGCGGTGCTGGATGGAGTTC
Source organism: Rhizobium sp. SG570 (assembly GCF_012275345.1). NCBI lineage: Bacteria > Pseudomonadati > Pseudomonadota > Alphaproteobacteria > Hyphomicrobiales > Rhizobiaceae > Rhizobium > Rhizobium sp. SG570. The sequence goes on along the minus strand of NZ_JAAZQI010000018.1, from coordinate 6,515 downwards.
TCGATCCCACGCGCACCATTCAGATCGGTATCCGTGGCGCGGCGGAGTATCTCTGGGAGTTCTCCTACGAATCCGGAATGACCGTCATCCATGCCGAAGACATTAGCCGGATGGGCATCGATGCCATCATCGAAAAAGCGCGCGCGGTCGTGGGAGACGGCCCGACCTATCTTTCCTTCGATGTCGACAGTCTCGATCCGGCTTTCGCACCCGGCACAGGGACGCCGGAAATCGGCGGCCTGACCAGCCGCGAGGTGCTGGCAATCCTCCACGGACTGAAGGGCATCGATTTCGTCGGCGGCGATGTGGTGGAGGTCGCGCCGCAATATGACGCGACAACGAACACCGCCCATGTTGCGGCACAGATGCTCTTCGAAATCCTCAGCCTGATCCGCTTCAGCCCGTCCCTGAAGCTTTAGCGCATCCCATCGGCCCCGCGCGCCCTGCGCGGCCGATAACCACAGGATGAGGGCCTGAACCTCACCCGCCGGAAATGAAAGGATTTTCTCCAATGACGCGGGACATGAAGGCGGGCGTATCCGGAGAACAGATACCGCCTGTCAGGCTTGCGGAAGCGCTTGAACGTCTGAAGGAGACGGTCGGGCCTTCCGGTTGGAGCACCCATCCCGGCCTTCTCGAACCGCATGTCGTCGATTGGACGGGCGTGATGCGCGGCAGTTCGCCCCTGCTGCTGAAGCCGGCACGGACGGAGGAAGTCGCAGCTATCGTCTCGATCTGCCGGGAATATGGGCTGAAGATCGTGCCGCAAGGCGGAAATACATCCCTGGTTGGCGGCGCGGTGCCGAGTGGAAAGGGTGTCGAGATCCTGGTCAATCTCGCCCGCATGAACAAGGTGCGGGCTGTCGACACCGTCAACGATACAATGACTGTCGATGCGGGATGCCTTCTCGCCTCGATCCAGGCGGAGGCAGAGAAAAACGAACGTCTCTTCCCACTGCGCCTTGCCTCCGAAGGGAATTGCCAGATCGGCGGCAACCTCGCCTCCAATGCGGGCGGCAGCAATGTCCTGCGCTACGGAAACACAAGGGATCTGGTTCTCGGGCTTGAAGTGGTTCTCGCGGATGGCCGCATCTGGAACGGCATGCGCGGCCTTCGCAAGGACAATATGGGCTATGATCTCAAGCAACTGTTCATCGGCAGCGAAGGCACCCTCGGCATCATTACGGGCGCCGTGCTGAAACTCTTTGCAAGGCCCGCCTCCGTGGCGACGGCGGTGTGTGCCGTGCCATCCGTCAAGGCAGCGCTGGATTTGCTTGCGCTTTGCAAGCAGCGAACCGGCGGGCAGGTCACCGCTTTCGAGCTCATGCCGGGAACCGGCCTCGAACTTGTCCTCAAGCATTTCCCAGCCTGCCGGCTCCCCTTGGAAAGGCTTTGCGAATGGCAGGTGCTGATCGAATTTTCCTCGAGCGACGAAACCGCCTCGCACCAGGAAAGGATGACGGCCGTGCTTGCCGAGGCTTATGAGGCCGGCTTGGTCAGCGACGCCGTCGTTTCCGCTTCTCTCAGCCAAAGCAGAAGTTTCTGGGCGCTGCGCGAAGGATTGGCCGAAGCCGACATGATGGAGGGACCGACGATCCAGGGCGATATCGCTGTTCCGATCTCGTCGATACCGGATTTCCTCGAGATCTGCTCTGCGGCGATTTCCGAGGCCGTCAAGGGAGCCCGCATCATTGCTTTCGGCCACCTCGGCGACGGAAACATCCACTTCGGCATCATCCAGCCCGCGGACGTTTCGCCCGAGGATTTCCTGGCCAGATCGGATGAGATCCACGGCATCATCAACCACAACGCCCTGCGCTTCGGCGGAACCGTTTCAGCCGAACACGGGCTCGGTACGCTCAAGGCAGGTGCGGTGCTCAAATATCGCGGCGAGGTCGAGCAGGACCTCATGCTTGCGATCAAGCACAGTCTCGATCCCTCAGGCATGATGAACCCTGGCAAGGTGCTGGAAGCGGGCCGTCGTCAGCTGCAGGAATAACGTCCACTCTGGTTGCTCGGCGCCACCAGAGTCTCGCCATGTATTCGACGAATACCGCCATCCATTGCCGCAGCGCCTCCTTCGGCGGAAGACTTTCAGCCAACTCAAATGCGGCTTTGGCGAGCTGTTCGGTCTCGTTGTGGTAGACATCACCGATCGAGGCATCGCGGGACGGGAAATGGCGATAGAGCGTGCCGATGCCGACGCCCGCGAGGCTGATCAACCCGGTGAGCGAAGGCGTGAGATCCTACGCGCTCGATTCCGAGCATGCGAAAGCGCTCCGGGCAAAAAGCGAGGAAATGGTCCGCGAAGGTTTTGCGGTTTAATACGCTTAACAGGAGTGAGCGCGTCGCAGCTATAATCCGCGACTGACAAAATGCTCGCTGGCATAGGCCGTCCGAGGCAGGCCTGTGCTCGTCGCCTCGCCGCGGACTTCGCCTTCCATGTCGAAGGCGAAGTCCGCGAGCATCTGGTTCGAGATGTCGATCAAGGCCTGCATCTCTGTCACCTCGCAACCGCGCCTTCGCACCGGTCGCGCGACCTACCCCTCGAAGCGACTCGCGGCGTCACGATCGCGGTCGTATCGTCTCGTGAGCGGAAACGGCGGCAACCAGGATTCGCGACGGACGGTCCAGAGTTCGTAGGTTGGTTTCAGCTGGTCAGGGGCATCCAAGGATCCCAGGTTCACTTCGATTTCATCCGCAGTGCGGGCGAAAACGGGCGAGCCGCAGCGCGGACAGAAAAAACGCCCGGCGTAGTCGCGTGTTTCGCCTGCGATCGTCACCGAATCCTGAGGAAATATCGCGGAAGCGTGAAAAAGGGCGCCGTGATGCTTGCGGCAGTCGAGACAGTGGCAGACGCCGACCCGGTATGGGCGTCCCGACGCCACAATTCGAACGTCGCCACACAGGCAACCGCCGGTGAATCGGTCCATGCTGTGCCTCCTCTAAAAACAAGCAGGCAGAATGTTTACGACGAACAGCACGGTCATCGCAATTACTGCAGCGCCCATCGCCGCCATTCCCGCTATCGATCCGGACAAGTCTTTGCTCGGCGAACCCGATGCGGCACCGGCCCAATCTGCCAAACGCAGGCAATAACAACGAAGGGAACGAATTGATGATCAACAGGTAGAAAAGTCGGGCTTGCCGCAATCCTTTGCCGGAACCCGCTCGGTCGCTTCTTCCCGGAAGACACGGTCAAAAGCCGAGGTTTCACTGTCCCAATCTCTGCTCCGCCGTCCGGCGGAGCATTGTTCTTTCGAAACAGCAACGCCAAGATCGTTTGCCAGCGCCTCATCTCAACGATGCGATTCAAGGGACTTCACAAAGAGCTTCCCGAACACTAGAACGACATTGGTCCAAAGTTGACCAGCTGACCGATGAAAGAATTCGCCGGCATTGTTTCCTAAACCTGTCGGCCAGGAAATATCCAACTCGCCGTACCAAGAGGTCGGTCGATGGCGACAGGCACGAATGACCGCCGCCAGAGAGCAAGGTAGAATCCATGCGTACACCAAGACGGCCAGGCAATCCGCTCGAAGCGGCTGAGGCGCTCTTCAAGCCAGTCAAAAAAGCGCCTGCTCCCGCGGTCGAACGGGGGCCGCTGCCGAATATCAAAGAGCTCGTCTCCCTGAAGCTCGACAGCGAAGTCCTGGCTTATTTCCAGGCGGACGGCGCTGGCTGGCAGGACCGGATCAACGATACCCTGCGCGCCGCCATGAAGATGAAAGACTAGGCCGCTCGGCGCTCATCAGGCTAGTGCGGCGCAAGACACTGTGGTCATCCGCTGCGACAGATCGCCGACATCAGCTGCGGCGGGTCGGCGGGCGGTCTATCGGTTAACTTGGCGAGGACGTCTAGCGCATCGGGTCGCTCTCTCCTCCACTCCCCCAGGGAAGGCCTTTCCGGGAAAGGCGGCATACATGGCTATCAGCCTTCGAACGCATGCCGAGTGGGGCAGGCAAGCGGACTCAACAGGGCCTTCGACCTGGCGAGATTGACGGAACACTATCGCGAGATGAAATCGGCGGTGGCCGGCACAGCGCCCCCCATCGGTGATGGCTGACCCAAACAAGCAACCGATCGTTACCCGACATTTCCCGCAGACGACACCTACAGCGCTGGACGCCGGGCACCGGCCTCAGTTCGGTTTACCCGACGAAGTTGCCCTGTCATGATGATCCTGCGCTTGCCCATCCGAGGCCACGACCCTCGTCCGGTTCAAAGCTCTCGCCTTGAGGAAACTTGAACCATCGGCCCATACAGTCGAATATCGTTTTGGACCGCATGCGACCTGCGAAACGCCGATCGGTAATGACGCATATTCACGACGAATATGGTCAATTGCGCACCGACAGCTGACATTTCTTGAGTTGGTCGCTCCGCAGAGATACTATGCACCAACCAGATATACGAACACCGGTCGCGCATTTTTGGGAAACACTCGACTTTTTTGTGGTAAGTGCGCCCGAGAGTAATAGCGATGGAGACATTTCGCACCCATGATTGAACTAACACCGTCCCAGATCGCAGGGTTGAAACTTGCCCAGCAAGGAGACCTTTATCCGCAGTCTGCGAAGAAGTGGACGCACCAGAACCCAACCGTGACATATGCAAAGACCGATCGTTGGAAAGAACGACCGCAGAAAATCAAATTCATAAGCGCCAAAACATTGGAAGAGTTGAGGGAGCCCGGCTTTCTTGAGCGTCTCCACTTTAACGACGATGCCGAAAAGGACGTGTACGCCATAACCATGGCCGGCAAGATATGGCTTCTGAAGAACAAGTAGAGCCAGGGCCCCATAGGCCGAGCATGATTGTCGCCGTGCCCGTCGACTGCACCCATATCCTGTCGAGATAGACCCGGCACCACCGAACGAGCGAAGCTGATGATATCGTGTCGATGACAGCTCGTTCAGGTGGTTTGGAGGCAATGTGAAATCGAAATCGTGAACGAGTGTTCGCAAGAGCAGACGTTCACCGTGGACTCCATCGATAGTCTTCAACCCTATTTTATACCTTTGAAGATGACGATGTCACCGGAAGAAATGTGACGTTTGTTAAGGCGACTCCGCCCCATTGTGCTCGCGCTCTCTCGCATGCGCTGTCCATGAGCAATATTTCGTCACAGGATTCAATATTGAAAAGCCGCAGTTCAAACGTAGAGGCTTCACACCAGCATCGATTTTGATGCCGGTGCATATTTTAACCCTGCTGGAAAGATCATAATGATGGCTGACTCGAGATTCTTTGAAAAACGCGGGCCTTTCGATCTGGCGACGGTAGTATCGTGCGCGCGCGGTTCGGCGATTTCAAAAGATCTCGTGCTGACCGGTGTGGCCACTCTTCAGACAGCTGGTCCCTCCGACATCAGCTTCCTGGACAACCGCCGTTATCTGGCTTTCCTTGGCAAATCTCTGGCGGGCGCGATTATCGTGCATCCGGATTTGCAATCCGATCTGCCGCCTTCTGCCGCGGCTATTGTGACTATTGAGCCTTACGCTGCGTGGGCGCGTGTTTGCGCACTCTTTCATCCTGAATCGCTTGTATCCCCAGGGGTTCATCCATCCGCCATCATCGATGAAGGCGCTTCAATAGATCCCTCCTGTGAGGTGGGACCGAATGTCGTCATCAGCAGCGGCGTCGTCATCGGCGCCGGCTGCGTGATCGGCGCCGGATCTGTGATTGGTCGAGCCGTCGTCATCGGACGAGATTGCAGGATTGGGGCTCAAACTACCGTGAGCCATGCAATCATAGGCTCTCGTGTCGAGCTTTTTCCCGGCGTCAGAATAGGCCAGGAAGGCTTCGGCTTTGCTGCGACAGCAGAGGGTTTTCTGGGCGTGGCCCAGCTCGGGCTCGTGGTCATCGAAGATGATGTCAAGGTCGGTGCAAACACCACCATCGATCGCGGATCAGCGCGAGACACGGTCATAGGGGCGGGTACTCGCATAGATAATCTCGTTCAAATTGGTCATAACGTTGTTCTCGGCCGCCAATGCGTCGTCGTTGCGCAGGTGGGCATCGCTGGCTCCACCACCGTGGGCGATTTCGTGAAAATCGGCGGACAAGCGGCAATTGCCGGTCACCTGAACATCGGCCGCGCCGTACAGATCGGCGCACAGGCGGGCGTAATTTCCGACGTCGAGGAGGGAGCGGTCCTGCTTGGAAGCCCCGCTCAGCCAAAACGGGATTTCTTGCGCCAAGTTATCACGTTGAGAAACATCGAGCGCCAGGCCGGGCTCGGCGTTCAGCCTGATGGTCGGACCGGCCAGGGAAACCGCGCGGTATAACCGGGCGAACCTTCCAAACCAGCTATACGACCTGCATAACGCTGGGCGCGGGCAGGTCTATGAAGCCGTCGGCCTCGACAAGGGCGGCCGCATATTAACGGTTATGCTTTCTGCCCGGAACAGCCGATTTTTCATGATCGTCGACGACGATGATTTCGTCAGCGCCAACATCGTCGAGTTTGCCGCAAGAAACGCCGATGCCAATGGCTGGAAGATCGACCGCGG
>NZ_JAAZQI010000017.1:0-152368 GCF_012275345.1 Rhizobium sp. SG570 | reverse complement strand
AGTTGAAGCCGCATTCCTTGGCCATCTTGCTCTTGGAGTTCACATAGGCGTGGCTGGCCGGATCGTCGCCGACGATGACGACGGCAAGCCCGGTCCGAACACCGGTCTCCGTCTCTAGCCCGCCGGCGGCAACCTTCACCGCCTCGATCACCGAAGCCGCCGCAATCTTTCCGTCGATCACTGTCGTCACGCTCGTCTCCCGATATGAATTCGGCAGCAATCTACAAGCCGTCAGCCTGATCGAATTGCCTGCAAACGCCCTATGGTGTCTGAAAGTGGTAATTGCAAGGAGAAAACGGCGGGCCGATCAACCGCGGCCGACATGCCTGTGCGCGGCATAGGTTTGAACCTTGGCACGCAGGAACGCCAGTTCCTGACGGACACGCGTCCATTCATCGGCGCCGGCCGGTTGGCTTCCCATTTCCGGCATAGGGGCCGCAACAGGTTCGTCGGGAGCATCGTGCGTTGACGGAAACTCCAGCTCGATATCGTGCTGAAGAGCGGTGGTGGTATCGACGACCGTATCGTCCTCCGTCGGCGCGGCACCAGTAAGCCATTTACGCAGGAAAACCAGGCAAAGAGCCAGGCAGAGCCCTCCCAGGAAGCCGATCGCCTGATTGCCGACAAGACCGTCGTCCAGCGGCGCTGCGGCTGCGACGGCCTGCGACACCACGGTCAACGGCGCCCCGGCTTCTGGCGGAGCAATAACGGGATTTTGCTGATCGGCCTCGTAGCGGCTTTGCGCGGCGGCAACGGCATCCTGCAATTGCGCGAGACGGACGACGTCAATATCGACGCTCTTCTGGCTGAGAGCGGTCATACGCGCAGAAAGGGCCTGCTGGTCTTCAAGGGCGGTCTTCAAGGCTGCATCGCTGCTGACGACGAGCCGTTGCAGCTGGCTGCGGATGCCGGCCGTGAGATCATCGACGGTTGCCTGCTGCGCGAGCAGGCGGGGATGGCGGGGACCAAGCTGCGTCGAGAGCTGCGTAAGCTGCGCCTTGGCGGCGTTGTAACGGCTGCGCAGATCATCGAGGGCGGCCGATGCCAGATCGCCCGGCAATGCACCGCCGAGGACGGAAGCAGGTGTCGCGGATTTGACCGCCGAAACGCGCGCCTTGGCGCTACGCACCGCCAGACCGGCCGCTTTGATGTCGCCATCCAACTGCTGCCGCTGCTCCTGCAACGCCAGTGCCGCCGCGATCCTGTCTTCGCCATACTGCGCCTTGAAGCCGGCGAGTGCGGCCGAGGCACGCTCGAGCTCCTTGCGACTGTTATCGGCTGCCATATCGCCAACGGCTGGTGTTCCCGCCGCCTGCGCGACGGCGGCATCATGCGTGGTGGCCACAGCCAGCCGATTGGCGATCTCGGCGGACCTGACCGGATCGCCCGTGGTGACAGCCAAGCGCAGGAGGCCGGCCGAGCCATCGACGCTCACGGCGACGCCCTTGCGAAGAGCGGCTTGCGCGCGCGACGGCGCATCGGAGGCATTGCCGTTGCCGGAAAGGAGTTCGACGGCAACGCCAAGAGCGCCCGCCCGGCTGCCGGTAAATTCCGGATCGCGATCCAGCTTCAGCCTGGCGACGACGTCGGAAAGGGCTGAAGGGGCGACCGCGCGCTTTGCCGCTACATCCAGCAATGCCTGGCGCGCGCTGCCCTCCTTCCCTTCAACATGCAGGACGGTCTGCGACATATAGAGCGGCGGTGGCGCGAGCATCGTCGGAATGGCCGCTCCCGCCAGCGAAGCTGCGATGACAAAACCGATGGAGCCAACACCAAAAGTCCGAGGACGCGGGGGGATTTGCTCGCGCGAGACTGGTGTGGCGATCTGAGCCGACAGCCCGGTTCCGCCATCGAGCAGGTCGGGCACGAATTCCAGTAGATCGACGTCGGCCTCCGATGACGGATGACTGACCGGCTCGTCGATGTAGCGATGGCTCAGAATGCTGGTGATATGCTCGGTCAGGGACTGGGCCTGCTGCGCACCTTCCTCCACGAATGCCTTTCGACCCGAGACAGGATAGGGATCGCCGCGGAGCATTCTGCGCAGGATCGCGCGCAGCTCCGCATCGCGTGGATCGTCAGAGTTGGCCGCACGCAGATGGGAGGCAACAGAGGGTATATTGTCTTCCCGATCGGAGGCGACACGCCGGTGCGGCCGGCGCGAAACCTCGAAGGCTTCCGCATCGTCAGGGTAAAATCCGAGCCTTGCTTTGCTTTCCGACATGGCAGGTCATCTCGCGCGCATGGTCGGGGACCGATGCGAATGGTTAACCCACTCTAAATTTTCATGCCAAAGAAAAGGTTAACGCCACGTCAGCGCGTGATCAACTCGCGAGTTTATCTCGCGATACGAGCAGCGGCTGCGGCGCTTCCTGTGGTTCTGCGCGAAGGATACGCTCCTTGCGGCCGAACTGGTGCCGAATCACTTGGTAGAAGAACAGCGGCACGCCGAGGACATAGCGCCGCCACAGCCTGTTCGGTTCCAACAGCAGGCGGAACATCCATTCGCTGCGCAATGCGCGTACCAGCCCCGGAGCGCGCGGCACCGTTCCGGAAAAGAAATCGAACAGCGCGCCAACGGTCAGCACCAACCGCGCATGCTGCGGACCGACATTTTCGGCAACCCATTTTTCCTGCAGCGGCGTTCCCATGCCGACGATCAGCACATCGATCTTCTGTCGGCTGATTTCCCTGGTTACCGCGTCGCTTCTCGCCGGATCGAAGAAGCCGTCCGAGATGACGATGAATTCATGCCAAGGCGCGTGTCGCCGCATTCTCTCCGCGGCCTTCTCAACGATCGCGCGACGGCCACCCACGAGACCGATGCGCTTCGGCCGCTCCATGAAAGTCAGCAGCGCCGGTACAAAATCGGTGCCGTTCAAATTGGCGGGAAAGGGCTCTCCGTGGGCAACCCGGGAGGCGATATCGAGACCCACGCCATCAGGCAAAACGAGATTGCGCTCCAGAACCTCGCGATAGCTCTCGTCGCGCAGCATCACCAGCATGTTGTGGGCATTGACGAAGGAAATCGCGGTATGTCCGACCGGCAGGGACGCGAGCTCATCGATGAAGGTCAGCGCGTCTTCCCAATCAAGATCGCAGACCGGCAGATCGAAAATCATGCGGCGTGACGCGAGTACGGCAAAATCAGCGACCGGATTCAATCCAACAACCTCCTGCCGGCAGCGCTCAACCATATCCGGCGCCGGCGATACAAGGCACGCCTCCCCGGCCGTTCGTCGGCGCGGCAACTAGAGAGGCATGCACAGGAGGTGCTTATAGCAAGGCAATTCCAACCTTCCGTTAGAATAAATCCTTTAAATTGCTTGAAATTATCAGGGGTTTGTTAACTTTGTCGTCGGGCGGCAAATCGTTGTTGCCGCCGCTCGGATGGGGCGGCGCTATCGCCTTGGCAGGCTGATATCTAGTGAGCAGTCGCGCTGTCGGTCGTGGCATCCTTCACGATCTTCACCGGCTTGACCGTTTTCCTGCCGATGCTTTCGCCGCCATGAGTTTCCTCCTTGGAGAGGTAGTCGAGCTGTTCGATCAGCACGTCGGCAACATAGTCGCCGCCGAGCCGTTCGTTCATCCGCTTCTTCAGATCGCTGCGAAAAGCAGCGACATCGAAGCTCTCGACGTGGGCGATATCGATCGCCTTGTTGCCGATCAGCAGCGAAAAGAGCTCGTCGGTCGTCAGTTCCGGCAAGGGTATCTGCAGTGCGTTTACCTTGCCCTTCTCCATCATGAAGGAGATACGGGTCAGGAAATAGCCGGTCACCTGGCCGTTGGCGATGACGGGAACATTGATCGATTCGCCCTTGACCAATTCCTGCTGTGCCTTCTTGGCATCGTCAGGACTGGTCGCGGGCGCCGTCGCCGTCTGCACCGAAAAATAGACCGAGGCCAATGTTACGGCGCAGACCCACAGGCCGGTGAGAACGAGCTTGATCATCCAGCCTCACGGACGCGGAATTGCTCTTGCGAATAGGTGCCGTCCGCATCGGCGTTCTGCACCGCGTTCCGCAGAATGTCGGCGACCGCGCGCACGGCCTCGAGATGAGCCTCGACGCGACGCGCGTTCACAACCAGTTTCTTCTTCAGGCCATGAAGCTGCTCGATATGAGCGACGGCGAGTTCCGCCGGATCGGTATCCCGAAACAGCATCGACAATTCGTAGAGGCAGCGGCTCTTGTGAGCGTTCGACACCTTCAGATCGAACTCCGGGTCGGTGCCGATCCGATTGTTCTCGTTATCGATAATCATCTCCAGGCGGCCAAGGACCGATTTGATCCGATAGTCTTGCGACATCACTTCCATGGTATTACCTCGCTTATGCTTTCTGGGACGTCAGCGTGTTCTGATTGGTGATGCTGGTATCGCTATCGCTACTGTCGTCAGCGGCGGCCAGCGTCTTGCGCTGAAAATCCGTGACGGCGCTCAAGGCCATCTTCTTGTCGTTCTCATTGGTCGCGGAATTGATGGCGCCGGTATTGCGCATCTTGGTGACCTGTTCCTGATACATCTTTTCGGCGATGCCGACGCCGCCATTCTTGGCGATCGTGTTGCCCAGCTGCTCGGCCATCATGCCTTTCCAGATCTCGCCAGCCGAACCCTTGCCGTAGAGCGTCTCGCTGCTCGGCAGCATGTTCTTCACGAAATTCTGCAGCATCATGGCTTCGAACTTGCGATAGACCTGCGGTACCTTCGTCGGGCCAGTGTGGGTATTGGCGTTGCTGAGGCCGGCCTGGGTTGCAGCGCTATTAAGGGCATCGAATGCCGCGCCGAAGCCATTGCCGTTTTCGGCGAGGCTGGTGGCGGCGAAAGCGGCCTTGTTGGCGGCGAGCTTGGCCTGGGCGGCCTCGACATCGGTCGGATTGGCGGCCTTGACGACATCCAGAACCAAATCACTCGGAGGCGAAATAGCCACGTCACGTCTCCTTCTGCTATCGCATGCCCCGGAAACACACGATGCATCGATCGCGTGGAGGGCATGTCGAATCAAACGGTCAGAGCAGGCGGGCAACCCAACGATGCACATCCTGCTCCATGATCGCGGTGATTATGGTTTTTGAACCTTGCTGGAGGCTGGCGTTGCAGCGGCGAAGTGCTGATCGACGATGTCGTAGACCGCATTATCGTCAGCTTCGCGCGTTTCGAGCTCCCGAGCGTCCTTCATATGCTCTTCCAGCCGGTCAGCCTTGGTGCGTTCCTGCTGGACCTTCATCTGAATCAGCTCCTGAATGCCTTCAAGCTGCTGATCCCTGATCGTCAGGCGGCCATAGCGGTCGGCATACTGTATGGAGAACGCCATATGAATGGGGTCGGCGGAGCTGATCGCATCCATCACCCTTTCCATCGATGCGGTGACATCGTCGCGCTGACGCGTCGTATCGGCAAGCTCGTTTTCGGCTATCCGTTCCAGATGCCGCTGCACCGCGACGAGGCGCTTCAGTTTTTCAGAACGACTTCTTTCCGCCATGGCCTACCTGCCCACCGTCTGTGCGTTCCCGAGCCCGTCCAAGGTGCCATGCGCAGCCTTTCCGCTCATCCGCTAATGCCCGTTGAAAACAGTGAGGAACGCATTGGAGAACTGGCTGATCATCGTCGCCATACTGAGATAGAGCATGAACAAACCGCCCATCAGAAGATAGGGCGTGGAAATGAAATAGATCGGTATCTGCGGCGCCAGCTTGTTGATGAAGCCGATCGAGATCTGGAACATCAGGCCGTAAAGCAGAAAAGGGCTCGCCAGCCGCAGCATGATGAAGAAAGTTGCTTCCAGCGCGTCCGTAATGGAGATCAGCGCGGTCCGAGGCTCGATATGCCCGCCGAAGGGAATGAGGGAATAGGAATCGACCAACGCCTGCAGAACGTAGTGATGAAAATCCAGGATGAAGAGAATCATCAGCCCGCAAAAGCTGATGAGGCTGGTCATCGAGGTCTCGCTTGAATCCTCGATCATATCAGCGCCGGCCGGAGCGTTGAAGCCGATCATCATTGATATGACCGTACCGGCGAACTGCAGGCCCAGCGTATAGATCCGGGCCATCATGCCGTACATCAGACCGATGATCGCTTCGGTGAAGATCAACGCTATATAGCTCGCGCCGCTCTTCGACACTTCGGGATAGATCGTATTCCAGAGCAGCGGCAGGATCGCCATCGACAAGGCCACCGAGATAAGCAGCCGAATCTGCGTCGGCACCCGGCCCGACGAAAACCCCGGAAGCACCATCATGCAGCCGCCGATGCGGCAGAAGGCGACGAACAGCGCCAGAATGGTACCCTGGGGGTCAGATATCATGAAATGGAACCTAGAATCTTGATCTCGATCCCCTTGGCCAATTCCACATGCGACAGAACCGGAAGTGTCGCGAACAAGCGTTCGATGATCATGCGCACATAGGAGCGCGTTTCCGGCGACGTGACAAGAACGAAGGGCATGCCTCGGTCCATATATTCACGGATAACTTTGCCTGCCTGCTCGCTGAACTCCTCGAGGCTGCGCGGATCGATGTCAAACTCGACGACCTCGCCCTTCTGATCGCGCTTAAGCGCCTGGTGGAAGACCAGGTCCCATTTGCTGCCGAGGCGCAGCACTCGCAATACGCCGTTGTCGGCCAGATCGCCGCAGAGCTGCTGCGCCATGCGCACGCGGACATGCTCGACGATCTGCTCCGTCTTGCGCACGTGCGGCGCAAGTTCGGCCACGGCTTCAAGGATGAGATGCAGGTTGCGGATCGAGACGCGCTCGGCAAGCAGCAGCTTCAGCACCGCCTGCAAGCCCGAATAGGACATATGCGACGAGCAGATCTCGTCGGCGAGCTTCTTGTACTCGGGATCGAGACGTTCGATCAATATCTTCACGTCCTTGTAGGACAGAAGTGCGGGCAAGTTGTTGCGAATGACCTCGCTCATATGGGTGAGCACGACGGAAACATTGTCGATCGGCTGGAAGCCTTCGCGCTTCAGATCCTCCGTGAAGGCTTCGAGAACGGACACGGCCGGCATGCCGAAGGCGGGTTCGCGGATGTCATCGCCCGGAACGGTGGGTTTGCGGCCCGCGCCGGTGACGACAAGCACTTCGCCGACGCGCAGCACGTTGGAGGCGATCGTCGTGCCGTGGATGCGGATCTGATACGACTTGTCGGCGATGGCCATGTCGTCGATCACCTTGATCTCCGGCACGACGAAGCCGTATTGCGTCGCGAACTTCTTGCGCATCTTGCCGACGCGGAAGGCCAGTTCCTGATGGGCGCCGAGCAGGCGGGTGGAGACGATCTTGCCAAGCGCCAGCTCGATCTCGGCGGTCTTCAGAACCGACTTGACCGAATCCTTCTCCATCTCCTTCGTCTGCATCACCTTCTGCTCTTCGGCGTCGCGGCGAAGCTTGTTCTCGGCTTCGACCTGGCGCGGAATGAACCAGGCGCCGGCCGCCATCAGGCCGCCAAGGAACACGAAGGGCACGAATGGCATGCCAGGCATGATGGCCAGAATGCCCATCAGGACCGCCGAGACGGCGAGCGCGCGCGGATAGCCGCTCAACTGGTTGATGACGGCCTGATCGGTGGAGCCGGAGGTGCCGCCGCGCGAAACGAGGAGGCCGGCGGCCAGAGACACGATCAGCGCCGGCATCTGCGACACCAGACCATCGCCGACCGAAAGCTTGACGAAGACGTCCGCAGCCTGGCCGATCGGCATGCTGTGACGGAAATAGCCGATGATGATGCCGCCAAAGATATTGATGCAAGTGATCAAAAGGCCGGCAACCGCGTCACCGCGCACGAACTTCGAGGCACCGTCCATGGCGCCGAAAAAGGAGCTTTCCTCTTCCAGTTCCCGACGGCGTCGCTGCGCCTCCTTCTCATCGATCAGGCCCGCCGAAAGATCGGCGTCGATCGCCATCTGCTTGCCGGGGATGGCATCCAGGGTGAAGCGGGCGCCGACTTCGGCGATACGCGTCGCGCCCTTTGTGATGACGATGAAGTTGATGGTGATCAGGATCATGAAGACGATCAGACCGATGACGAAATCGCCCGACATCACCAGGCTGGCGAAGCCCGCAATGACGCCGCCCGCGGCGTCATGCCCCTCATAACCATGCGAGAGGATGACACGCGTCGTCGCGATGTTCAGCGCCAGACGCGTCATCGTGGCAATCAGAAGGATCGTCGGGAAGGACGAAAACTCCAGCGGCTTCTTGATCCACAATGCCACCATGAGGATCAGCACCGAAAGCGCGATCGAAAAGGCGAGCCCGAGATCGATCAGGAACGGCGGGATCGGCAGGAACAGCACGCAAAGAATGACCATGATACCGAGGGCGAACCCGATATCACGAACGCTTGGATTGGCTTTGGGGAGTGCTAATGCGGGTGGTTGTGCCATCGACCGGTTCCGTCTCTTCATGAGAGGGGGCAAACGGCTGATCCGCCTGCCCTATTCGAACCGATCTTTAAGAGGCGAAGCTTGTGCGAGAATGGCCTACAGCCAGCGAAACATATGAGCCGAAAGCCATTTCGGCCTTCGGCCCCGATCTAGAAGCCCGATTGGATTCGGGAAAAGACAAGATTGGTGAAGATCGAGATCTGCGAGCCGACGAAAGGGGCCGTGATGCCGATGGTCACCATGACGGCGACGATCTTCGGCACGAAGGTCAATGTCGCCTCCTGCACCTGGGTCAGCGCCTGAATCAAGGCGATCACCAGACCGACAATCATGGCCGCGAGAACCGCCGGGCCGGAAGCCACGAGCACCGTCCGGATCGCCGCCTGGAAGATATCCAATGCATCGGCTTCATTCATGACATCTTCACCTCAGGTTCAGCCAGCTCCTCATGAGCTGCTGCTCTAGTTCGTACTCGACGAATCGCCGGTGCCAGTATCGCTCGATGATGTCGTCGTATCAATGGCCGTGCCAGCCGGGGCAATCGTCACACCGGCCTGGATCAGGACCTTGTCGCCCGCCGTGGTCTGGGCGATGACACCGTCCGAATAGACGGTTACTTCCTTGATCGTGCCCGTGACCTTGCCGTCGGCGCTCTGGATTTGCTTGCCGATATAGTCGGACGCCTGCGAGATCCATTGGTTCTGCAACACCGTTTCGAGGTGTGAGTTCGTCTGGATCTGCTGCTCGACCTGAGAGAAGCTGGCAAGCTGTGAGATCTGCTGGGTGGCATCCATCGGAGAGGTCGGATCCTGGTTCTTCATCTGTGCGATGAGGAGCTGCAGGAAGTCGTTATAATTCAGGGTGGCGCTCGCCGAGGCTGCGGCAGCGGTTTTGGAGGAACCGCTCGTGCTGCTGTTGACGGCATCTACCGCTGCCATGGGGCAATCTCCCGGCGAATGTGTTCGATCGTGGCCGCGGGCATCTCCTGATTGTTCAGAATATTGTCCTCGACCGGATAGAGCCCGCGGATCGCCTTCAATGCATCGAAGGCGCGGCCGGTGGCCACGAGGCCGTCGATACGCTTCAACTCGGCCAGCACTTCCTCATTATGGAAGCAGGACAGCAGCATGACGATCGACTTGCGGAACATCGTCGTCGACTGTTCCTTGCCCTCGGGATTGATGAGGATCATCTGCGCGATGAAATAGAGCTGGCGCAGCGGGGTGTTGGCGTCCTCCGGCTGAAGCACGTGGTTTTCAAGGAGGAAGGTCACATCATTCAGGAATTCCAGGGCGACCTTGCGATCGACACGCAGAACAGCCCCATTGATAAAGATCTTTTCCCCGGCTTTAAGCGATATGCGAAGCGTACTTTTCATTTAAGTCCATCCCTGATGATGGTGGTGACATCGATGATGCCTTGATAGTTTTCCGACTGGCGCCGCCGGATCCGATCGCATTCCTTCAATATCCAGATGGCGATCGAAATTAAGTTGGCGCGCAGTTCGACATTGAGCTGGTTCTCCGGACTTTTCAGGTCCTCGACGAAGCTGACCCATACGCGCCGCGTATAGAACAGGGCTTCAATCGCTTCACGGCCATATTTCCCCGCATCACGGGCCGCAGAGAGAAGGGCAATCGACCGGTCCAGAACTTGTCGTTCTCGCTCTTTGGCGTCGGCCACTGCATCCTGCATGACTTCCGCATATGAGAACTGATACATTCATGCATCCTTCCTGGTCATTACTTCCCTTTGATCATCAAAGGTAATTTACAAGGCTTAACTGTTGGATCTTCGAGACGATGGTGTAAGCGGTCTGGAGCTGCGTCTCGAGGCTATTGACCTTGGTGGAAGCCTCGTAGGGATCCACTCCCGTCAGGTCGCCAATATTGGTATTGAGAATGGTCTTCTGGGCATTCAGAGCGGTGTTTGCATCCGTCAGGCGCGACTGAGAGAGGCCGAGCTGGCTCGCCTGGGTGTTAAGTCCGTCGATCGCCTGGCGCGCATAGCTGGTCGCCTGGTCGGTGACTGCATTCAATGCATCCTGACCAAGACTGGGCGTCGTACTCATCAGCGAATTGGCAACGGTCGTTGCGAGTGCCAGATAGCGCATACCCGACGAATTCGCATTTGTCGACGAATCGATGACTTCAGAGTTACTAATCCGGTTCGTCATGTTCTGATCCGACGCACTCGACCAGCTGGACCAACTACTGTCGGACGTGACCATCGGCTCGACAATGGTCGTGATGAAGTCCTTCATCTGGGCGCCGCTGAGCTGGTCAACGGTTGTGCCATTGTCCGTGGCATACTGCGTCAACGCTGTCTGGATCGCCGTGGTCGCCGCCGCGGAGTTGTCTGTCACTGGCTGCACGTCGGTGTTGGTGCCGGCAAAAAGATATTCGCCGTTGACCATGGTATTGGCGTCCGCAATGAAGCTGGACATGGTCGCCGTGGCCGTCTGCTGCGTCAGCGACACGCTACTACCGTCGGTATTGCCGCGCAGCGCCACCAGCTGATCCATGAACTTCTGGGCCTGGGAGCTCATGTCGCTCAAGGCAGTCTGCGACGACGTCATTCGCTGGTTTGCGATCGAGTTGCTGCTGAGGATCGAATCGATGCGCGTCACTTCCCTCGTCAGATTAACGTTCTGCGTCGTGCCGCTGCCCAACGAAACGCCAATATCCGCATAGGTACCTGTCGTGGCCTCAGTCGATGCATCCGTCATCTCGTTCTGCGCTTGACGGATCGTCTGACGCATGGAGTTCTGAATGGCTGTGCTCGAAATGAAAGAAAGTTTCATGGCTTAGCTCGCAATATCCAGTACCGATTGAAGCATCTCGTTGACTGCATTCAATATCTTGGTTCCAGCCTTGTAGGACTGTTCGATATCCATCATCAGCGTCAGCTCTTCGTCGAGATTGACACCGGTCGCGTTTGAATAGGCGCTTGAGGAGCGCGACAGTGCTGCAGACGTGTTTTCACCCGCCGTCGTCGCCGCGCTGCGCTGCCCCTCGAGCCAGCCGATAGAGCTGGACGAGTAATCCATAAGGCTGGCGCTGGTGTCGGAGCCCGCAGTGGAGTCGAAATCCATCTTCGTGTTCATGGCGGTGATGTAGGCATCCAGCTGGGTGGAATAACCGCTATCGCCGCTGGCGTTGACGACATAGTCCGTCCCGTTGATACCGCCGTCGCGCAGGAGGTTCGGATTGCCGCCCTGCGACGCGATCAATGCCGGGTTGACGGTGATCGAGCCGGCCATACCAGTGACGACGGATGCGCTGGTTGGAACAGTGCCGTCGCTCCAGGTAAACAAACCGGTCTGCGCCGCTGCGGTAGGATCCGTCTGGTTCTTCTCCGAGAAGACCGTTACCAGACCGCGCGCGATTTCATCGAGTTGTTTCTGGTAGGTCGGAGCGACGTCGTCTCGAACCTGCAACGACGCCTGGAGGCTACCCTGCGCCGTGGTGGCGGCGCCCTGACCCGCAGGCAATGCAACACCGTCGATGTAGACATTGTTGCCGGGAGTGCCTGCCGTGTAGGAATTCGTCGGCGTAAAGGTCACCGAGCGCGGAATGGTCTCGAAGAGGGTCGCACCGTTTGTGGTGTAGAGCGCCACGTCGTTGTTGGCGCGCGTCACCGTCGTCACACCGACAATCTGCGAGATCTGCTTCAAGACGGAATCGCGTTGATCGAGCGCATCGGCGACCGCGCTCGATGTAGGCCCGGCGGTTGCCGTCGCGGACTTGACCGCGTCGTTTGCCGTCTGGAACTGATTCAACAGACCGTTCAGCGTATCGACATCGGACGCGATCTGCTTGTCGGCATCGGCCCGGGTGCTCTGCACCACGGTCGTGGCGTCGTTGAGCCCTGTAGCAAGGCTTTGAGCTGCATTGATGGCGGATTGAGCCGCCGTGGTGCTGGACGGCGACCCCGCATAAGTCTGCATCGCAGTCTGAAAGGCAGACAGGTAGGTCGCAGGTGCGGTCTCGTTGTCGTTGCCGCCAATCGTCGCTGACTGAAGGCTGTTATAGGCCTTCAGAAGCAGCTGTTGCGCAGCGTCGGCCGACGCGTTGCCGAGATAGGCCTTCTGCAGCGCCGGCTCATCGGCGCGAGCGATCTTCACCACCTGCGCGCCAGACATGTCGGTCGTCAGCATCGCCTGGCGACGCGAATAATCCGCGTTGCTAGCATTGGAGATATTGTTCGATACGACGCTGCTCTGCGCGCCGGTATTGTTGAATATCGCCTGTGCGTTATTGAGTGCTGTTGTGAGCGACATGACTGACTCGATACCCTATCCGTTTTAACGTTGGAGTTTAACGTTGGAGGTTGACGAGAACGTCGAGAAGATCGGAACCGGCCTGGAAGACCTTCGAGTTCGCGGTGTAGCTCTTCTGCGATACGATCATATTCGTCAGCTCGGTTGCGAGGTCGACATTGGATTCCTCCAGTGCGTTGGACTGGATGTAACCGAACCCGCCGCTCTGAGGCCAACCGCTGACCGTTACGCCGGACACACCATTCGCCGAATAGACGTTTCCGGTTTCCACGGTCAGATTGTCCGGGCTTGACACGGTGGCGAGCGGAATGCGGTAGAGTGCCTTGGTCGAGCTGTCCTTGTAGACGGCGTTGACAGTGCCATCCTTACCGACGGTCACGCTCGTCACCGGGTTGGGAGCCTGACCGTTCATCTTGCCGGTGGCGCTGAAATCGGTGGCTACCTGGGAGAAGCCGGTCATATCCATGGCAATCGTCTGCGAGTTGGATCCGAAGGTGACGTCGAACGTCCCGCCCGATGTCAGCGCGCCATTGCTGTCGAACGTCAGGGTCGTGCTGCCGACGGGGCCTGAAGAATAGGGGAACGGCGTGTCGCCCGAAGCGGCGTCAGCCTTGTTGTAGATCGAGACATCCCAGGTGTTGTCCGCAGTCTTGGTGTAATAGACGTCGAAGGTGACGGCGTTGCCCTGACTGTCGTAGCCTGTGATCGACGCCTTGCTCGTGTCGGTGGTGACCGGCGCCTGGTTTTCGGACGGCAGATATCCGGTCGCGCTGCTGGTGGCGATCTTGGCATTGGAATTGAGATTGCCCGACATGGTGCCGGTCGTCGTTGCGACCGCTGTTACGCCACTCTGGGTGACATTGATCGGCACCATGCCACCAAAGCCGTTGACAACAACCGAGGGGGAGCCAGCGGCGGCGGAATAGCCCATCAGCGTAAAGCCGGCGGAATTGACCAGGTTGCCGCTGGCATCGGGCGAGAAGTCGCCGGCGCGGGTCAGAAACGTTTGTCCCGCCGCGCTCTGAACGACGAAAAAGCCGTTACCCTGGATTGCAAGGTCGGAGCTCGAAGTGGTGGCCGACACGTTGCCCTGTTGCGAAATCGCATAGTGAACCGAAGTCTCCACGCCGCCGGAATTGTAGCTGCCGCCGGAAGAAGGCAGCACGAGCGAGGAGAAGCTCGTCGACGCCTCTTTGTAACCTGTCGTGCTGGAGTTGGCGATGTTGTCCGAAACGGTCCCCAAACGATTCGCCTGTGCGTTCATCCCTGAAACCGCGGTTTTCATGCTACCGAAAATGCTCATCTGGAATCCTCGTTTTCCTTCTTGCGACTGAGAGTAGGTGGCGGGCCTTGCGTGAAGCTGTCTGAGAGGAGGAAAAGTCATTCGTCGCGAGGTGACTTTTCGAAGAGCGTCGCCTTGTGTCCGCCCGCGCATCAGCGAGACGCCAAATGGTAAGAGACGACGCACCTTAGAAAGAAAACACAGCCTGACGACTGCTCAAGCAAAAGCCCGAGAATCGCTGGATTCTCGGGCTTCTGCTTGAATTCAACTGACTGGAGGCAGGATCGGGAGCTTCAGCTCCAATCGATGCAGTAACCCAGGAAGCGCTTGGAATCGACCGGATCGAAACCGAGCTTCTTGCGCAGCTTCTTGCGCAGCTTCGAGATATGGCTCTCCACCACATTTTCTTCGACTTCCTCATCGAAGATGCCGTAGATCGCATTGAAGATTTGTGTCTTGGTCACCCGGCGGCCGCGATTGGCGATCAAGTATTCCAGGATGCGCCGCTCACGCCGCGGCAATGCAAAAACATCACCGTTGATTTCCGGGTCGCGACCATCGGCAAAGATGCGAATCGCGCCGATATCGGTATAGTTGGTGATCGCCTTGAGCCTACGGCGGATTGCCGCGGCCCGTGCCAGGATCTCCCGCGGATGCACCGGCTTGCGGACCACATCGTCGACGCCACAATCAAAAAGCGCAAGAGTCGATTCGAGCGAGGGATGATCGCTGACCGCGATGACGGGTGCCATCGTCCGATCACGGATCGCCCTGGGAAGCTCGTATACGTGCTGTCCCTGCCCGATCAGAAATGCTTCGACTGCCGCAATATCGCCCTCTGCCGCCGTCGTGACCCATTCGCCAAATTCGCGAGGATCAAATCCCGTGGATGGGATGCCTTCCCGTCCAAAAAGTGAAGTATATCCGTCTTTAACAAGCTCTCGCTCATCAACCACTACGATCATTCGTCCGCCTCCGAATCAGTGTGGTGTTTCGATGAACTATGGGTACGAATCGGGCGAATCACGAACAACTGTCGGAAATGAGTGACGGGAATTAATAATTGATTAACTTTCGAGGGGCGATTTGCACTAGATATAGTAGGTGCTCGGCAATTTACACCGATAAAAAAGTAGTTAGTTATTACATTATTAATATATGTAATTCAGGCCATCTCGCGGCTGTCAACTCCATCGAAAGAGTTAGTGACGGCTAACCGGAAGGGGTATGCAACCTATAGGTTGTCTAGTCCCGGCAGAAGGTCGCCGCGTTGGGCGTCCATTTTCCATAGCCGGTGGCAACCAGATTGGCGATCACGCGACAGACATAGACCTTCTGGGCGGGGTTATTGTTCGGACCGGCATGGTATCTAGCTACCGCCATCGTCCATGTCTCATGCTGGTCATGGAGATTGCGGAGAAACTTTGCGGCATACTCGACGTTACTGCGAGGATCGAACATAGCGGCAACAGAGGGAAAATTCTCGCCGTGGAAATACTGGTTTATCTGCATGCAGCCGATATCGATAAGCTTTGCGCCGTTCTGTCGCGCTGCGGCGAAAGCTTGCAGGGCGGCATTTTCGGACGGCGGGAAGACCGGCCGGCCTTCAATATTGAGGGCGTAAGGATAGAGCGAACCCTTTCGTCCCGTTTCCGTCAACCCGACCGAGTAAAGAATTCCTTCCGGTATTCCGTATTTCGCGGCGGCCGACTGAATTTCACGTTCGCAGAGGCCGGCGGCACCGTTATCGGGTGGCGTCGCGTTTCCGGATGCGAACGCCTCACAGGTAAACTGCGCCAGAGCGAGAACGCTGAGCGTTGCCAGCAGCGCCATCTTCCACGCCGCGCTCACCCGAGCTGCGATTGCCGTCATTGCCATTTGCCTGCTGTCCCGAATAGTTCTGGCCCTTCGGACGTGCATCGCCGCCTTGCCCCTGGTTCAAGAGGGATTGCTGTTGCGACTGCCCCGATCCGGATTGCCGGCTGCCGCTGTCGGACTGCTGATCCGCATTCGAAGCCATGGTCACCGTGATGCTGTCGACCTGATAGCCCTGGGCCCGCAGCGCATCGACCATGCGGCTCTGATCGGCATGGAGCTGTCTGTAGGCCTCGCCCGTCTGCACCTTCAGGTCGACGCTCAACTGGTCGCCGGAGAGCCGCATGGTGGCCGTGACATCTCCGAGATTGTCGGGGCGCAGCTGGATCTTGAGGGTGTTGACGACCTTGCCGGTGCTCGTCAAGCTTGCTGCGTTGGAGAGCGCCGAGCCCGGCTGCATCGCAGCCGACCATTCGCGATCGCCGGCAAGCGAACCGGCAACGAGCGCCGAGTTGGGGCTGGCGGTCAGGCCCAGATAGCGGCGACTTTCGAGCACTGTGACCGCCTGCCCATCGCCGTTCGCGGAGGCCGCCGCCACATTGACATCTGCCGCGTCGTGACCATTCTTGGTGATCGACATGTCGAGCGCGCCGCCTCGCCCGTCCGCGCGCGTCAGCCGAAAGGTCTGCGCTGCATCCGCTCCATTGCCGTCGCTAGGCAACGCCGCCGTATTGTCCGACGAGTCTTGCGTCAGCGCCGCATTGCCGAGCACAGCTCCCTGAACCTTCGTATCGCCGCCTGCAGCCTGACTATCTGGGACCGTTACGCCTTGCACCGCGGCAACGGTCTGCGGAGCGTTGAGGAGCGACAAGGCGTCAGAGATCGTGCCAGCCGCATGAGCGGATTGCGTTAGTGAAGACTTACCGTCATCCGTCGTCGAGGTGCCTTTGCCGCCCTTTACGACCGGTGCCTTGCCGTCACCTTCGGCTGGCACCGGCTGGTCAGCGGCTGCGGCCACCTCGACCAGCTGCTGCGCGATATCCGCAAACTGATCCAGGACCTTGGGCTGCGCCGGCACGTCACGCGCCTCGGGAGAAGGCATAGCTGGATCAGTCGTCGCTGCGGTCGGATCGGTCGTTGCCGCGGCCGGGTCGGTATCGGAACCGGCCGAGATGGCTTTTTGAAGCTCTATCAGAGATTTAGAGAGGGTCGCCGTCCCGGCACCCTGCCCGAGCTTGGCGCCCTTGGGAAGGCTGGGAAGATTGGCAAGATCGGCGGCGGAAGTATCGATCATTCCAGCCCCGGCATTGATGCTTTCATCGATAGCCGGAGTGCTGGGAGCCGGAGCGTCAGGCGCCTGATCGCCCGATGCCGCCTTCCCGGTGTCCGCATTCCCGTTCATATCGGCAGCGGCTTTCGCGTCCGTGCCGGCACTCGTCCCGGACGTGTTACGTCCGTTGCCGAGTGAGCCGGTCAGCGCATCCAGAAATCCCTTGCCGTCATCCTGTTTTCCCGGGCGCGCGCCCTTGGAGGAAGCAAGAACATCCACCCCTGAAGAGGCGCCGGATATACCGATGTCGTTCATGATCAGTGACTTTCCTGCTTCAACATGCCGTCGATCGCATCAAGCTTCGAACGGCTCGTCGTGACGAATGCGTTGAACGAAGGGTCGGCCTCCTGCC
Organism: Rhizobium sp. SG570; assembly: GCF_012275345.1. NCBI lineage: Bacteria > Pseudomonadati > Pseudomonadota > Alphaproteobacteria > Hyphomicrobiales > Rhizobiaceae > Rhizobium > Rhizobium sp. SG570. The sequence goes on along the minus strand of NZ_JAAZQI010000017.1, from coordinate 134,919 downwards.
GCCCTCCCTCCGGGGTAAGAGCAGCGCTTGCCGCGGCTCCCTCCTCAACACCCGCCGTGCCGGGCAATTGGCCTCCCGGTTGATTCGTCACAGCAGCATCGTGTTCAGTACTCTGTTGGTTGGGCAGGTTAGGAACAGTGCCTTGCCCGAGGCTTGCGGGGTCGGGTGCGCGTAGAATCTCCTGCGCCACCGCCTTGGCGGCATCGCGCAACGCACGATCCTCCGCGTTCAGTTCACCCGCAGGCATCTGGTCGAGATTGTTGACCGCCGATTGCAAAGCTGGCGTGGATACGCCCGCAACCCCGCCGTAGAAGCCCGCCAATGCGCCGAAGGCATCGCTGCCGTCGTTTGATATCGCCTGGGCACGACCGGCCGCGAGCGTCGCGAGATCGGACTTGCCGGCGATCGCCGCACGGCGTGCCATACGCAGATAGATTTCCCGTTGCCTGGGGGGATCCATGAAGGAGAGGATATCGACGATATCCTGCTGTTTGACAGCGGAGTCGTGATCGACGACCAGCTGCACGAAAAGATCGGCGAACTGGCTTGCATAGGGCGAATGCAGAAAGCGCCTCGTGTAGCGTCGCGCATATTCGAGCCCTGATGGCACCAGCCCGGCATCGGTGCACAGGGCAAGCGAACGTCGAAGTGCCGATTCCTCCACGATCGTCCCTGGCGCGGTCAATCGCGCCCAGTCATAAAGCTTCAAGGCCGCCGTCGGGTTCTTTCCGGACATCACATTGCCGGCAACCAGTGCGAGGTAGGGGCCGATCGGCTTGTCACGATATTCCCTGGCAATGTCGGCGAGCGTGTTGACGACCAGAAGACCCTTGCCGTTCAGATACTTCCTGAGAACGTCGGCAACCCGGTTGTCGAAATTGCCGTTGACGTCACGCGACATCAGATATTCGAGCGTTGCCGGATTGCCACCGCTCATGGTGTAGATGAGGGCCGCATCGACGTTACGGTCGTCGTCGAAGACCGCCTTGTCCACATTGCGCAGGCGTTCATCGATGGTGGCCAGCATGAAACGCTGCATTTCACCGGCGGAGCTGTCGCCTGCGACGACGGAATCCTGGATGAATTCGAGCGAGCGCAGCATCTTGTAGAGGGGCAGGACGTCCTGCCCCTCGGCGCGAACACCACCCGGCAAGAGCATGCCGAAGGTCAGCGCGAGCACAAGGCTATGACGATGCTGTTTGCGCGCCATGGACTATCCCTGTTTGCCTTGACCTGACTTGCCCTTGCCCGGAATGGGCTTCACGGGGTTCTGGGTATCGGGAGGTGCCTGGTCTTTCGACGCCTGGCTCGACGGGTTCGCAATCAGGATCTCGATACGGCGATTGGCGTCGTTGAAGGGATCGTCGGGCAATTTCAGGCGCCGGTCTGCAAAGCCGGAGACCTGAACGATCCGCTTCTCATCCAGTCCGCCGCTGGTCAGCATATAGTAGGCACTCTGGGCGCGGTCGAGCGACAGCCGCCAGTTGTCGTTGCGGCCGCCAACCATATAGGGGCGGCCGTCGGTATGACCCCGGACCAGGATCGATCCCTTGCGCTCTGCCAGGATCTTGCCGATCTTCTCCATTGCCATCACCATTTCCCGGCGTGGCACGGCGGAGCCTATGTTGAACATCGGATCGTTGCTCTGGTCGGAGATCGTCACCAACAGACCGCCTTCGGTCGACGTAACCTGCAGACCCTCGGCCAGCTGGCCCGCGACACCGTTGATCTCAGACTGTATCGCCTGCTGCAGTTCCTTGGCTTCCTGCTGCTGCGCCTTAGTCGGCGTCGTGCTCTTGCCCTGCGCCACGGCGGCGTTGTCCTCGAAGGTCGAGGCATCGCTTTGCCCGGCGGCGCTCGCGGTCTGTGCCGACTTCCCTGCCCGATTGTTCTGCTGCTGCGCGCCGGATGCCTGCTGCTCGCTCACCGTCGGTTGCTGTTCGGGGGTCTGCAGCTGATTGGCCGGCTGGCCGGTATCGGCCGCGGTTGCCTTGGAAAGTGCGATGACTTCGCCCTTTGGCGACTGATCCGACTTGGCGGACTGTTCCTCGTTCGCATTCTTCGACGCGCTGGAAACCTTGACCTGCTTGGTCCAGAAATCCGGATCGAATGGATCGCGATAGGCTTGACCGCCGTCCGCGCCCGTGGCCGGACCCGACTGGGCGGCACCGCCCTCACCCTTGGCGCTGACATTGGCCTGCTGACCGACTTCCTGTGCGATTTCCGCCAGGACCGAATAAGGGTTCTCGAAGAAGTCGGCCTCCGAGTAGTTCGTCTGGTCGCCGGAGGTGGACGTCAGGTCTTCGCCAGTCTTGGCGGATTTGCCGTCGTTCGGTCTGTCCTGCGGCTGATTTGACTTCTGCTGATTCTTCTCGCCTTCAGCCTGGTCCACAGGCTTCTTGACGCCCTTCTCCGTCGGCTTCTCATCGGCAAGCTTGATCGGATTGAAATAGGATGCGACCGAGGCCTTCGTCTCCTCGTTTGCAGCGTTCACCAGCCACATCACCAGGAAGAATGCCATCATGGCCGTCATGAAGTCGGCATAGGCGATCTTCCATGCGCCGCCGTGGCCGCCTTCGTGATCGCCGCCGCCATGACGCTTGACGATGATGATCTCGTGCTTGCCCTGATTTTGATCGCCGTCGCTCATTTCAGAATCTCTCTCAGACTGGCGGCCCAGGCGGACATGCGCGTCACAAGAACGCTATCGCCGATGGTAACGGCGAGATCGACATCCGGCGCTTCGACGTGGCGCAGGAGAGCGCCATCGTCGCCGAGATGGTCTTGGAGGGCTTCAAAGAGATGATGCGGCCCACTGACCACCATCGGGCCGGCGCTGCCGTCGAGGATCGCTGCCTTGACCAGATCGGCAAGATCGGCGACGGCGCTGGCGGTCAGCGTTTCGGTCATGATCGGTGCGAGCGCCGCGGCGGCTTCCGCGCTGATCGCCTGGCCGAGCATCGCCGCCATACGCGTCATGTCTGCCGCAATCCTTTCCGCTGCCTGCTCCTCGTAGCGCGCTCGGAGGGCATCGATTTCACTGCGGAACGAGTCCGCCATGGCATCGAGCTCAGCCTGATGCTTCTCAGACAGTTCCTGCGTGGCCGCCTCGTGCCCTTCCGCATATGCCTCGCGGCGCTCCGCCTCGATATCAACCGGCGGCTCTACCGGACTATCCGGGACAAAGGCTGTCTCGCCGAATGGCATGTCCGCCACGTCGGAAGGTGGCGCCTGCTCGGCACTGAAATCCTTGAGGTATCGGGACAATACCAAGCTCACGCGTGTATCTCCCCGTTCGCATCGGCATGGCGTTGCGAGTGGATGCCATAAGAGGGCCGAACAATTCCCATGCTCAAAACGTCGATCATCACGCTTCCGGTTTCCGTCCTGTGGCTGCGCTGCCGGAAATGACGACTGATGTCATCGGCAAACTGCGCAACCATGCCACTGCGATGGACCGTAGGCAGTCAAACTTGTGCGAGGATGAAGACGGGACCGCTGCCGATCTGGCCGCGCCGCCCCACCATCATTTCCCCTGAAGGAGAATCAACACCTTGCTCGCCATGCTATTGGCGATCGACAACGACTGAACGCCCATCTGCTGCGCCGTCTGAAGGGCATTCTGCCGCACCGATGCCTCTTCCATGTTCGTATCGACAAGATCGCCGACACTGCTCTTGATGGCGTCACTGAGCTTTGAAATATAGCTGGACTGATCGTCGATGCGCGACTTCATCAGGCCAAGGGTCGAATCCGCCGCGGTTGCAGACGTCAGAAGCGAATTCGTGACATTGAGCATATCCGTCAATTCAGCGTCCGTCGTACTGCTCGAGATCGAGATCTCCGTCCCACCGGTCGGCGTCGTGCCGCTATCGGCGGCCAGAAGATAATAGTTGCGGGCCGTAGTGCTGCCGCCGCTCGAGGTGTCGAACGTGCTTGCATCGACATTCTTCGTCAGCAATCCGCGGCTCGGATCGGCAGTATCGATCATCAGGGTTTGCGAACTGTCGTAGTTGATCGACACGGGGCTTATCTGCCCGCTGGCACCGCGGGTGAAGTTGCTGATGACGGATTGCTGCGTCGTGGCCTGCTGATTGGCATTGTAGAGCCAGTTCTCGCCGGAGAAGGACGCCGACTGCGTGACCGATTGCAGCTGGCCCTTGAGCTGCTGAATATCGGCATTGACGGCATCCTTGTTCGTGCCGGGCTCCTTTGCAGAAACCAGCTTGGCCTGGATCTGGGTCAGCAGGCTTACGACTGAATCCATGGCCGTGGACGCCGTGTCGACCTTGGAGGAGCCGAGGCCGAGTGCGTCCGTAATCGTGGAAAGACTGCTCCGGTCCGAGCGCATCGTTGTCGCCATCGACCAATAGGTGGGATCGTCGCTTGCAGTTTGGACGCGAAAGCCGGATGAAACCTGCTGCTGCACGACACCCAGGTCTTTGTTGACTCCGCGTAACACGGTCAGTGCCGCGGACGTGGCACGATTCGTCGTCACATTGCTCATCTGAATATCCGTAATTCCATTGGAACTGGCAAACCGGGCCGATCCGGCAGCAACGATTGGCCTCATGCCCACCAGCGGGAGATATCCCAGCACGGCCCGTCGCTAAAACAAGGTGCCGAAATCGCTCCAAAGAGATCGAAAAACGGCCCTGCGCAGAAAACTGCAAATCAGTTACGCGGCAAGGTTAACAAAAGCTTATGCGCGGCGACAAGAGAGAAAAGCCGCCGCGCCATCTCAAGGTAAGCTCCAGTCAAGGCTCACTTGAAGAGCGCCAGGACGTTCTGCGCGCTGCTGTTGGCGATTTGCAGCGATTGGATCGCCAGTTGCTGCTGCGTCTGCAATGCGGAAAGCTTGCTCGACTCTTCTTCCATGTTCGCATCGACGAGCTTGCCGACGCCGGAGTCGATCGTGTCCCGCAGGGAGGAGACGAAGCTGGTCTGCAGATCGATGCGGGTCGAGAGCGAACCGAGCTGCGAAGCGGTGCTTGTCATGGCGTTGAGGGCGCCCTGTACAAGGTTCATCGATTTGGCGATATCACCGCCCGTCATGTTGGTGATATCGAGGCTGAAGACGGAATAGGCTGTCCCGTTGATATCCTGCTGGGTACCGAGGATGCCCGAACTGGTATCGATGGCGCCCGTGGCATCCGCGCCGAACATGACATTGCCCTGCGATCCGGTATCGAAGCTGTAGCTGGTGCTGTTGACGGCGACAGTACCGTCATTGTTGCGCACAAAGGAAGAAACGACGGAAGCCGACGCGCCATTGACGGCATACATCCAGTTCTGTCCGGAGAAGGAGGCGGATTGGGCAATGCTCTCCAATTGCTGCTGAAGCTGCGCGAGCTCCTCCTGCACATCGGCCTTGTCGACGCTGTTTTCGGTTGCTGCGACGAGCTTGTCCTTGATCTGCTGAACGACGGTGATGGAATTGTCCATGGCCGTATAGGCGGTATCGACCTTGGCGGCACCCAGCCCCAGCGCGTCGGAGACGGCGGAAAGCGCGCTATTGTCGGAACGCATGGTGGTTGCAATCGACCAATAGGCGGCGTTGTCGGATGCCTTGGCGACACGATAGCCGGAAGAAACCTGGCTTTGAGTATCTTCGAGGTTCGTATTGATGGAGCGCAGAGTCTGAAGAGCGGACATTGCCGCGTTATTGGTGAGAATGCTGGTCATCGAAGGGTGCCCCTTGTGGCTGAATTTGGAAGGGACATTCCGGTCTGCGGCCGGGAACGGCAATCAGCCTCATGCTTGTTAACCGGCTCTTAAGAGTGGTTAACCAACCGTTGCGTTAGCTGCAAATGACAGCATTAGCCTTAACAAAAGGTTAATGCCGCGCGTAAAAGTTAACGGAATCATACTTTCTGGAGAATAGCTGATCAAACTCTCGGGGATTCCATATGCACCACCTTGCATTGCGTATGCCCAGGAGCCTTTCGCAACACGTGCATGAAAGCGTCGATTTCGGGGTGATCTTGCCATTTTGGAGCGTTTGAACAATGCAAGTCAGCCTCGCGCCATCTTGGACGGCATAGCATTGCGCCGATCGGACGAATGTCGAGTAAGACGCGGCCGGACGGCAATGTCGGCACAACGGCCGAATACGAGGTGACGATGTTTAGCTTGCAGGAGGCCGGGCGGGTGGCGGATGATCGCCATCAGCGGACGAGCCTCGATCCCGACGACTGGCAGGCCTTGCGCAAGCAAGGTCATCAGATGCTGGACGACATGTTCGATCATCTGCAAACACTTGCTGCAAAGCCGGTCTGGCAACCCGCCCCGTCTTCCGGACGCGCGCTGTTCGATGCACCGTTGCCCATCGAAGCAAGCGACCTCGAAGATGTCCATGCGATTTTCCGCGACAACATCCTCCCCTATGGCAGTGGCAATATCCATCCAGGATTCATGGGCTGGGTCCAGGGCGGCGGCACGGTTACCGGCATGCTTGCCGAAATGCTCGCTGGAGGGCTGAACGCCAATCTCGGCGGGCGAGATCATATGCCGATCGAGGTCGAACGCCAGATCATCCGCTGGACACGCCAGATATTCTCGTTTCCGGATACGGCCGGCGGCATATTCCTGACCGGCGCATCTCAAGCCAATTTCGTAGCCGTGCAACTTGCAAGATGCCGCAAACTCGGCATCGATGTTCGTGCGACGGGGCTATCCGACGAAGCTCGGCTGGTCGCCTATGCGTCGCGTGAGGTGCATGGCTGCGTGCCGCGCGCCTTCGAGATGTCCGGGATCGGCAGCGATCAGCTGAGGCGCATCCCGGTCAACGCCGCCGGGCAGATCGATATCGAGGCCTTGGAGCAGGCGATTCTGCGCGACAGGCAGGATGGGCACACGCCGTTCCTCGTGATCGGAAGCGCGGGAACGGTGAATACCGGCGCCGTTGACGATCTGGCCGCCCTGCGCGGCATCGCCGACCGCTACGATCTTCATTTTCACGTCGACGGTGCATTGGGCGCGCTGGGTATCCTGAGCGAGGATCTCGCCGATCTGTTCACGGGCATCGAGACCTGCGATTCGCTGGCCTTCGATTTCCACAAATGGGGCCAGGTACCCTACGATGCCGGCTTCCTGCTCGTTCGAGACAGCGAGTGGCAGCGTCAAACCTTTGCGTCGGAAGCCGCCTATCTCAGCCGCGCAGCCACGGGCCTTGCCGGCGGCGACTGGTGGCCCTGCGATTACGGTCCGGATCTTTCCCGCGGCTTCCGCGCGCTGAAGACCTGGTTCACCCTGAAGACCTATGGCGTCAAGGCGCTGGGCAATGCGATGAGCGCGAATTGCATGCTGGCGCGCGGCCTTGCGCAAAAGGTCGAGCGAGAGCCGGCCCTGAAGCTGCTGGCGCCTGTCGCGCTCAATATCGTCTGCTTTGCCTATGTCGGCCCCGACGGCAAGGCGCCACCGGCCATCAACGCCGATATCGTCGAACACCTCCATGCCGAAGGCCGGGTTGCTCCGTCTCTGACCCATCTGAACGGACAGCCGGCAATCCGCGCCGCGATCGTGAACCATCGCACGCGACAGGCGGACATAGACGCGCTCGTTCAGGGCATTTTGACACTCGGTTCCCGACAGGATCTACGCGAATGCTGATGACCAAAGCCCCCATTGCCGCCCCGGTTTCTTCAGACACATGGGCTGGCGCCCGCATACTGGGCATGCAGAGGATCGTATCGCTCATCTATGCCGGCCGCGACGTAACGCCGCTCTGGAACGAGCTGATGCAGCGCGCGACGGCGGATCCTACCGATGCCGCAACACTCCTCGACATGGCGACGATCCTGCAAACACTGAGCCGCACCGAGGAGGCCCGCCAGATCCTGCACAATGCCGTGCAGCTGCGCCGCGATTTCTGTGTGGTCCATGGCAATGGAACCGGCCCCCGCCTTCTGGCCTTCGTCACGGAAGGCGATTTCATGGCGAACACGCCAGTGGACTTCCTGCTGGCGGGCAGCAATTGTGTGTTGTGGCTGCGCTACGTCGACCTCGAAACCACCGCGCTCGCAGATCTGCCGGAATACGACGTAGCCTTCATGGCAATCGGGGAATCGACCGAAAACGCGCCTCTCCTCGCCCATATGGAAAAGCTGCTTGCGGGTTTCGACGGCCCTGTCATGAACCGCAATCCCGAATTGATCAGCAGGCTGACACGTGACGGCGTGAGCGAAATGCTGGCCAACGAGCCATCAATCCTCTCGCCGACCACCTATCGCGTATCACGCCAGGATCTCGTCGCCGTGGGCGCGGGTGTCAAACGCCTGGAAGATTGCGTTCCGGGTCTCGCGTTCCCGCTCGTCATCCGGCCGATCAGCACCCATGCCGGCCACGGAATGGAGCGCATCGCCGATCTCGCGGGACTATCAGCCTGGCTGGAGATACAGCCGGCTGCCGAGCTTTACGTCGCGCCCTTCATCGATTTCCGCGGCCCGGACGGCTACTACAACAAGCAGCGCGTCGTGTTCATCAACGGCAGGGCTTTTGCGAGCCATATGGCGCTTTCCGATCATTGGATCGTGCACTATCTGAGCGCAGGCATGGGGCAAAGCGCGGCAAAGCGCGCCGTCGAGCAGGCCTGGATGGAGAACTTCGATACGGACTTCGCGGTTCGTCACAAGACCAGTTTTGCAGCTCTCCACCGCCACATCGGGCTCGATTATTTCGGCATCGACTGCGCCGAACTCCCCGACGGGCGCCTGCTGGTGTTCGAGCTCGATGTCGCGATGGTGGTCCACAATATGGATGATCCGGCCATCTATCCCTACAAGCAGGTCGCCATGCGCAAGCTGTTCGACGGCTTCGTCGATGCGGTTTGCGGCAAGGCTGGCGCCACGCTCGCGGCCGCTTCGTAGAGGCCACTGAAGCAGCAAGCGACAAAAAAGGAAAACCGCGCCTTTGGCAGGCGCGGTTGACTTCTTGTTCAGGAATTTCGACCGGCGCGCGGCGCCGACGCTTCCGATTAACGGAAGAGCGACAGGATCGACTGCGTCGAAGAGTTGGCGATCGACAGGGACTGGACGGCCAGCTGCTGCTGCGTCTGCAGAGCGGACAGCTTGCTCGATTCCTGTTCCATGTTGGCGTCAACCAGCTTGCCAACGCCCGATTCGATCGAGTCGGAGAGCGAAGAGGCGAAGCTCGTCTGCAGGTCGATGCGAGCCGAGATCGAGCCAAGCTTCGAACCCATGCTGGTCAGGGCGTTCAGAGCGGTCTGAACCATGTTGAGGGAGGTGGAGATCTGGCCGCCGGTCATGCCGGTGATGTCAAGGCTGAAGACCGAGTAAGTGCCGGTCACGGTGCCGAGAATGCCCGACGTCGTGTCGATAGAACCGGTCGCGGTTGCGCCGAACAGAACGTTGCCGGTTGCGCCGGAGTTGAACGCGTAGGACGTCGTGCTGACCGAAACGGTGCCGTTGGTGCCACGGATGAAGGAGGCAACAACCGAAGCGGAGTCGCCGCCCTTGGCTACGACCCAGTTTTCGCCGTTGAACGAAGCCGACTGGGCAACGCTCTGCAGCTGCTGCTGCAGCTGGCCGATTTCTTCCTGGATGGACGACTTGTCGACCGAGCCTTCCATGGCGGTGACGAGCTTGTCCTTGATCTGGCCGACGACGTCGATGGCGCTGGTGACGGCGGTGGTTGCGGTGTCAACCTTGGCGGCGCCGAGGCCGAGGGCGTCGGAAACGGCGCCAATGGCGCTGTCGTCGGACTTCATGCTGGTGGCGATCGACCAGTAAGCAGCGTTGTCGGAAGCCTTGGAGATGCGCAGGCCGGACGAAACGGCGCTCTGTGTGTTCTGCAGATCGGAGCCGATGCTGCGCAGCGTCTGGAGAGCAGCCATTGCGGCGTTGTTGGTAAGAATGCTCGTCATGATATTTTGCCCCTTTGGCAGTGGTTAAATAAGGGACATTCCGGACCAAAAACCGGTAACGGCATTCAGCATCATGCCTGTTAACCAAATCCGTTAAGGTTAACTCGCCGTTTCGATGGTCCTAAGAAACAGCAATATAGTTAAGAAAAGCTGAACCGTGTTAGGCCTGAAAATATAAAAAAAACCGCGCCTTAGATAGGCGCGGTTAACTTCCTGTTTAGGAATTTCGATCAGCGGGTAGCTGACGCTTCCGATTAACGGAAGAGCGACAGGATCGACTGCGTCGAAGAGTTGGCGATCGACAGGGACTGGATGGCCAGCTGCTGCTGCGTCTGCAGAGCGGACAGCTTGCTCGATTCCTGTTCCATGTTGGCGTCAACCAGCTTGCCAACGCCCGATTCGATGGAGCTGGAGAGCGAGGAAGCGAAGCTCGTCTGCAGGTCGATGCGGCTGGAGATCGAGCCAAGCTTCGAACCCATGCTGGTCAACGAGTTCAGAGCGGTCTGAACCATGTTGAGGGAGGTGGAGATCTGGCCGGAGGTCATGCCGGTGATGTCAAGGCTGAAGACCGAGTAGGAACCGGTCTTGGTGCCGAGAATGCCCGACGTCGTGTCGATCGAACCGGATGCGGTTGCACCGAACAGAACGTTGCCGGTTGCGCCGGAGTTGAACGCGTAGGACGTCGTGCTGACCGAAACGGTGCCGTTGGTGCCACGGATGAAGGAGGCAACAACCGAAGCGGAGTCGCCGCTTTTGGCCATGACCCAGTTTTCGCCGTTGAACGAAGCCGACTGGGCAACGCTCTGCAGCTGCTGCTGCAGCTGGCCGATTTCTTCCTGGATGGACGACTTGTCGACCGAGCCTTCCATGGCGCTGACGAGCTTGTCCTTGATCTGGCCGACGACGTCGATGGCGCTGGTGACGGCCGTCGATGCGGTGTCAACCTTGGCGGCGCCGAGGCCGAGAGCGTCGGAAACGGCGCCGAGGGCGCTGTCGTCGGACTTCATGCTGGTGGCGATCGACCAGTAAGCAGCGTTGTCGGAAGCCTTGGAGATGCGCAGGCCGGACGAAACGGCGCTCTGTGTGCTCTGCAGGCTGCTGCTGATGCCCTTCAGCGTCTGGAGGGCGGCCATTGCGGAATTGTTAGTAATAATGCTGGTCATTGAGGTTGTCCCCTGGAAACTGGATACAAAAAGGAGGACATACCGGACTGAAAACACCGGCGATGACGGAGCGGCTTCATGCACCTCGATCCATTTCCTAGCGGACCAAACCCGTCATGTCGCAAGGACACTCGCATCCATTGCTTGCGAATTCCTTAAACGCCGGCTGCCGGGAAATATCTCTCCGGAACGTGGCTAAGAAAGCATGAAGGCCTTTCGATAGATGCTTCGGTTTCAGGCAAGCTACGCGCGCGATGATGCGGCGAATCCATGATGCCGGTGCTCGGTCTTCGACCGGAGCCCAGTTCAACATTCCGCTCGGAGTTCTCGCTCGTGAATACGAAAAACGCCTTTGTGACAGCGTCCGGTTTCTATCAGAAGGGGCAATATACGCGCGCGCTGGAAACGCTGAACGAATTGCTTAACGTCGACAGGTCACCCAAGACCTACGCGCTGCTGGCGAAAACATTGCTGAAGCTCGGGTTCAAATCGGATGCGGCAAGCGCCTACGAACTGGCAGGCAGGCAAAAGCCCCATCGCGAGGAGTATCTTCGCGAAGCGCTGCTGTTGCACGGCGATTGCGGCAACGACGATCAGGCGCTGGCGATCGGAAGCATGATCCTGCCGATGGCATTCAAGGATCCTGACCTTGCCTTCATCCTCACCCGCATTTTCCTCAGCCGCCAGCAGAAAGAACTCCTCGTCGGCTTCAAGACCGTACTCGTCGAGGGACCCGAACTTAGACATCGGCTCATGGCAGCGAAACTGCTGACGGACGATCTCTATGACGAAGGCAACCGACACATCGTCGCGACGCTGTTCAAGAAGCACCCCGACAACATCATCTTTCGCACGCTCTATTTGATCTTCGCCCGCGAGGTGTCCGACCTTGCAGTCGTCGACAGGCACATGGCCCCCATCACCGCGTCGATCGCGCAAGGCAATCTCGATTACGTGATTCCGGACAATCCCTTCTTCCATCTGCACTGGTGCGGCGACGAGGCGATCAACAAGCTTGCGATCCACGATACCGTGCCGCTGCCAGCCGGCCATGCCGAGGCACGGCGCAACGCCCCGCATACATGGGGCAACAAGATACGCATCGGCTATCTGTCGTCCGACTTCTGGCCGGGACATGCGACCATGAAACTCATGCAGCGTACCCTGGAATTGCACGACAGGGATCGGTTCGAGATCACGCTCTTCGACCATTCGGATCTGTCTTCCCAGCGGGAGCAGGAATTCGATCACGCGAAATGGGGGGCGATGGTCGACGTCCGCAGCCTTTCCGACCAGGCTGCGGCGGAAATGATCCGCGCCCGCGGTATCGACATTCTGGTCGACCTCAAGGGACATACCAAGGAAAGCCGCGCCCGCATCCTCAATCACATGGCCGCCCCGATCCAGGCCGCCTGGCTCGGCTTCCCCGGCACGGCCGTCAATATCGATCTCGACTACATCGTCGGCGACCCCTACGTGCTGCCGGACCATTCGAAGCCGCATTTTCACGAGAAGTTCTGCCGCCTGCCCGAATGCTATCAGCCGAACGATCCGCTGTACCGCCCGAAGCCACGGCCGACGACGCGCGCGCAGCACGGGCTGCCCGAGGAGGCCTTCGTCTTCGCCTCCTTCAACGGCAACCGCAAGGTCACGTCGCAGATGGTCGACGTGTGGTGCAACATCCTCAAGCGCAGCAAGAACAGCGTGCTCTGGCTGCTGTGCAACGGCCCGCGCGCCGAAGCCAATCTCTGGTCACGCCTGGAAGCGCGCGGCATCAACCGCAAACGGGTCGTCTTCACCACCCGTATTCGCTACGAGGACCACATCGATCGTCAGCAGCTTGCCGATCTCGGCCTCGATACCTTCCCGGTCAATGGCCATACCACCACATCGGAACAGCTCTGGGGCGGCCTGCCGGTCCTCACCGTGAAGGGCACCAACTTCGCCTCCCGCGTCAGCGAAAGCCTGTTGAACGCGATAGGCTTGTCGGAGCTGGTGGCCGACGATATCCAGGCCTATGAAGACATGGCCGTGCAGCTCGCCGGCCAGCCGGAACGCATTGCGCAGTTCAAGGAAACACTGGCCGTCAATCGCTCCATTAAGCCGCTCTTCGACGCCGAACGCTTCACCCACCATCTGGAGACGGCCTTCGAGATGATGGTGGCACGCGCCAAGCAGGGCCTTGCACCCGACCACATGGATGTGCCGGCGCTGCCGCCGCGCATGGAGCCTTTTCTGACTTATGATCAGAACGCGGCGGCTATCGCCGCCGAGTAAGGCTTGCAGATCGTCGGGAACCAGGTTTCCGACGAGCGCCGGCGGCTGACCTGTCAGTGGAAGGAACGGACGAGGCTGCCGACCAGCAGGTTCCAGCCGTCGATCAGCACGAAGAAGAGAATTTTGAACGGCAGCGAGATCGACGTCGGCGGCAACATCATCATGCCCATGGCCATGACGATGGTCGATACGATCAGGTCGATGACGAGAAACGGCAGGACGACCAGAAAACCGATCTCGAAACCGCGACGAATCTCCGAGATCATGAAGGCCGGGATCAGAACACGGTAGTCGATCTTGTTGTCGAGCACCGGCGTCTGACCGCGCTCCTGCGCCAGATCGACGAAAAGCTTGATGTCCTTGTCGCGCGTATTGTTGGACATGAATGTGCGGAACGGCTCGGCGATGCGCTGCACGGCATCGGTCTCCGAAATCTGGTTGGCAAGCAGCGGCTGCACGCCATCCTTCCATGCCTGATCGAAGGTCGGCGACATGACGTAGAAGGTCATGAACAGGGCCAGGCTGAGCAGGATCATGTTCGACGGCGTGGTCGCCAGGCCCATGCCGGAACGCAGGATCGAGAAAGCAATGATGAAGCGCGGAAAGCTCGTCACCATGATCAGGATGCCGGGCGCGATCGACAGGATGGTCAACAGGCCGAACGTGCGGATGATCCAGGCCGCGACCGAGCCATTCACGGGGACGTTCAGAAGATCGGTGGGGAGCTGTTGCGGCAATTGCTGCGCCATCGCCAGTTCAGGCGACAATACAGCAATAGCTAATACAGATATGACAAGTATTAATCGAATCATTCGATCACGAAAGTTCTGAACATAACTTTCGATACGCGTCCTTCCGAGCGCAGGTCAACACGCTCTTGAATGTCATCCCGAAGATATTGCAGTCCCCGTGCGCCTTCGATCTGCTGCAGGGAGACCGTGCGGATATAGGCCATGATGTCCTGATGGATGCTCTGGGCGAGCTGCGCGTCGGGTTGACCCTTGAATACCAGCGCAAGTTCAAGCCTTATCCAGTTTTGCGAGGGATAGGCGAGATTGGCGGTGATCGGGTCAAGCGCGATGACGCCGTTCGCCTGCGCGGCCGCCGCAGCCTGCTTGCCGTTACCGGCGGCTTGCGCCGTTGCCTGCACGGCCGCCGTTGCGGTCTTGATCTTCGGGGCGACCACTGTGCCGAGCAGCCAGCCGCCGCCGCCGCCGAGCACGGTCAGCACCAGCAGCCCAACGATCGTCATGATCAGCGGCGATCCCTTGCCTTTAGCCGGTTCGTCTGTGGCTACTGCCATGTCCTTGTCCGTCCGTTTTCAAACTATCCGATGCCACCGGCCGTCAAAGCGGCGACAACAGGTCAACGGCCTGCTGTCCCCTGGGCGGCTGCTGTATTTCTGTCAGGCGACCGCGTCCGCCATAGGAGATGCGCGCCTCGGCGATCTTGTCGTAGGAAATCGTATTCTCCGCGGTAACGTCCTGTGGCCGCACGATACCGGCGACGTTAAGAATGCGAATTTCCTGGTTCATGCGGACTTCCTGCGAACCGCTGATCATCAGGTTGCCGTTTTCGAGAATGCCGGTCACGACCGCAGCGACCAGCAGGTTGATCTGCTCGGAACGCTGCATCTTGCCCTTGCTGTCGGTACTGGTATCAGAGCCGGAGGTTGCATCGGCGTTGGTGGCGGGCTTCCAGCCGAAGATCTTGGCGGAAATATCCCAGTTCATATCGCTCTTGTTCGTGCGATTGCGGTTCGTCTCGTTGTCCCAGTTCGCCTTATCGTTGATCTGGATCGTGACGGTCAGGATGTCGCCGACATTGAGCGCGCGCGCGTCCTTGAAGAGGGCCGCCTGCGAATCGTTCCAGAGCGAATAGCCCTGCGCGACCTGGTGGGGCCGCTTCGGATATTGCGACATCTGTGGCGTCTGTGCGTATTGCAGGCCGCTGCCGATCGGGCTCATGGCCGGCGCCCTGCCGATCTCCTTCAGAGCTTGAGAGTTGCAACCGGCGAGGAAGACGACGACCGCGCACGTGGCCGTAAGACGCATGTTCATGTGGGGTCCTTCGACTTCGATGTATTCGGGTCGGATGCGCTGGCGATGATGTTGGTGATGACAGCCGCCTTCTTTGCATCCATTTCCGCGAGAATGAGGCTCGACTGGCGCGCCGAAAGTTTCATGATGATCGCTGCCGCCACCGTGATCCTGACATCGTTGAGGCTCGCCGCCGCCGCATCCGGTTTCATGTTCTTGTAGATGTCGACCAGGCCGAGATCCGCGGTCTTCAGGAAGTCGTCGCGGCGTTTGAGCCAGTCCTCGTATTCCGCCTTGCGCTTGTCCATGGTGGCGATGCGCTGATCGACATCCGCCTGCAGCTTTTCCAATTCCTGCTTCTGCAGCAGGTAGCGCTGATCCCGGGCCGGATTGGCGATGTTGGTGCAGAATTGCCGGATCTCATCCTGGCTGGAAGCCGGGTCGACGACGACCGGCTTTGGCGCTTCCTGCGCCGTTGCGAAGCCGAGCGACAGCACCATGGTAACTGTTGCCAAGGTTGCCGCGAGGCCACAGGAGTTCAGCATTTTCCGGGCGATGGCGATCGATATCATTGCAATACGAGCTCCGCTTGCAGGGCGCCGGCCGATTTGATGCCTTGCAGGATGGCGATGATACCGTCCGGCTTGACGCCGATGTTGTTGAGGCCGGAGACCAGCGTTTTCAGGTCGGGCCCTTCCAGCACCGCGACACGGCCGCCGCTCTTGGTGGCGGTGATGTCGGTCTGATCCTGGACGGCCGTCTGGCCGTTCGAGAAGGGCTCCGGCTGGATGACCTGCGGGTTCTCGCTGACCTGTACCGTCAGCGTTCCATAGCTGACGGCGACCGGCGAGACGCGAACGTCGGCGCCGATGACGATCGTTCCGGTCCGCTCGTTGATGACGACCTTGGCCGGTGTGTCGGTCTGGACACTGAGGTTTTCGAGGTCGGCCATCAACCGCGTCAGATCCGCCATCTTGGGCTTGGCGATCGCGACTTCCTGCGAATCCTTGGCCTCGGCGATCGGCGCGCCGAAGCGCGAGGTCGCCCAGGTATTGACGGTGTCGGCAATGCGGATGGAGGTGGAAAAGTCCGGATTGCGCAGCTGCAGGACCAGATTGACCGAATCCTTGAAACGCGACGGCAGCTCGCGTTCGATGATGGCGCCGCCGGGTACGCGGCCGGCCGTCGTGACCCCTTCGGTGACCGTTGCGGCAGCGCCCTGGGCCTGGAAGCCCGAGACGATGACCGAGCCCTGCGCGACGGCATAGATCTGCCCGTCGGCACCGCTCAGCGAGGTCATGATGAGCGTACCGCCGCGAAGCGACGTCGCATCGCCGAGCGAGCTGACTGTCACGTCGATGCGGCTCCCGGGGCTTGCAAACGGCGGCAGGTTCGCCGTGACCATGACGGCGGCGGTGTTCCTGGCGGCAGATTGGCCGCCCTGGGTCGAGATACCGAGATTCTGCAGCATCGCGCGCATGGACTGCTCGGTGAAAGGCGAGGAACGCAAGCCGTCGCCGGTCCCCTGGAGACCGACGATCAAGCCGTAGCCGATGAGCTGGTTGTCACGGCCTGACTGCAGCGAGGCGATATCCTTGATGCGCGCTTGCATCGCCATGGCCGGATCGGCAACGATCAGGCTTGGCAATGCAAGCAGAACCGCGAGAAATTGACGAAGTCTCTTCATTTTGCGACCACGCGGATCGTGCCGTCTTCGAGAACCGTGCCGTTGACGATGATGCCGGAATCCATATTGCGGGCACGCACGCTGTCGCCGACGGCGCCGTCATCCAGCGGGGTCCCGGCCGCGGTAATCGTCATGCTGCCCATGGTCATCACCAGGCGGATATTAGAGCCGCGCGTTACCGCGTAGGGCTGGCGCAAAGCGGAGACGGAGATGGTCCGGCCAGGCAGAAGCGTCCGCTTCGACACCAGACCCGTCACCTCCCGGAGCCGCTTGGCATAATCGCCCGTCAGATTGGGGTTGGTGACTTCGACCTCCTCGAGCTGACCGCTGCTGATGATGTCGCCCGGATAGATCGTTTCGGTCGGCACCACCGCGGTACCCATGCCGGCCGCGTCGGCGCGTGCCGCGCCTACGGGCGCGATCGACACGAACACGACGGAGAGGCTCGCTGCGGCGAGCCAGGCCATTGCTAAGCTTTTCATCCGGCGAAACCTCATGTTCGGCCCGTCCTTCCCGCTACTTCAGGTTCTTGCTGACGATCTGCGCCATGTCGTCAGCCGTCGTGATGACCTTGGAATTCATCTCATAGGCGCGCTGTGCCGTGATCAGATCGGTGATTTCCTTGACCGGATCGACGTTCGACGATTCCAGATAACCCTGCTTCAGGTATGCGAAACCGTTCTCGTTCGGATCGGAGACGACCGGATTGCCGGAGGCGGGCGTCTGTGTGAAAAGGTTGCTGCCCATCGGCTGCAGGCCGGCTTCGTTGACGAAGTTGGCGATCTGCAGCTGGCCGAGAACGGTCGGCGTCGTCGCCGTGCCGATGGTGGCTGCGATCTGGCCGGCCGAGCTGATGGTAATGTTGCTGGCATTGTTCGGGATCGTGATGCCGGGCTCGAGCACGTTGCCGTCGGGCGTGACGATCTGGCCGGTGTCGCTCTTGTTGAACGATCCGGCGCGGGTATAGGCTGTCGTGCCATCCGGCATCTGAATCTGGAACCAGCCGCGGCCGACGAGCGCGACGTCGAGATCGTTCTGCGTCTGCGACAGTTCGCCCTGGATCTGGATGTTGCGCACAGCCACGGTCTGCACGCCGAGACCGATGTTGGCGCCTTCGGGAACCACGGCCTGGTTCGGCCGGTTGGCGATGCCCTTGGCGCGCTCGGTCTGATAGAGAAGGTCGGAGAATTCGGCGCGCGAACGCTTGTAACCCGTCGTATTGATGTTCGCGATGTTGTTCGCGATCACTTCCAGGTTGGTCTGCTGGGCGTCCATGCCCGTCGCGGCAATTGCGAGCGCTCTCATGCTTTCGTCCTTCGAGGTGGGGCGGGGCCTTCGAAACCGCGGCGCGGCCTGCGAATAATTCCCGCCAAATCAGTTAATTAGAGCGGT
This sequence comes from Rhizobium sp. SG570, assembly GCF_012275345.1. Classification (NCBI taxonomy): domain Bacteria; kingdom Pseudomonadati; phylum Pseudomonadota; class Alphaproteobacteria; order Hyphomicrobiales; family Rhizobiaceae; genus Rhizobium; species Rhizobium sp. SG570. Next base: position 116,478 of record NZ_JAAZQI010000017.1, on the reverse strand, counting down.
AACACCGCTCTAGATCTGCATTTTCGTAACATCGAGAAAGGCTGACACGAGCTTGTCACGCAGTGCGATCGCGGTCTGCAACGTCTGGTCCGCCTGCATGACCTTGTCGACGACTTCGCGTGTGCTCATCTGGCCCTTCATGCCGGCAAAGGAAGCATTTTCAGCTTCCTTCAGCGTGTTGACGGAGTCCTTCGCGACATTCGACATGACCGAAGCGAAGCTCATTCCGGCCGTGGTTCCCATCGCGACGGCCGGCGATGAGCCAAGCACTCCGGATGCGGCGGAGGTCAGGTCAGTGGCAATGCTGCCAAGGCCGCGGGTGGCTGAGAGAGAGGCGACATTCTTGATTGAATCGATCATTATTGGTTCTTCAACAGGTCAATAGTGGAAGAGATGAGATCGCGGGCCTGCCTGACCGTCTGCAGGTTGGCCTCATAGGAGCGGTTGGCTTCCCGCATATCGGCCATCTCGACGAGGACGTTGACATTAGGCATCTTGACGTAGCCCTTCTGGTCCGCTGCCGGATTGTCCGGATCGTATTCCTCGACGAACTTGCCAGTGTCTTCGCCCAGCTTCTTGACGCCGACCGTCGTCAACCCGTTGGCCCGGTCCAGTTCGGCGCCGAAAGTCACGGTCTTGCGCCGGTAGGGATCGGCGCCGGGTGTATCGCCCGTCGAGCGGGCGTTGGCGATATTTTCGGAAACGACACGCAAACGGGTCGATTGGGCCTCCAGGCCGGAGCCTGCAATCTTCAATGCGGCTGATAAGGGGTCCATGACATCTTCACTTCATCTATTGTTTTACGGTCATCAACATCATGCGATGAAAGGAGCTCACGAGCGCGGTGTTCAAGCTGTATTGCCGCTTGATATCGCCGGCTTTGGAGAGTTCGTCTTCCAGGCCGACGGTATTACCCGACTCCTGGACGCCTATTTCCTGGCTGAGCGACGCTTCTTCGACGTTGACGTCGCCGCTCGCGCTGAATTCATTGCCCGAAAGATGTGCAGGATTGGTTTTCACCATGCCGACGTTCTGGTTGTCCAGAACGGCCTGGAACGGCGTAACGTCCTTGGCGCGATATTTCGGGGTATTGGCATTGGCGATATTGCCGGCAACAACTTCCTGACGCGCCTGGAGCCACTCGGCTTGCCGCGAGGCCAGGTCAAAGAGCTGAATGGGTTGCATGGCTTCTCTCCGTTCTTACACTATCACCCTAGCGGGATAATCTTGCGTGGGACTTGCGGGAAATGCGTTCCTGCAAACTCTTCGAAACGCCTGAAACGCAGGCGATTCCGGGCTTTTCAATTGTGGCCGTAAACATCGCCCGTCGAGGTGACGATCACCCACTTTCCATCGCGCTGCTCGATGGTGGCCAGACGGCTGTTGTCGGGCAGAATCGATCCGACGCGTACGACGTACATGCCCGTGTCGTCCTCGATCAAAGCGCGGCCGTTTGCGACGTGCAGCAGATGGAACGGGGACTTGCCGGGGAGCGGCTGGTCCTCGGCGGGCTGTCCCTTATCGTCCTCGCGCCCGGCATTGCTGACAGTCGCGGTCGTCAAGGGATCGGGAATGAGGTCCTTCGGGCCGTTTGGGTTCTTGTTGACCATGGCAAGCGGCGACACGCTGACGATCTCGCGGCCCGGCCAGTTCGGCAAATCGCGCGAGCGGTCGCCTTCGGCCACGTGGATGCCGAACTTGTCCGGGTTCAGGAAGACGTACCAGGGGAAAAAGGCTGACGCGCCGGCAAGCGCCAGGCCCGCGCAGACCAAGGCCCTGTCCGTGACAGTTCGCTTCTTCGCCGGCTTCAGCGGAGCGACCGGTTCGTCTGCATCGGATTCTCTCACGTTTGGTCCCTCTTTCGGCACGAAGTTAGGAAATGTCGGCTAGCTGAGAACAGGATCTTTGAATTCAAAGGGATGGATGAGGTGATGCATCTTGCCACCGCTATCTTCCCTTGGCTGGAACCACTCCGGCCGAGGCATTCTTCAAAGCGGTCGCAAGGTCGGTAAACGCGTCGGCCGACGGCCGCTCGCCAGGGGTCTGCTTCAGTATCTCGTAGATGATCGGAACCTGGCGGACGGCGATATCGAGATCCGCGTCAGCCCCTTGGCGATACCCGCCGATGAGGCGCAGGTCCCGGGTTTCTTCATAGCGATGCACAAGCGCCTTCAGACGCGAAACCAATTTTTCCTGATCCGGTGTCCAGGCCTTGCGCGCCAGACGCGAGATCGACGCCAGCGGATCGATCGGTGGATAGCGGCCTTCCTCGGCAAGGCTGCGCTGCAGGACGATATGGCCGTCGAGAATACCGCGGGTGGAATCGGCGATCGGATCGTTGTGGTTATCGCCGTCGACGAGGATGGAAATGATGGCGGTGATCGTGCCGGTGCCCTCCGGTCCTGGGCCGGCGCGCTCCAGAAGACGCGGCAGTTCGGTGAAGACCGAGGCCGGATATCCGCGCGCGATCGGCGGTTCGCCCGACGCGGTCGCAACCTCGCGAATGGCATGGGCGAAGCGGGTGACGCTGTCGACGATCAACAGCACGTTATCGCCCTGATCGCGGAAATGTTCGGCGATGGCCATCGCCGACAGCGGCGCCATCTTGCGCAGCATCGGGCTCTCATCGCTGGTCGCAACGACGGCCACCGATTTCTGCATATCCGTGCCGAGCGTGTCCTCGATGAATTCGCGCACTTCGCGGCCGCGTTCGCCGACCAGTGCGATCACGACCTTGTCGAAGGCGTCGGCTCTGGCCAGCATCGACAGCAGCGTCGACTTGCCGACGCCGGAGCCGGCAAAGATGCCGAGGCGCTGGCCGAGGCACAGCGGCGAAAAGATATCGATGGCACGCACGCCCGTCTTGAAGCCGGTATCGACGCGCTTGCGCGTCATCGAGGGCGGCGCGGTGTTGGAGATGGCGCGCGATTCCAGCCCCATCGCCAGCGGTCCCAGCCCGTCGATCGGTTCACCCAGCGAATTGATCGTGCGACCGCACCAGCCGTCGCTCGGCGCGATGCGGAAGGCGCCCTTGCGGATGATGGTATCCTGAATGCCGATCGGTTCTCCCGGCTCGATCGGACAGACATAGGTCAGCTCGGGTTCGACGCGGACGACCTCGCCGAGATGGACGCCCGTTTGCGAACGATGCGCGACGAAATCGCCGAGACGCACCTGTCTGGAGAGACCGGCAACCGTGTAATGCCCGGCGGCGATCGTCCGCACGTGGCCGCCATGGGCCACGGCATTTTCCGCCACCGCATACTGGCCCGCCAGGACAGCCATGTGCGAAAGCTTCGGCGACAATGCACCATCCGGCAACCGATCCTCGAACATGATCCGCCCTCTTTACTGGCTGCCGCCGAGGGTCTTGATCGCGTCCGTGAGCGTGCCCTCACTGCTGCTCGTCAGCGTGCTGATACTGTCGAAGGCGCGATTGACCTCGATCAGCTGGGTCATTTCCCGCATGCCGTTGACGTTGGAGTTTTCGAGGTAACCCTGGGCGACGCCGACATTCGAGCGGTCGACAACCGGCTGGGGCGTGTCCGTCGGCAGAATGCCGCTGTTCTCGTAGCGCAGGAAGCCCTTGCCGACATCCGCATCATAGAGACCGATCTGGCCCATGCGCTTGCCGTTCTGCGCGACGGTACCATCCGACGAAACGGTCGGCGCGCCGCCCGCCGGGTCGAGCTGGATTGGTCCGCCGCCGGGATCAACCACCGGAAAGCCCCGCACGGACACCAGAGCACCGCTGTCGGTCATGGTGAAACGGCCGTCGCGCGTCAACACCAGACCCGCCGGTGTGTTGAGGCCGAACCAGGCGTCGCCCTTGACGGCGAAGTCGAATAGATTGCCGGTGTTCTGCAATTCGCCATTGTCGGTCGAGAGATAGTCGTTGCCTTGCGACACGAAGGCGACTTTGGCGTTCAGCTTGTTTTGGGTATTGCTGAGGACTTGATCGAACTTGACCTCGGTGCCCCGGAAGCCCGTCGTATTCACGTTTGCCAAGTTGTCGGCGATCGTGGTCAGACGCCGCTCAAGCGCCATCTGGGACGACAGCGCCACATAGATACCAGACTGCATTTTCAACGCCCTCCGGACATTGGAGAATAACGGGAAAGGAAACGCCGAACGGCGCTCCTACATTTCGTTAGCGGGGCATGGATGCCCTTGCACGTTACTCTGCCTGCACTGGCTTGTGCGAAGCTGACAAGGCAAAAGGCGGCCGCGCAACACGACGAACAGCCTCACGCAAGGCAGGTCTCCTAGTTCATCGTATGAAGCAACGTTCAGGTGTGGACCGACGATGAACATTATTATCGGATTTGTAGTGACCTGCGGCTGCATCATAGGCAGCTTCATGGCCATGGGCGGAGACGTAGGCGCGCTATTCCAGCCCTTCGAATTTGTCATTATCGCAGGCGCCGGTCTCGGCGGCTTCATCATGGCCAATCCAATGAAGGTCGTGAAGGACTCGGGCAAGGCACTGCTGGAAGCGTTCCGGCACGCAGTTCCGAAGGAGCGCGACTATCTCGACACGCTCGGCGTGCTCTACGCCCTGATGCGGGACCTGCGCACCAAGTCGCGCAACGAAATCGAAGCCCATATCGACAACCCCGATGAATCGGTGATCTTCAAGGCGGCGCCGACCGTGCTGAAGAACAAGGATCTGACGGCCTTCATCTGCGATTATGTTCGTCTCATCATCATAGGCAACGCCCGCTCCCACGAGATCGAGGCGCTGATGGATGAAGAACTCGACACCATGCAGCACGATAAGATGAAGCCCTATCATTCGATCACGATCATGGGCGATTCCTTCCCCGCCATCGGTATCGTCGCCGCCGTTCTCGGCGTCATCAAGGCTATGAGCCATATCAACGAATCACCCGAAGTGCTCGGCCATCTCATTGGCTCGGCGCTGGTCGGCACCTTCCTCGGTATCATCCTGTCCTACTCAGTCTGCGCGCCGCTGGTCTCGCAGATCAAGGTCGTGCGCAACAAGCAGCATCGTCTCTACGTCATCGTGAAGCAGACGCTGCTGGCCTATATGAACGGCTCCGTACCGCAGGTGGCGCTTGAATATGGTCGCAAGACCATCTCCTCCTATGAGCGTCCGTCCATCGACGCCGTCGAGCAGGAAATGATGAACCCCGGCGGTGAGAGCAAGGCGGCCTGATGACCATGAGCCAGCAATCCGCACACAAGATGCAGACGATGGATCGAATCCTCTACGCCAAGCTCACGGGCAGCCTTGGCGATGAGGCGGCGCTTACAAAGCTCGGCACGGCGTTCGGACAGGTCTATGCTGAATTTCTGCCCGATATGATCAAGAGCGAAACCGGTCTCGACATAGGGATCGCCTATGCCAGCTGTCAGCCGGGTCTCATGAACGATCTGGTTGCCGGACTTGGCGGCAGCTACGCCCTGGTAAACGGTTCGCTGCGCAACTGGGCGCCGAAATTCGTGCTCGGCTGCGGCGCCGGCTTTATCATGACGCTCATGGAACATATGCTGGGAGCTCGTCTGGAGGACATGGAAGCCGCCGTTCCCCGGCCGCTTTCGGTGATCGAACTCGATCTTTCCGTCATGGTGTTCGACAAGATCGCCAATGTGTTGCGTTCGGCCGTCAATGCGACCGGCGGCTTCGAGCCCTATCTGGACCCGCCCCACAATGTCGAAGATCGTCCGGCACCGGTCAGCGGCGAAAAGGATGAATTCGCCGCGGCGATCACGATGACGGTTTCGCTCGGCAAGTCGCTTTCCCAGGTCGTCATCATCGTGCCCCAGCGCGAACTGTTGCGGACCGTCGTCAGTGCACCGCGGCCGAAGAACACGACGGCAGCCTCCGAGACATGGTCGGAACAGCTCGGCGAGCAGGTGCGTCGCTCGCAGGTGACGCTGGATGCGCGCATCCGGCTGCAATCCCTGACGCTCGATACGATTTCCAGGCTCGCCGTCGGCGATGTCATTCCATTCATGGATGCGAGCGACGTGCGGGTCGAGGTTAGCGCCAACAGCAAGGATCTCTACATCTGCGAATTCGGACGCTCTGGCGAAAACTATACGGTGCGCGTCAAGGACAATGTGAATTCCGATGACGAGCTTCTTCGGCACCTGATGAATTGACCGGCTGGCGGTGCCCGCCACCCACGGCAGCTTGAGGCAAGTTTCAACTGGAATAGTGATTTCATGGCTACGAAGACGATACAGCAAAGCAGCGAGGAATCGCTCGAAGTTTCAAGCAGCGACGCCGCGTTGGACGAGGCCATCGATGGCCTGCGCGGCGTCCTGAAAAAGGGCAATGAAGGCAGTATGCCGGATCTCGATGCCGATGCATTCGGCGCGGAACCAAGCACCGGCCTTTCGACATTCGGCGATTTTGGCGACGACAATTCCGGCTCGGCCTTCGGCGACAGCGACTTCGGTAGCCCATCCTCCGAGCCTGTCCCGCCGGGGAGCGCTCTTGCCGCCAATCTCGACCTGATCATGGATATCCCGATCGACGTCCAGATCGTTCTCGGTAATTGCCGGATGCAGGTCTCCGGCCTGATGAACCTGACCGAAGGTGCCATTATCGCACTCGACAAGAAGATCGGCGAGCCGGTCGAAATTACCGTAAACGGCCGCAAGATCGGCCGGGGCGAAATTACCGTTCTGGAACATGACGACACCAGGTTCGGTATCAAGCTCATTGAAATATACAATACGAAAAAAAGCTGAACCCGGCTCAGGATGAGCCCACTCCCCGTGCGGGATGGAGACGAAGACCATGATGGACTTTGACGATTTCAGCGGCGCGCTTGCCGAGAAACCGTTATCTCAGACTGAAAAAGCGGCGGCCGTCCTTCTTGCCATGGGAAAGCAGGTGGCGGGACGGCTGCTCAAGTATTTTACCCAGAATGAACTGCAGCTCATCATCGCCTCGGCACAATCGCTGAGGCTCATTCCACCGGATGAATTGGCGCTACTCGTCGCGGAATTCGAGGACCTCTTCACGGAGGGCGCCGGCCTGATGGACAACGCCAAGGCCATCGAGAGCATTCTCGAGGAAGGCCTGACGCCGGACGAGGTGGACAGCCTGCTCGGCAGGCGTACCGCCTTCCAGGCTTACGAAACCTCGATATGGGACCGTCTCGGCGAGGCCGATCCGGTTTTCGTCGCGAAGTTCCTCCTGCGCGAGCATCCGCAAACCGTCGCCTATGTGCTGTCGATGATGCCGTCGGCCTTCGGCGCGAAGGTATTGCTGCAGCTTCCGGAAGCGCAGCGCCCAGACATCATGAACCGTACTGTCAACTTGAAGGAAGTCAGTCCGAAGGCGGCGCAGATTATCGAGAACCGCGTTCTCGGGCTGATGGCGGAGATCGATGCCGAACGCAACGCTTCCGGCTCGACCAAGGTCGCGGATCTGATGAACGAACTCGACAAGCCGGTGGTCGATACCCTGCTCAACTCGCTGGAATCGATCAACAAGGAATCGGTCGAGAAGGTCCGTCCGAAGATCTTCCTGTTCGACGATCTCATCCGCATGCCGCAGCCGAGCCGCGTGCTGCTGCTCAACGACATCGCCGCAGACATTCTCACCATGGCGCTCCGGGGTTCGAACAACGAAATCCGCGAGATCGTGCTTTCCTCGATCAGTCCGCGCCAACGGCGCATGATCGAATCCGATCTGCAGATGGGCAATACCGGCATCAACCCACGCGAAATCGCCATCGCGAGACGCGCTATCGCGCAGGAGGCCATCCGGCTCGCCAATTCCGGCCAGATCGAGCTCAAGTCCAAGGAAAATACGCCTGTGGAAGAAGCAGCGTAATCTCGGCACGACTCACCTAATTCGTCTTAGTATGTTCAAGCTCAGGGCCGCGTGTGATGCGCGGCCTCTTTCCGTTTCATGAAGGACGGCTGTTTTGGCTGACGAAGACAAGGACAGTAAAACAGAAAAGCCGACGGAGAAAAAACTCCGCGACACGGTGGAGAAAGGCAACGTTCCCCACTCCAGGGACGCAACCATCTTTGCTTCCATGCTCGCGACCATCATCTACGTCACCTTCTTCCTGCCGGAGCGCATGGGCCGCATGGGCGAAGTCCTGCGCGACCTCTTCGAAAAGCCGGATCAATGGCAACTTGAAACAGGCCCCGACGCCATGTTGCTGTTTACCCGCCTGGGCTGGGAAGTCGGCAATCTGGTGCTGCCGGCCGTCGTGTTGTTCTTCGCCTTCGGCATCGGCTCCTCGATGTTCCAGAATCTGCCGACGCCGGTTCTCGACCGCATCCAGCCGCAATTTTCCCGAATATCGCCCGTCTCCGGATGGAAGCGGATCTTCAGCACATCCGGCCTGGTGGAATTCGGAAAATCTCTCGCCAAGATCGTGGTGGTCGGCATCATCATGTTTTTCGTGCTGCGAAGCCAGTTCTTCCACGCGATGGACTCCATGTCTTCCGACCCGCAGACAATCTTCGTGCGCCTGTCGACGATCGTTCAGCGGATTCTGGTCATCGTGCTCATGGCGACGGCGGTCGTCGGTATCGCCGACGTGTTGTGGAGCCGATATCACTGGTTCGATCAGCTGAAAATGACCAAGCAGGAGATCAAGGACGAGCACAAGCAATCCCAGGGCGACCCGATCGTCAAATCGCGCCAGCGCTCGATCGCGCGAGACCGCGCCCGGCGCCGCATGATGAAGCAAGTGCCGCGCGCGACCCTCGTCATCGCCAACCCGACGCACTTTGCCGTGGCGCTGCGCTATGTGCGCGAAGAGAATGACGCGCCCGTCGTCGTCGCGAAGGGGCAGGACCTTATCGCCTTGAAAATCAGAGAGATAGCGGAGGCCAACAATATTCCCGTTTTCGAAGACGTGCCCCTCGCACGCTCCATGTTTGCGCAAGTCTCGGTTGATAGCGTCATTCCGTCAGTATTTTACAAAGCTGTCGCCGAGCTCATCCATAGGATCTACGCCGCGCAGACGAATAGAAAACGGGTACGATAAACCAAATGAAAAAATGCCCCTACTCTGCCCAACGTGAACAAATACTTGCCGAAGCCATCAGCCCGGTCGCGAGCGAGCTGCGCCTCCTCGACGCCGCCGACCTGATATCGCTGCTGCGTTTCGAACGATATGGTAATATTGCTGACCTCGTTGCCTCGGCGGCCGAGCTCTATTTCCTCCCCGGCACAGTCAATTTCGGACTTGGCGGCGATTACAAGCTCGATTGGGGCGGCCCGGCGGAGGTCACGATCGACCTCGAAATCAAGCCGCACGGCGTCACCATCTATGCGAAACTGGCGCTGGCCGAGCATCATGCCGGCATCGAGATCAATCACATCGCCTTTGACAGGGCGTCGACCGATCCGGACGAGAATACGGCGCTGCTCGCACGTAGTCTCATGGATGCCCGCTACGTAATCCATGGCGAGATTGCTCGCGCGAGCTGAGCTGCTTCCAAATCTTGCAATTTATGTGATAAGGGCTATCCGCCGCGGCGCGGCGGCTCAGCCTATCAGCTTATATAACCGAAGCGGATCGCCTTCGCGATCGCCTGGATGCGGTTCACGCTGTCAAGCTTTATCGTGGCCGAGCCGAGATAGGCGTTGACGGTGTGTACCGACAATCCGAGCTTCTCGGCAATTTCCTCGCTGATGCGGCCGTCGCCGGCGAGCTGCAGACAGACGATCTCACGCTCGCTGAGTGCTTCGGCGGCCTGCGAGCGACGTTCATCAAGCGACAGGAGCTCCATCATGAGCTGGCAGCAGCGGCCGTGCAGCTCCACGATCATGTCGCTCGCCAGATCCATGAATTTCGCAGTGAAGACGACATAGCCGTTCCCCACGCTACCCAGCCGTACGGGAAAGGCAACGCCGGCAAATGGCACGAGATGCGGTTTCAGGCGCTGCGTGAACGAGGCGAAGTCCAGCGTCTCGGCGGTGCTATCGCTATCGCGGCCGTTCCACATGAGAGGAAGCATCGATTTCTCGATATGCTCGATCAGCGCATCGCTATAGGCGTCGACGAAAGCCTTGCCGACGACGGAGTTCGCTGAGCCCCAATTGTCGAGCTCGCATACCAGGCGCTGCTTGTGCGGCAGGCCGGAGCCGTGGAGACGGTAAACCGCAAAATGCTGCGCATCGATCAACTTCAGCATCGAGACGAGCTTCGGAAAAAGATCGGAGCGGCCAGAAATCCTGCCCGAGCGGGTAAGCCGTGTTTCTGCCGGCGTACCCGTCGTCCTGTCTGGCTGATATCGCATTCACTATGCCTTCAAACGAGATTGTTTCGGACGGCGAAGGCAATTGCCTCCGATCTGGTCTTGGTCGCGGTCTTACGCATGACACTGGTGATGTAATTGTTGATGGTATTGCGCGATATTCCAAGGATCATGGCAATCTCGTCGCTCGTCTTTCCCTCGGCGATCCAGAACAGACATTCCAGCTCACGTTCAGTCAGATCGAAATCGCGCTCCGACCTGACTTCGACGCAACGCGTGAAGCTGGCAAGGTAACCCGACAACAGACCGACATCGCGGAGGCGTTCGAGCAAGAACGGCACGGAGTCGCGGGTCAACAGCAGCAAGGAGAAGCGCGTTCGGCCGACGTTGAAAGTCATAGCGTAATATTGGCGACCGACGCCTTCCGGCAGCTCGACATCGTCGGGCAAGACAGCCGCACTCGGCTGGAACAGCGCCATGCATTTTTCCAACTCGCCGGTGCGGCCATAGCCGCTCGTCAACTCCGGTGCAAGGCGCCTGACAAGATCGAAAGGCCAATCGCAGGCCACGACGAAATCGAGACCGTTCTCCTGTATGAGATCGCACCGCGCCAGAAGATAATGAGAGGCGCCGGCATAGCTCGCCAGCGCGCGCAGGCCGGCCTGCAGATAGGATGGGCCGGCAATGGCGCTCAGCTGCAGAATGAGCTGCTCGCGCGACATGGCGCCGATGGATGCCGCTGATCGCGCATCCCTGTCGCCCTTGCTCGCCTGCGATATCTGCATATCCATTCTTGCATTTCCTGCCGCTGCTGGACGATCGGCCGTCAAACGAGAGCATTGTTCCGTCAGCGCCCAGCGCATTGCCAAGAAAGCCGCTTTCGGTTCTCGGCAAGGCATTCGCGCCGATTCATTCTCTTCCGCGACTAAAATACATCCCGGCGCGGGCGGGGCAGATGAGCGCACTCACTACTGAATTCCATGTCGGCAATCGCATTGGCATCAATCGCCGCATACACAACCATCGAACCATGAATTGATTTTTCCGCGTTCCCGGACTCTGCAAACTCTTCGAACCTGCGAAACACGGAAATCGAGGGCCGAATCGCGCTGCTTAAACAACCATTGCGGAAAGGCATATCAGTTGTAAGTCGATTCTTTCTACCCAGCAACGGCATTTCCAGTGAAATTCCATCTTACGCACACGTCAAATTACCCAGTTGAATCAGAGAGGCCCCAGGACGGCAAGGGCAAGGGAAGAGCGGCATTTCAAGTACCCTCAAATGAGAAAGGACCGGGATCTCTCCCGGTCCTTTCGTCAGGCTGCCTGGTCGACGGCCCATTTTCTGAGGATCTTCGCGGCTCGTTCCTCGCTGATCTCCACCATCCGCGAGAGGCGGCGTTCAGGCCCTTCCTTGACGCGGCGGTTGAAGGTGCCGCCATCGTCGCCCATCGTCAGCAAATCGTCGGTGCTGTCGAAGCCGAAATCCGAGCCAAAGCCGTCCATCAGGGCGGCGCCGGGTCCCTCGACCGCGGGAGCGAAGTCCGGTAGTTCCAGGCCCGCTGCTTCCGGCAGAGCCGTGCCGCTGCCCGCGCCAGCGCCGAGCGAGCGGATCAGTGGGCGGAAGCCGACCCAGACGATCAGGAAGGCAACCGCGACGAAGGCGAGCGAGTTGATGATGCCGGCCATGTTACGGCCCAGCATATCCGTGACGCTGAAGCTGGAGGAATTGTCGTCGAGCAACTGATTGTCGAGGAAGTCCATCGCATTGACGGTGACGATGTCGCCACGGCTCGGATCGACGCCGGCCGCAGTCGCCACGATCTTCTGCATCTCGGCGATATAGGCGTCGATTTTCGCCTGATCCGCGCCCTGGCCGACCATCTGCGCGACGCGGCCCCTGTTGACGACCACGGCGACGGACAGCTTCTCGATCTTGTAGCTGTTGCGTGTCGTCGCCGTCGTCTTGCTGTTGATTTCGTAGTTGGTCTGTTCTTCGCGCTTGTCGGACTGATCGTTCGAGGTCGGCGTGTTGCCGCCGGATTGCGGGGCCGCCTGCGGAATATTCTGCTGGACGGTTGCCGCGCTGTCGGGCTGGCTCTGCTGCGACTTCTGCGCTTCCTTCACCGTGCGGACGGAGCGCTCGACCTTCGATTCCGGATCGAAGGTGGTTTCCTGCACCTGCTGGCTGTCGGTATTGAGCTGCGCCGTTACGCTGGAGCGGAAGTTGTCCATGCCGAGGAAGGGTGCGAGCGCCTTGTCGATATTCGACTCAACTTCGCCCTGCACATTCTGCACGATGCCGAGATTGCGGCTGAGCGCACCGTTGCTGGGATCGTCGCCGGAGGCAAGCAACTGGCCGGTCGAATCGAGAATCGTGACGTCATCGACCTCAAGACCCGGAACGGCGGACGCGACGAGATGCCGGATAGCCGGCGCCGACTTGCGCGCCGCTTCCGCACTGGCGCGGATCATGACCGAGGCAGTCGGCTTCTGATCCGCCTTTCGGAAGTTGCCGACATCCTGCATGACAATGTGCACGCGCGCCGCGCTGATGCCGGCGATGGAGGTGATCGTGCGGCTGATTTCTCCTTCGAGCGCACGAACGCGGGTGACTTCCTGCATGAATGAGGTCAGGCCGAGCGAACCGACATTGTCGAACAGCTCATAGCCGGCATTGCCGCTATTCGGCAGACCACGCTCGGCGAGAAGAGCGCGGGCTTTGCCGGTCATGCCGGTCGGCACAGTCAGGCTGGTACCATCCGTACCGACCTGAAAGTTGATCTTTGCTTCGGCAAGCGCGATGCTGATCTGATTGAGATCAGTGGCATCCAGGCCGACATAAAGCGTCTCCTGGGTGGGCTTATTGACGTAAAGGGCGGCAAGAAGGACCAGCACAATGGAAGCTGCGCCCACGCCGCCCATGATCAGCAGGCGTGTTCTCCCGAGATTCTGGAGATTCCGGAACAAGGGAACTAATTGATTTAACAGATTCATTCTGTTCTCGCACGATTCGTCAAAGACCTGATGGCTTTGTGCCGTGCAGCGAAAATAGAAATCGAAACTTGTGCGAACGTTTCGTCGGGCCGAAAAACAGGAAAAAAGCCGGAGTAAATTAGAGAAAATTATATAAGAAAAGCAGCATTTACCGTGGCGGCTTCGATCAGAAGAAATCGAAATCGCCGGCGGCTTTCGCCGTGGGTTGGGAGTGCGCATGGAAACTGCCGCCGCCGAGCGCCTTTTGCATTTCCGTCAGCTTGACCAGGCTCAAGGCCGTCGCAAGATCGACCGTCCAGCCCTCCGGCATGGCGCCGGCAATCGTGTCGATGAATTCAGCGATGCCGCGCGTCTTCTGGACGGCGAGATCGATACCCTGGATGACCTTCATCGTGTCGGGCGATTCGAGCACGTTGATACCACTGATATCGAGCAGTTGCGGTTCGATGCGTTCGATCAGATAGGCGACGTCATGCAATTCGGAAACAATGCGCAGAAGGATGGCCGGAAGCGTTTCCTCGATGGTGGACGTTTCGGCACGCTGGAAGGGGGTCATGCAGTAGCCTCGCTGATCAGAAAAACTCGATCGTGTTGTCGACCGGCTTGGGTGCAACAACCGGACGCTGCTCGAGCGCCACGGTCTTCTGCGTCTCTGCGCCGGTTAGCGGATATTGCCTGGCACGTCCGGAGATCGGCCAATATTCGATCTTGCGCCCATGCTCGCCGCCCGTGCTGGAGCCGACAACCGGGATACCTTCGTCTTTCAGAAACTGCATGGCGAAAGCCGCATTCTGCTCACCGACATTGGAAAAGGTCGCGATCGTCTTGGCGCCGCCGAAGACCTTAGCCTCCAGCCGATCACGCCGCGCGCCCTTTTTCAGGAGGCCGTTGATCAGAAGTTCCATCAGGTGCACGCCGTAACGCGTCGCATCGCCACCGCTCATCGGCGAAGTCGCCATTCCCGGGAGGAGGAAATGGTTCATGCCGCCGACGCCAGCGACCGGATCACGCAGGCAGGCCGCCACGCACGAGCCGAGGATGGTCGCCAGCACCACGTCCGGATCGCTGACAACCTTGTACTCACCCTGGATGATGTGCATGCGACGGACCGCACCCTCAGCAATCATTTCAGCGCTCCGAACACGGCCTCGATGGCCGCTTTCATTTTCTCCATGGTGAAAGGCTTGGCCAGAACGTTGTTGGCCCCGAGTTGTGCCGCCTTCTGAACCAGAGCGCGGTCGCCTTGCGCCGTCAGGATGATGAAGGCCGCCTTCTTGGTCGCCGGATTGTTGCGGACGGCCTGAAGAAGGCCGAGCCCATCCATCTTGGGCATGTTGAAATCGGAGATGACCAGATGATGCGGCTGCTGCTGCATGATCTTCATCCCCTGTTCGCCGTCACCGGCAGCCGTGATCTGCTTGAACCCGAGCTGCGTCAGCGCGTCACTCAACAAGAGGCGGCTGGTGACCTGATCGTCGACGATCAGAACTTTGATTTTCTCCGCTAGAGACATTATTCGCTCCCTTCCTTTCGGGCGGCTGTTATTTTCAAAATTTCCTCGCCAATGGCGTTCAGCGGAAACTGTTGTTCGACGGCACCAAGCTCGTAGGCGACCCTCGGCATCCCGTAGACCACGCAGGTCTTTTCATTCTGGCCGATGGTGCGCGCGCCGGCATGACGCATCTTGAGAAGACCGGAGGCGCCGTCGCGCCCCATGCCGGTCAGGATCACGCCGACGGCATTGCGGCCCGCCAGTTCGGCGACCGAATCAAAGAGCACGTCGACGGAAGGGCGATGGCCGTTCACCGGCCCACCGTCTGCCAGACGGCAATGGGGTGCCGAAGCGTTGGCGACCCGCAGGTGCCTTTCGCCGCCGGGCGCCAGATAGATCTTGCCTATTTCAAGCCGTGCCCCGTCGGTCGCCTCCTCCACGACAGGCGCACAGAGGCGGTTCAGCCGCTCGGCAAAGCTGCGCGTGAAGCTCGGAGGCATATGCTGGGTGATGACCGTCGGCGGGCAGTTGGCCGGAAATTTCTGCAGCACGTTGATCAATGCCTCGACGCCGCCGGTGGACGAGCCGATGGCGACGATCTTGCGGCCGACGCGGAAATCGGCAACGGCCGGCGGCGGCGTACGGCTGGCGGCGGGCTTGACATATTGCCGCTGCGAGCGGGCGGCGGCCTTCACCTTCTCCGCCAGGTCGCCGAAGGGGTGCGGCTCGCCCGGGGAGGGCTTTCCGACACAATCGAACGCACCGATTTCCAGCGCGGCGAGCGTCGCATCCGCCCCGCGATGTGTCATTGTGGATACCATGATGACCGGCATGGGCCGCAGCGTCATGATCTTTTCCAGAAAATCGAGGCCGTTCATGTTCGGCATCTCGATATCGAGCGTGACGACATCCGGATTGAGCGCCTTGATCGCAGCGCGTGCTTCAAGAGCATCGCCGGCCTGACCGATGACGTCGACCTCCGGATCGGAGCGCAGTACAGCGGTGATCAGGCCACGCATGGTCGGGGAATCGTCGACCACGAGAACACGGGCAGCGGCGCTCATGACTTTCTCCCCGCGTTTTTACCGAGATAGCGGTAGGTCGTAATGCCGACATTGTCGAAGAGATGTTTCGCCTCGCCGGCAACCCGCTCGGAATGGCCGATATAGAGGTGGCCGCCCTCCTGCAGCTGTCCGGCAAAGCGCGACCAGATCTTCACCTGTGTCGGTTCGTCGAAATAGATGACGACGTTGCGGCAGAAGATGACGTCGAAGGCACCCTTGAGGGGCCACTGCGCCATCAGGTTCAGCTCGTTGTAGGTGATCAGCCGCTTGACGCGATCGTCGATCTGGAACTTGCGTCGCCCCTGAACATCAACATCCTGGAACCATTGCTTGCGCATGGCAGGCGAGATCGTCTCGAGGGCTGCTTCGTCATAGGCGCCTGCGCGGGCCAGACTGAGGATCTTGGGGTCGATATCCGTCGCCAGAATCTTGAAATCGAAGTCCGCGGCATTCGGCATGAGCGCCAGAACCGTCAATGCTATCGAATAGGGCTCCTGCCCGTCGGAACAGGCAGCCGACCAGATCCGCACACGGCCTCCGGCCTTGGCGCGGGCGAGGAGACCAGGCAGAACCTCATCGCGAAGATGATCGAAATGATGATTTTCCCGGAAGAAACGGGTAAAATTGGTCGTCAGATGCGACAGCATCTCGCGCCGTGCAGCGCTTCCCGCCGGAGAGGAAACCAGCAGGCAGTAGTCTCTGAAGCCCCGCAGGCCCAACGCACGAATATGCTTCGACAGCCGTGAATAGACCAGCGACGCCTTGCTTTCGTTGAGGGAAATGCCCGCATCCGCATAGATCATGGCGGCGATCTCGGCGAGATCGCGCCGGGTCAGCGGATATTCGCCGCTGGCCAGGACCTCGTCTGGCGATGCCTTGAGATCTATTGCTCCCATCACGCTCATGCAGCTTCGCTTTCGTTTTCAGGAAACAGGGCTTCCAGTTCGATCAGGCAGATCATGCGGCGCTCGATTGCGACGATGCCGCGCGCGAACTGCCGCTCATGGTCCGAGGAGACTTCCGGTGTCGGTTGGATATTGTCGGTCGTGATCGTCAGTATGTCGGACACGGCGTCGACCAGAAGGCCGACGACCTTTCGCTTGACCTGCGCCACGATGATGACATGCCGCGCAGTCAGTTCCGCACGCTTCATGCCGAGCCGGGCCGAGAGATCGACGATCGGCAGCACCGCGCCACGCAGGTTGATGACGCCAAGCATGTAGGCAGGTGCATGCGGCATTGCTGTAGCCGGTGTCCAGCCGCGAATTTCGCGAACCGACATGATGTCGATGCAAAATTCCTGGTCGCCGATCCGGAAGGCGATCAGCTCGCGGTCTTCCTGGGTCAGGTTCTTGACGGCATAGGACATAGACTTACCCCACCGCTGCGTAAGAAATCTCGGCCTTCAGCGACTGGCCACGCGAAGCGCCGACCACCGCATCGACATCGAGGATCAAGGCGACGCGGCCATCGCCGAGGATGGTCGCGGCCGCAATGCCGGGCACATGCGTATAATTCGCTTCAAGGCTCTTGATGACGACCTGACGCTGACCCTGAATGGCATCGACCATGAGCGCGCGCTGACCGCCGCCTTCCGATTCGACCAGCAGTGCGACACCCTCGACCGGATTGGCCTGTGTGGCGCGGAAATTCAGGATGCGCCCGACATCGACCAACGGGCAGAAGCTGTTGCGGATCGAGATCAGGCGATGGTTCGCGCCGAAGGAATGGATGGCGGCGGCCTCCGGCTGCAGCGTCTCGACGATCGCGGTCAGTGGCACGACCAGGGTCTGGCCGGCAACCGTCACCACCATGCCGTCGAGGACGGCAAGCGTCAGCGGCAGGCTCATGGTGAAGACCGAGCCCTGCCCCGGCTTGGAGGTGATGTTGATGCGGCCGCCGAGCGCCTGGATCGAGCGCTTGACCACGTCCATGCCGACACCACGTCCCGAGATGTCGGAAATCTTGTCGGCGGTCGAAAAGCCCGGCAGGAAGATCAGGTTGTCGATCTCCTCGTCGGAAAGATTGGCGTCGGCCGCGATCAGATCATTGTCGATGGCCTTCTGGCGCACCTTTTCGCGGTTGATGCCGGCGCCGTCGTCGGCAAGCTCGATCAGGATGCGGCCCGAACGGTGCTTTGCCGTCAGGCGGACGGTGCCTTCCGGGTTCTTGCCGAGCGTCTCGCGCTTTTCAGGGGTTTCGATGCCGTGGTCGACGGCATTGCGGATCATGTGGGTCAGCGGTTCGGCGAGCTTGTCGATGACTGTCTTGTCGACCTCGGTGTTCTCGCCCTCGGTGATCAGACGGATCGACTTGCCCGTCATGTCGGCGATTTCGCGCACGATACGCGACATGCGCTGGAACACCGGCTTCACCGGCTGGGCGCGGATCGCCATGACGCTGTCCTGGATCTCGCGGGTGAGCTGCTGCAGCTCTTCGAGGCCCATGTTGATCGAGGATGTGCCATTGTTGTCGTTTTCGATGACGCTCTGGGACAGCATGGCCTGATTGATGACGAGCTCACCCACCAGGTTGATCAGTCGATCGACGCGGTCGAGGTCGACGCGAATGGTCTGTCCCGCAGCGGCGGCAGCGCTGTTCTGCGCGGCGGCGGCGTTGGCAGCGGCGGCAGCGGCCAGGGCCGCTTCCTTCTTTTCGACGCGAGCGGCGACAGCGGCAAGCTGGGTGACGTTGCTGGCGGTTTCAGCCGCCGCAACGGCCGCGGCCGCATCGCTCTTCGGCAGCGGTGCTTCCTCGATCGGCTCGGCTTCCGGCTCGGTGCTCTCCTCGTCGAGGATGGAAAGATCGAAGGGCACGGGCACCATCGGCAATTCTTCGTTACCGGAAGGCCCGGCGGCATCTGCGACCTGCCGGACATCAAGGTCGCAATCCCATTCGGCAAATTCGAAGACGGTGCGAATGGCATCCTCGCCCTTGTCCGTCTTGATCGAGATCGTCCACTTGAAATAGGCCGCTTCCGGATCGAGTTCGGGAAGACCCGGCAACTCATCCACGTCGCAATAGATGCTCATCTCGCCCAAGCGCGCGAGATCGCGCAGCAGCAGCGTGGCATCGTTGCCCTTGGCGTAGAGATCGGAGCGCGGGCGGAAGCTGACTTCGTATTCCGGTACGGCGCCAGCGGCCTCGTCGGCACCGAAATCATCATCGAAGCTGAAGGGGATCGGCTGGAAGCCGCTGTCATCCGTCGGCGCGGGCGCGGGTGTGGCGGCCTTCGGAGCCGCCTCGGCGACAACAGCGGCGGATGGTGCCGGCAGGGCACCGTGCGCCAGCGCCTCCAGCTCCTTGACCAGGCCCCGGCTGCGCGCCTGATCGACACTGCCGCCGTCGCGGGCGGCATTGGTCAGGTCGGCCAGAACGTCGGCGGCCTTGAGCATGACCTTCAAGACATCCTGAGTCGGCTCCAGTTTGTTGGATCGAACGCAATCGAGCGTGGTCTCGAAGACGTGGGCGAATGCGACCAGATCGTCCAGACCGAAGGCCCCCGCCCCACCCTTGATGGAATGAACAGCTCGGAATACGGCATTGACGGTTTCCGGGTCGCGGTCGCCATCATTCATTTTCAGGAGACCGGATTCCAGTTCGGCGAGTTGCTCTTCGCACTCCTGGAAGAAAATCTCTTTGATTTCGTTCATATCCATGAGGGGTGAATCCTGTTTAAGCGGTTACACGCTCGATGGCCTCGATCAGCTTGGCGGGATCGAACGGCTTGACGATCCAGCCGGTCGCACCGGCCTGGCGGGCACGGTTCTTCTTTTCAGCATCGCTCTCGGTCGTCAGCACGAGGATCGGAACGGCGCGGTATTTGTCGTTGCGGCGCACGCCCTCGATGAAGCCGAACCCGTCGAGACGCGGCATGTTGATGTCGGTGACGATGACGTCCGGGTTGGCTTCTTCCAGAATCTCCAGGCCCTCGACACCGTCTTCGGCCTGAATGGTCTCGAAGCCCGCATTGTTGAGGGTGACGAGAAGCATGTTTCGAATGGTCCGTGAGTCATCCACGGTCAGAACTTTTTTCTTCATTGCCGGATCTCCTTGGCAAGCAGATGGGAGATATCCACCCCGATCACCTGCATCGTTTTCTGAAATGCGTCCGACACCTTGGAGAAAGTGAAGGACAGCTTGTCTTCATTCCACGTCTTGGCAGCGGCCATGATGACCTGAACGCACAGGGCCCCGATCCTCTCGACGCCGGACGCATCAATCACGACATTGCTGCCGCGCAACCCCATCAACTTGCCGCGAAGTGCCGCGGCCTCGTTGAGGTCCAGCACCGCGGCCAGACTGACTGCCTTTTCGCTTTTCCTACTCCGCATCGCTTCATTCCTTAGTTGTCTGAAATCGGGCCTGACGGCCCGCATGCGCATAAAACAGAGACATCAATAGGCATTCCGCTCGCCTCCCAGGCCGATCCTGCGAAGCGGAAAATCGAATTCGGACACATCGTCCTCATCCCGCCGGGCAACGAACTCGTCGCGACCGGGAAGCTGGCGCTGGCGCGCGGCCGCCACCTGCACCGGCGCGGCAGCATGGCGCCGTTCGCGTTCGATGCGGAATTCACGGATCGTCCGGCCAAGCTCAACGACGACGGTCTGCAAATGATCGGCGCCTTCGTGCGCGCGGCTTGCGAGGCTTTCCCCCGCAGCAGCGCGTTGGCTGAAGCCCCCGATATCGGTCGTGACCGAATGCAGGCCGACGGCCTGCTCATCGCTGGCCGTCGCGATCCCGGAGATGACGTCATTGATGTCGGTCACCTGGCGAACGATGCTGCCGATCGCGTCCTGCGTACGGCCGACCATCTGCACGCCGGCATCCACCTGTGCCTTGGTGCCGGTCACCAGAACCTTGATCTCGCGGGCGGCATCGGCGGAACGCTGCGCCAGGGCGCGAACTTCCTGCGCGACAACGGCAAAACCGCGACCGCTGTCGCCGGCGCGGGCGGCTTCGATGCCGGCATTCAGGGCAAGCAGATTGGTTTGGAAGGCGATCTCGTCGATGACACCGATGATCTGACCGATCTTTTCGGCCGAGGTCTCGATATCCGACATGGCCGATATGGCCTGGCCGACAATCCGGCCACTGTCTTCCGCAGCCACCCGGGTAGAAGCGGCGGCGCGTTCGGCCGAGCGCGTATTGGCCGCATTGCCACGCACCTGATCGGCCAGTTCAGCGAGCTGCCGCGCGGACGCTGCAAGCCCTTGCGACTGTTCTGCCGAAGCCTCGGCGAAGGATCTGGACGCGCGGGCGATGGCGTCCGTTGCGGTCTCCGCCGCCTGAACACCACCGGACAGAGCGGCAAATTGCTGCTGGATGTCGTCGAGAGCTGCGTTCAGGGCCTCGGCCACTTCCGCATAGGCTTCGGGACAATCCATGGGCAGGCGAACCGTCAGGTCGCGCACGGCAAGACCGTTGACGACTTCCGCAATGAGGTCGGCCGCCTCGGCGCGATCGGCAGCCCGCTGCTCGGCAAGCGCGCGCTGGTGGCCGACACGCAATTCATTGAACCGAAGCGACACCGCAATCTCGACATCCACCATGACGAGGCGAATGACGGCGGCGACGAGCTCGCTCAGTTCCCGGGCACGACGTTTGCTTCCCGGCAGGATGGCGCGGGCGCCCATCTCGTCGATGATACCGGCAAGCATATGCTCCAGAACCACCCCGTGGCCCGCGACATGCCAGCGCGGATCGAGCCCCATCTTGCTTTCGCTGTCGGAGAGAACCTTGACACGCTCGGCATAGAGACTGTCGAAGCGCGCATCCGTCAGCACGTCCCAATGCGAGGTTTGCAGATCCTGAAGCCGTTGGAGCTGGCTTTCACTCGTAAAATTGCGGGCGGCGTCCGGAAAGCTTTGGAACCGATGGAAGAGATCGCGAAGGCCAGCCTTGAGATGGGCTTCGAGCATCGGTCGGCTGCGGCGCAAGGTTTCGCATTGTCCGGCGTCGAGGCCAGCAAAACGCAAGCGG
Source organism: Rhizobium sp. SG570 (assembly GCF_012275345.1). Taxonomy (NCBI): domain Bacteria; kingdom Pseudomonadati; phylum Pseudomonadota; class Alphaproteobacteria; order Hyphomicrobiales; family Rhizobiaceae; genus Rhizobium; species Rhizobium sp. SG570. The sequence goes on along the minus strand of NZ_JAAZQI010000017.1, from coordinate 94,734 downwards.
TCGCGAAGGCTGCCAGCCTGCGCCCTACCTGCCTGATCTGACGGCGAATCCTGCGCCAAAATCGTCCTCGCAACTGCCGCGCGCCCAAGCGCTGGCGAAACCGCTGATGATCCGCGCCGGACGCTATGAGGAGGCGAGAAAGGGGCCTTTAGCCTTCGATCGTGTGATCTAGGCGCTGAAGCTCGCTCGTTCATCAAAGTCTTTTGCGGACCTGTCTGATGAGATGGATACCGGATCTACACGGTACGGCGGGGCGGCTTCATGCCTGGTGAGAACGAGTCACAATTTTCCCATTCCGACGTTCAAGCTCAATGTTTATGGTTAATTCCTTGCCCGAAGGTTAATGACATCATGCCGAGCGTCCTGTTTCGAACAGCCCTAATTTAGCGATGCGCTTCATGAACGTTCAGCCGACCGAAAAAAGCTGCCGATCGCAAGTCACGAGCAAGCTTCATGCCCTACTGCTGAAGGCATAGACACCTTCGATGTCGATACGGAGAGAGCAATGATTGTTCTTGGTTTGACCGCCTCGCTGATGGCCAGCCTGACGCTGGCGGCGTTCATGCTTCTATGCCGCATAGAACAGGCGCGCGGCAAGACCGCATCTCGCGTCCTCTAGGGAAGACCTACCCGGTATCTCGGACGCAAAAATCGGCCGCGGAGCCTTTTGGCGGCGGCGGCAACGGGCGTCTCGCCATCTTTCCCGGCCGCCGGGAGCTAGCATTGAGCTTGATAGTTCCGTATTAAGCCCCACGACCCGGCACCGAGATCCATCAGTCAATGCCCGATACGACCCATTCCCGAACAGACACCCAGAAACTTTCGCTGGGGCTCGGCCTTGCAATCATCTTCGGTGTCACGCTTTGGCGCGTGATCATGTTGCTGCTCAACAGGACGGACCTGTTCGTCGACGAGGCGCAATATTGGTTCTGGGGTCAGAACCTGGACTTCGGCTATTATTCCAAGCCGCCGATGATCGCCTGGGTCATCCGCTTCTTCAACACCATATCGGGATCGGATTCGACATTCTGGATCCGCGTATCGGCGCCGCTCTTTCATCTCGCCACCGCCCTGATGCTGATGCGCACGACACGGCGGCTGATCGACGGAGATGCCGGGCGCGATATCGAGCCCTGGGTCGGCGTGATCTTCATCACCCTGCCTGCCGCCTCGCTCTCGGCCGTGCTGGTATCGACAGACACGATCCAGATTCTGTTCGTGACCATTGCGATCTGGGCTTTTCTCGGCCTCACGAAGCGCTCCTCTGCACTCGAGGCGCTGATCCTGGGTATCAGTCTCGGCATAGCCTTCCTCACCAAATATTCGGTACTCTTCCTGCTGCCGGGCGTCGGCTTCGCCATGCTGACGCTGCGCTCTGCCCGCATCGCCTGGCGCGACGTCGCAATCGCTGCCATTGCGGGCGCCATCGTCGTTGCGCCCAATCTGTGGTGGAACGTCACCCATGGAGCGGCGACCGTGCGCCATACGCAAACCATCGCCCATTGGGGCACGGGCGGCGGCAACGGCGGGCTGCTGAAACACGTGCTGAGCGCACTCGGGTTCGTCGGGGCGCAGTTCGGCGTGGTCGGGCCGGTTGTCTTCTATGCCATGCTGTGGGCCGGGTGGCGGCTGATCCGGGGCCAGAGCGACGACCGGGAAAAGCTGCTGTTCTGGTTTTCCGTTCCGGTGGTGGCCCTGATCACCCTGCAGGCCCTTTTCGCCAAGGCCTATGCCAATTGGGCTGTTACCGCCTATGCCGCCGGCACCATCCTCGCCGTCTGGCTGCTCTATCGGCTGACGAAAAAGGGATTGGTCACCTCATTGATCATCGGTGGCGTCGTCGCCTTCGTCATCCCGATCCTGACCGTCTTCGCCTATGACATCAAGCTGCCCAACGGCGATCTGGTCATGAAGCGCTATATCGGCCGCAGCGCCATCAGCCTGGAAATCGCCGACATCGCCACAACGGCGAAGACACCGGATATCGTCGGCGAAGACCGCGATATTCTCGCCGATCTCTTCTATACGCTGAAGGGCAAGCCGTTCCACATCTATGCGCGCAACTTCGGCGGCTTCCCGAAAAGCTATTACGAGCAGAATTTCTCTCTGCCAGCGACCGTGACCGGCAGCGTGCTCTATGTCTCCGACGATCCGTTCGACTGTGTCGGGGGCCAAGCGGAGCTGGTGAAGAGCTGGTCGCCCGATCTCGGTGACATGAAGGGAAAGACGCTCTACGCCTATCGCGTCCCGGCGAGCTGCCTGTCGCCCAAATCCTAGAGCGGTTACGTGTTTCACGGAATCGCCCGACCGCTCTATGCTATTGTTTTTACGCAATTCCGGACGGAAAACCGCTACGCACTTTTCCTGGAATTGCTCTAATCGCGAATGACAGGCGCGCGCGGGCAAAGCCCCCAGCCGAGACCCGGCATCTCCGTGAAAACGACGCCGCCTTCCTCGAAGGCGAGGCGCAGTTGTGCCTCGGTCGCCCGGTGGATTTCGTGATGGCCGCCTTCATAGTCGCGTATCGTGCTTCGCGATACGCCAGCCTTCTCCGCTATGTCCGATTGAGTCCAATCGAGCAGGCCACGTGCCGCGCGACACAGCGCCGGGGTCAGAATCATTGGTTTCATGCCTTGATTCACGATCAAAAACCAACCATATTGGTCAACATAAACCAAATTATAGCATAATCGCACAGGATTTCCAGCGTCGAGGAGACGGCAATGCCACATGACACGCCCTTGATTTCGACCATCGTCATAGGCCTTGTCCTGGCATTCATCCTCGGCGCCATCGCCAACCGGTTCAAACTGCCGCCGCTGGTGGGATATCTCATCGCCGGCGTGCTGGCCGGCCCGCATACGCCGGGCTTCGTTGCCGACCAGAACCTCGCGCCGGAACTGGCGGAAATCGGCGTCATCCTTCTGATGTTCGGCGTCGGCCTGCATTTCTCGCTGAAGGATCTCCTGTCGGTGCGCGGCATCGCCGTTCCCGGCGCAATCGTCCAGATCGGCTTTGCCACCCTCCTCGGCTGGGGCCTCGGCACACTGATGGGATGGCCGCTCGGCGGCAGCCTGGTGTTCGGCCTTGCGCTTTCGGTCGCTTCGACGGTCGTGCTTCTGAAAGCCCTGCAGGAGCGGCGGCTGGTTGAGACCGAGCGAGGCAAGATCGCGGTCGGCTGGCTGATCGTCGAAGACCTCGCGATGGTTCTGGCTCTCGTGCTCATTCCGGCGGCGGCCAGCATTTCCGGTAACGGCCACGGCAGCGTCGAGCCGCTGTCGGCCGGCTTGAGCCGGCTGCTCGGCCTCGATCTCGGCATCACCGGCATCATCGGGGTGACGCTGCTCAAGGTCGCGGCTTTCGTCGGCCTCATGCTGGTTGTCGGGCGCAGGGTCATTCCCTGGATCCTCCACCGCATCGCTCACACCGGTTCGCGCGAACTTTTCCGCCTCGGCGTCCTCGCCATCGCGCTCGGTGTCGCCTTTGGCGCGGCAAAGCTCTTCGGCGTCTCGCTGGCGCTCGGCGCCTTCTTCGCCGGCATGATCCTTTCGGAAAGCGAGCTCAGCCACAGGGCAGCACAGGAAAGCCTGCCGCTGCGCGATGCCTTCGCCGTGCTCTTCTTCGTTTCCGTCGGCATGCTGTTCGACCCCAATATCCTGATCGACAATCCGCTGCCGTTGCTCGCGACCGTGTTCATCATCGTCATCGGCAAATCGGTCGCCTCCTTCGTTATCGTGCTCGCCTTCCGCAAGCCGATGAGTACGGCATTGATCATCTCCGCCAGTCTGGCGCAGATCGGCGAATTCTCCTTTATCCTCGCTGCCCTCGGCGTCGAACTCGGTCTGCTGCCGAGCGAAGGGCGCGACCTCATTCTCGGCGGCGCGATCATCTCGATCATCCTGAACCCTCTCGCCTTCATCGCCTGCGACTGGCTGCGCAAGATGCTGGACGCCAGGCGGCAGGGCGGCGAGACACCCGAAAGCGGAGAGCAGGCAGCTGTGCAGGCCGATAAGGTGGCGACCGTCGAGCCATCGCCCATTCCTGCCGAACAGCCAGCTGCCGCCGAAGTCGATGAAGAGTTGCGCAGGGTCACCATGACCGGTCACGCCGTGCTGATAGGCTATGGCCGGGTCGGCAGCATCGTCGGCGAGAATCTGAAATCGTCTGCTACGCCCTTCGTCGTCATCGAGGATTCCGAAAAGCGGATCGGCGAGCTCAAGCAGGCAGGGATCGAAGCGATCTACGGCAATGCCGCCTCGGCGCTGGTGCTGGGATATGCCAATATCGCCGCAGCCCGCAGCCTGGTCATCGCCATTCCCAACGCATTCGAAGCCTGCAGCATCGCCGAGCAGGCTCGGGCGATCAACCCTCCGCTGCTGATCGTCGCACGGGCGCATTCCGATATCGAGATCGACGTGCTGAAGCAATACGGCGCCGATACCGTCATCATGGGAGAGCGAGAAATCGCGCTTGGCATGGTTGACCGGCTCGCGCAAGTGCATCATGACAGGCCGCACTATGAAGACGCGGAGCGTCCTGATATCATGACCGAGCCGCCGGAGCCCGCGCCGGCAAAGGAATGAAGGCATCTTTTACCGTTGAACCCGCTCGAATTCGGCGCCGCCGACAGCGAAGATAAGGACAACAGGACGCACCGCGCCGGAGCGCGCGTGATCGCCTCGCTGTTCCTCGCCTTCTTCGCTTATCTCGGGCTGGCGCTTGGCGGCGGCATCAACCTTGCCGCTCGCTCGGATGCAGACGCGCTTTCTTCCGGTAAGGACAATCAACCCCTTTACCTTTCGCTGCGGGACCCGGTTCGCGGCATGGTGGTCGCCGATCGCACGGCTCTGCCGAAAGCCACCTGGCATGATATTGGGCCCGCGACGCTCGCGACCGCTCCATCGTTCCGACTTCTCATCGATCTCTGGCAGCCGCGCGATCGCAATGACGTCACGCAGCCTGAAATCCTGGCATTTCGCGCCTATCTCGCGCGCGCCCCGCCGGTCGGCCTCATCTGACCGGTTAACGCGCCCTTTGGCGCATTCCCCGACATGACCTACGTCCGCCAGCGGCATCACCGCTGGCATCAGCGTATTTCCAAGGATAATACCCATGCGCACTTCACCATGGCTGGTGGCACTCTACTCGGTGATCATCGTGCTTGGCATTCTCGTTGCCTTGCCGAACGTACTTCCGCAGTCGGCTCTCAGCAAAATCCCAAACTGGCTGCCGCATAGCCAGGTACCGCTCGGCCTCGACCTTCGCGGCGGCTCCTATCTCGTCCTCGAAGTCGACGAGAAGGATCTGACTAATGGCCGGCTGCAATCGCTGCAGCAGGATTCGCGCCGCGTTCTGCGCGACAAGAACATCCAGACCCGCTCGATCATCCGCAACGGCAACCAGGTCGTCGTAACACTCACCGATCCCACGCAAAGCGGCGATGCGGTTACGCAGTTGCAGACGCTTGCCAACACGGTCACCTCGGGCCTCTCCGCCGGCCAGTCCGACCTGACGATCGCCCCGAACGGCGGCACGATCACTATGTCCTTCTCGCAGGCCGGTATCGCCAGCAATGTCGATTCCGCCGTCCAGCAGAGCCTTGAAGTCATCCGCAAGCGCGTCGACCAGGTGGGCGTTGCCGAACCGACCATCCAGCGCGTCGGCCCGAACCGCGTTCTCGTGCAGCTTCCGGGCGCACAGGACCCGTCGCGCCTGCGCGAGCTGCTCGGCTCGACCGCGAAGATGTCCTTCCACCTGCTTGCCGACAATGCCGATCCGAACAATCCCGGTCCCGGCGTCACGATCCTCAAGGATGAGCAGGGCAACAGCTATCCGGTCCTCGACCGTATCGAACTGTCCGGCGACCGCCTGACGGACGCCCGCGTGAGCTTCGATCCGAACACGCATGAGCCGCTCGTCACCTTCCGTTTCGACAGCGCCGGTGCCAACCGCTTTGCCGAAATCACCCGCGAAAATGTCGGCAAGCCTTTCGCCATCGTCCTTGACAACAAGGTGCTGAGTGCCCCGAATATTCGTGAGCCGATCACCGGAGGTTCGGGCCAGATCTCCGGCAACTTCACCGCCGACAGCGCTACCACGCTCGCAGCCCTGCTGCGCGCCGGCGCGCTCCCGGCCAAATTGACCGTCATCGAAGAACGCACCGTCGGCGCTGACCTCGGCGCCGATGCGATCCAGAAGGGCATCTATAGCGGCCTGGTAGGCTTCGTCCTGGTTGCCGCCTTCATCTTCGTGCTTTATGGCGCCTGGGGCATTCTCGCGAATTTTGCACTGCTCGTTCACACGATCCTGACCTTCTCGGCCCTGACGCTGGTCGGCGCCACGCTGACGCTGCCCGGCATCGCCGGCATCGTCCTCGGTATCGGCCTTGCGGTTGATGCCAACGTTCTCATCAACGAGCGTATCCGCGAAGAAACCCGCAAGGGCCGCGGCGCCTTCGCCGCTATCGATAACGGCTTCAAGAAGGCTTATTCGACGATTATCGACGGCAATATGACGGCCCTGATCGCGGCCGCCATCCTGTTCTACTTTGGCTCCGGCCCGGTTCGCGGCTTTGCCGTGACCATGGGGCTCGGCCTCATTATCTCGATGTTCACCTCCGTCGCCTTCGTGCGCGTCGTGATGATCGCCATCACCCGTCGCCGCAAGCTGAAGGTGCTCAACATCAGGCCGCTGATCCCCTTCAGCCCCTATGACAGGCACATTCACTTCATGAAGGCCCGCTTCTTTGGCGTCACCGTCTCGGCGATCCTGTCGATCGCCTCGGTGGTGCTATTCATCCATCCAGGCCTCAACTACGGCGTCGATTTCCGCGGCGGCATCCAGATGTCGGTCAAGACCAAGGACGCGGCCGACTTGTCGACGTTCCGCCAGGGGCTGAACACACTCGGCCTCGGCGAAATCTCACTGCAGTCTTTCGGCGACAACAACAGCATCCTTGTCCGCGCCCAGCGCCAGGACGGCGGCGAAGAGGCACAGACAGCAGCGGTGACCAAGCTCAAGGCGGAAATCACCAAGATCGACCCAGCCGCGACCATTGAAGGCACCGATGTCATCGGTCCGAAGGTCTCGGGCGAGCTTGCCTGGGCCGGCATCCTGTCGGTCGTGATCGCCAGCCTGGCGATGCTCGTCTACATCTGGGTGCGGTTCGAATGGCCGTTCGCGGTCGGCGCCATCGTCACGCTGGTGCTCGACGTCACCAAGGCGATCGGCTTCTTCGCGATCACCGGCCTCGATTTCAACCTCACGGCCATCGCCGCGATCCTGACGCTTGTAGGATATTCGGTGAACGACAAGGTCGTGGTCTATGACCGTATGCGTGAAAACATGCGGCTCTACAAGTCGATGCCGCTGCGCGAGATCATCGACAAGTCGATCAACGAGACCCTGGCGCGAAGCCTCTATACCAACGCCACCGCCTTCCTGGCGCTGGTGCCGATGGCGATCTGGGGCGGCAGCGCCGTCTCCAGCTTCGCGATCCCGATGGTGTTCGGCATACTTGTCGCTGGCGCCTCGTCGATCTTCATCGCAGCACCCATCCTGCTCTTCCTCGGCGACTGGCGCCGCCGTCACGCCAAGACAGTTGCCAACGACGAGAAGCCGGCGGACGGCAAGTCCGGCAAGGATAATAAGCAGGTCCCCGCCGCGGAATAAGCGGCAGCGCGATTGGAACAGGACATGCCCGGCCTCCGGGCATGTCCACTGGCGTCCACACTGGACACCGGGGCGTTCTTTCCGTCCGGAATTGCGCAAAGCAAAAACATAGAGCGGTTAAGCGATTCAGTGAAACGCCTAGCCGCTCTAAGTCTTTTCCGGAGAAGTCCGGTCGATCACGGACATGATTTCGCGGACACAAGAGCCGCTTCAGCAATCATATCGACAGTGGATATGGAAGCGCTCTCGCCGGCTCCGGCGGGCCGATGGGGCGTGGTACCCTGCTGCGGTGACAGGTAATTCTGCAGGAGGCCACCATAGACGACAGCAACCCTGCCGATTTCCGATTTGGCGGAGGCATGTGCCAAAGCTTTGGGCGAGGCGTGCATGAAGCCGTTCAAAGCACCAAGGCTACTCGCCGATTTGGCTTTTGACGTCGAAGCATCGCTCGCCGATGCGTCCTGAGCGGAATTGTCGGCGTTTTTGCTATTTGCATGGCTACTGCCACTGCCATTGCCATTGCCGTTGCCAGCGCCATTGCCATTGCCATTGTTGGCGAGAGCAGGAGAAGCGACAAGAACTGCGCCAAGCAGGATTGCGGAGACGGATCACGCGAGGAAATTTGTGTGATGTGTGATAAGCACGTGGTTCTCCCAACCAGACCCCGGCAACTTTCCTTTCATCGCTTCATGACTACGGATATGGCGGGAGATCGAGTCTCTAGATGGACGGCATATGCAATGGCAGCCCGGGTCGCGGCGCCGTTATCTTTTCCACAGCACCATTGTCCTGCTCGCTGACGAGCAAATGCTTGCCGTCGACAGTAAAGGCAATCTTGCCGGGCCGCGCGCCGTTCGTGCGGATATGGCCCGCCATCCTGCCCTCGGTATCGACAAGCGAAATTTCGCCCAATCCGTACATGGCGCAATAGAGCACGCCGCTGCGATCGAAAGCGATGCCGGCCGGCCCGCGCAACGCGTTGACGGTGGGCGATGTCATCGACTGCGCGAACATCTCCTGCCGCCCGCCGACGATCTGCCGATGAATTTTTCCGGTCAGGGTCTCGCTGTAATAGAGCAGCCCGTCGGCGCTGAAGGCGATGCCATTGGCAAGGAGCAAGCCCGCGGCCAAGACCCTGATGACGCGGCCTTCGGCGGGATCGATCTGATAGACGCAGCCATTGTAGGCCGCCTTGAAGAAATCCGGATGAATATGGCCGCCTTCGAGCAGATCGGCGGTGCGGATGCCCGAATCGGTCATGTAAAGCAAGCCGTCAGGCCCGAAAGCGAGATCGTTCGGATGGAGAAACGAGCCGTCAGCGCCACCTTCGATCACCTGCAGCACCCGGCCCTGCGGCGAGAGCCTGACGAGGGAATGCTCTGGGCCGTCGGTTATCCAGAAGCAGCCATCGCCGTCGATCGCAATCCCGGTCGGACGACCACCGATCCGACAAACTTCTCGATGCGCACCGCTAGTGTCGAAAAGCTTCAGACCGCGGCGGGTATGATCCATCTCAACGAGCGCGATGCGCCCATCCGGCAAAGCCACCAGTCCGCCCGGCAGATGCAGCCCAGTGGCGATCGTTTCGTTCATATTCTGAAACCTTCACTCAACGCACTGCTGAAACCCAAAACTCAAGATGCGCGCCATAATGATACATAAGCATGAGGATAGTCCTTTTCGAGCCATGCCTGACCAAATCCGGGTAGGATTCTTGCGCAAAAGATCACATCCCCAGCGAATCCCACAAATCTTGACAGGTTTAGGCAATTCGGAACATCCATAGAACGTCCGGATCATTTCGCCGATTCGATTCGTCGCCGATTTGCGCCTGGCGCGCCCTTCATCCGAGGCATTCAGGAGAGTTCATGAGCGCGGCCTATCTGGAAAAGCTGAACCCGGAGCAGCGACTGGCGGTGGAGCACGGTACAACGGCCGGCGACGGCCACGTCGCAGGGCCACTGCTTGTCATCGCCGGGGCCGGATCCGGCAAGACCAATACGCTTGCTCATCGTGTTGCGCATCTGATCGTCAAGGGCGCGGACCCACGCCGGATCCTGCTGATGACCTTCTCGCGCCGTGCCGCCGCCGAAATGGGCCGCCGTGTCGAGCGAATCTGCCGCGAGGTGATCGGTGCCAATGCGGGTATTACAGCCGATGCGCTCGCCTGGAGCGGCACGTTTCACGGCATCGGCGCACGTCTTCTGCGAGATTATGCCGAGCAGATCGGGCTCGATCCGGCCTTCACGATCCACGACCGGGAAGACAGCGCCGACCTCATGAACCTCGCGCGCCACGACCTCGGCTTTTCCAAGCTCGAAAGCCGCTTTCCGACCAAGGCGACATGCCTTGCCATCTATTCACGCTCCGTCAATTCGGAAGCGCCGCTCGCAGAGATGCTGCGCGACTTCTTCCCATGGTGCGCGACCTGGGAACAACAATTGCGCGATCTCTTCGCCGCCTATGTCGAGGCGAAACAGGCGCAGAATGTGCTCGATTACGACGATCTGCTGCTCTACTGGGCGCATATGCTTCAAGAGCCGCTGATCGCCGAGGATATCGGCGGTCGTTTCGACCATGTGCTCGTCGACGAATACCAGGATACCAACCGGCTGCAATCGTCGATCCTGCTGGCGCTGAAACCGGATGGCCGCGGCCTGACCGTTGTCGGTGACGATGCGCAATCGATCTACTCCTTCCGCGCGGCGACGGTGCGCAACATCCTCGACTTCCCGAAAGCCTTCACGCCCGCTGCCGATATCGTGACGCTCGACCGCAATTACCGCTCGACGCAGCCAATCCTCGCCGCCGCCAATGCTGTCATCGATCTTGCTTCCGAGCGCTTCACCAAGAATCTGCGCACGGAACGGCAAAGCGTCGAGCGACCGCGACTGGTGACGGTGCGCGACGAAAGCGATCAGGCGCGTTATGTCGCCGATGAAGTGCTGGAAAATCGCGAGGGCGGCACCAGGCTCAAACAGCAGGCGGTGCTGTTCCGCACCTCAAGTCATAGCGGGCCGCTGGAAGTGGAGCTTACCCGCCGCAATATCCCCTTCGTCAAATTCGGCGGGCTGAAGTTTCTCGATAGCGCCCATGTCAAGGACATGCTGGCCGCGCTGCGTTTCGCCCAGAACCCGCGTGACCGGGTGGCGGGCTTCAGGCTGATGCAGCTTCTGCCCGGCGTCGGCCCCTCCACGGCGCAGCGCGTGCTCGACCAGATCGGCGAACATGCCAATCCGATCGCCGCCCTCGCCGAGCTTCCGACGCCGCCGCGCACGGGCGATGACTGGACCGTCTTTGTCGAGACGATGCGAGACGTGAAGAGCGGCAAGGCCGGCTGGCCGGCGGAAATCGGGCTGGTGCGGCAATGGTATGAACCGCATCTGGAGCGGGCGCACGAGGATGCCGCGACGCGCCAGGCGGATCTCGTCCAGCTTGAGCAGATTGCCGCCGGCTATGGTTCGCGCGAGCGTTTTCTGACCGAACTGACGCTCGATCCGCCGGATGCCACCAGCGACCAGGCCGGCGTGCCGCTGCTCGACGAAGACTATCTGATCCTGTCGACCATCCATTCCGCCAAGGGGCAGGAGTGGACAAAGGTCTTCATCCTCAATGCCGTCGACGGCTGCATCCCCGCCGATCTCGCCGTCGGATCATCCGCCGAGATCGAGGAGGAGCGGCGCCTGCTCTATGTCGCGATGACGCGGGCCAAGGACAATCTCGATCTCGTCACGCCGCAACGGTTCTTCATTCATGGCCAGCATGCGCAGGGCGACAGGCATGTCTTTGCCTCGCGCACGCGCTTCATCCCGGCGACATTGCTGCAATTCTTCGAAGTCTGCGGCTGGCCACAGGCGCGGGCGGAAAGCCCTGCCGCCATTCGAGCCCGGCAGGTGCGCGTCGATGTCGGCGCGCGCATGCGCGGCATGTGGCGGTGAGTTCAAGCTCATTCTTTGAGGCTGTTGCTCGGCAAAGAGCCCCTCGCCCTCGCCCGGCTCGCTGGGAGAGGGAACTATAGCGTAAAACAGCCTGCTCTCAGTCCGGTTGAAGTAGCATGGGACATAATCCCCCTCTCCCCGCGAGCGGGGTGAGGGCCGGGGTGAGGGGCAATCCGGGCTTTCAACTCACTGGACTGTTACCGGTTATACTCAACCAGCTTCCCGAAACATCTCGATGATCGCGGAAAAATCACGCCCCCCATTGCCGAGCTTTTCAAACAGCGCGTAGAGCTGCGCCGCTTCCGCGCCTAGCGGCGTCGATGCACCGCTCGACAGCGCCGCCTCCTGCGACAGGCGCAGGTCCTTCAGCATCAAGGCTGCCGAGAACCCGGGCTTATAGTCGTTATTGGCCGGCGATGTCGGCACGGGGCCTGGCACCGGGCAATAGGTGTTGATCGACCAGCATTGGCCGGAGGAGGTCGAGGCGACATCGAACAGGGCCTGATGCGAAAGGCCGAGCTTTTCGCCGAGCACGAAGGCCTCGCAGACGCCGATCATGGAAATGCCGAGGATCATATTGTTGCAGATTTTCGCCGCCTGTCCGGCGCCGGCATCGCCGCAATGGACGATCTTGCGGCCCATCACCTCCAGCAATGGCTTGGCGGCCGCAAAACTTTCCGGGGAGCCACCCGCCATGAAGGTCAGCGTTCCCGCCGAGGCGCCACCCGTGCCGCCCGAGACCGGCGCGTCAAGCGATAGGCAACCAACCTCACCTGCCATGACGTGAGCCTTGCGGGCACTATCGACATCGATGGTGGAACTGTCGATCAGCAGGGTACCCTTCGGCACGGAGCGCAGGATATCGGTCCAGACCGTAAGGACATGCTGACCTTTCGGCAGCATGGTCACCACCACCTCAGCCTCCGCCAAGGCTTCGGTCAGCACGTTCGCAGGTTTGACTCCCGTTGCCTCGGCGGCCTTGAGCATGTCATGCGAGAGATCGTAACCGATGACGGCGTGGCCGGCCTTGACCAGATTGGCGGCCATCGGGCCTCCCATATTGCCGAGGCCGATGAATGCGATCCGTGTCATGATTTTCCTCCCATGATCCGTTATGCTGCGAAAAGCGGCGGCTGCGCCGGTACGAAGAAGCGGTCGATATCGCTGGACCTCACCTCGGCAAGACTGGCCGGCGACCATTTCGGGTTGCGGTCCTTGTCGATGACGGCGGCACGGACGCCTTCGTAGAAGTCATGATTATACAATATGCCCAGGCAGGCGCCGAGTTCACGATTGAGGCACTCGGCGAGATCTGCGCTCGTACGCCCGGCGCGCAGCAGCCGCAGCGTCAGCTTCAGGCTGGTCGGCGAGCGGCCGGCAATCACGCCGGCGCTTTCGGCGGCGAATTCCCCCGATTCTTTGGCCAGCACCTGTAGAATCTCCTCGACCGTATCCCCTGCAAAGGCGCGATCGATCACGTCACGATTTGCCGCAAGGCGGCTCTCGCCGGCATCCGTTGCCATGGTCTTGATCAGGGCATGCACATCGGCGGCGGAGGCCGAGGCAGGCAGCGCCGCGATCGCATCTATCAATACAGGAAGCGCCGAGGAGGCAACGCAATGATCCGTAAACCCCGCGTGCAGCGCGTCGGCGGCGTCGACGGCAAGGCCGGTCAGGCCCAGCCAGGTGCCGGCTTCGCCCGGCGCGCGCGGCAAGAGCCATGTGGCGCCGACATCGGGGAAATAGCCGATGCCTGTTTCAGGCATGGCAAGGCGCGTGCGCTCGGTAACGATGCGATGGCTGCCATGCGCCGAAAGGCCGACGCCGCCGCCCATGGTGATGCCGTCCATAAGCACGACATAGGGTTTGGGATAGCGTGAAATGGCATGATTGAGCCGGAATTCCTCGCGCCAAAAGGTTTCCGCGCCGTCCGAACCCTCCTTGCCGCTCTGGTGCAGCAGGCGGATATCGCCGCCCGCGCAGAAACCACGCTCGCCCTCGCCCTTGACGATGACGGCGGCGATGGCGGGATCGATGGCGAACTCCTCAAGGGCCGAGGTTATCGTCCGCACCATAGGCAGCGTCAGGCTGTTCAGCGCCTTCGGCCGGTTGAGCCGGATGATGCCAGCCGATCCGCGTCGCTCGATGATCACTTCGTCCGTGCTATCCATGCAAATCTCCTGTCCTTGCCGCCAGAACGGTTCGCGTTTCACGGAAATGCCGAACTGTTCCGGTTCTTTGTCTTATCGCAACTCCGGACGGAAAACTGCTGCGCACTTTTCCTGGACTTGCTCTCGTCAACAGGTGTTCAGCGGTTGTCGGCAAGGATCATCTCAGCCGCCTTTTCGGCGATCATGATCGTCGGCGAGTTGGTGTTGCCCGATGTGATCGACGGCATGATCGACGCATCCGCGATGCGCAGCCCTGCAAGGGCGCGCAGCCGCAGACGGGGATCTACGACGCTTTGCGGATCGCTACCCATGCGGCATGTGCCGACGGGATGGAAAATCGTCGTGCCGATGTCGCCGGCGGCGCGCTCGAGATCAGCATCGGTCTGATAGGACGGGCCGGGCTTGAACTCCTCCGGACTGAATCTCGCGAAGGACGGCTGCGCCACGATCCGCCGCGTCAGGCGGATGGAGCGCACGGCGATCTCCCGGTCGCGCGATGCGGAGAGATAATTCGGGCTGATTGCCGGCTGCATGGCAAAATCGGGGCCGCTGACATGCACCGAGCCTCGGCTTTCCGGCCTCAGGTTGCAGACGCTGGCGGTGATCGCCGGAAAAGGATGGACGGGATCGCCGAACTTGTCGAGCGAGACCGGCTGCACGTGATATTGCAGATCCGGCGTTTCCTTGTCCGGCCCGGAGCGGGTGAAGATGCCGAGCTGACTCGGCGCCATCGCCATCGGCCCGGAGCGGCGGATGAGATATTCGAGGCCGATCGCCGCCTTGCCCATGAGCTTCGTCGCCTTCTCGTTCAAGGTGGGAACGCCGGTCACCTTGTAAGCCATGCGAAGCTGCAAGTGATCCTGCAGGTTTTCGCCGACGGACTTGACCTCGCGGACGACCTCGATGCCGGCCTTGCTCAACACATCGCCCTGCCCGATGCCTGACAGTTCGAGGATCTGCGGCGAGCCGATGGAGCCGGCCGACAGCACCGTCTCCTTGCTTGCGTAGACGCGCTTCGCCACGCCATCGTGCTGGAACTCGACGCCGATCACGGCATCACCCTCGATGACGAGGCGCCGCACCTGGGCCTTGGTGTAGACCGTCAGATTGCCTCGCTTCATTGCCGGCCGCAGGAAGGCCTTCGCCGTATTCCAGCGGATACCGGAACGCTGGTTGACGTCGAAATAGCCGGAACCCTCGTTGTTGCCACGGTTGAAATCGGCCGTTTCGGGGATGCCTGCCTCGCGGGCTGCCGCCTGGAAGGCGTCGAGCACGGCCCAGCGCACACGCGCCTTCTCCACCCGCCATTCGCCGCCGGCGCCGTGCATCTCGTCCTTGCCCCTGTAATGATCCTCGGACTTGGTGAAATAGGGCAGCACGTCTTCCCAGCCCCAGCCGGTGCAGCCGAGCTGCCGCCAGAGATCATAGTCGCGCGCCTGGCCGCGCATGTAGATCATGCCGTTGATGGAGGAGCAGCCGCCAAGCACCTTGCCGCGCGGATAGTTCAGCGAGCGACCGTTCAGCCCCGCCTCGGGCGTCGTGGTGAAGCACCAGTCGGTGCGGGGATTGTTAATGCAGTAGAGATAGCCGACGGGAATATGGATCCAGTGGTAGTTGTCATTGCCGCCCGCCTCCAGCAGCAGCACCCGATTGTTGGGATCGGCCGAGAGCCGGTTGGCAAGCAGGCAGCCAGCACTGCCGGCACCGATGATGATGTAGTCGAAGCGATCCATGTTCAAAACTCAGTCATTCCCTCTCCCGCGTGCAGGGAGAGGGTTAGGGTGAGGGGCATGAAGGTTCGGCAAATCCCGGCTTGCGGATCAATCTCGAAATAGCCCCTCATTCGCCCTTCGGGCACCTTCTCCCCGCGAACGGGGAGAAGGAAAGGCAACCAATCAACGCCGATATTCAAATCCCAGCTTCCGTCCCAGCCGCGACGCATAGAATTCGCCGATGACGCCACGGCGGAAGAGCAGGACACAGACCATGAAGACGATGCCGGTGATGATGGTGACGGGGAATTCCGACGTCGCGAGGTAGTTTTCCAGGGTCGCTACGAATCCCGCGCCGAAGAGCGGGCCGATCAGCGTGCCTATGCCGCCGAGCAGGGTCATCAGGATCACTTCGCCCGACATCTGCCATGCGACGTCGGTGAGCGTCGCGAACTGGAAGACCAGCGCCTTGACCGCTCCGGCGAGCCCCGCCAGCGCCGCCGACATGACGAAGGCGCCGAGCTTGTAGTGCGCGACGGAATAGCCGAGCGAGATCGCCCGCTGCTCATTCTCGCGGATCGACTTCAGGATCATGCCGAAAGGCGAATTGATGAAGCGCCAGATGATCAGAACGCCGATCAGGAACACGGCGAGGACGAAATAATACATGTTGAAGGAGTTGTTGAGATCGAGGATGCCGAAGAGATAGCCGCGCGGCACGGACTGAATGCCGTCCTCGCCATGGGTAAACGCGGCCTGGAGGCAGAAGAAATAGAACATGTAGGACAGCGCCAGCGTGATCATGGCGAAGTAGATGCCCTGCCGTCGGATCGCGACGAAGCCCATGACCAGGCCGAGCAGCGCCGCGCCGGCGACGCCGATGAGGATGCCGAGCTCCGGCGGCACGCCCCACTCCTTCACCGCATAGGCGGTGAAATAGGCGGCACCGCCGAAGAAGGTGGCATGACCGAAGGAGAGCAGGCCTGCATAGCCGAGCAGCAGGTTGAAGGCGCAGGCGAAAAGCGCGAAGCAAAGCACCTTCATGACGAAGATCGGGTAGATGAAGAACGGCGCCCAGATCAGCCCGACGACGCCGATAACCAGCAGCAGTTTCTGCGCCGAAAACCTCTGGTGTCGCCTGGATCCCAATGTGGTCAGATCAACCATCTCACGCATCCCGACCGAAGAGGCCCGCAGGCCTGATGAGCAGCACGATCGCCATGATCACGAAGATGACGATATTCGACGCTTCCGGATAGAAGACCTTGGTCAGGCCCTCTGCAATTCCGAGCATATAACCTGTCACGATCGCGCCCATGATCGACCCCATGCCGCCGACGACGACCACGGCAAAGACGATGATGATCATGTTCGATCCCATCAGCGGCGAGACCTGATAGATCGGCGCCGCCAGCACGCCGGCAAAGGCGGCAAGTGCGACACCGAAACCATAAGTCAGCGTCAGGAGCACGGGCACATTGACGCCGAAGACCTGGACGAGCACGGAATTTTCCGTCGCCGCGCGCAGATAGGCGCCGAGCTTTGTCTTCTCGATCAGCAGCCAGGTGCCGATGCAGACGATGAGAGAGGCGATGATCACCCAGCCGCGATAGACGGGCAGGAACATGAAACCGATGTTCCTGGCACCCGCCAGTTCCGCCGGCACCGCATAAGGCTGGCCTGAGGAGCCGTAGAGATAGCGGAACGTGCCCTCGATGGTCAGCGCCATGCCGAAAGTGAAGAGCAGGCCGTAGAGCGGATCGATGTTGTAAAGCTGGCGCAGGCATAGCCGCTCGACGAGGGCACCGAACAGACCGACGATCAGCGGCGCCACGATCAAGGCCGGCCAATAGCCGATCCCGGCATAGGCGAGCAGCAGATAGGCTGTGAAGGCGCCGAGCATGTAAAGCGCGCCGTGAGCAAAATTGATCACCCGCAGCATGCCGAAGATGATCGCGAGCCCCAGGCTCAGCAGCGCATAAAAGGAGCCGTTGATGAGGCCGATCAGCAATTGCCCGAGAAGGGCCTGGGCGGGGATACCGAATATCGTCGTCATGGTTCAGACCCCCAGCACTTTGTGCAGCATGTCCATGCGCTCGGGCAGTTCGCCGACCGGAAACTCCGAGACCATCTGGCCGTGATCCATCACATAGAAGCGATCGGCGATGCGGCTGGCGAAACGGAAGTTCTGCTCGACCAGCAATATGGTCATCCCTCGCGCCTTGAGCTTCTGCAGGACCTCGCCGATGCGCCGGACGATGACGGGCGCAAGGCCTTCCGTGGGCTCGTCGAGCAGCAACATGCGAACGCCGGTGCGCAGGATGCGCGCCATGGCGAGCATCTGTTGCTCACCGCCGGAAAGCTTGGTGCCGGCGCTGTTGCGGCGCTCGTGCAGATTGGGAAACAGTTCGAAAATCTCGTCGACCGTCATCCCGCCTGATGCCACGACCGGCGGCAACATCAGGTTTTCATAGACGCTGAGCGTCGAAAAGATGCCGCGTTCCTCCGGAACGAAACCGATGCCCTTGTGGGCGGTCTTGTGCAAAGGCACCTGCATCATGTCGGCGCCGGCAAAGGCGATCCTGCCCTTGCGCGCGCGGACGATGCCGACGATGGTGCGCAATGTCGTCGTCTTGCCGACGCCGTTGCGGCCAAGGATGGTGACGGTTTCGCCCTCGCCGACCCGCATGTCGACGCCATGCAGGATGTGGCTTTCGCCATACCAGGCATTCAGCCCCTGGACTTCGAGCAACGCCGCCATCCTCAAGCCTCCTCCGTGCCCATATAGGCTTCGCGGACGCGCGGGTCGCGGCTGACCGTGGCGTAATCGCCCTGAGCCAGGATCTCGCCGCGCTGCAGCACGGTAACCTGATGGCAGATATCGGCGACGACGGAGAGATTATGCTCCACCATCAGCACGGCCCTGTCGCGCGCCACCTCGCGGATGATGGCGGAGACGGTGTTGACATCCTCCAGCCCCATGCCGGCCATCGGCTCGTCGAGCAGCAGCACTTTCGGGTCGAGCGCCAGGGTCGTCGCGATCTCCAGCACGCGCTTGCGGCCATAGGAAAGATCGGCGGCAACGGCATCCCGCTCCTTCGAAAGTCCGACGGAAGCGAGAAGCTGCTCGGCGCGGGCGTTGAGGCTGTCGAGCGCCGAGATCGGCCGCCAGAATTGATGGGCGAGATTGCTCGTCCTCTGCAAGGCGACACGAACATTGTCGAGCACGGTCAGATGCGGGAAAACAGCCGAAATCTGGAAGGAGCGCACGAGGCCCATGCGCGCCACCTTGTCGGGTCTCGCGCGGGTAATATCGGTGCCGAGCAGCGTGATCGTGCCGTGGGTGGGCTGCAGGAACTTGGTGAGCAGGTTGAACACCGTCGTCTTGCCGGCGCCGTTCGGGCCGATCAGCGCGTGGACGCGGGCATGCTGCACATCGAGATCGACATTCTTGACGGCGGTAAAACCACCGAAATCGCGGCGGAGTCCCCGGGCGGACAAGACCACCCGAGGCTCTTCATGCTGATCTATTGCTGACATCGCCATCGGCCGGCCGTAACCTCATTGCTTGACGAGATCGCAACCACTCTTGGCGGGATCGATATAGGCTTCCTTGCCAGGAATGGTTGCCAGCACGTTGAAGTAATCCCACGGCTGCTTGCTCTCATCCGGCTTCTTGACCTGGAGCAGATACATGTCGTGGATCATGCGGCCGTTGGCGCCGACCGTGCCGCCGCGGCCGAAGAAATCATCGACCGGCATTTCATGCAGTTCCTTGGCGACGGCCTCGGTATCGTCAGTGCCGGCCTTCTGCACCGCCTTCAGATATTGCGTGACGGCGGAATAGGTACCGGCATGGATCATGTTCGGCATCTTGCCGGTGCGGGCGAAGAAGCGCTTGCCGAATTCGCGGCTCTTGTTGTCGAGGTTCCAGTAATAGCCCTCGGTCAGCGTCAACCCTTGAGCCGCCTGCAGGCCAAGACCGTGGACTTCGGCGAGCGTGAAGAGAAGTGCCGCCAGATGCTGGCCGCCCTGGGTGATGCCGAATTCCGAGGCCTGCTTAATGGCGTTGGAGGTATCGAGGCCGGCATTGGCAAGGCCGATGACCTTGGCGCCGGACGATTGCGCCTGCAAAAGGAAGGATGAGAAATCATTCGTCGACAGCGGATGGCGAACGGAACCCAAAATCTTGCCGCCGCTTGCTTTGACGTAATCGCCGGTCTGCTGCTCCAGCGAATAGCCGAAGGCGTAGTCGGCCGTGAGGAAGAACCAGGTATCGCCGCCCTGCTTGACCAGCGCGCCGCCGGTGCCGACGGCCAGAGCATGCGTGTCGTAGGCCCAGTGGAAGCCATAGGGCGAGCATTGCTTGCCTGTCAGATCCGTCGTTGCAGCGCCGGTGACGATATCGATCTTCTTCTTCTCCTTGGCGACGGCCTGCACGGCAAGCGCCACCGACGAGGTCGTCAGCTCCATGATCGCGTCGACCTTGTCCTGGTCGTACCACTGGCGGGCGATGTTCGAAGCGATATCCGGCTTGTTCTGATGGTCGGCATCGACGATCTCGATCGGCACGCCGAGCACCTTGCCGCCGAAATCCTCGACGGCCATCTTTGCAGCCTCCACAGACGACTTGCCGCCGAAATCGGCATAGACGCCCGACTGGTCATTCAGGATGCCGATCTTGACGACACCGTCGGACGCGCCGGCGGCGAAAGCCGCTGTGCTGCTTGCAAGCAGAAGTGCCAGGGATGCAATAAGACTCTTTCGCATATTCTCCTCCCAGAGATTTGGCAAAAATGAATCTGTTCAAATTTGGCCAGCCGCTTTCCTCCAAACGACTTTCCGAGACGTGCAGGATCAAGGAAATCGCGCGTTGACGCAAGTCGCGATTGCAATTAATTCCAAACAGGGTCTGTTCATTTTTGAACAGAAGGGGGAAACATGAAGGGCACGCCGCACTTTACCTGGGACGATCTGCAATTCTTCCTCGCCGTGGCGCGAACCGGGCAGCTTTCGACCGCGGCCCGGCAGTTGCGCACCAGCCACGCCACCGTTTCGCGCCGCATCGACCGGCTGGAATTCGCCCTGAAGGTCAAGCTCTTCGAGCGCAATCCGCGCGGCTACATGCTGACGGGCATGGGCCAGCGGTTCATCGACACGGCGGAGCGCATGGAGCAGGAAACCGAGCGTCTTCGGACGGATCTTTCCGCCGGATCGGCGGCGCAGCGCGGTGTAGTGCGCATCAGCGCGCCGGAAGGCTTTTCGAATTTCTTCTTTACCGGCGTGCTGCCGGAATTCACGGCTAAACATCCGACCATTTCGCTGGAGCTGATCACCATCCAGCAGATCATGTCGCTCTCGCGCAAGGAGGCCGACATCGTCGTCGTGCTCGACCCGCCGAAGGCCGGCCCCTATTTCACCGAGAAGCTGACCGACTATCACCTTCAGGTCTATGGATCGCGGGACTATCTCGCCAGCCATCGAGCGATCGAGAGCCGCGACGACCTGCCCGACTGCGCTTTCATCGGCTATATCGAGGACATGATCTTCGCGCCGGGGTTGGACTATCTCGGCGACGTCCATCCGCGCATCAGGCCGCAATTCCAGAGCTCGAGCATCTTCGCGCAGCTGACGGCGACCAAGAACGGGCTGGGGCTTTGCGTGCTGCCGTTTTTCATCGCCGGCAAGCATCCGGATCTGCAGGTCGTGCTGCCGCAGGAAGTGGATCTCAAGCGCCACTATTGGATCACCTGCCACCGCGATCTGCGCCAGTCGCCGCGCGTGCGCACCGTCATCGATTTTCTGACGGAAGCCGTGCGCCGGAATGCGCCGGCCTTTCTCGGACCTTGGAGACGTGCTGACAGCTGATGCGGTCGGCTCCCGTCCTCCGGGCTACCGGATGCTCGGGGCAGCGTAGACCTTCTTGAGCCCGCCCGCATCGAAGCCTGAACGTTGCGCAAGCTGCAGTTCCCAATCCAGCGACGAGCGCACGATCGTTTCCAGGCAATTGTATTTCGGCGCCCAGCCGAGTTCCCGATGGGCGAGCGTCGCATCGGCGACGACGCTGGCCGTGTCGCCCGGCCGGCGCGGCGCCATGTGGATGCGGAAAGCACGGCCATGGACGCGCATGACCATGTTGAGCACATCAAGCACGGAATAGCCCAGGCCATAGCCGCAATTGGCGACCAGCGGCCGGCCGCCGCTGCGCAGATGGCGCAGCGCCATGAGGTGCGCGTCCGCAAGATCGCTGACATGGATGTAGTCGCGAACGCCCGTTCCGTCATGCGTCGGATAGTCGGTGCCATAGATATCCACTTGATGGCGGCGGCCGAGTGCCGCCTCGCAGGCAACCTTGATGAGATGGGTCGCACCCTCGGTCGACTGGCCGGCCCGCCCCTTAGGGTCGGCGCCGGCGACGTTGAAGTAGCGCAGCGCGACATAACGGAAATCATAGGCCGCAGCGGCATCGCGCAGCATCAGCTCCGACATGAGCTTGGATTGACCATAGGGCGATTCAGGCCGCAATGG
Source organism: Rhizobium sp. SG570 (assembly GCF_012275345.1). NCBI lineage: Bacteria > Pseudomonadati > Pseudomonadota > Alphaproteobacteria > Hyphomicrobiales > Rhizobiaceae > Rhizobium > Rhizobium sp. SG570. Next base: position 72,714 of record NZ_JAAZQI010000017.1, on the reverse strand, counting down.
TGCGCCTTCGCTGACCGGCCTTTCCGCGGGCTGCGGACCGTAGACGGCGGCGGTGGAAGAAAAGACGAAATGACGGATGCCAGCCTTGACGGCGGCGCTCATCAGGATGCGGGTCTTGCCGGTGTTGTTTTCGTAATAGGCGAGAGGATCCTCGATCGACATCGGCACCACGGCCGAACCGGCAAAGTGGATGATGGCGTCTATGTCGTTTTCGGCGAAAATCTTCTGCAGCAGCGCTTCGTCCGCCATGTCGCCGAGATAGAACCGGGCGGCGGGCGGAACAGCCCAGCGAAAACCGGTCGAAAGGCGGTCGACGACCACCACGTCCTCGCCCGCTTCAAGCAATCTCCAGACCATATGGCTGCCGATATATCCGGCTCCGCCCGTCACCAACACCGTCATTCTTCGCGTCCCCGCCAAGTCGTATCGGCGATATATGAGGGTTGTATTCGTGCGATTTGATTAAAAGCCTGCGCTGAGCAGACTGTAGGAAGGGGAAGTTTGTTTCTATGGTTAGGTAGGGATTTGCGGGATCGGTCGCATTTTATCGATTGGCTATACGACGGGTAAGTATCGATATCGAGGAGGATGCGCATCCCCCTCTGTCACTGTCGTGACAGAGGGGGTATCAGAGGTGCGGCAATCGCGAAGATGCTTCTCGTTACAAACTCAAAATATACCGGCTCAACCGCTCTGCGGCATCGGCGACCTGAGCCGCGTCGCGCAGGAAGCAGGCGCGCAGGAAGAGTTCGCCGCCCTGCCCGAAAGCCGTTCCGGGCGCGAGGCCAACGCCGGTCTTGTCGACGATGTCGATGGCGGCTCCGCGGCTGTCGGTGACGCCGTCGATCTTGAGGAAGGAATAGAGCGCTCCATCCGGCTTCAGCGTCTGCACGCGATTGGTGGCGATCAGGGCATCGCAGAGAATATCGCGAGAACGGGTGGCCTTGGCGATGTTCGAGCGAACGAAGTCATCGCCCTCGTTCAGGGCGGCGACCGCGCCGCGCTGCATGAATTGCGCGACGCCGGATGTCGAATATTGTACGAGATTTTCGATTACCTGGCCGAGTTCGGCCGGCGCGACGATCCAGCCGACCCGCCAGCCGGTCATCGACCAGTTCTTCGAGAAGGAATTGACGAAGAGGATCTTGTCGTCGGCTTCCTTGATATCGAGGAAACTCGGCGCGCGGCCGCCGGCATAATAGTAGAGCGCGTAGATTTCGTCGGCCATGATCCAGAGACCGTGCTTTCGCGCCAGCGCCAGAATATCGGCAAGATCCTGATGCGTTGCCGTCCAGCCGGTCGGGTTTGATGGGGTGTTGATGAAAAGACCCTTGGTCTTCGGCGTGATCGCAGCCTCGAGACGCCCGAGATCGAGCGACCATTTGCCATTCTCGAACTGCAGCGGCACATCGACGGAGCGGGCGCCTGATATCTCCAGCGCGGCGGCGATATTCGGCCAGGCGGGTGTCAGATAGACCATTTCGTCGCCGGGCGAGGTGATCGCCTGTACGGAAAGCTGGATCGCCTGCATGCCGGAGCCGGTGACGTAGAAATGCTCCATCGGCAAGGAGGTGCCGAAGTGCCGGCCATAGTAATCGGCGAGCGCCTGGCGCAGTTCCGGAATGCCGCGTTGCCAGGTGTAGAAGGTTTCGCCGGCGTTGAGCGAGGCCATGGCGGCGCGATTGATGAAATCCGGCGTCGGCAGATCGCCCTCGCCGACCCAGAGCGGCAGGAGGCCGTCACGGCCACGGGCATAATTCACAACTTCGACGATCCCGCTTTCGGGTGCTGCAAGCGCACGCGGGCTGAGGCTATTCAGTATCGACATGCAAAGTCTCCGGTTTTCGCCTTCATAGAGCACAATGGTGGGCAAATCCCATGACTTTGCCTTAGTGATCGATCGATTTTGGTGATGAATAAAGCCCCGGCCCTTGTCGGGCCGAGGCTTTAAAATCAGCGGCGCGGAACCTCCTCAACGCTTGGCGAGAAGGTCGCGGATCTCGGTGAGCAACTGCACATCCGCCGGCGGAGGCGCTGCCTCGGCGATCTTCTCTTCCTTGCGCTCGACTTGCTTGCGCAACGTGTTCACGCCCTTGACCATCAGGAAGATGATCCAGGCGAGGATGAGGAAGTTGATGAGGACGGTGATGAAATTGCCGTAGGCGAAAACGGCACCCTGGGCGCGGGCAGCCGCCAGTGTCGGCGCATTGACCGCCGAGGAGAGACCGAAGAAGTAGTTCGAGAAATCGAAGCCGCCGAAAATCGCACCGACGACCGGCATGATGATATCGTCAACCAGCGATTTCACGATGCCGCCGAAAGCACCGCCGATGATCACTCCGACGGCGAGATCCATGACATTGCCGCGTGCGATAAATGCCTTGAATTCATTAAGCATTGAGCAGACCCCTTCGCGTTGCCGTTGAATTCGCTAAAGATAATTAGCATCATCTTCTGCTTTATTTTTCAATAACAAATTGACGAAGGGCCCCATTCCGGCACGCGTATTCCAAGGAAATTCCATTGCATTGACAATTTTTGCGTGTATTCATCCGTTAACTTGTTCGTCAGTTGCGGGCAACCAATCAAAGTCGCAAAGAAGACAGCCCGACAGCGTCTGGTGAGTCGTGCGCCGGAATCGACCGCCGTCTCAAGTTCGGGATGTGTCCCTCGGCATTGCTCGTGCGATGAGTTCGCGAACATAGTCTGTGCCGGGCGCCTGATCGAAAAGGACGCGATACATGATCGGCGAAATGACGTGATCCATCAGCTCGACCAGGGTCGGAAAGGCTTCACCGTATTCCTTGGCCCGGGCAATGAGCACACATAATTGATGCTGGGTATAGCCGCTGCACCTTTCGGCATTTGCCGTGTCGGCGGCCGAGAGCACATCGCGGATCATCTCGCGGCCGACGCCGGAGGCCATTTCGTCTGCATATTGCTCGACCCAGGCTTCGAGATCGTCGCGCGCGCTACCGATCTTTGGCGGCGGGCCGTCAGGCTGCAGGCGCGAGGCAGCGACATCGGCCAGGAGCTCCTGCAGATCGCCCCAGCGGCGATAGATCGTTGACGGCGTGACATTGGCGCGCTGCGCAATCAACGGGATCGTCACATCGGCGCGATCCATTGTCGAGAGCATATCGCGGACGGACTGGTGCACCGCAGCCTGAACCCTGGCGCTGCGCCCACCCGGACGCGGGTTTTCCCTATAGCCCATAAACCTTGCCAATCTTTCCCTTTTGCCTATCGTGAACGGGGTTGACTGTCCACTAACGCAAATTATTTGCTTTTGTGCATGCGGCGCTCTATATGAGCCTAACGCAATCTTTTAGCTTTAAGCAGGATATAATCGATGCCCTCGATCGAATCCACTACCAGCACTCCGATTTCGCCGGCCAGACGCCTGGCGCCGTTCTATTATGCAGCGACGAGCGCCCTGTTCTTTGCCGCTTCCTCCGCGCCGACACCGCTTTATCGCCTCTACCAGCAGGCTTTCGCCTTTTCGCCGGTGCTGATCACGGTGATCTTCGCCGTCTATGCCTTCGCCCTGCTCGTCGCGTTGCTCATCGTCGGTTCGATCTCCGATCATCTCGGCCGCCGCCCGGTGATCTTTGTGTCCATCCTCCTCAATATGGTGGCGATGGCGCTGTTTTTAATGGCCGAGGGTCCGAATTGGCTGATCGTCGCGCGCATCGTGCAGGGCCTGGCAACGGGCGCCGCAGCAAGCTCCATCGGCGCCGCGCTTGTCGATCTCGATCCGATCAAGGGTTCGATCACCAACAGCCTTGCGCCGCTTGCCGGCATGGCGATCGGCGCGCTCGGTACGAGCCTGCTGGTCGAGTACGCGCCGGCGCCAACGCTGCTTGTCTATGCCGTGACGCTCGTCTTGCTTGCCATTCAGGCCGTGCTTCTCTGGCTGGTGCCCGAAACGACCCGACGCCGGGCCGGGCTTCTCGCATCGCTGAAGCCGGAAGTGGCGGTTCCGCCGCAGGCTCGCCGCACATTGCTGGCGCTGACGCCGATCAATGTTGCCGTCTGGGCCCTCGGCGGCTTCTATCTATCGCTGGTGCCCTCGCTCGTGAGTGCGACGACCGGCAGCACGGCGCCTCTCGTCGGCGGCTCCGTGGTCGCGGCGCTGACGATCAGCGGCGCGGGTGCTGTGTTTCTGCTGCGCAAGAGATCGGCCGCGACATCAATGACATTTGGCATATCGAGCATGACGCTCGGCGTATTGACTGTCGTCGCCGGCGTGCATGCGGCTGAGGTGTCGATCCTTGCCGCGGGAACGCTGATCGCCGGCGCAGGCTTCGGCGCGACTTTCCTCGGCACCGTGCGCAGCATCATGCCGCTGGCAAAGCCGGACGAGCGCGCCGGGCTGCTTTCGGCCTTCTATATCCAGAGCTACCTCGCCTTCAGCGTGCCGGCTATCCTGGCAGGCTTCCTGTCGAAGGCGCTCGGATTTGCTGCGGCAGCCGACATTTACGCGGCGGCGATCCTTCTGCTGGTCGGCTGGGGTGTCCTTGCCCTGCGGGCTGGCAAGGAGAAACCGTTGAGCATAGCGTAAGATAATCCTTACGGTTTCAGTTCGAGTTCGGCGCGGCCGCTGCCGTCCATCGCAAATGGCACCGACGTGTGCTCGTGCACGATCTTCCAGACGCCGGCCTGCTTTCTGAGGCCGAGCGTCTGGCGGAACCAGAGGTCGACTTCGAAGCCATCGGTCTTCCGGCCAGTCATATGCACAAGCCCGGTCCAGAAGGCGACGTCTTCACCGACAGTCAGCTTGACGTCGACGGCATCGCCACCGATCGGGCCTTGCCAGGTCGAAAACCAATTCTCCAAGCCGTCTGCACCTTTGCCCTTGTGCACCAGGGGTGCCGCCAGCGTGAAGCTGACGATATCGTCGCTCAGATGCCCAACGACACCAGCCGCATCCTTGTTGCCAAGGGCGGTGGCCCAGCTTGCAAGCACGTCACCAATGGCTTCGGCCTCGTCGCGATTGCCGATGATCTCTGTCATGTCACTCTCCTCGGTTTGATGGACTGAGCAGAGGACGAACGAAAAGAGCCGCTCCCGACAGGAGCGGCCCATTTTTTGCTGTCGGCGATGGATTATTGCCTCAAGCCGCCTTCTCGACGCCGTAGGGATTGAAGCGACCGTAGAAGCTCTCGCCCTTCGCGGCCATGTCCTTCAGAAGTGCCGTCGGCTTGAAATGCGGGCCATAGGCCGTCGCGAGCTTTTCGCAGAGATCGACAAAAGCCTGGGCGCCCATGCCATCGATGTAGGACAGCGCGCCACCGGTATAAGGTGCAAAGCCGAAGCCGAGAATGGAGCCGACATCGGCCTCACGTGGATCGGTGACGATGCCCTCTTCCATGGTACGCGCCGCCTCAAGCGCGATGGTGACGAGGAAGCGCTGCTTCAGCACGCCGACATCGACGTCATCGGCCTTCTTCTGCGGATAAAGCTCTTTCAGGCCCGGCCAAAGCGACTTCTTGGCCGGTTTCGGCGGATAGTCGTAGAAACCCTTGGTATTCTTCCGACCGAGGCGACCTTCGCCTTCCACAAGACCGCTGACTAGCTGCATGTGACGCGGATCGACCGCTTTCTCACCGAGATCCGCGACGGTCGCCTTCAGGATCTTGTAGGACAGATCGATGGCAACTTCGTCGTTGAGCGCCAGCGGGCCGACAGGCATGCCGGCCATCTTGGCGGCATTCTCGATCATCGCCGCGGGCACGCCTTCGATCAGCATGTCATAGGCTTCATGGATGTAACGGAAGACGCAGCGATTGACGAAGAAGCCGCGGGTGTCGTTGACGACGATCGGCGTCTTCTTGATGGCGGCGACATAATCCAGCGCGACCGCCAAAGCGCGGTCGCCCGTTTCCTTACCCAGGATGACCTCGGTCAGCATCATCTTCTCGACGGGCGAGAAGAAATGGACGCCGATGAAATCCGCCGGGCGCTTGGAATTCTTAGCGAGACCGGTGATCGGCAATGTCGAAGTATTAGAAGCGAAGATGGCGCTTGCGGGCAACACAGCTTCTACCGCCTCGATGACGGCCTTCTTGACGTCGCGATCCTCGAACACCGCCTCGATGACGAGATCCGCATCCTTCAGATCGGAGTAATCGGCCGAGGGCGTGATGCGGGAAAGCAGGGCTGCTCCCTCATCCTGAGTCAGTCTTCCCTTACCAATTGAATCCTTGACCAGACCTTCGCCGACACCCTTGCCCTTGGTCGCGGCTTCCATATCACGATCGATGAGCGTGACCGGGATGCCGGCCGCTGCGGTGACATAGGCGATGGAAGCCCCCATGAAACCGGCGCCGACAACGCCGACTTTCTTCAACACCGTCTTCGGTTGCCCCGCCGGGCGGCGAGCACCCTTGCCGAGCTCCTGCATGGAGATGAACAGCGAGCGGATCATCGAATAGGCTTCAGTGGTCTGCAGCACATGTGTGAAATAGCGCTGCTCGATCTTCAGGCCGGTGTCGAAGGGAACCTGCAGACCTTCATAGACGCATTTCAAGATAGCGAGTGCGGCCGGATAGTTGCCCGATGTCTCGCGGCGCAGGATGGCCGGGGCTGCCGGCCAGAGCTGGGCTGCGGCCGGCGTCCAGATGCCGCCGCCCGGCGCCTTGAAACCCTTTTCATCCCAGGGCGCGACCGGCTTCAGGCCGTCCTTGATCATCTGCTTGGCCGCGGGGATCAGCTGATCCGGCTCGACCACCTGGTGCAGGAGGTTCATCGCCTTGGCGCGCGCCGCCGTCAGCGACTGGCCCGTTGTCATCATTTGTAGGGCCGATTGAGCGTCAGTCAATCGTGACACACGCTGCGTGCCGCCGGCACCCGGGAAGATGCCGACCTTGACCTCGGGCAGCGCGATCTTGACGCTCTTGGCGCTCGAAGCGACGCGTCCGTGGCAGGCGAGCGACAGCTCGAAGGCACCGCCCATGCAGGTGCCGTTGATGGCCGAAACCCACGGCTTGCCGCAGGTCTCCAGCTTGCGGAACAGGCCGGTCATGCGGCCCACGAGATCGAAGAGCTTCTGTGTGGCAGCGGCCGGGTCTTTCGCCTTCTCCTCCTGATAGAACGAGAACATCGACTTGATCATCGACAGATCGGCGCCGCCGGAGAAGGACGATTTGCCCGAGGTGAAGACCACGCCCTTGACGGCTGCATCGGCAACGGTCGCGTCGATGATGGCGTTCAGCTCGTCCATCACCTCGGCGGTGAAGACGTTCATGGACTTGCCGGGCATGTCCCAGGTGACGAGTGCTACGCCGTCTGCGTCGGTCTCGACAGTGAAATTTGTGTAAGCCATTGGTTTCCCCTCCCTCAGACGCGTTCGATGATCGTGGCAGTGCCCATGCCGGCGCCGATGCAGAGCGTGACCAGCGCGGTATTGAGGTCGCGGCGCTCCAGCTCGTCCAGAACGGTGCCGAGGATCATCGCGCCGGTGGCACCCAGCGGATGGCCCATTGCGATGGCGCCGCCGTTGACGTTGATCTTGTCGTGCGGAATGTCGAAGGCCTGCATATAGCGCAGCACGACGGCGGCGAAGGCTTCGTTGAGTTCGAAGAGATCGATATCGGCAAGGGTCATGCCGCTGCGCTTCAAGAGCTTTTCGGTGACGTCGACGGGGCCGGTCAGCATCAGCGCCGGGTCAGAGCCGATATTGGCAAAGGCCTTGATGCGGCCGCGCGGCTTCAGACCCATGCTTTCCCCACCCGCCTTGGAGCCGAGCAGCACGGCGGCAGCGCCATCGACGATGCCGGAAGAATTGCCGGCATGATGGACGTAGTTGATGCGCTCCACTTCCGGATGCGCCTGGATGCCGACGGCTTCGAAGCCGCCCATCTCACCCGGCATCTGGAAGGAGGGATTGAGCGAGGCCAGCGCCTGCATATCGGTGCCGGGGCGCATGTGCTCGTCGCGGTCCAGAATGGTCAGGCCGTTGATGTCCTTCACCGGGACGACGGAATTCTTGAAGTAGCCCTTCTCCCAGGCATTACCAGCGCGCTTCTGGCTTTCGACGGCATAGGCATCGACATCATCGCGCGAGAAGCCGTATTTGGCGGCGATGAGATCGGCTGAGACGCCCTGCGGCATGAAATAGGCCGGGAAATTGACCGAGGGATCCATGAACCACGCGCCGCCGGACATGCCGAGACCGACGCGCGACATGCTTTCGACGCCGCCGGCAATGACGATATCATCAGCCCCTTGCGCGATCTTGGCCGCGCCGAAATTCACGGCATCGAGGCCGGAGGCGCAGAAACGGGAAATCTGCATGCCGGGCGCCTTGGTGGAGTAGCCCGCTTCGAAGGCAGCACCCCTCGGGATGACGGCGCCTGCTTCCATGACCGGATCGACGCAGCCCATGATGATGTCGTCAACCGTCGCTGTGTCGAGGCCGTTGCGGTCGCGGATCGCTTCAAGCGTCTTGGCGGCAAGACGTACGGACGGCACTTCGTGCAGCGATCCATCCTTCTTGCCCCGCCCGCGCGGCGTGCGCACATGGTCGTAAATGAAAACCTCGGTCATGTCTCATCTCCCTGCGGCGGCGTGCCGCCTTCCAATTCAGCATATGGCGACCGAAGCCGCGAATTCCCCACTCTCCCCGCCGGGGAGAAGGTCGAACTCAAAAGGCTTCCGCCGCCAGTTCCATCATCGTGTCGGCGCCGGTTTCGATGCGGGCCTTGCGCAGCGCCGTTTCCGGCATAATGCGCTCCATGTAGAACCGCGCCGTGACAAGCTTGTTCTTCAAATAGTCTTCGCGCGCGCTGTCGCCGTTCGCAAGGCCATCCTGCGCCGCCTTCGCCATCTTCGCCCACATATAACCGAGGACGACGAGGCCGAAGAGGTGCATGTAATCGGTCGAGCCGGCACCGGCATTGTCGGGCTTGGCCATGGCGTTCTGCATGAACCACATGGTCGCGGCCTGCACGTCGTTCAAGCCCTTCTTCAAATGCTTGGTGAAGAAGCCCATCTGTTCGTCGTTGCGATGCTCCTCACAGAAATCGCCGATCTCCTTGAACATGGCCATGACGGCGCGGCCGCCGTTCAGCGCCAGCTTGCGACCGACGAGATCCAGCGCCTGAATGCCGTTGGCCCCTTCATAGATCATGGTGATGCGGGCATCGCGGACATACTGGCTCATGCCATGCTCTTCGATATAGCCGTGGCCGCCAAACACCTGCTGCGCCATGACGGCATGTTCGAAACCCTTGTCAGTCATGACGCCCTTGAGGATCGGCGTCGCCAGGCCGAGAATATCGTCGGCGGACTGGCGTTCCTTCTCGTCTGGCGAGCGATGGGCGATATCAGACTTCAGCGCCGTCCACAGCAGAAAGGCACGGCCGGCCTCGTTGAAGGCACGGATGGTCATCAGCGTGCGGCGGATATCGGGATGGACGATGATCGGATCGGCCTTCTTGTCCGGCGCCTTCGGGCCGGACAGCGAACGGCCCTGGATGCGCTCGCGGGCGTAGGCTGCCGCATTCTGATAGGCAATCTCGGCGATCGAAAGCCCCTGCAGGCCGACGCCGAGGCGCGCCTCGTTCATCATGACGAACATGGCGTTGAGGCCCTTGTTCTCGGCCCCGATCAGGAAGCCCGTCGCCCCGTCATAGTTCATCACGCAGGTCGCGTTGCCATGGATGCCCATCTTATGCTCGATCGCACCGCAGGAGACCGGGTTGCGGGCGCCAAGCGAGCCGTCTTCCCTAACGAGAAACTTCGGAACGATGAACAGCGAAATGCCCTTGGTGCCTCCAGGCGCCCCCTCGATGCGGGCAAGAACGAGATGGACGATATTGTCCGTCATGTCGTGCTCGCCGGCGGAAATGAAGATCTTCTGGCCGGAAATCTTGTAGCTGCCGTCGCCTTGCGGAACCGCCTTGGTGCGCAGCAGGCCGAGATCGGTGCCGCAATGCGGCTCGGTGAGGTTCATGGTGCCGGACCATGTGCCATCGACCATCTTCGGCAGATAGGTCTGCTTCTGCGCGTCGGAGCCATGCACGAGGACGGCCGCGATCGCGCCCTGGGTGAGGCCGGGATACATCATCAGCGACATATTGGCGGCGGAGGTGTATTCGCCGACAGCGCAATGCAGCACATAGGGAAGCCCCTGGCCGCCGAATTCCTCCGGCACCGCCAGACCCAGCCAGCCGCCTTCGCGATAGGCTCGATAGGCTTCCTTGAAGCCCTTCGGCGTCGAGACGGTGCCGTCATCATGGCGCACGCAGCCTTCCTGGTCGCCCGAATAGTTCAGGGGGAAGAGCACCTCTTCGGACAGCTTGGCCGCTTCGCCGACGATCGCTTCGATCATGTCGGGCGTGGCTTCGGCGTAACCCGGCAGATTGTTGTAACGCTCGAGCCCGAGCACATCGTTCAGGACGAAGAGCGTATCGTTCACCGGGGCCTTGTAGACTGGCATTTCTCGAATTCCTCCAATTCGCCGCCGGATCTCAGATTCCGGCCACCGGGCTACTCTTACAAAATATTGACGTTTGCGTAAACGTCAAATTTGTACCGCGCGTTGAAATTTTGGTGACGGGCGATGCGGGAACTGTTGGATCCAGGCAGTGGGAAACACCGGTTTTGGAGGTGCCGCCGGCGCAGTCCCTTCATAAGAATATCCGAACATTCGATTATGGAACCGAAATAAAAGGTTAAGACTTCGGCAAAACTTAACGAGTTGTTTACCACGTTTCGTAAATTGTACGAGTTGAGCAGCAATGCTTCGCGTTTCTTCAATTTTGTCCTTTGAGGAAACGCCGTTTTGCGGCTCGGTTTGAGGAAAGCCAATATATTTATCCCTTTCCGAATGGTGGGATGCGGGCGGCGCGGAAACGTCGCGATGTCCTCGTCCTGTCAGTCCGGTGGCCCGTAGTGGTCGATAGTTCGAAGCGAGCAAAAGACATGAGCGGATCGCGATCAAATCCTACCGGTACGGGCGACTGGGCGTCGCTGGACGCTTTGAGCCGCACGATCGAGGGGCTGGAGGCGCGCATAGAGGGCCTGATGGGCACCGCCGCCTCCCGGGACACCCGCCAGCGCGTTGCCGGCGGCTATGCAGCCGCTCCCGAGCGGGCCGCTGTACCGGAGCGCATGTCGCCACGCGTCGAACGCGAGGCCCCTGTCAGCCGACCCTATGAACGCCCGCTGCGCGCCGAGCGCCAGGAAAACGATATCCGTCCCGACCCGCTTGCGGAGATCCGCCAGCGTCAGCGCGCGCTTGAGGCGAACCGCGAGCGGCTGCACGCGCGCCGTGACGATATCGCGCATGCCGAACCGCAGCCGACCCGCCGGCAGGTTGATCCTTATACCTCCGCGCGCCAGCCGCAGCGACTGACCGCCGAAAGCTCAGTCGACATCGCCCAGGCGCTCGTCAACCTTCGCCAAGATCTCAAGCGTGACATCGCCGAAAGCGTGACCCGCGAAGTCGGCGCCTTACGTCTCGAAATCCGCGACATCCGCGAGAGCGCGCAGAACACGCAATTCGCCGCCGACGTTCGCGAAGACATGACTCGCCTTGCCGACAGCATCAATCAACTCGCTGGCCAGCCGGAAACGATGGGCCTGAAGGCCGAGTTCGACGAGCTCCGCTCCCTGATGGACGGCCTTGCCCGCGAGGAATCCCTGCATCATGTCGAGCGCCAGGTTAAGGCAATCGACACCGCCGGCCTGCAGGACGAACTCGTTTCGCTTGCTTATCGCCTCGACGACATGAAACAGCAGCTGGCCGGCAGGAACGACAGCCCGGCCGTGCATGCCCTGGAAAACAAGCTGCTGGCGATCGCGACCGCCGTGGAGAGCTTCGGTAGCATGATGCAGCCGCAGGATCAGGCGATGCAACGGCTGGAAGGCCGCATCGGCGGCCTTGCCGATCAGATAGACCTGATGGGCCGCGATGCGGCGCGGCGCCAGCCGGCCGACGATCTCTCCGCTCGTCTTGAAGCGCTCGCCGTGCGTATCGACGAATTGGGCAGCGCCAAGGCCGTCGCCCGGCTCGAGGAACGTCTGGACCAGCTTTCCTACATGATGGAGCACGCGCAGAAGGCCGCCGTGCAGCCCGAGCTCGTCGGTTATCTCGCCGACATCTCCCACAAGATCGACGCACTGGAGCATGGATCGGTCGACCATGTACTGGCGGACCGGCTCGATTACCTGGCCCGCCGCATCGACGAGATGGATTTTCATCCGCCGCTTCCCGCGGCCGGCCTTGACGACGGCATGGCACACCGGCTGGAGGGGCGCCTGTCCGATATCGCGGCACGGCTGGAGGCCAGCACGGCCGCAGCGCCGACGGACACGCAGGCGCTGCGCAATCTCGAAGAGCAGATTGCCCATCTGTCCGCGTTGCTGACGAATGAACCGAGGGCTGCTGCCGACCACATCCCGGTCGATTTCGACCGCCGGATGAGCGCCATCGAAGACTATATGGCGACCAATGACGAATACATCATCGAAGCGGCGCGCCACGCGGCGGAAGCCGTCGTCGAGGCCTATTCCCGGGACGGCGGGATCGGCAATGGCGTGCAGGCCGCCGATATGTCCGCTCTTAGCGCGCTCGCCGAGGATCTTCGCCATTTAGAGGATCTCAGCCGCAGCAGCGACGAACGCACGCACCGCACCTTCGAGGCGCTGCATGGCACGCTGCTGCAGATCGCCGACCGCCTGGATCACATGGAGCATCGCCGGCCGACACCTGCCATGCCCGGCGCCGGCTTCGAAAGCGACGTCTTCGCCGAAGAGAATGCGCCGGCCGTGAAGCCGCCGAGGGCTGCGCAGCAGAAGGCCGGGCCGATCATCCGCACGATTGCGCCCGCCGAATCCGCCGTCTCTTCCGAGGTCGCCATCGCGGAAGCGATCGATGCCAACACGAAAGCCGAAATCAAGGCGGCTGCGAAGAAGAGCGGCTCGAAGGCCGGCCTGCTCGCCAGCCTTGGCAAGCGTTTGTTCACGCCCGAAAAGGCGGAACCGATCTTCCCGCCGGACCGCCCGGTCATCGAACAGGCGCCGTCGATCGATCCCGCCGACATGATGCCCGCCGAAGAGGCCAACGCGCTGCTGGAGCCGGGCTCGGGCGCGCCCGACATCAAAAAAATCCTGGAGCGCGTGCGCGCCAGCCAGAATGCCGCGCGCAACGGCAACAGCCGCCAGCCGACCGAAATCGAACGCGCCGACTATATCGCAGCAGCCCGCCGCGCCGCTCAGGCAGCGGCGATGGAAGTCGACCAGACGCAGCGCTCGACCCCTTCGTCCAAGAAGGACGCAAAAAAGGGCGGTGCATTTTCGCGCTTCCGTCGGCCGATCCTGCTTGCCGTCGGCGCAGCCCTGCTCGCCATCATGGCGTTTCCGCTGGTCAACACGCTGACGCGCGGCCAAAAGGCCCTGCCGCCCGCAGAGGTCTCGACGATGGCCTCGCCGGCAGCCAGCGCCGCGACCAACGGCATCGCCGCCAATGCAAGCCCGATGGTGAACAACCAGCAGCTCGCAAACCAATCCGCCTTGCCTGCCGTTTCCACGGGCAATGCGGCGGACGTTCAACAGACGGCAGCGCCCACCAATCCGGCCCCTGCGCAGACAAACGATCACCTGACGGTCGCTGCTCCGCTCGACGGCAACCAGGCAAGCGAGGCTCTGGCTCCGGTCGGCAGCACGCCGCCGTCCGCACAGCAGACGGCAGCCTTCGTTCCGGCCGACAAGGCAGCGCCGGCAGCAGCTTCCTCAGCGCCAACGGACATCAGTGTGCCCGACGGCATCCAGCCGCCTTCGCTCGCCGCCGCCGCCAAGTCGGGCGACCCGGTCGCGCTTTTCGAAATCGGCGCACGCTATACGGATGGTCGCGGCGTCGCGGCGGATCTCAAGCAAGCGGCAAGCTGGTATCAGCTTTCGGCCGACAAGGGTTACGCGCCCGCGCAGTATCGTCTTGCCAGCATGTACGAGAAGGGCAACGGCATCGACCACGATCTGGCCAAGGCCAAGCAATATTACGAGCAGGCCTCCAATCAGGGCAACGCCAGCGCCATGCATAACCTCGCCGTCCTCTACGCCTCGGGCGCTGCCGGCCAGCAGGATTATGATTCGGCGGCAAACTGGTTCATCCGCGCCGCCAACCTCGGCGTGTCCGACAGCCAGTTCAACCTCGCGATCCTCTATGCGCGCGGCAACGGCGTGAAGGCGGATCTGCAGGAATCCTACAAGTGGTTCGCGATCGCCGCAAAGAGCGGCGACAAGGACGCCGCTCAGAAGCGCGACGAGGTCGCCAACGCCATGAAGCCGGCCGATCTCGAAAGCGCTCGCGCCAAGGTCGACCTCTGGAAAGTGCAGCCGACCGACGCCAAGGCCAACGGCACCGACATTCCGGAGGAATGGACGACCGGCAAGGGTGTGAACACAGCCTCCATCGACATGAAGAAGGCTATTCGCAACATCCAGGCGATCCTCAACAAGAACGGTTTCGACGCCGGTGCGCCTGATGGCAGCATGGGCGACAAGACCGTGGCGGCATTGAAAAGCTTCCAGAAGTCGGTCGGCCTGCCGTCGGACGGCCGGGTGACCGATCAGGTCGTCAAGGAGCTTCTGGCCCGCAACAAATAGGCTTTGCGGCTCCTGCGGAGTTCAGCAAATCGACATGCCGGCGCCACCACGCCGGCATTTTTCGTTTCGGGGAGCCGCGATACGCACTGCCGTCCACATCCTGTCACCCGTCTGCTGGATCAACGTCACAGAAATGCGGAAAAATCCGCGCTAGAGTGGAGCCAGCAATTCGAAAACTGAAGCGGCACGGCTTTTCCTAAGGCTCTGGCAACGATTTCAGATTAGAATCCGCTGTTTAAAGGGGAAAATGGTCCGGGCTCCGGTCGACATGCCGGAATGCCTGCAAATGGGAACAACGCGTGACGATCTATCTGCCGATCGCAGAACTGTCGGTGAATATCCTCATTATTCTCGGCATGGGCGCAGCCGTAGGGTTCCTCTCCGGCATGTTCGGCGTCGGCGGCGGCTTTCTCATCACGCCCCTCCTGATCTTCTACAACATCCCGCCCGTCGTCGCGGTCGCCACCGGCTCCAATCAGGTCGTCGCCTCCTCGGTCTCGGGCGCGCTTACCCATTTTCGCCGCGGCTCGCTCGATCTGAAGCTGGGGGCGATACTTCTGGCGGGCGGCCTTGCGGGTGCGACGTTCGGCCTCTGGCTGTTCGTGCTGCTGCGCCGACTGGGCCAGATCGACCTGATCATCTCGCTGATCTACGTGCTTTTGCTCGGCACTGTCGGAACGCTGATGCTGTGGGAAAGCGTGCGGGCGATGCGCCGGGCCGCGGGAAAGCTGCCGCCGTCCTCCGGCAAGCCGCGCCATCATAACTGGGTGCAGCGCCTGCCTTTGAAGCTGCGCTTCAAGAAATCCAAGCTCTATCTCAGCGCCATACCGGTCGTCGGCCTCGGCTTTTTCGTCGGCATGCTGACGCCCATGGGTATCGGCGGCGGCTTCATCCTCGTGCCGGCCATGATCTATCTGCTGCGCGTTCCGACGAACGTGGTCGTCGGCACCTCGCTGTTCCAGGTCATTTTCGTGACGGCTTTCACCACCATCGTCCAGGCCGCAACCAACTATTCCGTCGATATCATACTGGCCTTCCTGCTGATGGTGGCGGGCGTCGTCGGCGCCCAATACGGCGTGCGCGTCGGCCAGAGGCTGCGCGGCGAGCAGTTGCGCGCCTTGCTCGGCCTCCTCGTTCTCGCCGTCGGGCTTCGCCTGGCGATCGCCCTGGTGGTCACGCCAGCAGACGTCTATTCGGTCGTGCTCGAAGGGGTGAGCAGATGAGACGCTTCGGCTTGCTCATCGCCGCGACACTGCTGCTTGCGCCGCTCGGCGGCCAGGCGCAGGTGCTTCTCGATCAGCCGACGACCTCGACGTCATCGCGCGAGACTATGGAGATCGGCACCTCGACGAGCGAGATCGCCATCACCTCAGACTTCGCCGGCGCCGACCTGACGATCTTCGGCGCCCTTTCGAACACCGACCAGCTGCTTCTGGCGATCGGCCAGTATGACATCGTCGTCGTGCTGGAGGGCCCACGCGAAAACGCCACGGTGCGCAGGAAGGAACGGGTCTTCGGCATCTGGGTCAACACCCGGTCGATGACATTCGAGCATGTGCCGCAGGCCTATTCTCTGTCGAGTACGCGCGCCGTCGACAATATCACCGCGCCGCTCGAGCTCAGCGACCGCGGCATCGGCGTCGACCATATTCCCCTGACCCCGGTCGGCTTCGTCGGCAATGTCGCCGATGTGCCGGAATTCCGGCAGGCCTTCCGTCGGCTGCAATCGGCCGGAGGCCTCTATGAAAGCGATCCGGCAGGCGTGCGCTTCGTCAGTTCCACACTGTTCAAAGCGACGCTCAGAATACCCGCCGATGTGCCGAACGGCGTGCATACGGTGCGCGCCTATCTCTTCAAAACCGGCAAGTTTCTGAACGAAAAATCCCTGCCGCTGCGGGTCATCAAGACCGGCATAGAGCAGATGATAACCGACGCCGCGCACCAGCGACCGATCACCTACGGCGTGTTCTCCGTCTTGCTGGCATTGATTACCGGATGGGCGGCAAGCTTCATATTCCGGAAAAGCTGATCATTCGCTTTTCTTGCGCTCGACGACCGCGAGATAGGCTTGCGTCAATCTGCCAAGCACCGACGGCGTGCCCGGCAGCAGCACCTTGCCGAGATGCCTAGCGCGCAGTTCGTCCATGAAATCCTCCCAGAGCTTCGGCCCACCCTCTTCCAGCAGCTCGGCGCGGATCGACAGTTCCTCCGAGACCGGAAGATGCTTGCGGCCCCAGGCGCCCATGTGGGCAAAGAGCGGCACGAGATCGATCGCCATCTCGGTGAGGCTGTAGACGGCTTTCTGTTTGTGGGTGGGATCATCGTCACGGGTGAGAAGCCCGCGCTCGACCAGCCGCTTCAGGCGGTCGGCGAGAATATTCGAAGCGATACCCTCCTCCGACTTCTGCAGCAGCTCGCGGAAATGGCGGCGATTGCCGAACATGATGTCCCTGATGATGATCAGGCTCCAGCGATCGCCGAGGATTTCCAGCGTCAGATTGATCGGGCAGCCTGAGCGGTGCAATGCGTCCATAAGAGTCTCCAAAAACTGCTTGCATTTTGCCATCAGTCGAACTAGTTTTCAACTGCTTGCATTTGGCAAGCGGTTTTGATTGTGATGCGGTTATGGCGAAGGAAAAAACGATGAGGAAGCTTGTTGTCTGGAATCTCATGACGCTCGACGGCTACTTCGAGGGAATCAAGCCATGGGACCTCGATTTTCACATGCTCGCCTGGGGCGACGAACTGGAACGCTATGCGACCGAGCTCGGCAACGAGGGCGACCTATTGATCTTCGGCCGCAAGACCTATGAGGGAATGGCCGCCTACTGGCGGACCGCAACTGAGACACCCGATATCGCCGCTTATATGAACGGTATCGCCAAGATCGCCGCCTCGCGGACGCTCGACAAGGCGGAATGGAACAATACCCGCGTGGTTCGCGACATTGCCGCCGAAGTCAGGAAGTTGAAGGAAGAGCCCGGCAAGACCATGTTCGTCTTCGGCAGCGCCGAGGTGACGGATGTGTTGCTCAAGGCTGATCTGGTGGACGAGATCCGCATCTGCCTCGTTCCCGTCGTGCTGGGCGCCGGCAATCCGCATTTCAAGCCGGCAGCCGAGCAGAGACCGTTGAAGCTGCTTGAATCCAGAGCACTGAAAACGGGAGCGGTGGTCCTGCGCTACGAGCCGGTGAAATTTGCCTGAAATGCTTCAGGCCGACAGATTGCCAAACCGCACCGAATAGATCCGGTCGCGGCCGAGCAGATGAGCGATCAGGCTCTCCGGCTCGAACAGGCCGGCCATGGCCTTGTGACGAAGGTCGAGGCCGCCGGTCATGACGCCGAAGGCGGGCATCAGCAGACGTGCGCCGTCCGTGGCGAAACACGGGCGTCGCACCGATTTCTCACGGCGACGGACGGTGGCGGAAGGATGCAGGTGGCCGGCGATCTCGCCGGCATGCCGTCCCGCCTTCGGCTCATGGCGGAAGGTCAGCCCGCCATAGTGCATCTCGTCAACCGAATGACCGGGCAGATCGACGGTACCATCAGGATCGTGATTGCCGTTGATCCAGATCCATTCGCGGCCGCGCGCCATGGTGACGATCAGACTCCGAAACTCCTCCGGCAGATGCTGCGAGCCGACGCGATCGTGGAAATTGTCGCCAAGCGAGACGACGAGCTTCGGGTCGTAACGGGAGATGACGGCGGCCAGCACGGTCAGCGTCGCCAGCGTATCGTAGGGCGGCAGCAGTATGCCGCGGCGGGCGAAAGCGGCGCCCTTTTCCAGATGCAGATCGGAAACGACGAGAATGCCGGCATCCGGCAGATAGAGCGCGCCGAGCGGATCGCAGAGGGCGGCAACGCCGTGAACGACGGTCTCGACGCCCGACGCAGTTGCCGCGCAGTTCCCTTGACCGTTGATATCTCGCGCTAGCGCCAGGCGGTTCATCACCCTAATACTCTACCTTTGTCGTCTGTTTCGCATGATCTCATCCAATAACCGCTTCACACTTTTTGGGATCATGCTTCATTCCATGGCCTCGCGGATCAGGTCGTCGGCAGCCTCCGCAAGCACGGCATCGTGGGCCTCGCCAGGCACCGGCACCTTGCCGATTTCCAGCATCACCGGCACGGCGAGCGGCGAGATGTGATCCAGCGCCCGGTGGGTGATATGGCCTTTGATTCGTCTCAGCATATCTCCAAGTCGGCCGATATCCAAAAGTCCCGTCGCGGCATCCTGCCGGGTCGCCTGCAGCAGGATATGATCCGGCTCGTGGCTGCGCAGCACGTCATAGATCAGGTCGGCGGATACCGTCACCTGACGGCCGGTCTTTTCCTTGCCGGGATGCCGGCGCTCGATCAAGCCGGCAATCACGGCACAATTGCGGAAGGTGCGTTTCAACAGGAAGGATTCGTCGAGCCAGGCCTCGAGATCATCGCCGAGCATGTCCTCGTCGAAGAGATCGGAGAGGCTGAGACGGCGATTGGCGATCATCATCCCCATATCCTCCAATCCCCATATGCCAAGGGAATAATCGGTGGCGACAAAGCCCATCGGCTTGGCCCCGGCCCGCTCCAGCCGGCGGGTCAAGAGCATGCCGAGCGTCTGGTGCGCCAAACGCCCCTCAAAGGGATAGGCGACCATGTAGGCGCGGCTGCCGCGTGGGAAAGTCTCGATGAGAAACTCGTCGCGCCGTGGCAGCAGCGATTTTTCCTTCTGGAGTTCCAACCAGTCACGCACCTGATCCGGCAGGCGATGCCGTCGGTCGGGATCGGCGATCATCGCCCGCACCTGATCGGCGAGATAGGTTGACAGCGGAAACTTGCCGCCGGCATAGGATGGGATTTTCGGGTCCATGGAGAAAGCCTGCGACGCCAGGCATTCGTTCTCTCGGATGCCTTCGAAGCGCAGCACCTTACCGGAGAACAGAAACGTATCCCCGGGCGAAAGCTGTTCGAGAAAATACTCCTCGACCTTGCCGAGCGGCGCTCCCCCTCGCCCGAGCGAGCCGAGCGCATTACGCTTCACCATGCGGATATTCAGCATCGCCTCTTCGACGATGGTGCCGAGGTTGAGACGGTATTGTTGGGCGACCTGCGGATTGGAAACGCGCCAGCGCCCTTCCGGCGTCTTGCGGATGCGGGCATAGCGCTCATAGGTCCGGAGCGCATAGCCGCCAGTGGCGACGAAATCGACGATGCGCTCGAAGGTTTCCCAGGAGAGATCGGCATAGGGAGCGGCGCTCTGCACCTCATCATAGAGCTCCAGCATGTCGAAGGGCTCGGCGCAGGCCATGCCGAGCACATGCTGGGCGAGAACATCGAGCGCGCCGGCGCCGATCGGCGGCGTATCCTGCGCGCCGATATAATTGGCGTCGAGGGCTGCCTGGCATTCCATGACCTCGAAGCGATTGGCCGGCACCAGGATTGCCTTGGAAGGCTCATCCATGCGGTGATTGGCGCGGCCTATACGCTGGGCGAGGCGGCTTGCGCCTTTGGGCGCACCGACATGGATGACGAGATCGACATCGCCCCAGTCTATGCCGAGATCGAGCGTCGAGGTGGCGACGACAGCGCGCAGGCGGTTGG
The DNA here is from genome assembly GCF_012275345.1 of Rhizobium sp. SG570. Classification (NCBI taxonomy): domain Bacteria; kingdom Pseudomonadati; phylum Pseudomonadota; class Alphaproteobacteria; order Hyphomicrobiales; family Rhizobiaceae; genus Rhizobium; species Rhizobium sp. SG570. Next base: position 52,513 of record NZ_JAAZQI010000017.1, on the reverse strand, counting down.
CGGCCATGGCCGCCTCCACCTTGCGGCGCTGGCCGACATCGAGCGAGCCATGGTGCAGGGCGATCGGCAGGTTGTCGTCATTGGCGGACCACAGCTCCTGAAACAGCATTTCTGCCTGCGAGCGCGTGTTGACAAAGAGCAGCGTGGTGCGATGGGCCTTCAGCTCGCGATAGATATCGGGGATCGCATACTTCGCGGAATGGCCGGACCAGGGGATGCGCTCTTCGGTTGATAGTATCGATATGTCAGGCTTGGCGCCGCCATCGACCAGAACCAGGCCGGCATGTTGCTCCTTCCCTTGCTCTTGCGCCACCAGCCATTTCTGCAGGTCCATCGGCTGGGCGACGGTGGCCGAAAGGCCGATGGTCCGGACGCTTGGCGCGAGCCTGCGGATGCGGGCGAGACCAAGTGAGAGCATGTGACCGCGCTTGGAGGTGACCAGCGAATGCAGCTCGTCGAAGACGATATATTTCAGATCCTTGAAGAAGCGCTCGGCCTCGCGATTGGCGAGCAAAAGCGCCACCTGCTCTGGCGTCGTCAGAAGAATATCGGGCGGATTGAGTTTCTGGCGCTGCCGCTTGCCGGCAGGCGTATCGCCGGTGCGGTTTTCGACCGAAACAGGCAGACCCATTTCGGTAACGGGCTTCATCAGGTTGCGCTCGATATCGACGGCGAGCGCCTTCAGCGGCGAGATGTAGAGCGTATGGATGCCGGTGAAGGCCGAGCCGGGCGGGACTTTGCCGCGGCGGGTGAGATCGGTGAGCGACGGCAGGAAGCCCGCCAGCGTCTTGCCCGCGCCCGTCGGTGCGATCAATAGCGTGCTTTCGCCGGCCTCGGCGCGAGCTAACAGTTCGAGCTGATGGGCACGCGGCTGCCAGCCCTTTTCCGCAAACCAGCGGATGAAGGGGGCAGGCAGGGCAAGAGGGTGCTCCGGGTCGATCTGGTCCACGCGGGCAAATGTAATGGATATGCGGCGGATGAGAAGCGGGGATGTTTGACTTCGCATCGTTGGTTTTGGAGTTCGTAGAAAGTGTGCACCCCCCTCTCTCATTGTCGTGACATCTCCCCCACAAGGGGGGTGTCGGGCGCGCAGCATATCGACAGCCACCTTTCAGGCTACATACCGCCCCAATTAAAAAAACAATTGACTCCGAGAATAATCGCGGATAAAAAATATCCATGATTAGAGAGGCAGAGACATGAAACTCGGAGACGGCGTCGAACAATCCATCCATTGCGTCAGCATGCTGGCTGGATTGTCGGATGGAGGTGTGCTTTCGGCCGCTGCCCTTGCCGAATTTCATGGCGTCTCGGTCAGCTACCTTCTGAAGCATCTGCAGGCGCTTTCGGGCGCGGGCATTCTCGATACGGTTCCAGGGCCGAAAGGCGGCTATCGGCTGGCGCGCAAGCCCGAGGCGATCAGCCTGCTTGATATCGTGCTGGCCGCCGAGGGTCCGGCGCCCGCCTTCCGCTGCGCGGAAATCCGCCAGCGCGGCCCGAGCCCATTGCCGGGGCGCTATTTCGCCAAGCCCTGCGGCATCAACGCCGCCATGCTTGCGGCTGAACGCGCCTATCGGGCCGAACTGGCCAAAACCAGCATCGCCGACGTGCTGACCGACCTCAGCCAAACGGACACGGACGGCGGCATAAACGCGAGGGGCTGCGCCTTTCTCGCGATCCATGAACGTAAGACCAAAAGCTGAACCAAGAACTTGCACCCAAGGAGAAGACCATGCATCCCCGTTTCAATTTCGCCAAAGCCTCGCCCGACTCCTACAAGGCCATCGTCGCACTGGAAAACTTCGTCCAGAGCTCGGGTCTGGAGCGCCGCTTCATCCACCTGATCAAGCTTCGCGCCTCGCAGATCAATGGCTGCGCCTATTGCGTCGACATGCATGTGAAAGAAGCCCGGCACGACGGACTTAGCGAACAATGGATCAACCTGATGTGCGTCTGGTGGGAATCGCCTGTTTATGACGACCGCGAACGCGCCCTGCTTCGCTGGGTCGACTCCGTCACCAAGATTGCACAGACGGGCATACCGGATGCCGACTACGAACCGCTGAAACAGCATTTCAGCGAAGAGGAGATCGTCAAGATCACCGTGGCGATCGGCGCGATCAATATCTGGAACCGGCTCGCCGTCGGCTTCCGCGCGCTGCATCCGGTCGATGCGGCAAACAAGGCGGCCTAAGTTTCCTTTTCCTAAACATGCTGTGCGTCTCCGCTCGCCACTGGACGCCGTCATCCTCGGGTCAAGCCCGAGGATGACGGAGTTTGGGTTAGCAGCCGGCGCACATGAGAATCCGGGCGATAAACGCCATTTGATAAGCTCAGAACTGGCCCAAAAAAACGAATGACGCGGGACCGAAGTCCCGCGTCATTCATTCACTTTCCTATGCTCAGCAAGCCAAGCTTGGAAGCTTTAGGCGGCAGCCGAAGCGAAGCCTTCAGTCGAGACTTCCGAGATGGTCTTCAGAACCTGCGAAGCGATCTGGTAGGGGTCGCCTTGCGAGTTCGGGCGACGATCTTCGAGGTAGCCCTTGTAATCGTTCTTGATGAAGGAGTGCGGAACGCGGATCGAGGCGCCGCGGTCAGCAACGCCGTAGCTGAACTTGTTCCACGGAGCCGTTTCGTGCTTACCGGTCAGACGCTTGTCGTTGTCCGGGCCGTAGACGGCAATGTGAGCGTCGAGGTTCTTGTCGAACTGAGCCATCAGCGCTTCGAAATAAGCCTTGCCGCCGACTTCGCGCATGAACTTGGTCGAGAAGTTGCAGTGCATGCCCGAGCCGTTCCAGTCGGTGTCGCCGAGCGGCTTGCAATGGAACTCGATGTCGATGCCGTACTTTTCCGTCAGGCGCTGCAGCAGGTAGCGGGCCATCCAGATCTGGTCGGCGGCCTTCTTGGAGCCCTTGCCGAAAATCTGGAATTCCCACTGGCCCTTGGCCACTTCGGCGTTGATGCCTTCATGGTTGATGCCGGCTTCCAGGCAAAGATCGAGATGCTCTTCGACGATTTCGCGAGCAACGTCGCCGACATTGCTGTAGCCGACGCCGGTGTAGTACGGGCCCTGCGGAGCCGGGTAGCCGGCTTCCGGGAAGCCGAGCGGACGGCCGTCCTTATAGAAGAAGTATTCCTGCTCGAAGCCGAACCATGCGTCTTCATCGTCAAGGATGGTCGCGCGGCTGTTGGAAGCGTGCGGCGTAACGCCGTCCGGCATCATGACTTCGCACATGACGAGGGCGCCGTTGGTGCGGGCCGGGTCGGGATAGAGGGCGACGGGCTTGAGCACGCAATCGGAGCTGCGGCCTTCGGCCTGCATCGTCGACGAACCGTCGAAGCCCCAAAGCGGAAGCTGCTCAAGCGTCGGAAATGCGTCGAATTCCTTGATCTGCGTTTTACCGCGCAGGTTCGGTACCGGGGTGTACCCGTCGAGCCAGATATACTCGAGCTTAAATTTCGTCATTACGCACCTCATAACAGTTAATCAGGCGAAGTAGAAAAAATTGCCGGCACGCCCGCCGAAAAATCCTTCACTACAAACGGCTGCCACATGACATGCATTTGACATGCCAGATTACGCGGCTGTTCGACTCGAGCGACGAGGATTTCGCAATTCGCACGCTTTTGCGCGGGGATTTATGAGCATTAAATGCCCAAATCTTTTCAAATCGTAAGCCGCTCGACGGCAGGTGCTGCCAACTTGTCGCACCCTCGCCGATTCGGGCCGGCCTGAAAAATCGGCCGGTTCAGACAGGGGCGCCGATCTGACGACATCTAAATTGCCTATAATTTCAACGTTTAGCATTTTTTTTGAGCAAAATGCTGAAATCTGCGTTTGGCTCTGCTATATAGGAGTTGTCTCTTCAAGCACGCCCGCTTGAACACCAAAAGGAGAGACAAAGAATGGTAATCCGTGTTCAACACGAAACGGCAAAGATTTATCAGTTTCCCGTCAAGGCCCGCCCTACCGCGGTGGGCCAGCGCGCTAAGCTAAACCTCACCCCGGACATCGGCACGAGCATCGCGACGGCTGCATTCGACAGCTGGTATCACGAAGCTGCGATCGTCGAGTCCGACGAGACCCGCAAACAGTAAATCACTGGCCGTCTAGAAGGCGATATAGCGATCCGAGCGGTGATTGATCGCGAGGAAGAGGTTGAGGGCGATTGCGCCCAACACCGAGCAGATGACCACGAATGGCGAGGTCACTGCAAAAGCGACCGCGAGAACGCAAAGGTCGACCGCAAGCTGCACTAGCCCCGCACGTATGCCGAAACGCTCCTGCAAATAGATCCCCAATATGCCGACACCGCCCAGGCTGGCGCGGTGACGGTAGAGTGCGAGCAGTCCAAAGCCGAGCAGGACGCCGCCGAGAAGTGCCGACCAGAGGGCATTGACATGGGCCACCTCGAACAGGCGCGGCTGAATATTGGTCAGCAGCGAGGTCAGCGCAATGGCGATGAAGGTCTTCACCGTGAAGGCGGGACCGAGCTGCTTCAGCGACAGATAGAAGAACGGCAGATTGACCACGAAGAAGGCCAGGCCGAAATTCACGCCGATCGCATAATGCAGCAGGAAGGCGACGCCGGCGGTGCTGCCCGTCAACAGCCCGGCGCTCGAAAGGCAGAAAAGCCCGAGCGACGAAACCAGACTGCCGGAAACTATGCCTTGAATATCCTCGACCAGGGAATGCCGGGTCGCGGACGTGTTCCAGACGCCAAAGGCGCTCTTCAGGTTTGCCATGTGCTTTCCCCTTTGTTTTCAGGGAATTTGCTGAAAGCCCGCACCACAATCAAGAGCAAATATGTAAGGAATGCTGACCTATTTAAAATTCGCAAGAATCGATCGGTCAGGCGGATTTGCGCGTAATGAACAGAATGCCGTGGACCGGTTTTCCGGCATCCATGCGAATGATGCTGCGCGCGAGATCCTGTACCGCAAAGCCATGGTCGGCCAACACCTCCCTCACATAGGCTTCCGAATGGGCGAAACGCAGAGAGTGGCGTAGCACATAGCCCTCAGGATGCTCCGCATCCTCGACCGAAAAGGCGAAGACGGCATTGTCGGCCGCCAGCATGCGCGTGATCGCCATGATGCCATGCAGATCGCCCAGATACATCAAGACATCGGCGGCGGTGATGAGATCCGCCCGTCCCGGCGCCAGCCCGGCATCGAAAACGCCCGACAGAAGCGGCTCCAGCGACAGATCGGCCTGGCCGAGATGGTCGTAGACGCCCTTCTCCGCTGCCTTGGCGAGCATGCCCTTCGACAGATCGAAGCCTTCGAGCCGATCGACGCGCCCGCGGATCTCCGGCCCGAACAGGCCGGTGCCGCAGCCGAGATCGACGGCGAGTTGGAAATGCGTTGATATATCGGCCGTGCCGGCGATCAGGGCCGCAAGCTTGCCCGGAACGCTATAGCCAAGCTTCCCCACCAGCGAAGTCTCGAACCGATCGGCGTAATCGTCGAACAGCCGCTCGACGTAAAGGCTCGGGGGCCGATCCGGCACCGCCACTGCTCCCAGAACCGCAAGCTTAAGGCGCGCGCCGAAGACGTCGCCGGCATCCAGCGCCAGCACCTCGTTCAATGCAGCGATCGCGCCCGGCACATCGCCGGCCTTTTCGCGATAGGTCGCGAGGGTGAACCAGCCCGCGGCCCAGTGCGGCACAAGCTCCAGCGCCTGTTCCATCAATTCGCCGGCGCTCGCTGGCTCGCCGCCCTCGGCAAGCATTTTCGCGTAGTCGGCACGACGGTCGGCAATGACATCGCCGGAGGAAAGCTGGCTCGGCAGCATGGGTTCGATCCTGTTTGACGCTCGGCTTTGGACGCGGCCACAAAAAAACTCAAGTCCTATTTCAGGCAGACGCGTGTTTGAGATGGATGCCAGGCAAAAGCGCTTGCGCGCAGCAGCCCGCGGCCCTATCTCAAAACCGACCGACTGCCCATTATGGAGACGTCAGCATGTCCGATCAGGTGAACAGATTCCTCGGCGACTCGCCGGGCCGCACAGTGGTGAAGCTCGTTGTCGTGTCGCTCGTCGTCGGCTTCGTGATGAAGTTCTTCGGCTGGCGGCCGCTCGATTTCCTCAACGGCCTGCGCCGCTTCGTCGTCGATCTCTGGCACAGCGGCTTTGCTGCGCTCGGTGAATTCGGTGATTATCTGGTTATTGGCGCATCCATTGTCATCCCGCTCTTCATCATTCTCCGATTGTTTAATTATAACCGCTGACATGAATTCCCAGACATTGCCTTATACGCGCCGCGATACGCTGCGCCTCGCCGCCCTTGCGCTCGCTGCCTCCGTTGCGAGCTGCGCCACGCCGCCTGCCCGCCTTTCCAACACGCCGGCCAGCGACCAGACCGCCTCCGCCCTACCGCTCGTCAACGCGCTGCGCGCCAAGAACGGGCTGCCGCCGCTGAAGATCGACACCGCCGCCAGCACCGCCGCCGTCTATCAGGCGCGACGCATGGCGGATGCCGGCAAGATGGAACATCTGATCGGCATCGGCGACGATTTCGGCAAGCGGGTCAAGGCGAGCGGCGTCAAGTTGCCGGCCGCCGAAAACATCGCCGAGGGCCAGCGCGACGTGAACGCCGCTGTCACGGCCTGGATCAATTCGCCGAAGCATTTGCACAACATGCTCGGCAAATATGACGGTATCGGCGTCGCTCTTGCCTATGCCCCCTCTTCCGGCAGCAAGCCCTATTGGTCCATGGTGCTCTCCACGGATTGAGGAGGCGCGAAGCAGATATGAATGTTCAGGACGCGAGCGGAAGGGTTCTGCCCTTCGATGTCACACATCGGCTCGTGCTGTCGATCGCGCTTCCGATGACCCTAGGCTTCATGACGACGCCGCTGCTCGGTCTTGCCGACACCGCCGTCGTCGGCCATCTCGGCCAGCCGGATGCGCTTGCGGGACTTGCGATCGGCGCGGTGCTCTTCGATCTCATCTTCGCAAGTTTCAACTTTCTGCGCGCCTCCACGACCGGGCTTACCGCACAGGCCTATGGCCGCCGTGACCGGCACGAACAGCAGGCGGTCTTCTGGCGTGCCCTGATCTCGGCACTCGGCTGCGGCTTCCTGATCGTCGTACTGTCGCCCGTCCTGCTCTGGCTCGGCATCAAGCTGATGGGGCCGCAAGGTGCCATTGCCGATGCAACACGCACTTACTTCTCCATCCGCATGCTCTCCGGCCCGGCGGCACTTGCCAATTACGCGCTGCTCGGCTTCGTGCTCGGTCGCGGCCAGGGCCGCATCGGGCTGCTGCTGCAGACCGTCATCAACGGCGTCAACATCGCGCTCGCCATCCTTCTCGGCCTCTGGCTCGGTTGGGGGGTTGCCGGCGTCGCCTGGGGCACGCTGATCGGTGAGGCGACCGGCACGCTGCTGGGGCTCGCCATCGTGATACGCAGCTTTGCCGCCGAAGAGAGGCCGGCGCGCGCCGAATTGCTGTCGCGCTCCAAGCTCACGCAGCTCTTCGCGCTCAACCGCGACATCCTCATCCGGACCTTCGTGCTGATCGGCGCATTCACGCTGATGACGCGCATCGGCAACAGCTTCGGCGCGGTGATGCTGGCCGCCAATGCGGTGCTGATGAACTTCTTCCTGCTGTCCGGCTATTATCTCGACGGACTGGCGAACGCCGCAGAGCAGATTACCGGCCGCTCAATCGGCGCCAACTATCGGCCTGCCTTCGAGCGCGGATTGAAGCTGACCGGGCTTTGGTCCTTCGGGCTGGCGCTTGCCGCTGCCGTGTTCTTCTTCACCGTCGGCCCGGCGCTGATCCGCCTGCTGACGACTTCGCAGGAGGTTCGCGCCGCTGCCGAAACCTATCTGCCCTGGGCAGCCGTCACGGGCCTGACAGGCGCTCTCGCCTTCCTGATGGACGGCGTCTTCATCGGCGCCACCTGGTCGCGCGACATGCGCAACCGGATGCTGATGTCCTTCGGCGGCTACCTTATAGCGCTTGCGATCCTCGTCCCGACGCTCGGCAATCACGGCCTGTGGATGGCCATGAACGCCTTCCTGCTGTTCCGCGGCATCTTCCTGGCCATGGGCCTGAAGAAGCGGGCCGATCAGACGTTCCGGTTCGCCCAGTAGTCCAGCCTGATGTCGCGCAGGTCGCGGATCGAGCCCGCACGCTCGCGGTCGAGCAGCTTCGACAGGCCGGCGACGATCTGGCCGGGCAAGCCCGGCCCTTCATAGACCATGCAGGAATAAAGCTGCACCAGATCGGCGCCTGCCTTGATCTTCTCCAGCGCCGTCTCGGCCGACGAGACGCCGCCGACCCCGATGATCGGGAGAGCGCTGCCGACACGGCGGCGCATCTTCGCCAGCACAATGGTCGACTTCTCGAAGACCGGCTTGCCGGAGAGGCCACCCGCCTCTTTCGCCTGTCGCTGATCCTTCAACCCATCGCGCGAAAGCGTGGTGTTGGAGACGATCAGGCCGTCCAAAGCGTGGGCCAAGGTTTCGGCCGCGATGTCGTCCATGCCCTCCTCGGTCAGATCAGGCGCGATCTTCAGGAAGACGGGGATGCGCTTGCCGGCCTTCGCTGCCTCCTCGTCGCGGGCGGCAAGCACGGCCGACAGCAGCGCCGACAGGCTTTCGCGCCCCTGCAGATCGCGCAGGCCCGGCGTGTTGGGCGAAGAAATGTTGGCGGTGAAATAGCGCGCCACGGAATAGAAGCGGCGGATGCCGGTGACGTAGTCGGCGATGCGGTCGACGCTGTCCTTGTTGGCACCGATATTGACGCCGATGATGCCCTTGCCGCGAACAGCCTGCAGCCGGCGGAGAGCCGCTTCATGACCTTCATTGTTGAAGCCGAGGCGGTTGATGACGCCCTCGTCCTCGACGAGACGGAAGATGCGCGGGCGCGGATTGCCGGGCTGCGCCTTCGGCGTCACCGTGCCGATTTCGGTAAAGCCGAAACCGAGCTTCAACAGGGCTTCCGGCACCTCGGCGTTCTTGTCGAAGCCGGCCGCCATGCCGATGGGATTGGCGAAGTCGAGCCCGGCGACGGTCTGGCGCAGGCGCGGATCGGCGCTGACGCGGCAAACCGGCACGAGGCCGGACTTCAGCGCCGCAATCGACATGCCATGCGCCGTTTCCGGATCGAGGAGGAAGAGGCCGCGCCGGCCGAAATCACGAAAGGCTCCGATCATTCGGCCATCTCCGGAAAGACATGCGCACCATCGGAACCGATCGGCAGCGGCTTTTCCCAGAGCACCGCCGAAAGCGGCAGCGGCGCGTAGAGATGCGGGAAGAGATCGCCACCACGCGAGGGCTCGAACACCAGCTTCTCGCCAAGCACATCGCCGTCGATCGCCACCAGCAGCAGCCCTGCCTGGCCGGCGAAATAGAGCTCCGCGGTTTTCACCGCCTGCCTGGCCGTGGACAGATGAATGAAGCCGTCGGTCAGATCGATCGCCGCGCCATTAAAAACACCGGTTTGTCTGGCCTGCTGCCAGAGCGCGTCCGGCACGATCTTGTAAACAACTGGCATCGCGGTCATCATCCCTATGTGAACATTTGCTCTAATAGGGCTTTGCACGAAAACCGCCGTCGATGTCCACGGGGAAACGTGCGCGAAGATGCACAGTTAAGCAGAAAATCCGGAGGATGACATGACGAAGGAAATGAGAATCGGCATCGCGGCCCTGCTTCTGCCCGCCGCTGTTCTTCTGACTGCACCCGCACTCGCGGCCGAGCCGGACGCAACGCGCTTCCAGCTGGAGCGAAGCGGCGATCATTTCGTCCGCCTCGATCGGCAGACCGGCGCGATGTCCATCTGCCAGGATCAGAACGGCAACCTCGTCTGCCGCATGGCCGCCGACGAGCGCGCCGCCTATGACGACGAGCTCGACCGTCTCTCCGACCGCGTGACCAAGCTTGAAAAGACCGTTGCCTCCAACAACGGATCAAGCCTTCCGAGCGACGCCGATGTCGATCGCACGCTCGGCATCATGCAGAAATTCATGCGCGGCTTCATGGGCATGGCGAAGGAATTCCAGAACGAGCAGCCGGACACCAAGCCGCAGCCACAGAAGACCTGAGGCCCGGGATAGCTGGGCGATGAAAGCACAGGGATAAAGGACCGTATTCCTATCTCGCCCTTTACTCGCCAAAATGCCTCGGTTAACCTTTTTGCAATGAGTTGAGCGCCGGGCCATCCGGCGCGCGGATGCTGAGCGGCGATGCTGTCACATGAGCAGATATGGGGTGCGATAGACAGGCTCGCCGAGCGATATGCCTTGACGCCCTCCGGTCTGGCACGCCGCGCCGGGCTCGATGCTACGTCCTTCAACAAGTCGAAGCGGTTGAGCCAGGACGGGCGCCTGCGCTGGCCATCGACGGAATCGATCGCCAAGGTGCTGGATGCGACAGGCGCGAGCCTCGAGCAATTTCTGGGTTTCCTGCGGAGTGGCGAGATGTCCGCCCAGGGAATTTCACCAGCCGGCAGCTCCATTCCGCTTATCGGTTTTGCCCAGGCAGGCGCCGGCGGTTTCTTCGATGACGGCGGCTTCCCGGCGGGCCAGGGCTGGGATATGGTGGAATTTCCCGCCGCGACCGGGCATGAGGCCGGCGTCTATGCGCTGGAGATACAGGGTGAAAGCATGCTGCCGCTTTACCGCGACGGCGACATTCTGATCGTCGAACCAGGGGCTCAGATCCGGCGAAACGACCGTGTCGTGGTCAAGACCCGCGAAGGCGAAGTCATGGCCAAGGTCTTGCTGCGGCAGAGTGCACGCTCGATCGAGTTGATGTCGCTCAACCCCGAGCACCCCAACCGCAGCTTCGATCTGGCGGATGTGGAATGGATCGCCCGGATCATATGGGCAAGCCAATAGGAAAGTTTTCTCGGTATGCGTCGTAATATTTTGCTTGGAGGTGTGGCGGGCGCGGTGGTCGGTTCGTGGTTGACGCTGATCGTGGTCCAGCTGGGAGAGCATGGCTTTTCTCTGCCCCACCGAGGCGCTAGCGGCGCGGTGACGGAAAATCGGCCGGCGACAGCGCCGGCGGAAACCGCCAAGGCCGATCTCACGCCTGCGAAGAATAATGAGGCGCCAAAGCCCATCGATACAGCTAAGCAGGACGATACGACCTCCAATAAAACGCAGCCGGAAGATCAGACCGGGGCGCCGCCCGCCAAGCCGGCCGTGGAGATAGCGCCTGGCAGCGATGTGAGTAAGGCTGAGGAAAACAACGCAGTCACTGCTCAGCCGGCAGTGGCGCAAGAGAGCAAGGCCCTTCCCGCCACAGCGCAGTCGACCAATGTTTCGGCAAAGCCGAATGAGGCGCCGCCGGCACGGTTCTTGAAAAACACGGACACGCCCTCGGACCAGACTTCAGGGCCAACCGAAGTCGCGGCGGACAAGGCCAGCGCCGCATCGACATCGCCGGAACCTGCGCCTGCCGACCAGGCTAAAGTAGATCCGACGCCGGACAACCGGATGCCGGCCGATCAGATCGACAGGCAGGCGGCTGCATCCGAACATCAGACCCTTCCGCCCCGGCCTCAGTCGGAGCAGGCTTCGCTCGGTGATGCGCAGAAACCTGAGGAGCAGATAAAGCCCATCGAGCTTGTCCGACCCTTCGCAGATCAGGCTGGTGTGCTGACCATTGCGGGCAGGAGCGTGCAGCTCACCGGCATCATCCCGACCGATGTCGATCGGATGTGCACCGGCCCGAGCGGCAAAAGCTGGCCTTGCGGACTGGCTGCCCGCACCGCATTCCGCATGTATTTGCGCGGACGCACCATCGACTGCGACCTGCCGAGCGCGACCTGGCAGGGCACGGTGAAAGGTGCCTGCCGCTATGTTCGCGTCGATCTCAGCGCCTGGCTCGTGCGTTTCGGCTGGGCCGAGCCGGAACCCGGATCGCCGCTGGCGCCGCTTGTCGACGAAGCAAAGCAGAAGCAGCGCGGCATCTATGGGGACGACCCACGAAAGACTGGAAAATCAACCCTTGGACCTGCTTTGCCCAAGGAAGATCCGCTCAATCCAATCTGACGCCTTGCTTCCGCCACCAGCTTTTGCCATGAGACGCGCGACTTTTCAGTCTGCCAAATTCGAAGGACTTCGCCTGTCATGAACAAGCCGCTTTCCGCTCACGAGGCCCTCATCTACGTCATGGTACTGGCCTCGGCCGTCGATCGAACGATGAACGACCGGGAACTCAGCCGAATTGGAGAACTCATCCACGCCCTGCCGGTTTTCAAGGGTTTTGACGACGAGACGCTGATCTCGGTCTCCCGCGATTGCGCCAAGCTTCTGGCGAACAATGAGGGGCTCGATATCGTACTTGAAACCGTGCGCGACACCTTGCCGGCCCGGCTCTACGACACGGCGTATGCACTCGCCGTGGAAGTCGCGTCGGCCGATCTGTCGGTCAAGGCGGAGGAATTGCGCCTTCTCAGCCTGCTTCGCGACCGCCTGGGCCTCGACAAGCTCACCTGCGCGGCCATCGAGCGCAGCGCGATTGCCCGCTACCGCAAGGCCTGATCAATAGAGCCCGTAAGGGAAATAACGCAGATAGATTTCCTGCAGCCTGCCATCGCGGGACAGAGTGGCGAGGGAATGATTGATCGCCGCCGTCAGATCGGCGTCCTGCTGACGCAGCATGATGGTCATGCCTTCGCCGAGGAACTGCTGGGAGAGATAGGGACCGTCGAAAAGGGCGCAGCATTTTTCCGCCGCCGGCGACGATACCCAGAAGGACAGCTGCAAGCCGTCGGCAAAGGCGGCATCGATCTTGCCGTCCTTGACGGCCGCCAGAAGAGCCGCCTTGTCGTCAAACGGCACCGGCTTGATCGCCGGGAAGAAAGCCGCCATCATAGCCTCGTGCATCGTCCCCTTGACCACGCCGACGGGGTGTCCGGCAAGCGATGCGGCTGTCGTGCCGCTGATCGGAGCCTTGAGGTTGCGGACGAAGCGAGCCGGCAACGTCAGGAAGGGGCGTGAAAAGGCGAAGGTCTTGCGCAGCTCCGGGGTCACGGCGACGCCGGCAATCACCGCATCGCCCTGCGAAGCCGCGAGCGCCCCCTGCAATTCGTTGAACGGTAACGCCTGGATCTGGCATTTGTCCGATATGCCGAGTTCGTCGCAGATCTTGCGGGCGAGCTCGACATGAAAGCCTGCGAGCTTGCCGTTCTGATCGACGAAATTGAAGGGCGGGAAATCGATCGAGGTCAGAAACCTCAATCTCACCAAAGAAGACAGATCAGGCTTCGGCAGTCGCTCGCGCGCATCGAACAGGATCGGCAGGCTCGGCGGCTTGGCTTCCTGGGCGGCAAGCGGCAAGGCGCACGACATGGCGATCAGCGCCGCGCGCGCCAGAAGCTTCGTTGCGGAGGTTGGCGACGAAAGGCAAACACGAATGGTGATGATCCAGCCTCCGGTCGTGTGTATCGATCCCTGATTCACCAACCGATGTAGCAGAGTCATGCCGCAGGGGGAATATCGCGCCAAGGAATGATGGCGGCAGCGTCCGCAAGATGAATGGCGGACGCCTGCCGCACCGGTCGGTTGCGAGATTTTGAACAAGCACAAAATTGCCGTGGGAATTCGGCCACATAAGTGCCCTCGTTAGCGGTCGATTAAGCTCTATTGATTGTACTCGCGGCATCGACGACGTCGGCCCGGCAGCCGATCGCATGATGCAAGTCGTCCGAGCCTTCTTCGCAAGGTATCCCGCAAATTCGGCTTCGTCCGCGCATATCAGGCGGCGCAATCCTCACCGTCCTTCCAAGACGAGCGGACCCTTGCGCATTCTCCTCGATAAGGCGCGGCACCCAAATGGACCATCATGTTCAGGAACCTGAAAATCAAAACCAAGATGCTTGCCGTGATCCTTTTTCTCGGCCTCGTCTCATTCGCCGGCCTGCTGTATATCGCCGGCGAGTCCCGCAAGGCGGACCAGGCCTACAACGCCTTCCTCGATCGGGAAGCCATTGCGGCGACGGAAGGCGCGCGCTCGAATTCGGCCGCACTGGCTGGGGTATTGCAGGCAAGCCTGATGCTGAATTTCGATCCCGGCAGCGATGCCTTCAAGACGGCGGCGACGGCGAGCAGCAGCTATTTCAGCGAGGCGAAGGATAGGCTGAAGCATGCCGAGAGCCTTGTCCCCGCCCGGAAGCAGCCCATCGACGCGATCCTCGCCGGACTGGATGACTTGCAAACGCTCACGAACAAGGCGATCGAGCAGCGCAAGAATGGCGACGCCAAAGGCGCCGAGGCGGGCATGGCCGTGGTCAACGACGAACTGCTCAAGCTGATGGCGCAGATGCAAGCCAATGGCGATGCGCTGGCAAACCGAATGAACAACGGCGGCGATGCCTTGTCGGCGGAGGTCAACAGCGCCATCGATTATACGCTCGGCGCCCTCGGTGCCGTGACACTTCTCTCCCTGATCTTCGGCATGTATGTCGCGCAGAAAAGCATTGCTGCGCCGCTGATGCGTCTGCATCACCGCATGACGACGCTCGCCGGCGGCGATACGGCAAGCGAAATCGAAGGCCACGACCGTCGCGACGAGATCGGCCAGATGGCATCCGCCGTCGTCGTGTTCCGCGACCACGCGATAGAACGCGCGCGGCTCGCGGCGCAGGCCGAAGCCGACCGGACGCTCAGCGACAGCGAACGCGCTCAACGCGAGGTTCGGCAGGCTGCCGAGGCAGCGCATCTGCAGCAGGCCGTTCAAGCGGTCGGCGATGGCTTGAAGCGTCTTGCGGAAGGCGATCTCGTGACGCGCATCGACACCCAATTCGTCGAACATCTCGATCAGCTCCGGCAGGACTTCAACAACGCGCTCCTCAAGCTCGACGGGGCAATGCATGCGGTCGGCTCCAATGCCCGCGCCATCAACGCCGGCGCCAACGAAGTCCGTGGCGCGGCCGACGAGCTTTCAAGGCGCACGGAACAACAAGCGGCATCCGTCGAGGAAACCGCCGCCGCGCTGGAACAGATCACCACGACGGTCAAGGACGCCGCCAGGCGTATGCAGGAAGCAAGTCAACTCGTCGTCCATACGCGCGCAGGCGCGGAGCGGTCCGGCGAGGTCGTTCGCAATGCCGTAGAAGCCATGCAGCAGATCGAAAAATCCTCCGGTGAGATCAGCAACATCATCGGCGTCATCGACGAGATCGCCTTCCAGACCAATCTGCTGGCGCTGAACGCCGGCGTCGAAGCCGCCCGCGCCGGCGAGGCCGGCAAGGGCTTTGCCGTGGTCGCCCAGGAAGTGCGCGAGCTGGCCCAGCGGTCCGCCAATGCCGCCAAGGAGATCAAGACGCTCATCGCCACCTCCGAAACGCATGTCCGGACGGGCGTCGGCCTGGTCAACGAAACCGGCAAGGCACTCGACGCCATCGTCTCGGACGTGCAGGAAATCAACCGGCATGTACACGCGATCGCCGAAGCCTCGCGCGAGCAGTCGGCCGGCCTGCAGGAGATCAATACCGCCGTCAACGCCATGGATCACGGCACCCAGCAGAACGCCGCCATGGTGGAGGAAAGCACGGCTGCGAGCCACAGTCTGGCGACCGAGGCCGCCTCTCTGGCGGCACTCATCGGCCAGTTCCGCACGAGCGGCGGCGAGGCTGCACATGTACGTGCGGCGCCTGCCGCAACCAATGCGCCGCGGCCCACTGTGCGACCCCTGCCACGACCTGCGCCAGCTCCCGTCATCCGGGCTGTCGACGGCGTGAAGGCACGTCCGACCCCCTCGCCGGCGCGCGCGCTCGGCCAGAAATTGCTGAGTGCGTTCAGTGGCAATCAGCCACCGGCCACGACGAGCAAGGACGCGGACTGGACGGAATTCTGAGAACGCCGCGATCCTAAACCATTTGGCGAATAGACTGCAGGCGGCACGTCTTAACGAATGCCGCCTGTTTTGACACGTCAATGCCTATCGGTTTGTCAATCTCTTCGAAGAAGGAAGCTGCTCGATATTTTCGGCAGTGGAGTTGTCTTTCTGTCCGCGCCATTTCAGCAATCTGGCGGGCGCACCGACATAGATGCCGTATGGCTCGGTCTTCCCCTTGACGACGGCATTCGCGCCGATGACGCATCCCCTAGCGATATGGGAGCCGCCCAGGATCT
This sequence comes from Rhizobium sp. SG570, assembly GCF_012275345.1. Lineage (NCBI taxonomy): Bacteria > Pseudomonadati > Pseudomonadota > Alphaproteobacteria > Hyphomicrobiales > Rhizobiaceae > Rhizobium > Rhizobium sp. SG570. Next base: position 36,413 of record NZ_JAAZQI010000017.1, on the reverse strand, counting down.
TCGCTCCCGCGCCGATCCAGACATCATCCTCGATGACGACAGGCTTCCTCGTGAGACCCTGCTGGCGGATGGGCTGGGTGAGATCATCGAAATTGTGATCGAAGGATACGACCATGGCATGGGCGGCGATCCGCACATCGTTGCCGATCGAAATCCCGCCACTGCCCAACAGAATTGTGTACTCGTTGAAGGAGACGTGATTGCCGATATCGATGTTGCCTTTTTGCGCATCGATGACGACGCCCTTGCGGAAATGCCCCTTTGCGCCGATGCGAACACTGCCGCGCTTCCAGATGATCGTCGTTCCCAGCGGAATTTTCGTGCTGCGCGATATCGTGAGCACGCCACGCACAAAGATCGCCTTCAATCTGTAGAACCATACAATGCCGCGCATAAGGACGCTCCTTTCAAGGGGCACTCCTTTTGCCATTCTTGTCTGGCACCCACCTGAATGAGCCAGCATATGGCGACGCGGAGGCGAGGCGGCAAGTGTTGCCGTTTTCTTGCATCCTTCACCTACGCTCCGCAAGGCCTGTGATCAAGGCAACCGCGCCAAAGCCTGCGGCCGCTGCACAGACGGCAACCCAGCCACCAAAATCCCATGCGGTGCCGGCAAGCGCCGAGCCCAGCGCGCCGCCGAGAAAGAAGATGCCGACGAAGAGGCCATTGATGCGTCGAGCTGGCGAAGCCATGAGCGCCGATTTGCACATGTCGCTGGTATCACGCGGTCTCGGTATCGGCGTCCTGACACCGGCGGCGCTATCGGAAAGCCGCTGGCGCGATGCCGTCGAGGTCATCGAGGCGCCGGATTTCAGCTCGAAAGTCGTCAACTGGCTGGTGCATCGCCCGCCGGCAGGACCCCTCGCCCGCCCGATCGCAACCTTCGGCGAAGCGCTGAAGGTTGCGCTGAAAACAAGAGGCCGTTTTTGACAAGGGCAAGTTGGAGCGGGTGAAGGGAATCGAACCCTCGTATTCAGCTTGGGAAGCTGCTGCTCTACCATTGAGCTACACCCGCCTGACACCCTGAGATGTCCAACAGTTGGCGGTCTCTGTCAAGGCCAGTCGCCAGCCCCTCAGAGCCGAAAGTGCTTCGACAGCTTCAGGCCCTGCGCCTGATAGTTCGAGCCGAGGCCGGAGCCGTAGAGGCTGCTCGGCTGTTCCAGCATGTGTTCGTAGATCAGGCGCCCGACGATCTGGCCGTCCTCGAGGATGAAAGGCACCTCGTGACTGCGCACTTCGAGCACGGCGCGGCTGCCGCGGCCGCCGGACGGCGCGTGGCCGAAGCCCGGATCGAAGAAGCCGGCATAGTGGACGCGGAATTCGCCGACCAGCGGATCGAAGGGCGTCATCTCGGCGGCATAATGCGGCGGCACATGCACGGCCTCGCGAGAGACGAGAATATAGAATTCGTCCGGGTCGAGGATCAGTTCGGTGCGGCCGCGGCTATAGAGTGGCTCCCAGAAATCGAAGATATCGTGCTGGGCCTTCTTGTCGACATCGACAACGGCGGTGTGATGCTTGCCGCGGTAGCCGATCAGGCCCTCCTTGTCGCCGGCAAGATCGATCGACAGCGCGATGCCGCCGCCGGTGATGTTCGGCTTCTTGCTGGCCACCAGCGTTTCGGTCTCGTGCAGGGCCAGCAGTTCCGGCTCGGTGAGCACGGCCTGGCCGACGCGAAAACGGATCTGCGACAGGCGCGAGCCGCGGCGCACGACGATCGGGAAGGTGCGCGGGCTGATTTCCAGATAGAGCGGGCCGGAATAGCCGGCCGGGATCTTGTCGAACTCCTGCGCCCGGTCGGTGATGACGCGGGTGAAGATATCGAGGCGGCCGGTCGAACTTTTCGGATTGGCCGACGCAGACATGTCAGCCGGCAGATCGAGGCGCTCCATCAGCGGCACGATATAGACGCAGCCGGTTTCCAGCACAGCGCCTTCGGAAAGATCGATGACATGCAGCTTCAGCCGGTCGAGCTTGTCGGCGACGAGATGCGACGGGCCGGGCATGAAGCTGGCGCGGACGCGGAAAGCATGCGCGCTGAGCCGAAGATCGAGGCTCGCCGGCTGGATCTGATCGGCGTCCAGTTCCCGTTCGCTCGTCAGCCGCCCCGCGTCAAAAAGCGCCGCAATGGCGCGATCGGCTAGAATTCCAGTATTGCGAGCCATCATGCCTCATCCCCGGCACACAATCCTGCAAACCATAGCGCGATCTGAAGGGTCATGTGCAAATTCCAAGTGTTACCGTGATCCTTTGCGCAGCCTACGGGCGCCAGGCACAGTAATTTGTCGCAGACAAAACCAAACTCAGGGAATTGACGCAAGCGATCAACGGCAGTATTGCAACTTATCCCGTGGTGATTTGGCCGGTCGGCTTGCAGCCACGTTAAATAAGTGGCTAAAAAGACCGGGTTGAAACCGGTCTGCAATTGCGGCCGGTTTTTTTGTTTTGAAAGTGGTGATGGCATGAGCAAGACTTGGCGCCCCGCAACCCAGCTCGTTCACAGCGGAACGCTCCGTTCGCAATTCGGCGAAACATCCGAAGCAATCTATCTGACCCAGGGCTTCGTCTACGACACCTCGGAAGCGGCGGAAGCACGCTTCAAGGGCGAGACGGATGGGTTCATCTACGCCCGCTACGGCAGCCCGACCAACGACATGTTCGAAAAGCGCATGTGCGCGCTGGAAGGCGCGGAAGATGCCCGCGCCACGGCCTCGGGCATGGCCGCCGTCACCGCCGCCATTCTCTGCCAGTTGAAGGCCGGCGACCATATCGTTGCCGCTCGCGCGCTCTTCGGCTCCTGCCGCTGGGTCGTCGAAACGCTGGCGCCGAAATACGGCATCGAATGCACGCTGGTCGACGGACGTTTCGTCGAAAACTGGGAAAAGGCCATCCGTCCCACGACCAAGGTCTTCTTCCTGGAAAGCCCGACCAATCCGACATTGGAAGTGGTCGACATTGCCGCCGTCGCCAAACTCGCCAACCAGATCGGCGCCAAGGTCGTGGTCGACAACGTCTTCGCCACCCCGCTCTTCCAGAAGCCGCTGGAGCTCGGCGCCCATATCGTCGTCTACTCCGCCACCAAGCATATCGACGGCCAGGGCCGCTCGCTCGGCGGCGTCATCCTTTCCGACAAGCAGTGGATCGACGAGAACCTGCAGGATTATTTCCGCCACACCGGCCCGGCCATGTCGCCGTTCACCGCCTGGACGCTGCTGAAGGGCATCGAGACACTGCCGCTGCGCGTCGCGCAGCAGACGGCGAATGCCGCCAAGGTGGCCGATTTCCTTGCCGGGCACCCCGGCAAGGTCGCCCGCGTGATCTATCCCGGCCGCAAGGATCACCCGCAGGCCGATATCATCGCAAAGCAGATGACCGGCGGCTCGACGCTGGTGGCCTTCGAGCTGAAGGGCGGCAAGGAAGCGGCCTTCAAGCTGCAGAACGCACTGGAAATCGTGCGGATTTCCAACAATCTCGGCGACAGCAAGAGCCTGATCACTCATCCGGCCACCACGACGCACAAGAACCTCACCGACGAGGCGCGCGCCGAACTCGGCATTTCGCCGGGCACCGTGCGCTTCTCCGCCGGTATCGAAGACAGCGAGGATCTGGTCGAGGATTTCGCCCGCGCTCTGGAACAGGTCTCCGCCTGATATCAATCGACAAGCCGCCCGGAGATTTTCCGGGCGGCCCGACCTGCCCTGAGCAGGCCATGATGCAAGCAGACGGCCAGCGTCAGCTCGCCGCCTTGTATTGAACCTTGCCGGCATGCAAGAAGAACAGCTTGTCGAAAAGCGCGAGATCCAGCGGGTTCGGCAGACGAACGTCATCGAGATCGGGCAATGGCTTCAGCGCCGGATCGTATGAACGGTCGATTTGCGAGATGAACACGACGATCACGCCCTTGTCGCGCGCGAAGGCCTTCAATGCCCGGACCTGGGTCATCAATTCTGGCTTCTCCCGCTTCTGATCGAGTATCTGCAGATAGTCGACCACCGCCAATGTGCCGCGCGGCACTGAGGCCAATTTGCGAGTGATGTAATCGGCACTTATGGCATCGGAACTGTCGAGCTCGAACAGTTCCCTGAACTCGGCCTGATCCACGCCGATGATCCGAAAGCGATCCAGGACGACCTTCTCCGTATCCTCCAGCGTGAAGAAGGCGCTGCGATTGCCAGCCTTCATGGCTCCGACGGCGAGCTTGAGGCTCATCAATGTCTTGCCCTGGCCGGGCCGCGCGCCGACCAGCACCAGATCGCCCGGACTCAAGAGCGAGAACAAATCGTCGGCGGGTACGGCCGCTTGCGTCTTGGCCGCAAGCAAGCTCCAGCCTTGAAATCCTTCGCGGGCCGCTACGCGATCCAGCGCGGCATGCAAAGGAATATTCTGTTGACGCGACAGCAGCCGCGCCTTGCGCTTCAAATGATAAACAGGGGCGGAAAGCCTCATTGTAAACCTCCTATTGCGAGCAATGACCGCAACCCCTCCTTATGCCCGGCGCTCAAACAGTCGGTTTGATGATCGACAGCCCCGCATGAAGTATACTTTCCCGGATGGAGGGGGGAGGCACGGGCCATGCCAGAATCAGATGATAGCCGAAATCCCCTCGCCGGGAAATCGCAGAGAAGCGCTTCTCGGGGAACACAAGACCGGTTTGGGAATTATATGATCTAGAGATTTGGATTGAGGCGTGGCGGACATGACAATCGAGTCTCAAGTCAACCTGCAATTTCCGTAAGCGTTTCCGCCCATGGAGGGTATTCGGGCAGCAGTATGCGGGATAACAGTGAAAGAGAAGCGGCCTGTGATACTTTTGGCTGCGGCCTATTAACCTTCGATATTAGCCGTAATAGCTAAAAACCGGGATGCTCCGGCCGATCACGCGGGTTTTCACCGATCCGTTCCTTGACGGAATAGGTTGCTTGTAGGATACCGCTAGAGATCCTGCATTTGCGGGACGGTGGAAAGCGGATAATATGCCGCAGACTTAAAGATACTGAGGCTTTTCCAGCGTTTGTCCGACGCTTGATGCTCCAGCGCAGTGGTAAGGTATCAGGCATGTATCGCGCCCTAACACGCGACATAGAAGTGGTCGTGGAGCCGTTTTATCTGGAGGAGCAATCCGATCCGGATGACGATCGCTATGTCTGGGGGTATCGCATCATCATCTCCAACCACTCGAAAGTTTCCGTTCGGCTGGTGACGCGCTATTGGCATATCACCGACATGAACGGAATAGTCGACGAAGTGACCGGCCCCGGCGTCGTCGGCGAACAGCCGCATCTGCGGCCTGGCGACACCTATGAATATTCCTCAGGATGCCCGCTGGACACACCCTCGGGAATGATGTTCGGCCACTACCAGATGGAGACGGATGACGGGGAACTTTTCCATGTCAAGATCCCCGCCTTCTCCCTCGATACGCCCAACCTGATGCGCACGCTGAACTGAGCCCGATCAGGCCACATTTATCTCGGCTGCCTCGAAGCGGTACGTGGTCGAGCAGAATTCGCAGGTGACGGCGATTTCGCCGTTCTCCTGGCTGGCCTCGATCTCCTCGGCCGAGAACCCCTGCAACACGCCCTTCAGCTTGTCGCGCGAACAGGAACAGCGGTCGAAAACCGCCTTTGGTTCGTAGACGCGCACGCCGCGCTCATGGAAGAGGCGGAACAGCAGGCGCTCGGTGCCGACAAGCGGATCCGTCAATTCATCGGCATCGATGGTCTCCACCAGGCTGCGTGCTTCCGCCCAGGCATCGTCCTCGACATGATCACGCATGCCGCTATCGCCATCGCCGCCATGGAGATCCGGCTGGCGCATGCGCTCCGGCGCTTCCGGCAGAAACTGCGCGATCAGGCCGCCCGCCCGCCAGCGATGCCGCGGCTTGCCGTTCTCGTCACGATCGAAAAGTTCTGCGGCGCCCAGGCGAACCCGAGTCGGTATCTGCTCCGACTGGCGGAAATAAGTGCCGGCAATCTCCTCGAGCGAGGCGCCGTCGAGAGCGACGATGCCTTGATAGGGTTGGCTGTAGCGACCCTGATCGATAGTGAAGGCGAGCACGCCCTTGCCGAGCAGCTGTTCCGGCTCGGTTTCACCGGCGGCGATCGCCTTTGCCAGAGCCTCTTCATCGAAACGAGCGTAGGCGCGGACATTTTCCGGCGTCGAGAAATCGGCAACCAGGAGGTCGACGGGACCGTCGCTCTTGGTCTGCACGGTGAACTTGCCCTCGAACTTCAGCGAGGTTCCGAGCAGGACGGTCAGGACGATGGCCTCGGCCAAAAGCCGGGCGACCGGGGTCGGATAGTTGTGCCGGGCAAGAATTGCGTCCAGCAACGAACCAAGCTGTACGGCACGACCGCGCACATCGAGCCCTTCCACCTGGAAGGGAACCACGTGATCGTCACCGGCAAAATCAAACTGACCCAGCGAGGCTGCATTTTCGGCCATTGCTCTACTCCTACTGCGCCCGCGCCCTCAGACGCGGTTTCATATCCTCAGATTGCGCCCAGGCACCAAGCAAGAATCGACTTTTGCGCATGCAGGCGGTTTTCCGCCTCATCGAAAACAACGGATTGCGGACCATCGATCACTTCATCAGTCACTTCCTCCCCGCGATGGGCGGGCAGGCAATGCATGAACAACGCGTCCTTGCCGGCCTGTGCCATCAAAGCCGCGTTGACCTGATAGGGCTGGAAGACGTTGTGACCGCGGGCCCGGTGTTCCTGATTCATGGAAACCCAGGTATCGGTTACCACGCAATCGACACCGGCGACCGCACGGTCGGCATCATGCGAGAGCATGATTTCGGCGCCCTGGTTGCGGGCCCAGTTCAAATAGTGATCCTTGGGCTCGGAACCAAGAGGTACCGCCATGTTCATGCGATAGCCGAACCGCGCCGCGCCTTCGATCAACGAATGCAGCACGTTGTTGCCGTCGCCCGTCCAGGCAATGGTCTTGCCCTTGACCGGGCCGCGATGCTCCTCGAAGGTCATGATGTCGGCCATGATCTGGCAGGGATGCGTATCGTCGGTCAGCGCGTTGATGACCGGAACGGTCGCATGCTCCGCCAGTTCCAGCAGGCGCGAATGATCGGTCGTGCGGATCATGATCGCATCGACATAGCGCGACAGCACCTTCGCCGTATCGCCGATCGTCTCGGCGCGGCCGAGCTGCATTTCGGTTCCGGACAGGAAAAGTGTCTCGCCACCGAGCTGGCGCATGCCGACGTCGAAGGAGACGCGGGTCCGTGTGGAAGGCTTCTCGAAGATCATCGCCAGCATCTTGCCGGCAAGCGGCTTGTCGGCGGTACCCGCCTTCAACGCCCTTTTTCGCACGATCGCGTCATCGATGATGTGGCGCAGATCGGCGGCCGCTACGGCCGAGAGATCGAGAAAGTGTTTCGGAGAAGCCATGTCCTCACCTGTACTCCAGAAAAAACAATAACGCCCGCATAGGGCAAGAACGCCCCGACTGCGGGCGTCGAACTTAGGCTGATTTCTTGACGCGGGCGGCGCGTACACGCTCGGCCGCACGCTCGATGCGAGCAAGACCTTCGCGCGCTTCCTCGGCGGTCACGACCAGCGGCGGCAGCAGGCGAATGACATTGTTGCCGGCCGGAACACCCAGCAGATGCTCGGCGCGGATCGCCTGCAGCAGATCCGCTTGCGGGATGGCTGCCTTGATGCCGAGCATGAGACCTTCGCCGCGGATGTCCTCGATGATATCCGGGAAGCGATCCTTGAGCGAGGCAAGGCCCTGGCGGAAGACCAGCGCCATATCACGCACATGCTCCAGGAAGCCATCGGCCAGCACGATATCGAGCACCGCATTGCCGACCGCCATGGCAAGCGGATTGCCGCCATAGGTCGACCCGTGCGTGCCGGCCTTCATGCCGGAGGCTGCCTCTGCCGTTGCAAGGCATGCGCCGAGCGGGAAACCACCGCCGATACCCTTGGCCACCGCCATGATATCGGGCTTGATGCCGGCCCATTCATGGGCGAAAAGCTTGCCCGTGCGGCCGACGCCGCACTGTACTTCATCGAGCACCAGGAGCAGACCGTGCTCGTCGCAGATATCGCGGAGACCGCGCAGGAATTCGTTGGTCGCCGGGCGGATACCGCCCTCGCCCTGCACCGGCTCGATCAGGATCGCAGCCGTCGCATCGGTGATTGCGGCACGAACCGCATCAAGATCGCCGAAAGCCACCTGGTCAAAGCCGGGGGCCTTCGGGCCGAAGCCTTCGATATACTTTTCCTGGCCACCGGCAGCGATCGTCGCGATGGTACGACCGTGGAAAGCACCTTCGAAGGTGATGATATGGAACTTCTCGGGATGCCCGTTGGCAAACTGATAGCGCCGCGCCGTCTTGATGGCGCATTCCAGCGCTTCGGCGCCCGAATTGGTAAAGAACACCTTGTCAGCGAATGTGGCTTCCGTCAGCCGCTTCGAGAGCTTCTCCTGACCGGGCACTTCGTAGAGGTTGGACAGGTGCCATACCTTGTCAGCCTGCGCCTTCAGCTCGGCCACGAGATGGGGATGCGCATGACCGAGCGAATTGACTGCCACACCGGCCGCGAAATCGAGGTAGCGTTCGCCATTTTCCGTGATCAGCCAGACGCCCTCGCCTCGCTCGAACCGCAGCGGAGCGCGCATATAGGTGTCATAAAGCGCCGCTGTCTCGGCCATGGCGTATCTCCTCGATCACAACCCTAAGGACCAATCGCTTCCTTTCCATGAAACGGGTCCGAAAAAATCAAAAATGCCGCCTTGCGGCGGCGTGGGCACTATTGATGTTTTGCACCGCGATGTCAACAAAACTGGCGATTTAGCAGGTGCGAGAGAGCGGCCGCGGCCGAACGGGATGCGTTGGCCGGATCATATTGCATAAATGCCACGCCAGGACAGCAAGTTGGGGAAAACCTCGAAATCGATTCCTCAAGATTCCCGCGACTCTTGTCACGGAGTCAGCCTCACACTAGGTTAAAAACCAATTGCTAGACTGCATGCGGCGGAACTAGTCACCACAATTTTAGAGCGTTTCGCGCCTCGATCCTATGCGGGGCAATGGTGAAGGATTCTGCCATCGGAAACGCGACAGCGGAGACAGGGCATGAATTGGACAGACGAACGCGTCGAGAAGCTTAAAAAGCTATGGTCCGAAGGGTTGAGCGCCAGCCAGATCGCGGCGCAGTTGGGCGGTGTCAGCCGTAACGCCGTCATCGGCAAGGTGCACCGCTTGAGCCTGCCGGGCCGAGCGAAGGCGGGCGGCACGGCGACCGCTGCCCGAACGCCGAAGCGCGGCGCCTCGGCGCCCCGCGCATCGAATTATACATCGCGCGTCGCAACCCGCACGGTTACCCGCCAGCAGGGCGCGACCATGCTCAAGGAAGAGATTGAGGTCGATGCGGTCAACGAGATCCAATATCGTCCGGCTGCCAACGTCGTCGTTCCGATCTCTCGGCGCCTCGTCCTGACCGAGCTGACGGAACGCACCTGCAAATGGCCCGTCGGTGACCCGCTGAAGGACGATTTCCACTTCTGCGGCAACGAGAGCCCGGATGCATCGCCCTATTGCGGCTACCATCAGCGCCTGGCCTACCAGCCGGTGCATGAACGGCGTCGGCCAGCTCAACCGCGCGGCTGAGATGCCCCATAGAACAATTCCGGGAAAAGTGCGAAGCGGTTTTCCGTCCGGAATTGCGTAAAAACAATAGCATAGAGCGGTCACGCGAGTCCGTGAAACGCGTAACCGCTCCAGATAAGATAAACGAAACGGGCCGAAAGGCCCGTTTTCTGTTTCCGCCGCTATGTCGACGCCTGAACGGGCGTACCCGCTCAAGCTTCCATGGAGTAACCCGCACCGCGAACGGTGCGGATGACATCCTGCATATTGGAGAAATTGAGCGCCTTGCGCAGGCGGCCGACATGCACGTCGACGGTACGTTCGTCGACATAGATATCGTGTCCCCATACGCCGTCGAGCAGCTGCGAACGCGAGAAGACCCGGCCCGGCGAGGACATCAGGAACTCCAGCAGGCGGAATTCCGTCGGTCCCAGCCGCACTTCGCGGCTCTTGCGGTGAACGCGATGGGTCTCGCGATCCAGCTCGATATCGCCGCAACGCAGTACCGTGGAGAGAACCTCCGGGCGGGCGCGCCGCAGCATCGCCTTGACGCGGGCCATCAGCTCCGGCGTCGAGAACGGCTTGACGACGTAATCGTCCGCGCCGGTGGAAAGACCGCGCACGCGCTCGCTTTCCTCGCCGCGGGCCGTCAGCATGATGATCGGCAGGCGCTCCGTCTCCGGCCGCATACGCAGCCGGCGGCAGAGCTCGATGCCGGATACACCGGGGAGCATCCAGTCAAGGATCAGAAGATCGGGGATGCGCTCCTGGAGACGCAATTCGGCTTCATCGCCTCTGAGGATCGTATCGACCTCGAAGCCCTCAGCCTCGAGATTGTAGCGCAGCAGAACGCTGAGCGCTTCCTCGTCTTCTACAACAGCAACTCTCGGAACCATGCGCCTCTGGTCTCCTTTTCTTCGCTTCCAGATTATTCCGTCACCGCGCCAACGGTGTTGGCGGTATCATCCTTCGGGCGCTCGCCTTCTGGCTGGGCGCCGGTCGCCATGTAATAGATCGTCTCGGCGATGTTGGTGGCATGGTCGCCGATGCGCTCGATGTTCTTGGCGCAGAAGAGAAGATGCGTGCAGGTGGTGATGTTGCGCGGATCTTCCATCATGTAGGTCAGCATCTCGCGGAAGAGCGAGGTGTACATCGCGTCGATTTCCTCGTCGCGCTCTCGGATCGACACAGCCTTGTCCGGCGAACGGGTGGCATAGACGTCAAGCACTTCCTTGAGCTGGCTGAGCGCCAGTTCGGAGAGATGCTCGATGCCGCGGGCAAGCCGCCGCGGAACGCCTGTGCCCTGCACGGCGATGACGCGCTTGGCGGTGTTCTTGCCGAGGTCGCCGACACGCTCCAGATCGGAAGCGATGCGGATCGAGCCCATGATCTCGCGCAGGTCGGCGGCCATCGGCTGCCGGCGGGCGATGGTGACGATCGCCTTGTCGCCGACTTCCCGTTCCGCATGATCGAGAATGACGTCGTCGGAAATGACCTTCTGCGCAAGACTGGTATCGCTTTGGACCAGTGCGCGAACGCTGTCGCTGACCATTTGCTCGGCCAGACCGCCCATTTCCGCAATGCGGCGCGTCAGGAACTTCAGGTCTTCGTCATAGGCAGAGAGAATGTGAGTGGAGACCATTTTTCTATCCTCAAGGTGAACTGTGTGAAAGGAGCCGCGCGCACGGCATCATCAACCAAAACGGCCCATGATGTAATCCTGCGTGCGGAAATCGTCGGGATTGGTGAACATTTTATCGGTATCGTTCTCCTCAACCAGATGGCCGAGATGAAACATTGCGGTGCGTTGCGAAACGCGGGCTGCCTGCTGCATGGAATGCGTCACGATGACGATGGTGAAGTTTTCCCGCAGCTCATGGATCAGATCCTCGACCTTTGCGGTTGCGATGGGGTCGAGCGCCGAACATGGCTCGTCCATCAGGATGACCTCTGGACTGACGGCGACCGCGCGAGCGATGCACAGACGCTGCTGTTGGCCGCCGGACAGGCTCGTGCCGGCATCATAGAGCCGATCCTTGACCTCGCCCCAGAGACCGGCTTTCTGCAGGCTGGTCTCGACGATATGCTCGAGATCGGCTTTCGAGCTGTGCAGGCCATGGATGCGTGGTCCGTAGGCGACGTTCTCGTAGATCGACTTCGGAAACGGGTTGGGCTTCTGGAAGACCATGCCGACGCGCGCGCGCAGCTCCACGACATCGATGCTGTTGTCATAAACATCCTGATCGTCGAGCGTGATCTTGCCGGTGATGCGGCAGGTCTCGATCGTGTCGTTCATGCGGTTGAGGCAACGCAGGAAAGTGGACTTGCCGCAGCCGGAAGGACCGATCAGCGCCGTGACCGTATTGGCGCGAATGTTCAGGTTGACATCGAAGAGCGCGCGCTTGTCGCCGTAAAAGACCGAGACGTCCTGGCCGATCATCTTATAGGGGATCGTCATCATCTTCTTGGCTAATGCTCTTTCGCCCGCGGCTTCCGTCATCATGTTCATTTGGTCGCCCTCCCCTACCAGCGCCGTTCGAAGCGGCGCCGCAGCAGGATCGCGCCGATATTCATCGCAACGAGGAAGAAGAGCAGCACGATAATCGCTCCGGAGGTCCTCTCGACGAAGGCCCGCTCCGCTTCGCTCGCCCACATGTAGATCTGCACCGGCAGCGCCGTCGAAGGATCGAGCGGCGAGGCCGGATAGTTGGCGACGAAGGCGACCATGCCGATCAGAAGCAGCGGCGCCGTCTCGCCGAGCGCATGCGCCAGCCCGAGGATGGTGCCCGTGAGGATGCCCGGCATGGCGAGCGGGAGCACATGATGGAAGACCATCTGCATGCGCGACGCGCCGAGGCCGAGTGCCGCGCTGCGGATCGATGGTGGTACCGCCCGCAGTGCCGAGCGCGTGGCGATGATGATCATCGGCAGCGTCATCAGGCTGAGCACCAGCCCGCCGACCAGCGAGGCAGAGCGCGGCAGCCCCATCATGTTGATGAACACCGAAAGGCCGAGCAGGCCGTAGACGATGGAGGGCACCGCCGCGAGATTGTTGATGTTGACCTCGATCAGATCCGTCAGCCGGTTTTTTGGCGCGAATTCCTCCAGATAGATCGAAGCGGCGACACCGACGGGCAAGGCGAGCGCGAGGACGGTCAGCATCAGATAGAGCGAGCCGATCAGCGCGACGCCGAGGCCCGCTGCCTCGGGGCGGCTCGAGTTGCCCGAGAGGAAGAGACCGCTGTTGAAAGCTTCGTGCAGCGCGCCGCTGGCTGTCAGCTGCTTCATCCAGCCGAGCTGCCGATCGGAAACCTTGCGATCCTTCTCGTCGGCCGCCAGGTCGATCTGCCCCTTGTTGGCGGAGTCGATATTGGCGCTCGCAAGGAACGTCACATTCCCAGTCGTTCCGATGATCGAGGGATCGGCCATGATCTTGTTGCGCAGTGCAATCCGCGCACTGTCCGACACCATTGTCGTGGCCTCGCGCACGAGTACGCGATCGGAAGGATCGATGCCCAAGGCCTTCACCAGCGCATCGCGCATGAGGACCGGGTAGTTGGCTGATATCAGCACCTTCGGATCGCTGGCGCGCTTGCCGGTGGGGTCGATGACTTTCTCGGTGAACTCGATCGGTAGGGTTATCGAGGTCTGCACGAAGGCGGTATAACCGTTGCGGACCACGGTCGAGACAAGCGTGAGAAGGAAGACCAGGCCGAAGACTACGGCGGCGATGCCATAGGCCCGAAAGCGGCGCTCGGCGGCATAGCGCTGCTTGATGCCGATATCGCGCCGCGCCGGGGCGCCCGGCGTAAGCCCGCGCGGAATATTCTGTGACGGGGAGGATACGATGTCGCTCATTCGTATTGCTCCCTGTAGCGGCGGACGATGTAGAGCGCGTAGACGTTCAGGCAGAGCGTCAGGCAGAACAGCGTTATGCCGAGCGCGAAGGCGACCAGCGTCTGCGGCGAGGTGAACTCCAGATCGCCGGTCAACTGGTTGACGATTTTCACGGTAACCGTCGTCATGGGTTCGAAGGGATCGAACTGCATGCGAGCTGCGACACCGGCGGCCAGTACGACGATCATCGTTTCGCCGATTGCCCGCGAGGCGGTCATCAGCAGCGCGCCGACGATGCCCGGAAGTGCCGCCGGCAGCAAAACGCGCTTGACCGTTTCCGAGCGGGTGGCGCCAAGACCGAGCGAGCCATCGCGCAGCGACCGCGGCACGGCCATGATGATGTCGTCTGACAGCGAGGAGACATAGGGAATGAGCATGACGCCCATGACGAAGCCCGCCGTCAGGACGCTCTGCGCCTCGATGAAACTTGTATAGCTTCCCGTTAGCAGGCCATCGATCTCCGCCGAGATGTCTCTCAGGAACGGCCCGACCGTGACGAGGGCAAAGAAGCCGTAGACGATCGTGGGAATGCCGGCCAGCACTTCGAGCAGGGGCTTGGCGATCGAGCGCACGCGGGCCGAAGCATATTCGGCCATGTAGATGGCGGCGAACAAGCCGATCGGCACCGCGAACAACATGGCGACGAGACCGATATAGATCGTGCCGGCCAGCAAGGGTATCAAGCCGAAAGTTCCGGATGTCTGTGAGCCGGCACCGGTGAAGCGCGGATCCCAGACAGTGCCGAAGAAGAACTCATGGGCAGGTACCATGCTGAAGAAACGCGCCGCCTCCGAAAGCATCGAAAAGGCGATCCCGACCGTCGTCAGCACCGCAATGGAGGAGGCGACGATCAGGGCGCCGAGGATGACCTGCTCGACACGGTTGCGGGCGCGAAAACGCGGGGCGATGGCACGCAAGCCATGAACCGCGCAAAGCAACGACAGAAGGATCGCCGATGCAGACATCACCATCCGGCTGACTTCGCGCATGCCGTTATATTTATTGGCTGCATCGATCATGTAACCCGTTGGGCGGACCGCGAGTGGCACGCCCTTCTGCGCCAGAAGCAACTGGAGATCGGCTGCGCCGCCGTCAACCGCGGCGAGTTCCTGGCCATCGAGCAGGCGCATGCCGTGGGCAATGCTGCGCACCATGCCATAGCTGAGGTTAAGCTCCGCCTGCGGAAGGGTTCTCACCTCTTCCGGAAAGGACTTGACCACCAGGCGATCGATAATAATCGGGCTGACGATCAGCCAGACACAGACGAGCGCCAGGGCCGGCAGCACCGCCCAGATCGCAGCATAGGCGCCATGATAGCCGAGCCGGGAGTGCATCGAGGAAGACCTGCCGCCTGATATCGCAGTCGCCCTCGCGCGCCCGAGCACGAAGGCAAGGGCACCAATGACCGACAGACACAACAACAGCAGCGATATGCTCATTCCCACTCCCCGGCGAACACCGGCGCGGATCAAACCCGCACCGGTGCATAGTCTCTATGCACTTACATGATCTTCCCGCCGGCGAAGTCCTTGCGGATCTGGTCGCGCTCGCCATCCGGAGCGGGCACGAGGCCGTATTCCGCCAGCGGGCCGTCCGGTCCGATCATCTGATCGCTCGTGAAGAAATCGACATATTCCTTGAGGCCCGGAATGACGCCGAGATGCGCCTTCTTGACGTAGAAGAACAATGGACGCGACACCGGATAGGTGCCATCGGCGATCGTCTGGCCCGACGGCACGATGCCGCTGACGGTGGCGACCTTCAGCTTGTCGGCATTGTTCTGGTAGAAATACAGGCCGAAAACGCCGACGCCGTGCTTGTTGGCATTGATGCGGGCGAGCGTCTCGGGATAGTCGCCGTCGATATCGACTGCGACGCCATCCTTGCGTACAGCGACGCATTTCTTGGTTTGCTGGCCGGCATCGGAAACGGCTGCCTTGATCACGTCGACCGCTCCGGAAGCCTTGCAGCCGGCGGCAAGCACCCGCTCCTCGAAGACTTCCCGCGTCCCGTGCTTCTCGCCCGGAATATAGGCTGATATCTCGAAATCCGGCAGCGACGGCTTGATCTCCGACCACTTCTTGTAGGGATTCGGAACCAGCTTGCCATCAACGACCACTTCGGCGGCAAGTGCCTTATAGAGATCGACGGGCTCGAACTTGATGTCCGGATTGCTCTTGTCGAAAGCGAAAACTATGCCGTCGTAGCCGATCTTGATCTGCTGGATATCAGCGACGCCGGCAGCCTTGCAGGCTTCGATTTCACTGTCCTTGATCGGGCGCGATGAATTGGCGATGTCGATGGAATCCGTTCCGACGCCCTTGCAGAATTCCTTTAGGCCGGCCCCGGAGCCACCCGACTCGACCACGGGCGTCTTGAAATTGGTAAAGGTCTCGCCGAAGCTTTCGGCAACGATCTTGGCATACGGGAATACCGTAGATGAGCCGGCGATCTGAATCTGATCGCGAGCCGTCGCGGCACCAGCAAAGGCAGCCGATGCAACCAGCGCAAGAATAGACAATTTCAAAGCATTCATAATGAATCCCCCTGACGAGCTCTGAAGAGCGCTGTAACGGATGCCACATCCGCCTGGTTCAGCATCACTTTCTTAGCGGCCAAAGCACCGCCCTTTTATGTCAGGCGAGTGAAACAATTATGACAGGTCATCTCTTTGAAATTAATGGAATAAATCACGCCAAAAATGGGCGATTTATGGGGGTTCTTAGAAACGGACGGTAAAGTCCGTTCCCTTCCCGACTTCCGACTTGACGATCAATCTGGCGCGGTGCCGGGTCAGAATGTGCTTGACGATGGCAAGCCCGAGGCCGGTTCCCTTTTTGGAGCGGCTGTCCTCGACATTGACGCGATAGAAGCGCTCGGTCAGGCGCGGTACATGTTCTGCGGGAATTCCCGGCCCGCTGTCGGACACGACGACCTCAACCGCCTGGCCCGGCTCGTTCAGCAAGGTAACCTCCACCGCCTTGCCTTCCTGGCCGTATTTGCAGGCATTCTCCATGAGATTTTCGAAGACCTGCACCAGCTCGTCGCGGTCGCCCAGCACCTCCACCTTGCCCGCCGGCATATGCAGATTGATCGTCACGTCAAGATCGCCGGCAAGCGGTAGCAGCGAGTCGCGCACATGACCGAGCAGCGGCACGAGATCGACCTTCTGATCCGGGGCGATGTGCGATTTCAGCTCCAGCCTGGATAGCGACAGGAGATCATCGACCAGCCGGCTCATGCGCGTCGTCTGGTCGAGCATGATGCCGAGGAAGCGCTGCTGTGCCTTCGGATCCGCTTTGGCCGGCCCCTGGATGGTTTCGATGAACCCCCGCAGCGACGCAAGCGGCGTGCGCAGTTCATGGCTGGCATTGGCAACGAAATCGGAGCGCATGCGATCGATGTGACGCAGTTCCGATATGTCGCGAAACGACAGCAGGAAGAAGCCGGTCTCGACATCGGCCTCCGGCAGCTCGACCGGCGCGATGCGCACGATATAGACGCGCTCCGACGGCAGGCGCTCGGAATGCTCGATCTGGTTCGGCGTGTTGGTGGCTATGGTCTCGCGCACCATGTCGAGCAGGCCGGGGGAGCGCAGCTTCGAGGAGATATGCGCCCCCGCGGGGAAGGCGCCGAAGGCCTTTTCGACGGCTGCGTTCTGCACCAGTACGGATGCCTCGCGATCGATGATCAGCACCGGGATGTCGAGTGCAGCCAATCCGGCAAAAACCATGCGCAGCAGAACTTCCGGATCGATCGGCTGAGGTTCCTCCCGCGACGGCACGACGATCCGCTCCACCAGCGGAGGCCGGATCAGCGCGACGATCATGACGATGGCCCAGATCCAAAAGACAGCGCCGGTATTGATGCCCTCGATGAGCGCAAGTACGGCGATCAGCGTCGCCAGGATCAGCATAGCGCTCTCCTGCCGCAACCGCAGCGCCAGTCTCCTGACAAATGACCATTCGTCTTCCAATTGCGCCCGTCCCTTTGTCTGTCGTTACGGAATGCTGGATTCCGCCTCTTAACCGGGATTCATGACAGAAGTATTCGGCTCTATCCACAGAAGGCGATAACTCACAACAATAAATGTAGCCGGCAAAGAAGGAAAGCCGCAAAGGGCTTGAAACCATTGGATAAAAGTCCCAGTTTGCCCAGCGAGCCTTTTGTCGTGCCCAAGCGACATGTTTTACAGAGCGTAAAGAGCCGAGGAGCCTGACATATGGGAGAGGAACAAGCGAAGAGCCGTGCTGTGGAGCTGGATATCCGCGGCAGCAAGCGCATATTCGATGTCGATGATCCCGTGCTGCCGGGCTGGATCAACGACGAAGCGCTGACTTCGGGTGGCTACCCTTACAAAAAGAAGCTCAAGGAAGAGGAATATCAGCAAGAGCTGGAGATGCTGCAGATCGAGCTCATCAAGGTGCAGTTCTGGCTGCAGGCGACAGGCAAGCGGGTGATGGCGCTGTTCGAGGGACGCGATGCCGCGGGCAAGGGAGGCTCGATCGCCGCAACCTCGGCGCATATGAACCCTCGCCTGGCACGCGTCGTGGCGCTCACCAAACCGACGGACCGCGAGGCCGGGCAATGGTACTTCCAGCGCTATGTCGCCCAATTCCCAACGGCGGGCGAATTCGTTCTCTTCGACCGCTCATGGTACAACCGCGCCGGTGTCGAACCGGTCATGGGCTTCTGCACCCCGAAGCAGTACGAGCAGTTCCTGAAGCAGGCGCCGCAGATGGAAAAGCTCATCGTCCAGGATGGCATCTCCTTCTTCAAATTCTATCTGGATATCGGCAGAGAGATGCAATTGAAGCGTTTCCACGACCGATGCCACGATCCCCGCGCCGTCTGGAAGCTTTCCTCCATGGATATAGCCGCCCTGCCGAAATGGAAGGACTACGGCGAAAAGCGCGACCGGATGCTGAAGGATACGCATACCGATTACGCGCCATGGACGGTCATCCGCGCCAACGACAAGCGTCGCGCTCGTCTGAACCTCATCCGTCACATCCTGCTGACGCTCGACTATGACAACAAGGACAAAAAGGCCATTGGCGAAATCGACGAAAAGATCCTCGGCATAGGTCCAGACGTTCTCAAATAGGGGAACGGCGGCCCGGGCCTATTGTCCGGGCAGCACGCGGATGGCGTAGACGTTGATGCCGCGGGCCTTGCCGTCGACGTCGCTGTTGATGATCAGGCGGCCGGGGCTCGTCGGCGCCAGCGAGCGATCGTAGCGGACCTGAAACAGCGCATCCGTCTTCTGGCGGCTGACCGTAAAGCGATGCCGTCCACAGCTGCCGAGCGAGCCAAAGTCGCATTCGACGGTAATCTGCGTCGGCGTGTCCGAGGTGGACTGTAACGTCAGCGCGATCGTCGACGGCTTGCCCGCCATCTGCTGCAGCACATTGATAGGCACCTGGACCGAGGCCGCGCCATCTGCGCCGCTGCTGAGAGAGGTCAGCCGCACGGCCGGCCCCTCGTTTTCCGAAATATTCTCAGCCTTAGCCTGCGCGCCGGCGGTGACCTTCGACGCGTCCGTCGGCTTCAGTATCGCGACCCACTCTTCGGAAAAGCTGTTCTGCGGGTCGATGGTCGCCAGCCCCGGATTGGCAGGGCCGCTGCTATCCCCGTCGCCCGACGTATCTTCGTCGCCGTTGCCGCCGCTGAAATCCTGCGAATCGACATGCGCCGGCGGATTGCGGACACTCGTGTCTCTCTGCGCCGCCGACATGAACACGCCCGAAGTCTTGATCCACCAGGCTCCGACACCAAGGAAGGCGAGCAGAATGCAGAACACCAGCAGGCGCGAGAAGAACTTGCGCGGCTTGCGGCGAACCGCAGCGCGCTCCGGCTTGAAATTCATTGTTCGCGCCGCTGCCGGTGCGGCTGCGGTCGCCGGCCTTATGGCGCTATCGGCGCCGAGATGGTCGGCCGGCCCTGCGCGCATATCACCGAAATCGCTCTCCGGTGCTGCGGGCTCGACTGTTTCGGGTTCGACCGGAGCGGAAGCGTGGACGGAAAGCGAGGGGTTGCGGGTTTCACCGCGCACGCTCATGACCGGTTCATGCTGTTGTGCCGGCTGCCCGGCCGCCGGTCGTGGCACCGCCGGGGAAACATGCGGGACATCGAGCTGCGGCGAAACCGATATTTCCTCCGCCGGGCGGACGCGCTCCTCGGCCTCGATCTGCCGGATCGTCGCTTCCAGCCGCTGACGCTGGGCGGAGACGACATTGATATCGGTAATATCCTGCTTGCGGAGGCCGGCTTCCAAAGCCTGCCGCGCCGACTGATAGATGCGAGCCCGGATTTCCGGATTGGCGCGATCGGACCGCTCCAACGCGCTTCTGATAGCCGTTTCTAATCCGCTCACATCAGGTCCTTTACTCTCACTCGCAACATACCTGCATACTCTACCGACAAGACGGCCATATTCTTTATCATTCGTTAACCGGATTCGGTAACGCCCCGCCCGGCAATACGCAAGCCTTCGACCAAGGCCACGCGCACTCGGGCGGGGATAAACGTCAAAGACGACGCAATTGCGATGGCGAAAAGGCCGATCCGGCAGGGCCGACTTTCGCGGGGGTCGCACCTGAACGCTGTCCGGCATCTCCGCACTTCCCACCGATTGGGACATCTGCTATTTCTTTGACGTTTTCGTAAACGTCAAAAACGGATGATGTTCATGGCCCTCCCCTCCATCCTGACCGAGCGGCTGCGGCTGCCGGTCGTGGCCTCACCCCTCTTCATCATCTCGCATCCGGCGCTGACGCTGGCGCAATGCAAGGCCGGCGTGGTCGGATCCTTCCCGGCCCTGAACGCGCGCCCGGAAAGCCAGCTCGATGAATGGCTGGCGATGATCACCGAGGATCTTGCCGCACATAATGCCGCAAATCCCGAACGGCCGGCAGCTCCATTTGCGGTCAATCAGATCGTCCATACGTCAAACAAGCGGCTGGAACACGATCTGATGCTTTGCATGAAATACAAGGTGCCGATCGTCATCTCCTCGCTCGGCGCCGTGCCTGAGGTGAATGCGGCCGTGCACTCCTATGGCGGCATCGTGCTGCATGATATCATCAACAACCGCCACGCCAACTCGGCTATCCGCAAGGGCGCGGACGGGCTGATCGCGGTCGCCGCGGGTGCCGGCGGCCATGCCGGCCAACTCTCGCCCTTTGCGCTCGTCCAGGAAATCCGCGAATGGTTCGACGGGCCGCTGCTGCTCGCCGGCGCCATCGCCACCGGCGGCGCCATTCTTGCAGCCCGGGCCGCTGGCGCCGATATGGCCTATATCGGCTCGCCCTTCATCGCGACGGAGGAAGCCCGCGCTGCCAACGCCTACAAGCAGGCGATCGTCGACGGCGCCGCCGCCGATATCGTCTATTCCAACTATTTCACCGGCGTGTACGGCAACTACCTGAAACCTTCCATACTTGCCGCCGGGATGGATCCGGACAAGCTGCCCGAAGCCGACCCTTCGAAGATGGATTTCGAGGCGGCCACGACCGGCGTCAAGGCCTGGAAGGACATCTGGGGCTCCGGCCAGGGCATCGGCGCAGTCAAGGCCATCGAGCCCGTTGCGGCGCTGGTGGACCGGCTGGAGACGGAATATCGTCAGGCGCGTGCACGGCTGGCGCTTTGAACGGGCAAGGAGCGGCCTGTTTTTTCACAGGCTTTTCGCTTTTTTGCGAAATGGCGATTTGGACGCTTGAAATCTGGCCGTATAGACTGTATCAGCGCCATGCAAATCGCGGGGCCGAACCAAAGCCCCTTGAATGCCGCTTTAGCTCAGGTGGTAGAGCACATCATTCGTAATGATGGGGTCGCAGGTTCGAGTCCTGCAAGCGGCACCATTTTTCCAGGCACTACTCTTTCCACACATTGCTACAGCCGTTCTCAGGTGTCTGTTTCCCCTATTTCGTGGCCGCGATATCGCGATTCGAAGCGGCCAATTTAGGGACCGAAGATAGTCAAGAACAAGATGGGCTGCACTCGACTTATCGAACGTGCAAGCTAATGATGGCTGCCATCGGAGGCCTCTATGAATCTCATGAACGCAATCGCCGCCGCCGCTTATCTGGCAGCCACCGGCATGGCATTAGCAGCTCCCGCGGAGAAGCCAATGCATCTGCTCTGCAAGGGCGACGGTATTGATAACGTATATGTTCACCTAAATTCCAAAAAGCAGTTCGGCCACGTCCTTAGTTGCGTCAGCGGCCCATTCATCGCCGACATGATGCCGTGCGCGCCCAATGGCGGATACGGTTTGTCATCTCCCACCGGATCAGCGGATCTCGTCGGCGTCGTCATGCGCTCGCAGGACTATCAACGCCACCTTGGCGGTGTCACCGGATTCACCCGGCAAGGAGACGACGTGACCTTCACGGGAGGTTTTATGGGCTCGAACGGCCTGCAAACATCTTGGACTTTGAAGCTCGATCCGGAAGGCAATGCCGTCGTTCGTGATAAGGAAGGCTCGATACCTTATAAGTGCAAGCCTTACACACCCGATGCTTCCAAGTAAGCCTCTTCGGAATCATCGCCTGCGGCTACAATCGGTTCCGCAAGCCGAGATCAGACGCACTCAGAGCCGTTTCAGCGAAAACGAAAAGTGCCCCTGGGATTCTACGGTCAGGTATTCGAACTGCCAATGGAAATCCTTGCAGAACTTGGTGCAGGCTTCGACCACGCCATAGGGGATAGCGTCGACGACGTTGCCGGTGCAGAAGTCGTGACCGGCAATGCGCCCATCCTGCTTCACCTTGAAGTGGCAGATCGACAGCTCTTCCCATGTCGTCTCGAAACTATGATTGGTATCGATATAGACCCAGTCGAAGAAGCTGTTCGGAAACTCCGCCAGCCTTACCGTCGAATAGCCTTGCACGATATGCAGGCGGCCGTTTTCCAGCGCCCCTCTGAATGTCGTCCTGATCTGCTCCAGACCGTCCTGGTAGCGGGGCGTATCCCATGCATCGATGAGGTAGAGCTCCCGTGGCGCGTTCTTTTCAAGGATTTCCCCGGTGAAGTCGCCGAAGGCCGCGCCGATCTCCGCGCAGATGCCTCCGTGCGGCAACCGGTGAAGAAGCTCGCCACGATCGGGCAGCAGCCGGGCATTTTCCGTATGGTGCAGGCTGAGTTGCGTATGCGGCATGCCGCCCTTGTAGTGAAATCTTGAATCGCGCGTGTTCATGCTGGCGGATACCTTCGACGTTGACTTCGGCCAAGACCGCAGAGACGGCCCGCTTTGAAAACCATGGATGCGAAAATTCTTGGCATTCATGGCTTGCGTCAGGCATTCGGGGCCGCCATCCGCTTCGGCCATGATCGGCGCGCCGGTCATCTCGCGGGCTTTCGCAGGACCTCGGCGGCAATCCCTCGTTTGCGGATCATGGCACGGGAAATCGCTTTGCAAGCGATGCGTTGAATCCGCGTAATAAATACAACCAAAGATTCAGATTTTGATGTTTTTGTGCGTTCTGGATGACATTGGGGGATGCACCATGAAGATTGCTGTGGGTGTTGCGACATGCGGTCGCAAAGCGATTTTGGCATGCATGATCGACAGGCTTGCCGCGCAGACGCGCAGGCCGGATCACCTTTTCCTCTGCCCGGCCACAGACGAAGATATCGACATGGAACGATTGCAATCGGCGCCGTTTCCCGTGAGCATCGTCTCATCTCAACGGGGAAGCTGCCCGCAGCGCAACGCGATCATCGATGCCGCCGCCGGCATGGATGCACTTATCTTCTTTGACGACGATTTCTTTCCCGCGGCAAACTATCTTGCCGAAACGGAAGCGCTGTTCGAGGCCGACAAGGAGATTGTCGTGGCGACCGGAGAGGTCATCCGCGACGGCATCCTCGGACCGGGCCTGACGGCGGAAGAAGCGGACCGGGCCATCGAGGAGGACGCGACCCCTGATCCTGTTCCATCGATCGAAGCCGCTCACAATGCCTATGGCTGCAATATGATCTTCCGCTTGCAGCCGATCCTGGCCAATCGTGTCTATTTCGATGAAGCCTTGCCGCTTTATGCCTGGCAGGAGGACGTCGATCTGTGCCGGAGGCTGCGTCCATACGGCAAGATCGTCAGGTTCAATCGGCTGCGCGGCGTCCATCTCGGGGTCAAAATGGGGCGCACATCGGGCACGCGTCTCGGATATTCCCAGGTCGCCAATCCGCTTTACCTTGTGAAAAAACGCTCCGTGTCGTTGCAATGGGCGCTCAAGCTGATGGGCGGCAACGTTGCCTCGAATATCGTCGGCGCAGTCAATCCACCAGCCTATATCGACCGGCGCGGTCGCCTGCAGGGCAATATCATTGCATTCGGGCATCTGCTTAGCGGATCGCTCGATCCAAAAAATATCAACCGCATGTGAGGCTTTCGGGCTGAGCCGAACAGTCAAGCGTTCGAGCGTCGTCTTTTTGTGATAATGGTCGAAACCGGTCGCGGAATCGGCGGCATCCGGTATTTTTCACCGGCATCATCCAATTGTTTCAAGGACATCATCATGATCCACGTTCTCGCCATCCTCACCGCCCTGCCCGGCAAGCGGGCCGAAGTGCTCCAAGCCTTCCAGGCGAACGTTCCGGCCGTTCACGCCGAAAATGGCTGCATCGAATACACGGCGGTCGTCGATGTCGACGGGGCCGATCCGGCATTCGGGCCTGATACATTCGTCGTCGTCGAGAAATGGGCGAGCATGGACGCATTGAAAGCCCACGCCGCCGCAGCGCATATGGCTGCCTATGGCGAGAAGGTGAAGCATCTTATGGCTGCCCGTGCCGTTCATGTTCTGAATCCGGCATGAGCTTATGACGCCGGACAGCAGGTAATCCGTCGGGAAAACGGCGCCGGAAGGTGCCGTTTTGCATATCAGCCGGCATGTTCAGTTATGCGAGAAATGCGGCTGGTTGCGCCATCTATGCCAGCCACCGCCGCCATGCCATCCGTGATGGTATCCTCGGTCACCATACCAACCAGAATGGTATCCCCGACCACCATACCAGCCATGACTATAGCCAGGCCAGCCGAACAAGCCAAAGGAGTAATAGGGCTGGTAATAATCATCATAATAATAGGGGCGGTAATAGGAATAAGGCCGATAGTAATAGGGTCGATAGTGGTGGTGGTAGTGACGATAGATGATCACCGTATGATGATGATGCCAGCGGTGATGTTGGCGTGCATCGACATGGGTTGCGGGTAGAATGACTACGCCGAGCGCGATGAGCGCTGTTGCCAGAATTTTCATTTCCAGCCTCCTTGGAAGCCGGACGCTGACGCGGCTAGAATCATCCGCGCTTGTCCAGACCAGCAAATAAAACGCGGTTGCGCTCCGATTGTTCCAAAACGCCCGGAGATGGCGGGTATTTTCGAGAGGTTCCGGCCTCACCGTGCCCGGCAAGCGGGCCGGACACGCTCGTCGTCAAGAAAGTGGGCAAAAACATGGGCCTGCGCCGGTCACGCTCTGGAACCTGCCAAGGTCGGACATCGGTAGCCTCAATAAGAAACGGCGCCTTCCGGCGCCGTTTATACATGTCAGTTGCTTATCGTCAGTCGTGCGAGAAATGCGGCTGGTTGTGGTGCCGCCTATCCCAGCGATGATGATGGTATGGCCGGTCGTTACGCCAGCCGTGGTGGCGATTCCAACCATGGTCAGGCTGGTGATGTTGAACGACCATAGGGCGATGATGATGCCAGCGATGATAATCTTGAGCCTCAGCATAAGTTGCGGGCAAAGCGACAATGCCCAGCGCGACGAGCGCTGTTGCCAGAATTTTCATTTTTATTCTCCTTGGGTGCCGAACGAGATCCGGGGGGCTTATAATATCCGTACGTCCGGACTAACGTAACCTACCCAAACGCAAAGGTGGTGCAATGGTTCCACCTATCCCCGGGATGCCGGATATTTTCCGGGTGCTTCCACGTCAGCCACCAGTTCGCGAACAGCCTGGTGGATCAGGCGGCATGCCTCGATCGACGCTTTGCGGCCATTGTGGGCGAGATGATAAGACAATGGCAGGATCTGCTCGGGGTCGACGATCCTGACCTTGTCGGTGATCGGAAGCGCGCTGACGCGGCCAAGGAACGAGACGTAACCGTGATTGGCCACGAGATCGACGATGACAGGCAGGGAATCGGCCGAGGTGATGTCGCGGCCACGGAAGCGGCGCCGGTCGCGGCTATCGTAGCCGAAGGCCGTCGCGGCATTGCCGATGCCGGTACGCGAACTCGGCACGCAGAGCGGGTGATTTTCCACCAGCGCGGCCACCGTCTGCTCCTTGCTGTCAAGCGGCGCGATCGCCACCATATCGGTCGCGACAAGTTCCATGTGCTCGAAAGCATCGAGGCCGAAGACGGAATCGACGATGGCGACATCGATGCGGCCGAACCGCAGCGCCTCGCGCAGGTCGTCCGCGGTCATCAGCATCAGCGACAGCATGTTGCGGTTGCCGCCGATATTCCAGCGCGACACGAGGCTTGCAAGCGAGCGAGCGACCCAGCTTTCAGAGCCTGTCGGGATGATCGACCCGATGCGAACGGCACGCGCGGTCCGCTGAAACCGCTCATCCGCCGCGGCCTTCATCTCGTCCCAGGCCTGGGCGATGCCGGCGAGGATGGCATGGACTTCCTGGCCGGCATCGGTCAGCACCGAACCCTGCGCCTGCCGCTCGAACAGGCGGCAGCCGAACAGCTCCTCCAGATTGGCGATCTGCAGCGAAAGCTGCGGCTGTCCCAGCCGCAGGCGTCGCGCGGCGCGGTTGATGCTGCCCTGATCGGCGACTTCGAGGAAGCGCTCGATGGTGGCGATCTTCAGCGGCAGGCGCGCCGCCCATTGCGCATAATCATCAGGCGCGGGCGCCTCCTTCACCCGGGCGGAAAGCTGGCGGATACCGACAAGGATAGGCTGGAGC
This sequence comes from Rhizobium sp. SG570, assembly GCF_012275345.1. Classification (NCBI taxonomy): domain Bacteria; kingdom Pseudomonadati; phylum Pseudomonadota; class Alphaproteobacteria; order Hyphomicrobiales; family Rhizobiaceae; genus Rhizobium; species Rhizobium sp. SG570. The sequence goes on along the minus strand of NZ_JAAZQI010000017.1, from coordinate 9,970 downwards.
CCCTTCTGGACCTTCGAGCTGGCAAGCAGGGTTGCGAGCTCACCGGATGCCCGCTCGACGAGCTTCATGGCAAGCTCCGTTTCCAGACGGCGGAGCGCACTGGAAACGGTCGAGGGAGAAAAAGACAGCCGACGCGCGGTCTCCCTGACGGAGCCGACCGAGAACACCATGTCGGCTATGAACAATGCGCCGAGATACAAACCCTTCTTCCTTCCGCGCCAAGCGAGCGTCCTGCTGCGGCAGCGGGACCGGCTTTGATAGCCCGACGATATGATGTGTTCTTGAAAAAAGATATCCCTAAGCACAGGGGCGGCCGCTATCGTTTCTTCGTCGCCTAACCGATCCAGCCACAGAAATGAGATCGGAACAGCGTCAAACGGGTAAGGGGAACAAAAACAAACGCACTTGCCCCCGAAAAAAGAAATCCAATTTCGCGCGAATGTCGAGTACGCTCGTCATAATCGCGCGACTGCAGCGGGAAACCGAAGCGACATCGTTTTTTCTCGATGAGCGCTATTTGCCCGAAGCAGTCAGAAATTCGCTTGTGGGTTGTCGGCTCACACGAACGCTTGTGTGTCCGGACAGTGGCCTTGAGGCGGCGCGGGCCTGCAAAACAAAGGTTTAACGGGGTACAAAGGGAAACATCATGTTCAAGAATCTTGCACTTGCCGCCACGCTGACGGCGTTGCTCGCCAGTGGTGCCAGCGCCGCCGACGTCGTCGTCTCCTCGAAGATCGACACCGAAGGCACCCTGCTCGGTAACATCATCCTCGCCACGCTCAATGCCAACGGCATCAAGGCGCAGGACCGCATCGCGCTCGGCACGACGCCGGTCGTGCGCAAGGCGATCACCGCAGGCGAGATCGACATCTATGCCGAATATACCGGCAATGCCGGCTTCTTCTTCAACAAGGCCGACGATGCGGCCTGGAAGAACCTGCAGCAGGGCTACGACCTCGCCAAGAAGCTGGATTATGACGCCAACAAGATCGTCTGGCTGACGCCCTCGCCCGCCAACAACACCTGGGCGATCGCCGTTCGCAGCGATGTCGCCGGCCCGGCCAAGCTGAAGACCATGTCCGATTTCGGCAAGTGGGTTGCCGGCGGCGGTCCCGTGAAGATCGCGGCGTCCTCCGAGTTCGTCAATTCGCCGGCGGCCTTGCCGGCATTCCAGACGACCTACGCCTTCCAGCTCAAGCCCGACCAGGAAGTCGTGCTCTCCGGCGGCGACACGGCGGCGACGATCAAGGCGGCAGCCGACCAGACCAACGGCGTCAACACGGCCATGGTTTATGGCACCGACGGCGCCATCGAAGCGGCCGAACTGACGGTTCTCGAAGACGACAAGAGCGTGCAGCCGGTCTATGCCCCGACGCCGATCATCCGCGAGGCCGTGCTCAAGGCCAATCCGAAGATCGAAGAGGTTCTGGCTCCAGTCTTCAAGGGCCTGACCGCCGACGTGCTGCGCAAGCTGAACGGCCGCATCCAGGTGGATGGCGAGCCGGCCAAGGCTGTCGCCGAATCCTACCTCAAGGACAATGGCTTCCTGAAATAAGGCTTCGCCGCTGATCTCGCGGCTCCGTTTTCGATAGAGTGGAGCCGCGGGACATTAAAATGGGCATGGTCTTGTCCGAAACCGCCTCATTTTTTGGGCTCATGCGCTGACGGAGCTTGCCTTATGGAAGATGCGCTAGCGGTCCGCAGAGTGGACCGTCTCGGAGTGGTGCTGGTGGCGGGCGGCGCGCTGGCGGCGGCCTTGATGCCGTTCATCATCGTCAAGGCAAACCGCATCGCCGCCGGCAAGCCGCAGTTGCTCACGCAGCTTCTTGGCCAGCCGGCCACAATGATCCTGCTTGCCCTTCTCGTGGCCGCCGCCCTTGCCGTGCTGTTCCTGCGCAATCAATTTCTTCGCCTCGGCATCGGCACCCTTGCGATCGCCATGCTCATCGTCACGCTCGGGCTTGTTTCGACGGCGGCAACGCCGACTGGAAGCACGGTGGCGCGCATTACGCCCGGCGGCTCCTTCTGGGTGTTGCTGGCCGTTGTGGGGTTGATGATTTCGGATGCGCTGGTGAAGCTTCGGCTGACGCCCTGGCTTAGGGTCGCCGCGCTGGCGCTCTATGCCGCCCTGCTCGTCGCCGTTCTGCGCTCCGGCCTGCTCGATAATCTGTCGATCATGAAGGAATATGGCAATAACGCCGACAAATTCTGGCGCGAGGCGCTCGGCCACATGTTTTTGTCCCTCGGTTCCGTCGCCATCGCCATCGTGCTCGCCCTGCCGCTCGGCATCTTCTGCTTTTGGCAGCCGCGCCTGCGCGCCGTGGTCTTGCGGGCGCTGAGCCTGGTGCAGACCATTCCAAGCCTGGCGCTGTTCGGCATTCTGATGCTGCCGCTCGGCTATATCGCCGCCCATGTTCCCTTCGCCGCCGCGATCGGCATCCAGGGCATCGGCGTGGCGCCGGCGCTGGTGGCACTGGTGATCTATTCCTTGTTGCCGATCGTCGCCAACACCGTCGTCGGCCTTGCCGGCGTCGATCCCTCCGTGCGCGATTCCGCCGCCGGCATGGGTTTGACGCGAAGGCAGATCCTGACGGGCATCGACCTGCCGCTCGCCTTTCCGGTCATCCTCACCGGCATCCGCATCGTGCTGGTACAGGCGATCGGCCTCGTCACGGTCGCGGCCCTAATCGGCGGCGGCGGTTTCGGCCTCTTCATCTTCCAGGGCATCGGCCAGACGGCCAATGATCTGGTGTTGCTCGGCGCCGTGCCGACAGTCATTCTCGCCTTCTCATCGGCCGTCATCCTCGATGCGGTCATCGACAGCATCCGGGGACAACGCGCATGACCGCCATGATCGAGCTTAAGGGCGTGACCAAACGCTACGGCGCCGCCACCGTGGTCGATGATGTCAGCATGAGCATGGAGAAGGGCACGATCACCGTCATCGTCGGCACGTCGGGCTCCGGTAAATCGACTCTGATGCGGATGATCAACCGGCTGGTGCCGATATCCGAGGGCCGCATCTCTGTTGGCGGCGAGGATATTATGAGTGTGCCGGCGACCGAGCTTCGCCGCCGTATCGGCTATGCCATCCAGGGCCACGGGCTGTTTCCCCACCGCACCGTTGCGCAGAATATCGCGACCGTCCCCGAGCTGCTTGGTTGGGACAAGACGCGCATCGAGGGGCGTGTCGAAGAACTCCTCAATCTCTTCCGTCTCGATCCCGGCACCTTTGCCGCCAAATATCCGAGCCAGCTTTCCGGCGGCCAGCAGCAGCGCGTCGGCGTCGCCCGCGCGCTTGCCGCCGAGCCGGAATTGCTGCTGATGGACGAGCCCTTCGGCGCGCTCGATCCTGTCATTCGCGGCAAGGCGCAGGACGATCTGCTTGATATCCAGAAGCAGTTCGGCACAACGGTCGTTCTCGTGACCCATGACATGGACGAGGCCTTCCATCTCGGTGACAAGATCGCCGTGATGAGCGGCGGCAAACTGCTCCAATGTTCGGAGCCCGAGAAGATCCTGACCGAGCCGGCCGATCCCTTCGTGCAGCAATTGACCGGCACGTCGGACCGCGCGCTGAAGCTGATGTCGTTGCTGCCGTTGAAAGAGAGCATGCAGCCTCTCAGGCCCGGTCTCGGCTACAGCCTGCCGCAAACGCTTAATCTGCGTGACGCGCTGGCCGAACTGATCTGGCAGGGTGCCGACGAGGCTTCGGTCGAGGACGAGAGAAAGGTGCCGGTCGGTTCGATCTCGATCCAGCATCTGATAGAGCTGGGCCGCAAAGCATGAAACTTCTCGCCGCCAATCTCTTTCGCCTGCTGGCGCTGGCACTGCTGCTGGTGTTGCTGTTCCGTCCGGAATGGCTGACGCCGATCCTGGCGCCGCTGACGAAATTCGGCGCCTCACCGATCTATACGCAGAACAGTCTTCCGAGCCTTGCCCTCAGCCATCTCGAGCTGATCGTCGTCTCGATCGGCGCGAGCGGTATCCTGGCGGTGCTTGGCGGCATCTTCGTCACGCGGCCGATCGGGGCCGACTTCCTGCCGCTTTCGCGGGCGATCGCCAATGCCGGCCAGACCTTTCCCCCCGTCGCGGTGCTGGCGCTCGCCATTTCCACCACCGGCTTCGGCGCGGTCCCGACATTGATCGCGCTTTTCCTCTATGCGCTGTTGCCGATCTTCGAGAACACCGTCGCCGGATTGCAGCAGGTGCCGGCCTCCGTGCTCGATGCCGCCGACGGCATGGGCATGAATGGCTGGCAGCGGCTGTTCCGCGTCGAGCTGCCGCTTGCTCTGCCGCTGATCATCGAAGGACTGAAGATCGCGACCGTCATCAATATCGGCACGGCAACCATCGGCTCCACCGTCGCCGCCAAGGGCCTCGGCGAGGTCATCATCGCCGGGCTGATCAACGACAACACCGCCTTCATCCTGCAAGGCGGCCTGATCGTCGGCCTGATGGCGGTGCTGATCTATGATGGCATGGAGATGATCGAACATTCGATAACCCGCAAGATCGGCCTGCAGCCCCACTGAAGCCCCTAGGTGTCGCCTCGTCGGATCGAAAGCAGCGGCCCCACGATCAACGATACCTCAATGCCTGCTAGTTTTCCTCGCTCGGGGCCAATGACGCTCCGGGCACATAGAGGGAGATCGGCCTGATTTCATAGACGGCGGTCGGGTTGACGCGACGCAGGTCGCGCGCCATTTCAACGGCTGCCTCCAGTGTTGGAAAATCGACGACATAGAAGCCGAGCAGCTGCTCTTTGGTTTCTGCAAACGGTCCATCGATGACCATGCCTGCGCCCTTGCCCCGCAAGGTCACGGCGCGCTGCGTCTGGCCAAGGCGGGCTGCCGGCCCGAGCGACTTCTCCTTGACGAGACGATCATTGATCTGGAGCAACTCGGCCATGAGCGCTGCATCCTCTTCCTCGCTCCAGGATTCCACTACGCCCTCTTCGTGATAGGCCAGGATAGCGTAGTACATAGGTCCCCCCTTCGAACATCAGTTAGCTTTGGCCGATCGAGCCGTTGGCCTGAATGCTCGGAGTGTAAGCAGGCTGATCGAAATTCAAAAGCCCCGGAGCCGCCTTAATCTCAATAGTTGAATGTTGGTATGGCACCACCCAAGCGCACTTGTCTTGTCCGGCGACCGATGGCATTGGCTTGGGAAGATGCTCAGATGATATACGGAGGCGCCGATGGCCAAGATGATTCACACGATGATCCGTGTCCTCGACGAGGCGCGTTCGGTTGAATTCTACAACAAGGCTTTCGGGCTTGAGATCGCCGACCGCGTCGCCTTCCCGACCTTCACGCTGATCTATCTCAGCAATGCCGAGACCGGCTTCGAGCTGGAATTGACAGTCAACCAGGGCCGCAGCGAGCCTTACGTGCTCGGTGAAGCCTATGGTCACCTGGCCGTCTCGGTCGATGAGTTGAAAGACGAACACGCACGGCTGGCCGCCCTCGGGCTCAATCCCGGCAAGATCGTCGAACTCAATCGCGATGGGAAACTTTTCGCCCTGCTGTTTTTCGTCACCGACCCCGACGGCTACAAGATCGAGGTCGTGCAAAGACACGGGCGGTTTCAATAGAGCCGCACAAGCCAAAGCCCCGCGGCACCGGCGGGGCTTATGAAACCGGATCTGGCGGCGCGCTTACATCCAATAGGGCGGCACGCCAAAATAATCGTGGCTCTTGTGGCCATGATCCTTATGGTCGTGTTCGTCTTTGCTGGCGAAGCGGCGCGCTTTCTCAATGTCATTCTTGGTCATGCTGACACGATAACCGTCTATACGAGCATCATAGCGCAGCTTTTCCCAAGGCAATCGGTAGTGATCCTGACCGATGCCGAAAAAGCCGCCGAAGCTCAGAATGACGAAAGCAATGCGTCCATCACTTTTTTCAAGCATCAGCCGCTCAATATGACCAATCTGCCTACCATCCGAACCGAATACCTTCGATCCTTCGACGCGGTCGCAAGCGACCAGCATCGACATGTCCTTGACGTAGAGGTCACGGCCAGAGATTTCGGCACTCTCTTTATGCATATGCGCACCTCCTTTTGGATACGCGTCACATAAACTTTGGAGCGCCCCATCTGCTCAATAAGGGCAAGACGATGCTCCTATGGGTATGCGCCCACGGCCCATTAACGCTCCGTTACCGCAAAAGTTCCAGCATTTTTTTCAAAACTGTAAAAAAACGTGAGCGCACGACAATTATTGACGTTTACGTCAAGGTTATTATAGCTTTCATCGCGCTCGAATGATTTAGTTGCGAGCGAAAGCTGCGACGATATGAAAAGCGGGAGACTTTTCCGTCGCGCGGTGACACTTTACATAACCGCCGCGCAAGCGGCGGGGCGTGGTGATGATGCGTAGAGGAGGAAGTGCGCATGAATTCAGTCTCCGCTCCTTCGGATAGACCGCAAGTCAAAAAAATATGGCTTGCTTCCTATCCGGACATAGTACCGGCCGAACTGCCGCCGCTGGAGCATACATCACTCGTCGCACTGCTGGAGGAAAGCTGCGCGCGCTACGCCGACCGGCTCGCCTTCACCAGCATGGGCAAATCGATCACCTATCGCGACCTCGATACGCAAACGCGCAAGATCGCCGCCTGGCTGCAAAGCCTCGGCCTTCAGAAGGGCGATCGTGTCGCCGTCATGATGCCGAACGTGCTGCAAAATCCGGTCACCACCTACGGCATACTTCGCGCCGGCCTCGTCGTCGTCAACGTCAATCCGCTCTATATGCCGCGTGAACTCGAGCACCAGCTGCGCGATTGCGGCGCGAAGGCGATCTTCGTCCTCGAGAATTTCGCCCATACGGTGGAGCAGGTCCTGGCGCATACGGATGTGCGCCATGTCGTCGTCACCGCCCTCGGCGACATGCTAGGCGTGAAGGGCCATATCGTCAATTTCATCGTCCGCAAGGTGAAGAAGCTGGTACCGGCCTGGTCCATCCCCGGCCATCGCAATTTCAAGGCCGTGATCGCCGAAGGGGCGCGCCTGCCGCTGAAGCCTTCCGAACTCTCCGGCAGCGACATCGCGTTTCTGCAATATACCGGCGGCACGACCGGCGTTGCCAAGGGTGCGATACTGACGCATACCAATCTGCTCGCCAACCAGCTGCAATTGCTGCTCTGGCTGCAGTCCGCCTATATCAACAAGCCGCGGCCCGAGCAGCTGACCTTCGTCTGCGCGCTGCCGCTCTATCACATCTTCGCATTGACGGTGAACTCGCTGATGGGCATGTCGATCGGCGGCCATAACGTGCTGATTGCCAATCCGCGCGATATACCGGGCTTCATCAAGGAGCTTGGCAAATACAAGTTCGACATGTTCCCCGGCCTGAACACGTTGTTCAACGCCCTGATGAACAATCCCGAGTTCATCAAGCTCGACCTGTCGCAGACTGCGACGCTGGCTGGTGGCATGGCGGTGCAGCGGCCTGTGGCCGAACGTTGGCAGAAGATGACGGGCGCCTGGATCACCGAAGGTTACGGTCTTTCCGAGACGTCGCCGGTCGCGAGCGCCAACCGCTTCGACAGCTCCGAATTCTCCGGAACGATCGGCCTGCCTATATCAGGCACCGATTTCGATATTCGCGACGAGAACGGCAATTCGCTGCCGCTCGGCGAGGTCGGTGAAATCTGCATCCGTGGACCGCAGGTCATGGCCGGCTATTGGAAGCAGCCGGCCGAAACTGCGCGGGTGATGACATCGGACGGTTTCTTCCGCAGCGGCGACATGGGCTTCATGGACGAGCGCGGCTATACGAAGATCGTGGACCGCAAGAAGGACATGATCCTGGTCTCGGGCTTCAACGTCTATCCGAACGAGATCGAGGAGGTCGCCGCCATGCATCCGGGCGTTCTCGAGGCGGCAGCGATCGGCGTTCCGGACCCGCATTCCGGCGAAGCGGTGAAGCTCTTCATCGTCAAGAAGGATCCGGCACTGACCGAGGCCGATATCAAGGCGCATTGCGCCGCCAACCTCACCAACTACAAGCGCCCGCGCTTCGTCGAATTCCGTGCGGAGCTGCCCAAATCGAATGTCGGCAAGATCCTGCGCAAGGAGTTGCGCGGCTGACATAATTCCATGCCATTCAGGAGGCTGCTCGTCCCAATCCGCGAGCGGCCTTTTTTCGTTTTGGACGATACGTGAACTTGATTTACGCCCTACATAGGGAATAGTTTCCGCGACCAAACTCAAAGCGCCCGGCCCCGTCTGACGGCAAGCGGCGCGAACCGCAAGGAGCCTCCCATGAACGCCCTCGTCGATCAATTGAAGAGCACCGCATCGGCAACGAAGGCCACGGATATCCGCGCCGCCTTTGCCGCCGATCCCAAACGCTACTCCCGCTTCAACGCTTCGTTCGACGATCTGCTGATGGACTATTCCAAGACCGCGGTGAACGACGATATCCTCGTCCTTCTCGAAAAGCTCGCGGCTGAAGGCGGCATTGCGGCCAAGCGCGAAGAGATGTTCTCGGGCGTTGCCATCAACTTCACCGAAAACCGCGCCGTGCTGCACACAGCGCTTCGCAACCGCTCCAATACGCCTGTGCTGGTCGACGGCAAGGATGTCATGCCTGATGTCAACGCCGTGCTGGCGGCCATGGGCAAGTTTGCCGACGGCATCCGCTCCGGCGCGCTGAAGGGCTCGACCGGCAAGGCGATCACCGACGTCATCAATATCGGCATCGGCGGCTCCGATCTCGGCCCGGTCATGGCGACGCTGGCACTGGCGCCTTTCCATGACGGTCCGCGCTCGCACTTCGTCTCGAACATCGACAGCGCGCACATCGCCGACATTCTGAAGCTCGTTAAGCCGGAAACGACGCTGTTCATCGTTGCCTCGAAGACCTTCACCACGATCGAAACGATGACGAACGCCCAGACGGCGCGCAAGTTCATCGCCGATGCGCTCGGCGAAGCCGCCGTGCAGCACCACTTCGCCGCCGTTTCGACGGCGCTCGACAAGGTCGCCGCCTTCGGCATCGACAGCGAGCGCGTCTTCGGCTTCTGGGATTGGGTCGGCGGCCGCTACTCGATCTGGTCGGCCATCGGCCTGCCGCTGATGATCGCCGTCGGCCCCGAAAACTTCGGCAAGTTCCTCGACGGCGCGCATGCGATGGACAACCATTTCCGCAAGGCGCCGTTCAAGGAAAACCTGCCGATGCTGCTCGGCCTCATCGGCTTCTACCATCGCAACGTGCTCGGCTATCCGACGCGCGCCATCCTGCCCTATGACCAGCGCCTGTCGCGCTTCCCGGCCTACCTCCAGCAGCTCGACATGGAATCGAACGGCAAGGGCGTCACCATCGACGGCACGCCGGTCGAAGGCAATTCCGGCCCGGTCGTCTGGGGCGAGCCCGGCACCAACGGCCAGCACGCCTTCTACCAGCTGATCCACCAGGGCACGAGCGTCATCCCGGCCGAATTCATGATCGCCGCCAACGGTTTCGAGCCGGAGCTGCGCCACCAGCATCAGCTGCTGATGGCCAATTGCCTGGCGCAGTCGGAAGCATTGATGAAGGGCCGCACCTTCGAGGAGGCCAAGGCGCAGCTCACCTCCAAGGGCATGGACGACAAGAAGGCCGATTTCATCGCGCCGCACCGCGTCTTCACCGGCAACCGCCCATCGATCACCTTCGTCTACGACAAGCTGACGCCATTCGCCCTTGGCCGCCTGATCGCGCTCTACGAACACCGCGTCTTCGTCGAAGGCGTGCTGTTCCGCATCAACTCCTTCGACCAGTGGGGCGTCGAGCTCGGCAAGGAACTGGCAACCGGTCTGCTGCCTGTCATCGAAGGCAAGGAAAGCGCTGCCGGCCACGATTCCTCGACACAGGGGCTGGTGGCCGCGCTAGAGCGTTTCAGGTTTTGACGGAAGCGTATCCAGCGTTGACGAAGTAGTTGTTGCATTCGTTGGGCTCGATTGTTTTGACGAGATGTCCGAT